>NZ_JQMV01000003.1:1370194-2055291 GCF_000744885.1 Thermus amyloliquefaciens | reverse complement strand
TTGCTCGGTGCGGTAGACCCTTTCCCGCGGCGGCCAGGCGCTCCAGGACCTCGGGGTGGGGGTGGCCGTAGGGGTTCCGGCCCACTCCGATCAGGGCCACCCGGGGCTGGATGCGTTCCAGGAGGCCCTCCTCCGTGCCCGTGCGCGAGCCGTGGGGCTCACCTTCACCACCTCCACCTTCGGCGGGGCCAGCTGTCCTTCCACCTCCTGGGGCACGTCCGCCAGGAGGAGGGCCTTGGGGCGGTGAAGTCCAGGAGGAGGACCAGGCCGCTCAGGTCATGGGTGGCCTGCTGGTGAGGGGGCCAGAGGACCTCCAGGCTTCCCTTCCCCACCCGGAAGCGGCTTCCCTTGATGGGGGAAGAGGAGGGGTACCCCCCGCTCCTCCAGGGCCTGGACCAGGGGGTGGTCTTGGGGAAAGGCGGGGGAGAGGAGGGCGAGGCCGATGGGGACCTCCTCCACCACCTGTAGGAGGCCCCCGTAGTGGTCGGCGTCGGGATGGGTGGCCACCAGGACCTCGAGGGCCCCTACCCCCAGGCCCTCAGGCCCGCACCACCCCTTCCCTTGCTCCCGCCTCCCCCCATCCACCAGGACCTCGGCCCCGCCCAAGGCGGCCAGCAGGGCGTCCCCTGGCCCACGTCCAGGGCCCAAAGGTCCAGGGGTTTGGGCCAGGAGGAAAGGAGGCTGAGGAGAAGGGGGAGGCTCGTGAGGAGGAGGGCCCTCCGCCCGGGCAGAAGGCGGAAGAGGGCCAGGAACAGGGGAAAAGGCCCAGGTAATAGAGGGCAAAGCCGGCGGGGCTGATCTCCCCCCAGCGCAACAGGGGGCCTTGCCCGGCAAGCCGGGCCAGGAGGAGAAGGGCTGGGCCAGGGGCTCCACCAGGGGGGCGAGGAGGCCCCCAGGAGGAGCTTCAGGACCCCGAGGGGTACCAGGAGGGCCACCAGGGGTAGGGCCAGGAGGTTGCTGAAGGGGGAGAGGAGGGGAAGGAAGCCGAAGCGGTGGAGGAGGAGGGGAGCCAGGAGGACTTGGGCCCCTAGGCTGGACAGGAGGGTGCCGACAAGGTACCCTTGGGGGTTCGGGGCAAGGGAAGGGGGGAGAGGACCAGGGCGATGCCCAGCACCGCCAGATAGGAAAGCTGGAGGGAAAGGCTGAGGAGGCTTTGGGGAAGCCAGAGAAGCTGGAGGAAAAGGGCGAGGCCAGGGCCTGGAGCCCCGGCGCGGCCCCAGGCCCAGGAAGAGGCCCAGGAGGGAAAGGCCGGCCATCAGGCTGGCCCGTACCAGGGAGGGGCGGGCCCGCCAGCCACAGGTAAAGGGGCAGGCCAGAAAGGCCAAAAGGTACCGCCACCGGCCCAAGGGGGTGAGGAGGAGGACCAGGCTGCCCACCAGGAAGCCCACGTGGAGGCCGGAGGAGGCCAGGAGATGGGCCAGGCCGCCCTTTGAAACCAGGGGTAGGCCGCCTCGAGGCCCTCCTTCTCCCCCAGGGTAAGGCCCTCCATCACCTCCTTGGCGGGGGGCTTAGGCCCTGGGCCAGCCGCTGTCGGAGGTGCCTTCTTGGATCGGAAAGGGAGCCAGGGGCTCCGCCCGTTCCACGTGAAACACCCCCCTTCACCCCCTGGGCCAAGAGCCAGGCCCTGCCGTCAAACCCGCCCGGGTTCCGCTTGGCCTCGGGAGGCCCAGGTACCCCTTCAAGCGGTAAACCCCGTCCTCCAGGGCGGGAAGTGCCTGACCCAAAGCCGGTGGCCCTCCCAGCGGGTAAACCCCCCCTTGCACCGGGAAGGTTCCCTCCAGGCGCAACCCGTAGGGGGCTCGGGGATAGGGAGGAGGAGCCCCCTCAGGGCCACCAGGGTTACCCCCAGGGCCAGGGGAGGCGAAGGAGAGGAGGGCCAGGGCCACGAGAAAGCCCCGGGGTGGAGTAGGCCACAGGCCCCCAGCAACCCCCCAAGCCCTAGCCCGAGGCCGGGGCTCCGTAGGGGAGGGGGTCCTGGGGGCCTCATCTAGGGCCGCACGTAAGGCCTAAGCCGCTCCAGGGTGGCCGGCCCGATGCCCTTGACCCTTAGGAGGTCCTCCACCCGGGCGTAGGCCTTCCCTCCACGATCCTCTGGGCCAGGGCGGGGCCGATGCCGGAAGGGCCATGAGCTCCTCGAGGCTCGCCTGGTTCAGGCTCACCGGCTCCCGGGCCGGGGTTGGAAGCGGCCTCCGCCAGGGTTTCCACCCGCCACCGGTTGGGGTCTTGGGGCCAGCTTGGGCCAAAGGTTTAAAGAGGCCGAGGAGGGCTACCGCGAGGAGGTAGAGAAGGTGGAAGCGGCCCACTCCGTCAAGGCCAGGCCCAGCCCCCCCAGGAGGACGCCCGCCAGCACCCAAGGGTCCCCTCCCGGGTTCAGGGCCACGAAGGCCACGGTGTAGCCCAGGGTGAGGAGGGAGAGGAGCCTTAAGGGGGAGGCCAAAGGGTTCCTCCCTCCGGGGCCTTGGGCGTGGGGGCTGGGGAAGGGGGTTCCGGCTCCGGGCCAGTTCTACCGAATCCCGCTTGGCGGGGGGTTCCTCTTCCCACACCGGGGCCTTGGGGGGCTCGGGGGCGGTGGGGGAGCCACCTCCTGGGTCAGGGGAGCCCTGGGGACGGGGCTCGGGCCGAGGTGGCCTTGCGGGCCCGGGCCACGTGGGGTTTCAGCTCCTCCAAAAAAGGCCTTGAGCTCCTCCAAGGGGAAGGCCTTCAGGGGGAGGGACAGGGAATCCCCTCCCCCTGCACCAGAAGGGTGCCGGCCTCTCCTTTGCCCACCCGGCGGATCCTGGCCAGCTCCAGGCGCCTTATCCCGGCCTCGTCCACGAAGACCAGGTGGGTTTGGGTGACCGCCAGAAGGCCACCCGGTCCCTCCAGCTTGGCCAAGGCCTCCTCGCCCAGGCGGGAAAACGCCGCCTCATACTTGCCCATGGCCCCATTGTATACTTCCCCTCGTGCCCTTGCGTTTGGGACACCGGGGTGCCCCCCGCCCACGGGGCCGGGTCCCCCGCCCATGTGGAGAACACCCTGGAGGCCTTTCGCCGGGCCCTGGAGGCGGGCTGGATGGCTTTGAGCTGGACGTGCACCTAACCCGGGACGGGGTCTTGGTGGTGCACCACGACTTCACCCTGGGAGGAATCCCTTTAAGCGGGCTCAGCGCTCGGGAGCTTCCCGCGTATGTGCCCACCCTCGAGGAGGTGTTTCGGGCCTTCCCCCGGGGCTTGGATCAACGTGGAGCTGAAAAGCCTCCCTCCTGAGACCGATGGCCGCGAGGAGGCCTTGGCCCGGCTCCTGGCCCGTTACCCTTCGCCAAGGATTTGGGTGAGCTCCTTTGACCCCTTGGCCCTGGTGCGGCTTAGGCGGCTTGGGGTTGGCCCCCTGGGCCTTCTTTATGACCAAGAGGAGGCGGAGGCCCTGGCCCCCTGCCTGGGGGTGGAATGGGTGCATCCCGAGGCCTCCTTGCTCACGGAGGAGAGGGTCAGGGCGCTCAAGGCCCGCTACCGGGTGCTGGTTTGGACGGTGAACCACCGCCCCCAAGCCCAGGCGCTGGCCGCCTGGGGGGTGGATGCCCTGGTCACCGATTTTCCGGAGGTCCTCCTATACCCCGTATAATGGGGGGGCTATGGCGAACCTGAAGAGCCTTCCCGTGGGTAAGGGCGCTCCCGAGGTGGTGCACATGGTCATCGAGGTGCCCCGGGGTTCGGGCAACAAGTACGAGTACGATCCCGACCTTGGGGTGATCAAGCTGGACCGGGTTCTGCCGGGAGCCCAGTTCTATCCCGGGGACTACGGGTTCATTCCCTCCACCCTGGCCGAGGACGGGGATCCCCTGGATGGCCTGGTTCTCTCCACCTACCCCCTTTTGCCGGGGGTGGTGGTGGAGGTGCGGGTGGTGGGCCTTCTCCTCATGGAGGACGAGAAGGGCGGGGACGCCAAGGTCATCGGGGTGGTGGCGGAGGACCAGCGCCTGGACCATATTCGGGACATCGCCGACGTGCCTGAGGGGGTTAAGCAGGAGATCCAGCACTTCTTTGAAACCTACAAGGCCCTCGAGGCCAAAAAGGGCAAGTGGGTGAAGGTGACGGGTTGGCGGGACCGGCAGGCGGCCCTGGAGGAGGTAAGGGCCTGCATCGCCCGCTACGGGGCCCGTTGAGGCCAGTACCGGGTGGGGCCGGGCCGAAGGGCCGGCCCTTTTTGTGCGGATTACAATGGGGTTGGAGGGGATTTATGGTCTGCCCGGTGTGTGGGGAAACCCTAGAGCTGGAGGGGTACGAGGCGGGGGACCTCGTGGACTGCGAGGCCTGCGGGGCGGCCTTGCGCCTGCTTGCCGACGGCACCTTGGAGCTTTTGGAGGCTTCCCCGAGGGGGAGAAGGAGGCCCTATGGGGGCTCAGGGCCTATGGGGAAGGGGAGGAGGCGGTTCTGGTCTTTTACGAGGGGGCCTTGGAGGAGGAGGTGCGGGCCCTTAAGGCCGACCTCCTGGAGGCCCTTCGCCGCTTGGAGGAGGGGGTAGGGGAGGAACCTCCTAAGGAAGCGGAGGACGAGCCCAACCTGGAGCCCGACTACGTGACGGTCCATGTGGAAACCGACCAGGGCCCCATGGCCCTCCGCCGCATCCTTTTCCCGGGAAGCCCGGACCTTTTGGAGTTCACCCTGCCCTCGGGCTCGGTGTACCAGTTCACCTTCCGCGAGGTCCAGGAGCTCCTAAGGCCCATCCTCCTTTAAGGTGCGCCTGGTCCTGGTCCCCACCCCCATTGGCCACCTGGAGGACATCACCCTAAGGGCCCTAAGGGTCCTGAGGGAGGCGGAGGTGGTGGCCTGTGAGGACACCCGGCGCACCGGGCTTCTCCTCCGCCACTACGGTATCCCTACCCCCACCCTGCGCCTGGACCAGCACACGGTGGGAAGGGCCAAGGAACTCCTTTCCCCTTACGCTTACGTGGCCTACGCCACCGACGCCGGCACCCCGGGGATCTCCGATCCCGGGGCGGAGCTGGTGCGGCGGGCGTTAGAATGGGGCTGGCGGGTGGAAGCCCTTCCAGGCCCCACGGCCCTCATCCCCGCCCTGGTGGCCTCGGGCCTCCCCACCCACCGCTTCACCTTTGAGGGGTTTTTGCCCAAGGGGGAAGGGAGCGCCAGGAGCGGCTTTGGGCTTTAGCCCGGGAAGGGAGGACGGCGGTGCTCTACGAGAGCCCCCATCGCCTGCGGAGGACCCTGGAGGACCTAAAGGCGGTCTACGGGCCACAGCATCCCGTGGCCGTGGCCCGGGAGATCAGCAAGGTGCACGAGGAGATCTTCCGGGGCACCCTGGAGGAGGCCTGGAGGCGCTTTCAAAACCCAAGGGGCGAGTTCGTTCTGGTGTTGGGGCCCAAGGAGAGGGAGCCTGTGGAGCCCCAAGGGGTCTTGCAGGAGCTGAAAGCCCAAGGCCTTGCGGGCAAGGCGCTGTTCCGGGCCCTCCTGGCGAGGGGGGTCCCCAGGAACGAGGCCTACCGCTTGGCCCTGGAGCAGGAGCCTGGGGAGGAGGAATGAAACGCATAGGGGTCTTTACTTCCGGTGGCGATGCTCCCGGGATGAACGCGGCCATCAGGGCGGTGGTGCGCCAGGCCTATGCCCTGGGCCTCGAGGTGATCGGCATCCGCCGAGGCTACGCCGGCATGATCCAGGGGGAGATGGTGCCCTTGGGGGTGCGGGATGTGGCCAACATCCTCCAGCGCGGGGGGACGGTCCTCCTCACCGCAAGGAGCCAGGAGTTCCTGACGGAGGAGGGGAGGGCCAAGGCGGCGGAGAGGCTGAGGGCGGCGGGGATCGAGGGCTTGGTGGCCATCGGGGGGGATGGGACCTTTCGCGGGGCCATGCGCCTATCGGAGGAGCACAAGGTTCCCGTGGTGGGGGTGCCCGGCACCATCGACAACGACCTCTACGGCACCGATTACACCATCGGCTTTGACACCGCGGTGAACACGGCCCTGGAGGCCATAGACCGGATCCGGGATACCGCCGCCAGCCACGAGCGGGTCTTCTTCATTGAGGTCATGGGGCGGGACTCGGGGTTCATCGCCTTGGACGTGGGGCTCGCCGGGGGGGCTGAGGTGATCGCCGTGCCCGAGGAGCCCGTGGACCCCAGGGCCATCGCGGAGGGGCTTGTGGAATCCCTGCGCCGGGGCAAGACCAGCTCCATCGTGGTGGTGGCGGAAGGGGCCTACCCTGGGGGGGCGGCGGGTCTTCTTGCCGCCATACGGGAGCACGTGCCCGTGGAGGCCCGGGTCACGGTCCTGGGCCACATCCAGCGGGGAGGGAGCCCCACCGCCAAGGACCGCATCCTGGCGAGCCGCCTGGGGCGGCGGCGGTGGAGGCCCTGGCTGGGGGGACGAGCGGGGTCATGGTGGGGGAGGTGGAGGGAGACGTGGAGCTTACCCCCCTCAAGGAGGCGGTGGAGCGCAAGAAGGACATCCGCCGCGCCCTCTTGGCCCTGTCGCGGGTCCTGGCCCTCTAGGGGAGTGGCCTTACGGCTGGCCTAGGCCCAGGGCGCGCCTGAGCCAGGGGAGGGTCCAGGCCAGGCGGAAGGCCTCCCGGGCAAAGGGGCTTTGGCTGACCCCCTCGTAGACGGGCGTGGGAAGGCTTAGGGAGGGGTAGCGGAGGGTCCCCGCGGGGGTCCTTTCCCAGGGGTATCCGGTCCAGAGGGCCAGGGCCAGGAATAGGCCCAAAAAGAACCCCCCCAGGGAGCCCAGCAGCGCCTCGAGGCCCTGGGAAAGGGGGGGAAGGGGAAGGCTTTTGGCCAGAACCCCCAGGAGAAGCCCCAGGCCCAGGCCCCACCAGGGGCCGGCAAGCCCCGCCTGGGCCAGGAGGAGGTAGAGCGCCACCCCAAGCCCGGCAAAGGCCCCCTGGAGGCCGCTGCGGTAGCCCCAGGCCAGGCCCACGGCCAGGCTGAGGAGGGCCAGGAGGTCCACCCAGGTGAGCATGGCTTCAGTTTACCCCCTAGCCCCGGATGTCCCAGCCCCGGGCCCTCAAGGCGGCCAGGAGGCGGGCCATGGCCTCCTCCACCTCCTCGTCCTTCAGGGTGCGCTCGGGGTGGCGGAAGCGCAGGTGGAAGGCCAGGCTCTTCTCCCCCTCCCTGAGGGGCGGGCCCTGGTAAAGGTCAAAGAGCTGAAGGCTTTCCAGATAGGGTCCCGCCGCCTGGCGAAGAAGGGCTTCCACCTCCCCGTAGGGCGTGGCCTCGGGGACCACCACCGCCAGGTCCCGGAAGGCCAGGGGGTAGCGGGAGGGGTCCTGGAAGCGGAAGGGCTCTTCGGGAAGGGGGAGGAGGAGCTCAAAGAGGAAGACCGGGGGAAGCCCCAGGGCCTTGAGGATCTCGGGGTGTACCTGGCCCAGGAATCCCTTTTCCTCCCCGGCCACCCACACCCTCCCTGAGACCCCGGGGTGGAGGAAGGGGTAGGGGTGGGCCTCCACCCGCAAATCCAGGCCCAGCCGGTTCAAAAAGGCCTCCAGAAGCCCCTTGAGGAGGGGGTAGCCGGAAAGCCTCTCCCCATGGGGAAGACCCAGGCCCTTCCCGAAGAGGAGGCCCGCCAGGTGGGTTTCCTCCCTCACCCACGCTCCCTCTTTTCCGAAAACCTTGCCCACCTCAAAGAGAAGGGCCCTTTCCGGGCGGTCCAGGGCCAGGTTTTCCCGAAGGAGCTTGAGGAGGCCGGGGAAGAGGTGGGTCCTCAGGGCGGCCTTCTCCGGGCTCAAGGGGTTTTGCAGGCGCCAGGGGGGCGGGGGCAGGCGGAAGAGGGCGGCCTCCTCCGGGTCCATGAAGCTGTAGGTGTAAACCTCCTGGAAGCCCAGGCCCGCCAGGAGGTCCCGCAGGCGGCGTTCCCTTTGGTAGGGCCTTTCCACCCCCCGGTTGTCGGGGGCGGGGAAGAAGGCGGGAAGGTCCAGGGGAATGCTCTCGTAGCCCTGAAGGCGGGCGATCTCCTCCACCAGGTCCTCTTCCAGCTCCAGGTCCAGGCGGCGGCTTGGGGGCGTGACCCGGTAAGGGCCCTCCCCCTCCACCTGACAGCCCAGGCGCCTGAGCAGGGAAAGCTGCGCCTCCTCCGGGTACTGGGTGCCGAGGAGCCGGTTGGCGTACTGGGGGCGGAAGGGGATGGGCCTCGGCGCCTTGGGGGTTCCCTCCTCCAGGATCCTCTCCGCCACCCGGGCCCCCGCCAGGGCCTGGAGGAGGCTTAGGGCCCGCCGCGCCGCGGGCACCTGGCCCATGGGGTCCACCCCCCGCTCAAAGCGGTAGCTGGCCTCGGTGCGCAGGCCATGCCGCCGGGCGGTCTTGCGGATGGAAACGGGGTCAAACTGGGCCACCTCGAGGGCGATGGCCTGGGTGTCCTCCCGCACCTCGCTTTCCGCACCCCCCATGACCCCGGCAAGGCCCAGGGGAAAGCTCCTTTCCCCTAGGTGGCCGGCGATCACCAGGTCCTCCGGATGGAGCTCCCTTTCCACCCCGTCCAGGGTGATAAGCCTCTCCCCGGGCCGGGCCCGGCGCACCTGGATGCCCTCCCCGATGAAGCGCAGGTCAAAGGCGTGCATGGGCTGGGCCCGTTCCAGCATCACGTGGTTGGTGATGTCCACCACGTTGCTGATGGGCCGCATCCCCGAGGCGAAGAGGATCCGCTGGAGCCAGATGGGGCTTGGCCCCACCCGGAGGCCGAAGGCGTAGGCAAGGGTGAAGTGGGGCGCCCCCTTGGGGTCTTCCACCCGGAGGCCGAAGGGGATGGGCACGTTCTCCGTTTCCAGCCGCTCCTCGGGCAGGACGAGGCTGTAGCCCAAGGCGTGGAGGTCAAGGGCCAAGCCCAGGATCCCCAGGGCATCCGGGCGGTTGGGGGTGACCTCGAGGTCCAGCACCACCTCCTCCGGCCAGGCCTCGGCCAAGGGGGTGCCGGGGGGGAGGGCCTCGGAGGGGAACTCCAAAAGCCCGCCGCCGTACTCCCCCACCCCGAGCTCCTTGGGGGAGAGGGCCATCCCGTGGGAGACCACCCCCTGGATGGTCCTTTCCGCGATCCTAAGCCCGTTCACCTCCGTGCCGGGGAGGGCTAGGGCCACCCCGAGGCCCGCCCGGGCGTTTCCCGCCCCCGAGACCACCTCCACCACCTTCCCCGCATCCAGGACCAGGCGCTTGAGGCTGGTGCCGGGGATGGGATGGGCCTCGAGGACCCGGGCGAAGACCACGCCCCCGGGGATCTGGAAGACCCTTTCCATGCGGTCGGTTTCAAAGCCCAAGCCCGCCAGGCGCTCCTCCAGCACCTGGGGGCTTTCCAGCTCAGGCACGAAGCTTTTGAGCCAGGTGAAAGGCACCCTCATAAAATCCCCCGGAACTGCTCCAAAAACTTAAGCCTTCCCCCGAAGAAGTAGCGAATGTCGGGGATGCCGTAGCGAAGCATGGCCAGGCGCTCTATTCCGAGCCCAAAGGCGAAGCCCGTGACCCCCTGGTACGCGGGGGGAAGGCCCAGGGATTTTCGGTACTCGTCCACCGCTTGGAAGACCTTGGGGTGGACCATCCCGGCCCCTCCCAGCTCCAGCCACTTCTTGCCCTCCGGCCACCAGATGGCGAACTGGGCCCCTGGCTCCACGAAGGGGAAGTAGACGGGCTGGAAGCGCACCCGGGACTCGGGGCCATAGAGGGCCTGGGCCAGCTCGTAGATGGCCCCCTTCAGGTGGGCCATGGTGATCCCTTCCCCCACCACCAGGCCCTCCAGCTGGTGGAAGACCGCCTCGTGGGTGGCGTCCGTCTGCTCAAAGCGGAAGACCCGCCCCGGCACCACGATGCGGAAGGGGGGGGTGTGGGCCACCATGTAGCGCACCTGCATGGGGGAGGTGTGGGTGCGCAGAAGAAGCCTTCCCCGCACCTCCTCCCCCAAGGGGCCGGGGAGGCTGTGCCCTTCCCCCTCCAGCCAGAAGGTGTCCCACATGTCCCGCGCCGGGTGGTGTTCCGGGATGTTCAGGGCGTCAAAGTTGAAGAACTCGCTTTCCACCTCGGGGCCTTCCACCGCCTGGTAGCCCAGGGAGCGAAAGATTTCCACCAGCTCCCGCTCCATGAGGGTGATGGGGTGAAGCCCCCCGGGGAAAACCTCCACCCCAGGCAGGGAGACATCCTGCCGTTCCCCCTCCAGGGCCCTTCGCAGCTCCTCTTCCACCAGGGCCCTCTCCCGCTCCTCCAAGGCCTTTTCAATGGCCTCCTTTAGGGCGTTTAGGGCCTGGCCCTTGGCCCTCCTTTCCTCCAGGGGGAGGTGGGCAAGGGCCTTCATCTCCTGGGTGAGGAGGCCCTTTTTGCCCAGGTAGCGGGCCTTGAGGGCCTTTAGGGCCTCGAGGTCCTGGGCTTCGCGGATGGCGGCTAGGGCTTCTTGTGCGATCTCCCGCATCCTTTAGAGAATACCGCGCCCTGTACCCGGCGCGGGGAGGGCGGTGCCTAAGGCTTGGGTCTCTGTGGGGGCCGGGGTGCCTAAAGCGCCTGGGCCAGCTTCCGGAAGGCCGCTGGGGCTTCCGGGGCCCCGCCCCCATCCGCCCAAGAAAAGCGGAGGTCCTTCAGGGGACCTTCCCCCACCCCCATCCCGTGGGGGAAGAGGGGGCGGAGGTCCATTGGCCCCGCCTCTTCCCCGCGGAAGGCCTCTTGGAAGCGGGCCACCTCCTTTTCCTGGCCGAAGTGGAAGGCGTAAAGCCACCAACGGCCCTCCTCCAAAAGGGCGAAGAGGAAGCGGGGGGTGGGGGTAAGCTCGGGAAACTCCCCGGCGAAGGGCCTTTTCAAAAAGGCCGAGGCCTGCCCCGGCCGCAGGCGGAAGACCACCTCGAGGGCCTCGCCCAAAAGCCCAAAGCTTCCTACAAAGGGCCGCACCAGGTCGTAGCCCTGCACGTTCTTCACCACCACCCCCCCGGCCCGCACCACCCTCCCCCTGGGGGTTTTGTAGGCCAGGCCCAGGATATCCGCGGGGAAGAAGAAGGTCTGGGCGAACCCCCCCCGGGCCACCAGCCCCCCACGCCCCCCGGGAGTTCCACCGGGGGAAAAGGGGGGAAAAGCCCCGTGCCGGAAAGCTTTTCGTAGACCTCCAGAAGCCCGGCCTCCGCGGGGGCCACCAGGTACTGGTCTGCGGCGTGGAGCTCCATGGGGTTATGGTACCGGGTGAGGGCTCGGGGTCCGTTTACCTCACGGGGGCCAGGAGGAGGGCCACGAGGCCCAGGGCCATGCCCACCGCCACCGCCAGGGGAAAGCCGTGGAGGAAGAAGGGGTAAAGAAGCCCCGCCAGGGTGCCCCCCAGGTAGAAGGCGGCCACGTAGGCGCCGCTTACCCCCGCACCCCTTCGGCCGGCGGCTCCCGAGGCCAGGCTTTGGGCGGTGAAGAGGGCGGCCATCAGGAGCACGAACCCCAGCACCAGGCCTGGAGGGGGTAGGAGGAGGCCTCCCAGGGCCACGAGGATCAGGCCGAAGGCCAGGCGGAAGGTGGCCACCGCCCCTAGCCTCCGGGCCAGGAGGCCCGAGAGGGCGCTTCCTGGGATGCCGAACAGGTAGGCCAGGTACACAAGCCCCACCTCGCCCGGGCGGAAGCCCAGCTCCAGGAGGCGGTAGGGGAGGAGGTTGGCCAGGAAAAGGTTCAGGAAGAGAAGGATGAAGCCCACCAGGTAGAGGGGGAAGGCGGAAAGGTCGTAGCGCGGCTTACCCAAGGCGGGAAGGCCCGCAGGCACCCGGAGGAGGAGGAGGCCCAGGAGAAGGGCGGGCAGGGAGAGCAGCAAAAGGGCCCCCCTTACCCCGAGGGCTTCCGCGGAAAGCCCCGCCAGCACCCGGCCCATGCCGCCGCCCAGGACGTTCCCCGCCATGTACACCCCGGCCATCTCCCAGGCCTTCTGGGGGAAGAGGATGGGGATGAGGGCGATGGTCAAGCTGGGCACCAAGGAGGCCCCCACTCCCTGGAGGAGGCGGCCCAGGGTCCAGAGGAAAAGGCTGGGGCTTAAGGCCCCCAGCACCCCACCCAGGCCCACCAGGAGCAGACCCCCGCCCAGGAGGGTGCCCGCGGGCAGGCCCAGGCGGGGCACCCAAGGGGAAAGGAGGACCAGGAGCAAGAGGGGCAGGCCCATGCCCGGCCCTGCCGCCCCCGGGGGAGCGGCGAAGAGCCTTTCCAGAAGGGGCAACAGGGGTACCGCCGCATAGAGGGCGCTGTAGAGGGCTACCCCGGAGAGCACCACCGCCCACCGCATCCCCCTTATCCTAGGGGCAGCATGCGCCCTCTTCAGGTGGCCCTGCCCCTGCCCCTCCCCCCCATGACCTACCTGCCCCCCCTGGGCCAGGAGGGAATAGGGGGGGAGGAGGCCCTGGGGAGGCGGGTGGCGGTGCCCTGGCGGGGGGAGGTGCGGGTGGGGGTGGTGGTGGGGGAGGGGGGAAGGCCCTCCCATGCCCTGCGCCACGCCATCGCCTATCTGGACTCGAGGCCCTATTTGCGCCCGGAGGAGATCCTTTTCCTGGAGGAAGCGGCCCGCCACCTCTTTGCCCCCTTGGGCCAGGTGCTGGCCGACTTCCTGCCCCCCTTCCCCGAGCTAAAGCACAGGGTGCGCCTCTACCCGGGGGCGGACCCGGCCCTCCTGCCCAAGGGGTTGGAGGCCCTGGTCGCCTGGCAGGAGGCCAAGGGCTTTGACCCCAGGCTGCTGGACCATCTGCGGGAGGCTGGGGTTTTGCAGGAGGAGGTGGCCTTCAAGGAGGGGAGGCGGGTGCTTCTCCCCTTGAGGGAACGCCATCCCGAGCCGGCCCTGGATGGGGTCTTGCAGGTGCTCCGCTCCTTGGGCCAGGCGGAGAGCCTGGCGGCCTTGGCCCGGGCCGCCGGGGTGGGGGTGAGCCGGGTGAAGCGGCTACTGGCCGAGGGGTATATCGGCTACGGGCCCCCCCGGGAGGTTTCCCATCCGGGGGAGCCCCTGGAGCCCCTTTTCCTTCCCGAAAGGCCCGAGAGGCTGAACGGGGGAAGGCTTTTGGAGCGGATGCGCCTTCTGGCGGGCTTGGTGGCCCAGGGAAACCACCTGGTGCTCTTTCCCGAGGTCAGCCTTTTGGAACGCTTCCTTCGCCACTTTCCCCAGGCTAAGCCCTACCACGGGGGCCTCCCTCGGGAGGCGCGGGAGGCCCTTTTCCGGCGGGCTGAGGGCTTGGTTTTCGCCACCTATGGCGGGCTCCTCCTCCCCTTCACCCCGGATTCCCTGGTGGTGGTGGAGGAGGGAAGCGAAAGCTACAAGCTTCCCTCGGGGACCCGGGCCTTTGTGCCTCCCCTGGCGGAGCTCAGGGCAAGGCTTCTGGGGGTGCCCCTCACCTACCTTTCCCTGGTGCCCGCGGTGGAGGTCTTGGAAAAGCCGGGCCTGGCCTTTCCCGTGCCCAAGCCCAGGGTTCTCCTGGTGGACCTTAGGCGGGAGAAGGGGTATCCCCTTGCGGGCAGGGCCTGGGCGCTTCTTAAGCAGGTGGAGGAGAAGGGGCGGCAGGCCTTGGTCCTTTCCCCCCGCCTGGGCTACAGCGCCCTCCTCCTCTGCGCCGACTGCGGTTACAAGCCCACCTGCCCCAACTGCGCCCTTCCCTTGCGCTACCACAAGGGGGGAAGAGGGGAGCTGGTCTGCCACCAGTGTGGCCACCGGGAGCCTCCCCCGGTCCTGTGCCCGAGCTGCGGCTCCCCCCTCCTCGAGCCCAAGGGGCCGGGGCTGGAATGGTTGCGGGAGGAGCTTAAGGGGCGCCTTTCCCTGCCCGTGTACCGCTACTCCAAGGAGGGAAAGGACGACCTGAGGCCCCTCCTGGCGGGGGAACCCGGGGTGGTGGTGGGCACCACCGCCCTTCTGCGGGGCCCGGTTCTCCCCGACCTGGCCCTGGTCCTTCTGCCCTATGCGGACGGTTTCCTCTACGATTCCGATTTCCGCGCCGCCGAGCGGTACCACCGCCTGCTTTGGGCCCTCACCGAGCTGAGGCCGGGGCGGAGGCCCCTTCTGGTCCTCCAGACCTACACCCCTGACCACCCGGCCCACCAGGCGCTTTTGGAGGGAAGCGTGGAGGCCTTCCCCTGGAGGGAAAAGGCCCTGCGGGAAGCCCTGGACTACCCTCCCAAGGTGCGGATGGTGAAGCTGGAGGTGGCCCACCGCAAGGAGGAACGGGCCCTCGAGGAGGCCTATGGCCTCCTTTCTGCCCTGAAGGGTGTGGCCCGGGAGGGGGAGGTGCTGGGACCGGCCCCCGCCCCGGTACCCCGGGTGAAGGGGCAGTACGTCTTCCACCTCCTCCTAAAGGGGAGCACGGAGCGGCTTGGGGAGCTTCTTGCCCACCTGGACCGGCGGAGGTTTAGATTGGACCCGGACCCCCACCGCTTTGTGGGGCTTTTGGAGGACTAGCGTGGGTCACGCGGCAGCCAACCTGGAGGCCCGGGCCTGGATTGAGGTGGACCTTGGGGCCCTCGAGGCCAACTGGCTCTTCCTCCAAGCCCAGGCCAAAGGAGAGGTGATCCCCGTCCTCAAGGCCGAGGCCTATGGGCATGGGGCCCTGCCCCTGGCCCGCTTCCTCTTCTCCCGGGGGGCTAGGCGGGTGGCGGTGGCCACGGTGGGGGAGGGGAGGGCCCTGCGGCGAGGCGGGGTGGAGGGGGAGGTCCTCCTCTTGGGAAGCCTCCACCCCCTCGAGGCGGAGGAGGCCTTGAGGTGGGACCTGGTGCCAAGCCTCTCCACCCTCGAGGGGGCCAGGGCCCTGGCCGAGAGGGCCCGGGCCCTGGGCCTAACCCCCCGGGCCCACCTCAAGGTGGACACGGGGATGAACCGGGTGGGCTTCCCCTGGGAGGAGGCCAGGGAGGCCCTGCGGGCGGTGGAGGCCATGGGGGTAAGGGTGGAGGGGGTCTACACCCACCTGGCCACCGCCGGGGAGGAGGCCGCCTTCGTGGAGGTGCAAAGGGGCCGCTTTCAAAGGGTGCGCGAGGCCCTAGGGGAGGGCTACTTCTACCACCTGGAGAACTCCCATGGCCTCCTCCTTCACGGGGGGGAGAACGTGCGGGTGGGCCTGGCCCTTTATGGCCTCATCCCCGGCTTTGGCCTAAAGCCCATCCTCCGGCTTCTCGCCCGGCCCACCCTGGTGAAGAGGCTCAAGGCGGGCGACCGGGTGGGGTATGGCGGGGAGTACCTGGCCCAGGGGGGGGAGTGGCTCCTGACCCTGCCCGTGGGCTACGCGGACGGCCTCCCCCGGGGGGCGGTGCGCTTCGTGAAGGGCCCGGGGGGGAGGCTTTGCCCGGTGGCGGGCCGCATCTCCATGGACCAGACCACGGTCCTCGCCCCTGGGCCCGTACCCCTGGAGGCGGTCTTTGAGGTGGCCTCCCCCGACTTCGGCCCCACGGGGCTCCTGGCCTGGGCCGAGGCCCGGGGGACCATCCCCTACGAGGTGGCGGTGCACCTCTCCCGGAGGCTTCCGAGGGTCTACCGCTACGGCGAAGAGGTGCGGGACGTCCTAGACTAGCCCCATGGGGGCGGTGCGCCTCTACCAGGGCTACCTTTGGCACCCCAAGGGGCTTCCCCTGGACCCCAAGGCCCTCCTGCCCGAGGAGGTGGAGGGGGTGAGGCTCCTCCTGGACGAGGTGCCGCCCCCCACCCCCTTCTTCCAGGACGGCACCCCCACCCACACCCAGCGCTTTTACCAGGTCACCCTTTTGCTCCTGACCGAGGAGCCCCCGGAGGCCCTAAAGCCCCTGGCGGAGCGCCTGGCCCCCATCCTCCAGGGGATGCTTCGGGGGCTTCCCCAGGAGGTGGGCTGGCTTCTTTTGGAGGACCTGCGCCCCCTCTAAGCCTTGCGCAGGAGGAAGGCCAGGAGGAGGGAAACCCCGCCCAGGGCGAAGGCCAGAAGGCTTTCCCGCCGGAGGGTGGGGCCGGGGCGCTTCAGGGGCGGCAACACCCCTTCCTGGTAGGCCCGCACCTGGCCCATGGGGTCTTCCGCCAGGAGGTCCACCGCTGGGGGGCTTCCCGGGGGGGCCCCCAGGGTCCAGGGGCCGCCCTCGGGGCTTGTGGGGCGCAGGTACCAAGGGGCGAAGGGGTCAAAGAGGCCCACGGCCCCGTAGTGGCCGTAGGGTCCTGGGGGAATCCCGGTGTCCAGGACCACCCACTCCCCCTCCCGCCACACCCTGACGGGCACCCTCTCCCCGGAGGGGGTCCTTTTCTCCCCGCCAAACCCCGTGAGGACATAGGCCGCCTCCCAGCCCTGGCCGCGAGGGGTGGCAAGCCCGGGAAGCAGGGCCTCCTCCCCCCCTTCCCCCGTGTCCAGCCACAGGACCACCGTGGCCAGGCTGAAGCCTAAGGGCCCCTCGAGGGGGTTCGGGTAACGGGCCAGCCGCACCTTCAAGACCAAGCGGCCCTCCCGCGCCTCCCCCGCCAGGGCCAGGAGGTCGGCATAGCCCTCCCCTGCCTCCCGGTAAAGGGCCGCCTGGGGATAGAGGTAGGCCAGGCCCTTGTCGTCCCCCAGGGGGTCTTGGAAGAGAAAGAGCATGCCCACCTTTATACCAAGGAGAGGAGGGCCCGCACCACCTTTTCCGGGTCGTGCTGGGCCAAGGGGCCTTCCTCCCGGAAATCCCCGGCGATCACCCGCACCCCGTCCGCGGCGAAGGGCCTGGGGTCAAAGGCCACGGGGAATCGTCCTTCCGCCGCATAGCGCCCTTGGACCTCCTCGGGGATGGAGGCGGTGTGCACCAGGACCACCCCGGGCCTCCGGCCCAGGTGGTAGGCGATGGCCTTGTAGTGGTCGTAGGCGGTGTAGCCGTCGGTCTCCCCGGGCTCGGTCATGAGGTTCACCGCGTAGACCAGGGGGGCCTTGGCCTTGGCGATGGCCTCCCTCAGGGCTTTGGGCAGGAAGCTGGGGATGACGCTGGTGTAGAGGCTTCCCGGCCCCAGCACCAGGAGGTCCGCCCGGCGGATGGCCTCGAGGGCCTCCTCCATAACCCCATGGGGTTCGGGTTCCAGGAAGACCTCCCGGATTTGTCCCCTTTTCTCCCGGATGGCCACCTCCCCCACCACCTCCGTGCCGTCGCGAAAGCGGGCCCTAAGCCGCACCGCCTCGGGGGTGGCGGGGAAGACCTGGCCCCGTAGCTGCAGGATGGCGTTGGCCTCGAGGATGGCCTGGGCGAAGTCCTTGGCCTCCTGGTTCAGGGTCAGGAGGAACAGGTTGCCGAAGGTGTGGCCCTTGAACTCCCCCTCCTGGAAGCGGTGGTGAAGGAGCTTGGGCAAGGCCGCATGGTCGGAGAGCGCCGCCAGGCAGTCCACCAGGTCCCCCACCGCCGGCAGGCCAAAGGCCAGGCGGAGGCGGCCCGTGGAGCCCCCATCGTCCGTCACCGCCACGATGGCGGTGGTGTTGGCCGTGTGCTCCTTCAGGCCCCGCAGAACCCGGGAAAGCCCGGTCCCACCGCCAAAGGCCACCACCTTGGGACCCCGCTCCAACCTCCGGCGCACGTAGACCTTTTCGGGAACCTCCTCCGGTTCGGTGAAGGCGGAGAGCATGCTCCGGTTCATGCTCCTTATCCCCCCCACCAGGAGGAGAAGCCCGAGGAGGATCCAGACCCAGGCCCAGGGCGTTGGGGGTGGGGGCGGAAGGAAGCGGGAAAGGCCATAGGCCAGGAGCAAGGTCCCCAGCACGGCCAAGGCGGCGTAGCGCTTCACCCGCATCCCCGGGTAGAGCCAGCGAAGCGGGGGAAAGCGCCGGGCAAGCCCTTGGGCTGTCCGGTAAAGCGCCTCGGGCTTAGGCCTCCTTTTCCACATCCCGGTGGTTCACCTCCACCCGGTAGCGGCTTGCGAGCTCCTCCGCGAGCCGCTCCGCCACGGCCACGCTCCGGTGCCTTCCCCCGGTGCACCCCACGGCCGCGGTGTAGAAGGCCCGGCCCTCCCTCTTGGCCCCCTCCGCCGCCAGACCCACCACCGCCAGGAGGGCCCGGTAGTAGGGTTCCACCTCCTCCCGGAACACGTAGGCCTTCACCTCGGGGTCCAGACCGGTCTTGGGCTTCAGGCCGGGGTCGTAGTGGGGGTTGGGCAGGGGGCGCACGTCCAGGACTAGGTCCGCCTCCTGGGGCGGGCCCCACTTGAAGCCAAAGGAGATGAGGCGCAGCAAAAAGCCCGCTTCCTCCCCTAAAAAGCGCACCAGGGCCTCCTTCAAGGCCCTTGGGGAGAGCTCCGAGGTGTCCAGGATGAGGTGGGCCCGGGCCCTTAGGGGTCCCAGGATGCGGCGCTCCTCCCCGATCTCCCGCATGAGGTTCCCCGCCCCCAAGGGGTGGAGGCGGCGGGTGAGGTTGTAGCGGCGCAGGAGGACCTCGGGGCGGGCCTCGAGGTACACCACCGTGGGCTTCAGTTCCTCCAGGGCCCTTTCCAAATCGCCGAAGAAGGCCAGGGCCCGGGCGTCCAGCACCACCCCGGCCCGCTCCACCCCCCGCCCCTCCAGCTCCGCCCAAAGGGGCTTCCAGAGGCCTGGGGGGAGGTTGTCCACCATGAAGTAGCCCAGGTCCTCCAGGAAGCCCTTGGCCGTGGTCTTGCCCGCCCCGGAAAGCCCCGAAAGCACCAGAAACCGCATCCCCTTGACTATACCCGCCTCCTAAGCCAGAGGTTAAAGAGGGAAAGGAGGAAAAGCCCAGGAAGCCCCACCACCCCCACCAGGAGGTCGTGGGTGCGCGCCACCAGGAGGAGGGAGAGGCCCGCGAGGGCGTTCAGGGTTCCGTGGAGGAGGGCTGCGGCCAGCACCGAGCCACCCCTTTCCCGCACGTAAAGGAGGGCCGGGGTGAGGAGGAGGGTGAAGAGGATCATGGCGGGGACGCCCAAGAGGGGGGCGTTGGGGTAGTTGTGGCCAGAGAGGACCAGGGGGGCGTGCCAGAGGCCCCAGTAAAAGCCGATCTCCAGGCTGGCGGGCCAAAAGCCCCGCTCCCGAAGCCGCTCCCAGAGGTACCCCCGCCACATGAGCTCCTCTCCCAGGGCGGCCACCAGGTTCACCGTGGCCCCCGCCAGGAGGCCCGTGAGGAGGAGGATGAGGGGTAGGAGGCCCTGCGGGAGCAAGGCCAGTTCCTCTGGGGGTATCCCCTCATAAAGGGCGGCGAAGCCCCGCCAGGGGGCGAAGGGGAGGCTCAAGGGGATGGAGAGGAGGGTGAGGGCCACGGGGAAAAGCCAGGCAAGGAGCCAGTAGCGGTTGGGCCTCAAGGAAAGGGGGATGCGCACCCCTTCCTTGCGGGCGAAGAGGAGGGCCACGAGGCCCGGGATCCACATGTAGAGGAAGCCGAAGGCCGTGAGAAAAAAGGCGGTCTGGAGGTTCGCCTCCCCGGGGGAAGGGTTCCAGCGCCCGCCCAGGAGGTGGAAGAGCAGGTAAATCCCCCACGAGAGGCCGAAAGTCCAGTAAAGGGCGCTCACGCTTCCTCCTTCCAAGAGAGAAGGGGCTTGGGGTCCTCCGGGTTCAGGAGGAGGCCCCTCCCCTCCTTCAACACCAAAAGCACCCCTTCCCCCCGTCTGGCCCCCACGAAGGCCTCCACGGGAAGGCCCTCGAGGCGAAGGTACCTGTGGTGGTAGCCGGGCATGGAGGTTTCCCCCTTGTGGCGGTAGACCCACCGGGGAAGGGCGTAGGCCAGGGGCCTCACCTCCTTCACCTCCGCGCGGTGGACCACGCGGCGGCCGAAGGGCAGGTGGAGGGTGAGCACGGGGCCCCTCAGCTCGTAGAAAAACCTTTGGGGAAGGCTGGCCAACCCGTGGAGAAGCGCCCCCACAAGGGGAAGTTCCAGCAGGAGGAGGCCTAGAAGGAGGGGAAGGCTTTCCGGTTTCTCCAGGGCCAGGGCGACGGCCACCCCAAGGGTGGCCAGCACCAAGAGGACGAATAGCCGAAGGAAGAGCCGCCTAGGGTTCCCGTCCCTCTTCGGAAGTAGCCTCATCCTTCCACCTCCCCGCCCGCTTGGCCGCTTCCTTCAGGAGGTACTCTATCTGGGCGTTCACGCTCCTCAGCTCGTCCTGGGCCCACTTCTCCAAGACCCGGTAGAGCCTCGGGTCCAGCCGCAAGAGGAAGCGCTTCTTCTCCTCCTTCACCCCACCCCCATCAGGCGTACAGGGTGCCCACGTTCACCACCGGCTGGGCCTGGGCCTCGGCCACCAAGGCCACCATGAGGTTATTCACCATGGCCGCCCGGCGCTCCTCGTCCAGGGCGATGCCCTGGGCCTCGAGGCCCGCCAAAGCCCCCTTCACCATCCCCACCGCCGCCTCCACGATAAGCCTCCGGGCGGCCACCACCGCCAGGGCCTGCTGGCGGCGGAGCATGGCCTGGGCCACCTCAGGGGCGTAGGCCAGGTGGGTGATCCGGGCTTCCAGAACCTCCACCCCCGCCACCTTGAGCCGCTCCTCCACCTCGGCCTTCAGCTCCTCGGCGATCTCCTCGGGGCTACCCCTTAAGGACTTGCCCTCGGCGTCGTAGGGGTGGCGGCTTGCCAGGGCCCTCAGGGCCGCCTCCGACTGGATGGCCACGAAGCTCTGGTAGTTCTCCACCTGGAAGAGGGCCTTGGCGGTGTCCACCACCCGCCAGACCACCACCGCGGCGATCTCGATGGGGTTGCCCTGGGCGTCGTTCACCTTGAGCCTGTCGGAGGTGAAGTTGTGAACCCTAAGGGAGACCCGCTTCCGCTGGGCCAAGGGGTTGGCGAAGTGGAACCCCTCCTCCCGCACGCTCCCCACGTACCGCCCCAGAAAAGTGAGGGCCACGGCCTCGTTGGGCTGCACGGTGAAAAGCCCCGCCGCCAGAAGCCCCGAGGCCAAAAGGGCAGGGATCAGGTGTCAAAGGTAGGCCAAGGACCTCTCCTGCACCAGATGGTAGCCCGCCCAGCCCAGCCAGGTGAGGGTCGCCAGCAGGCCCAAAAAGGCCACGAAGCCGCTTGTCTTCCATGCTTTTAGTTCCTTTACCTCGCGCATACTGCCTCCTTAGTTTCTGAAGACCACCTCTTCCCGGGCAAAGACCCGCACGGCATAGAGGAGGGCCGCCATGGCGTAGACCAGGCTGGAGCCCCAGGTGAGGCCCGCCTGCAAGGGGGTGGCGCTCCCCTTCAGGAGGGCGTCCATGAGGAGGGCCACGTTGAAAAGGGGCACCAGGTGGTGCCAAGCCTGAGGCTCAAAGAAGCCCCGGAACTGGAGGAAGAGGAGGGGCAGAAGGGCCACAAGCTGTAAGGGGGCCATGTAGCTTTGGGCTTCCTTGAAGCTCCGGGCGTAAAGCCCCAGGCTCACCATCACCGCCCCCATGAAAAGGGCCAACAGGAAGGCCGAGAGGAAGAGGGCCAGGAAGCTTCCCCCGTCCAGGACGATCCGGCCCCCCAGCTCCAAGGTCTGGCCGGTTTCCGTGAGGAGGCCCCCGCTCAAGCGGGCGGCCAGGGCCCCGCCCAGGGCAAGCCCCAAAAGGCCCGAGACCCCGGAAAGGAGGGCCATGGCCACCGTGGCCAGGGTCTTGCCCAGGGCCAGGTGCAGGAGGGGCACCGGGGCCATGAGGAGGGCCTCGAGGGTGCCCTTCTCCTTTTCCCCAGCGGTGGCGTCCACCGCCACCACCTGCCCCCCGGAGAGGACGAAGACCACCAGGAAGAAGGGAAGGAGGAAACCCAAGAGACCCCCTGCTTTTTCCCGCTCGGGGGAGGCGTCCACCACCTCCACCCGGAAGGGGTGGAGCACCTCCTGGGACACCCCCCGCCGGGCGAGCTCCGCCGCCACCTTGGCCTCCTTCAGGGCCTGGAGGGCGCCTTGCACCTTGCCCACCGCCACCTGCCCCTCCGTGAACCCTCCCGAGAGACGGCCGTACACCTGGTAGGTCCCGCCCTCCCACCGCACCCCTACCGGATACTCCCCGGCGCGCACCGCTTGTTCCGGATCGGGGTGGGGCTTCGGAAGAAGGTTGGCCGCCTGTAGGGCGGAGAGGGCCTCTTCTGAAAGCCCAAGGACCGCCACCTCCTGCTGCTTTTCCTGGGCCCCTTGCACGAGCCTGTTCAGGACCAGGCTGGGCCCAAACATGAAGACGGGCATCAGGAGGACAGGCAGGACCAGGGTGGAGAAGACCAGCTTGCGGTCGCGGAAAACCTGCACCAGCTCCTTCCAGAAGACCCGGTAGACCCTTTTCATGCCACCTCCTTTACCACCCGCACAAAGGCCCGCTCCAGGCTTCCGTTGCCCAGGGCCCGGGCTTCGGTCAGGCTTCCTTGGTACACCAGCCTTCCCTTGTGCAGAAAACCCACCCGGTCCGCCACCTCCTCCGCCTCGCTCATCACGTGGGTGGAGTAGACGATGGTCTGGCCCAGGTCCCGGTAGGCCTTCACGAAGTCCAAAAGCGCCCGCCGGGCAAAGACGTCCAGCCCCGCGGTGGCCTCGTCCAGGAGGAGAACCGGCGGGCGGTGGAGGATGGCCCGGGCGATGACCACCTTCTGGCGCATGCCGCTGGACATCTCCATGACCCGTCGGTCTAGGGTTTCCTCCATCCCCAAAAGCCCCACCACCCAGTCCAAGGCCTCCTGGAAGGCCCGCCCTTCCAGGCCGTAGAAGCCCGCGAAGAAGGCCAAGACCTCCCGCCCCGTGAGGCGGTCGTAGACCCGCATCCCCCCGTTCACCAGGCCCAGGCGGCGGCGCACCTCCAGGGGATCCCGCACCACGTCAAAGCCCGCCACCTGGGCGCTTCCCCCCGTGGGGCGGACCAGGGTGGAGAGGATGCGCAAGGTGGTGGTCTTGCCCGCCCCGTTGGGGCCCAAGAGGGCGTACACCTCCCCAGGGGCCACCCGGAAGGAGAGGTCCGCCACCGCCAAGCGCTGGCCGTAGGCCTTGGAAAGGCGAGCGACTTCAATCATATAGCTAAATGATATCATACCTCGGAGACCCGTCAAGGCCCATAATGGTCCTGATGAAGGCCATGACCTTCTGGGTCAAGCCGCAAAGCTCCATCGAGGCCCTGCCCGAGGCCAGGGACCTGGTGCGGGACCTCTTGGAGCTCTTTTATGAGTACTTCCCCGAGTACGAGGGGTGCCTGGGCTTCTCCCAGTCCCCCAGAAGGCCGCGTTACCTCTTCCTTTACATGGAGGGCCCCTGCGGGGGGCTTTTGCCCTCGGCGGCGGTGTTTCTAAAAGAGCTTTTGGAAACCGCCTTTCCCGGGTCCGAGGTGCGGGTCTACGGCAAGCCCTGGCCCTAGCGGCGTTTCTTCACCAGCCACTCCTCCTCCCGCACGCCTTGGCGGGCGTTTACCACCCGGGCTAGGACGAAGAGGAGGTCGGAAAGCCGGTTCAGGTAGCGGATGGCCTCGGGGTTCACGGGTTCTTCCCGGCTTAGGGCCACCACCTTCCGCTCCGCCCGGCGCACCACGGTGCGGGCCAGGTGCAAGGCCGCCGCCGCCGGGTGTCCCCCGGGCAGGACGAAGCCCCTAAAAGGGGGGCTTTCCTCCATGTAGCGGTCAATGGCCCGTTCCAAGCCCTCCACGTCCTCGGCGTCCATGCGGGCGATGTTCTTCTCGTAGGGGCTACCCATGCGGGTGGCCAGGTCAGCCCCCAGGTCAAAGAGGGCGTTTTGGATGCGCTCCAGGAGGTCCTGGAGGTCCAGGTGCTCCTTGGGCAGAAGGCTCCGGGCCAAGCCGATGGCGGAGTTGGCCTCGTCCACGGTGCCGTAGGCCTCCACCCGGGGGTGGGCCTTCACCACCCGCTCGGCCCCGTAGAGGCCGGTCTCCCCCGCATCCCCCGTCTTGGTGTAGATCTTCATGGCCCCCATTCTAGGGGGTAGCCTGCGGTGGCAATGGCAGTAAAAAGCGCTTTCCGGGGTCAGCGGTGACCCCGGAAGCTTTGCGTTCTGGACGTGGCGGGCCCGAGAGGATTCGAACCCCTGACCTGCTGATCCGTAGTCAGCCGCTCTATCCAACTGAGCTACGGGCCCAAGCCGACCCTCAAGGTAGCATGGAGAAGCCCCCCTTGTCAATAATGGGCACCGTGCGGGAGCGTCGTCTAGAAGCCCACATCCTGGGCCTGCTTCGGAAGGCCCTTTCCTTAGAGGAGCTTCATGCCCGCCTGAAGCCCCTTTACCCTGGCCTGAAGAAGGCCACCCTTTTCGCCCTTCTGGTGCGGCTAAGGCGGGAAGGGAAGGTGGCCTTCCGGGAAGGCCGCTTCCTAGCGGGAAAACCGCAGGATGCGGACCCCTAGCCCATCCGAGACCTGGACCTCCCACTTCCCGCCCGCGGGGAGGCCCGTGAGGGCAAACCGCACCTCTCCCGCCCGGTGCCAGAGGCCTAAGGCGGTGCGGGTGCCGTCCTCGGCTAGGTGGAAGAGGGAGAAGAAGGGGTAGCCCTGGGAGCGCACGGTGAGGAAGCCCCCCGCTTCCGAAAGGCTCACCTGGGGTTCGGCCAGGGGGGCGAGGGGGGCGGGGATCTCCTTCAGGAGGCGTGGGCCCAGGTAGAGCCCCACCTTGGCGTAGGTGCCCACGGGCAGGTGGGCCTGGAGGTGCAGGATGCCCTCGGAGTCCATGAGGGTGTAGACGGGCGCCTCGAGGGGACCGGCCCGGCCTGGGACCTCAGCCAGGAGGCGGTAGGGGGAGGGTTCGCCCTCGGGGGCGGCCTCGAGGCGCAAAGGCGGGTTCAGGACCACCTCCCCGTTCTGGATGCGGCCGGTGAAGAGAAGCCCCTCCTGGGGAAGGCCCAGGGGCTTGGGCGGATTGCGCTCCAAGAAGGCCTGCGCCCCCTCGTAGGTGTAGTCGGAAATCCACTGGGGGCTGCAGTAGCTCATGAGGTCGTAACGCTGGCCCGGGTCCTTGAGGGAGCCGTCTGCCAGGTCGTAGCCCCAGGTGCCGATTTTGCCGCCCGCATACGGATAGTTGGGGTCGCCCGAAACGCCGCAGGGGGCGTGCTCCCGCCCGAAGTTGTGCCCCAGCTCGTGGGCCATCACCGCTGGGGCAGAGGAGGGGTAGTCCCAGCCCACGGCCACGGGGTAGCCGATGTAGCCGATGCCCGCAATGCCCGAGGTGTAGGATACCTTCACGAAGCCGTAGTAGTACCGCTGGCTCCCCTCGCTTTGGCGCAGGATGTGAAGCTCGTCCAGAAGTTGGGCCCAGGTGTTTCCGTCGTTGGCCTTCAAGGTGCCGGAGAAGGTGTAGGGCGCCCGGGTGGTGAAGGCCACCTCCTTCAAGGGCCAGATCCGCCAGAGGGTTTGGCTAAAGCTGGGTACCGTGGCTTGTTGCCCCTGGTGGATCACGGGGACCGCGGTCAGGTAAAGCACCGTGCCTGCCCCTACGTCGGGGCTAAGGGTGAGGAGGTTGTCGCCCTCGTCCGTTTCCGCCACCTGGTCCTGGGGGTCGGCCCGGAGCTCCACCCGAAGCCCTGCGGTGACCCAGCTTGCCGGCAGGGTGGCGGTGCAGGTGCTGGCCAGGTTTCCCGGCTCGGTGGCGGTGGGGATGGGGTTTGGGCAGGTGAAGGAGAGGTTTCCCTGGAAGGTACCGTTCAGGTACACCGCTCCGGAAAGGGCGTTGCTGAGGGTTATGGGGGAGGGGTTTGCCAGGAGGTGGACCCGGAGGAGGGCGGGCTTGCCCGCCACCAGGCGCAGGCCCTCCTTAAGCACGGTCTGCCCCCACTCGGCCTTGGCCAGGCGCAGGTTTTGCGAGGAGGAGGGGGTGGTTACCGTGAGGCTGAGGGGAACCTCCCGTACCAGGCTTCCCCCTTGGCCCCGCACGAAGAGGTTGTAGGTGCCGGGGGTGAGGGTGGGGGAGGCGGTGAGCTCCAGCATGGGGGCCGAGGGGACCGAGGTGCTGGTGGGGCTCAGGCTTACCCCGCTGAAGGGGTTTTTGCTGGCGTCCACCAGGGAAAGGGTCACCTGGCCGGTGTAGGTGCCGCTCACCACCAGACGCACATAAACGGTTCCCCCTTGGGTCACGGAGAGGGAGGAGCCCTCGAGGGTCAGGCTGAAGTCCCCATCCGTGGGCGGGGTGACCGTGAGGGTGAGGTCCGCTTCCCGCGTGAGGCCACCCCCTGTGGCCCGGACCTTTAGGGGGTAGGTGCCGGTAGGTACGGCGCTTCCCACGCTGAGGGAGAGGATTTGGCTGACGGGGCTGGACCCGCTCACGGGCAGGCTTCCTGGGGAAAGGTTTACCCCAGAAGGGGCACCCACCAGCGAAAGGGAAACGGTGCCGCTAAATCCCCCTTGGGGAGTGAGGGTCAGGGTGGTGGTGCCCGCCTTGCCCTGCTCCACGCTCAGGCTGGTGGGGGAGAGGGAAAGGGTGAAGTCCTTTTTGGGGCGCACCCTGACCCTAACAGGGTTTTGGGGTTGCGCGGTGGCCCTCTTTGGGTCTTGCGCCCGAAGCCGCGCCGTGTAGTCCCCAGGAGCAGCATAGGTGTAGGTGGTGCCGCTTCCGCAGGTGGGGAAGACCAGCTGGGCCCCATCCCCTGGTTCCAGCACACAGGCAAGGGGGTCGCCCTCGGGGTCCGTGGCCTGCCAGGTGAAGCGCACGGTGAGGGGGGTTTCCCCCTCGAGGGGGCTTGCCTGGAACACCGTGACCTGAGGGGGTCGGTTGGGGGAGGTCTCGTTGCAGGAGGCCAGGAGGACCAGGGCTAAAGCCAGGAGGCTCGCTATCCGGACCATCTCTACCACCTTAGCAGGCCCCTAGGGGGGGCGGATGAGAGGTGCTATCCTGGGCCTTAATGCGGCCTGGGCTTGCGGCGAAGCGGCTGGTGGTGAAGGTGGGGAGCGCGGTCCTGGCCGGGCCTTCCGGCCTGGACCTTTCTGTCATGGGGGAGATCGCCCGCCAGGTGCTGGCCCTGCGGGCAGAAGGCAGGGAGGTGGTCCTGGTGTCCTCGGGGGCCGTGGCCGCGGGCATGGCGGCCACCGGGCTTCCCCGGCCCCAGGACATGCCCCTGAAGCAGGCCCTGGCGGCCATAGGTCAACCCCTCCTCATGGCGGCGTGGCGGGAGGCCTTCGCCCCCACCCCGGTGGCCCAGGTCCTCCTCACCGCCGAGGACCTGGCCGCCCGGGAGCGCTACCTGAACGCCAAGGCCACCCTGCAGGCCCTTTTGCGCCTCGAGGCCGTCCCCGTCATCAACGAGAACGACACCGTGGCCTTCCAAGAAATCCGCTTCGGCGACAACGACCAGCTCTCCGCCCGGGTGGCGGCCTTGGTGGAGGCGGGGCTTTTGGTGCTCCTCTCCGACGTGGACGCCCTTTACGAGGAAGACCCCAAGCGGAACCCCAGCGCCAGGCCCATCCTCGAGGTGGAACGGGTGGAAGCGGTCTTGGGCCATGCGGGGGAAGGGAACCCCTTAGGGAGCGGGGGGATGCGCTCCAAGCTCCTGGCGGCCCAAATTGCCGGAAGGGTGGGCATCCCCACCCTCCTCCTCCCCGGCAGGCGGCCCGGGGCGGTGCTGGAGGCCCTGAAGGGCGCTCCCCTCGGCACCTACTTCCACGCCAAGAGGCGCTACCGGGGGGAGCGGGCCTGGCTCTACGGCCTCCTCCGGCCCAAAGGGGAGCTCATTCTGGATGCGGGGGCGGTGCGGGCCCTCAAGGAGCGGGGGGCAAGCCTCCTGCCCGCCGGCATCAAGGCGGTGCGGGGGCGGTTTGGCCGGGGAGAGGCGGTGCGCCTCCTCTCCGAGGCGGGGGAGGAGGTGGGGGTGGGCCTCGCCAACTACGCCGCCGAGGAGGTGGCGCGGATCTTGGGGCGGAAAAGCGCCGAGATCGAGGCCCTCTTGGGCTACCGTTACACCGAGGAGGTGGTCCATCGGGACCACCTGGTCCTGAAGGAGGAACCATGAGGGAGGCGGCTATCCAAGGGGAACAACTGGAGGACGCCCTGAGGGCCCTGGCGGAAAGGGCCCGGGCTAAGCTCCCCGAGATCGCCAAGGGGAACCGGGATCGGGCGCTTTTGGCCATGGCCCGGCTCCTGGAGGAGGCCTGGCCCGAGGTGCTGAAGGCCAACCAGGAGGACCTAAAGGAGGCCGAAGGGGCAGGGCTTTCCCGGGCCAAGCTGGACCGCCTGGCCCTGAAGGACAAGGACCTCAAAAGCCTCACCGAGGGCCTCCGGCAGATCGCGGCCCTCCCCGACCCCCTGGGCCGGATCGAGGGGCTTAGCAAAAGGCCCAACGGCCTCAGGGTGGGGAGGATGCGGGTGCCCCTGGGCCTCATCGGCTTCATCTACGAGGCAAGGCCCGGGGCCACGGTGGAGGCGGTTTCCGTGGCCTTGAAGGCGGGAAACGCCATGCTCCTAAGGGGGGGCAAGGAGGCCTTCCGCTCCAACCAGGCCCTGGTTTCCCTCTGGCACCGGGCCTTGAGGGAGGCGGGGCTTCCGGTGGAGGCGGTGAGCCTGGTGCCCACCACCGAGCGGGAGGCCATATTGGCCCTTTGCCGCCTCGAGGCCCTGGACCTCCTCATCCCCCGGGGCGGGGAGGAGCTCATCCGCCTGGTGCAGCGTGAGGCCCGGGTGCCCGTGCTGGCCCACGCCAAGGGGGTGAACCACCTCTACGTGGACGAGAGGGCGGACCTGGATATGGCCCTCCGCCTGGCCCTCAACGGCAAAACGCAGCGCCCGGCGGTGTGCAACGCCCTCGAGGCGGTCTTGGTCCACGAGGGGGTGGCCGGGGTCTTCCTTCCCATGCTGGAAAAGGCCATGCGGCAAAGGGGCGTGGAGCTCCGGGCCTGCCCCCGGGCCCTTCCCCTCCTCGAGGAGGCCGTCCCCGCCTCCGAGGAGGAGTGGGACCGGGAGTACCTGGACCTGATCCTTAGGGTGAAGGTGGTCTCGGGGCTGGAGGAGGCCCTGGCCCACATCGCCCGCTTTGGTTCCCGCCACACGGAGGCCGTCTGCACGGAGGACCCCCGGGTGGCCTGGCGCTTCCTGGAAGAGGTGGACGCCAGCCTGGTCCTCTGGAACGCCTCCACCCGTTTCAACGACGGTTTCCAGTTGGGCCTGGGGGCGGAGATCGGCATCAGCACCTCCAAGCTCCACGCCTACGGCCCCATGGGGCCCCTGGAGCTCACCACCACCAAGTGGGTGGCCCTGGGGGAGGGGCAGGAGCGGGAATAGGTGCCCCCTAGGAGGGCAGGGGGGCTCGTGCTGCAAAAGGTCTTACGCCTCTACACCCAGGCCCACGTGCCCTTCTTCGCCGCGGCCCTGGCCTACTACGCCCTCCTTTCCCTCATGCCCCTCCTCTTCCTCCTGGTGGGGGTCTTCGGCCTTCTCCTCTCGGGAAGCCCCTCCTTGCGGGCGGAGTTCCTGGAGGGGGTGGCGACCTTGGCGCAAGGCCTCTTCCCGGCCAGGCCCGAGCTGGCCCAAGACCTTCTCGGTTTCCTCACCCGGAGCGCCTTTCCCCTGACCCTGGCCAGCGGGTTTCTGCTCGTCTGGTCGGGGAGCAACTTCTTTGCCGCCTTGAGCTACACCCTGGGCCTGGTCTTCGGCAGGCCCCCGGGGCTTCGCCACCGGATTTTGGGCCTGGTCATGCCCTTCTTGCTGGGCCTGGGCCTCATCCTCCTCTCCCTTTTCGGTCTGGCCATGGGCTTCCTCCTCCGCTTCCTGCCCCCGGAGTGGCGGGGGGTTTTGGGGCCTTTCCAGGCCCTTTTCCCCCTGGTGGCCGCCTTCTTGCTCTTCCTCTTCACCTACGCCTTCTTCCGGGGGCTTGGGGGCCTTCGCGAGCTCGTGCCCTTGAGCGTGGGGGCAGGGGTGGCAGCCCTTCTCTTCGAGGGGGTGCGGCTTGGACTTCCCAAGCTCCTTCCCCGCTCCCAGTACGAGCTCCTCTACGGACCCCTGGCGGGGTTTGTCCTGGCGCTACTCGGCCTATATCTCGTGCTTTGGGTCTTCCTCCTGGGGGCGGTGGTGGCGAGGGCGATGGAGGACTAGGGCGCCCCACGCTTTTTTGCCGGGTTGCAGTATCATGTTCCCATGAGTCCGGCCAGGCTAATCCCCTAAGGCGGGAAGGGGCTTGGCCGTCCCTTCCCCTTGGGGGAAGGGTTTTTTTGAGGGAGGAGCGCATGGAGAAGTACAACCCGCACGCCATAGAGCCCAAGTGGCAACGCTTCTGGAAGGAAAAGGGCTTCATGAAGGCCAAGGAGGTCCCGGGAAGGAAGGGGAAGCAGTACGTGCTGGTCATGTTCCCCTATCCCTCCGGGGACCTGCACATGGGCCACCTGAAGAACTACACCATGGGGGACGTCCTGGCCCGCTTCCGCAAGGTGCAGGGGTATGAGGTCCTCCATCCCATGGGCTGGGATGCCTTTGGCCTGCCCGCGGAAAACGCCGCTTTGAAGTTCGGCCTCCACCCCAGGGACTGGACCTACGAGAACATCCGCCAGGCCAAGGAGAGCCTCGAGCTCATGGGCATCCTCTACGACTGGGACCGGGAGGTGACCACCTGCGAGCCCGACTACTACCGCTGGAACCAGTGGATTTTCATAAAAATGTGGGAAAAGGGCCTGGCCTACCGGGCGGGGGGCCTGGTGAACTGGTGCCCCAAGTGCCAGACCGTCTTGGCCAACGAGCAGGTGGTGGAGGGCCGGTGCTGGCGGCACGAGGACACCCCGGTGGAGAAGCGGGAGCTCGAGCAGTGGTACCTGCGCATCACCGCCTATGCGGATAGGCTTCTTGAGGACCTCGAGGGCCTCCGCTGGCCGGAGAAGGTGAAGGCCATGCAGCGGGCCTGGATCGGCCGCTCCGAGGGGGCGGAGATCCTCTTCCCCGTGGAGGGCTCCGAGGAGCGGATCGCCGTCTTCACCACCCGGCCCGACACCCTCTTTGGGGCCACCTTCCTGGTCCTGGCCCCGGAGCACCCCCTGACCCTGAAGCTGGCCTCCCCCGAGAGGCGGGCCGAGGTGGAGGCCTACGTGGAGGCCGCCAGGCGCAAGACGGAGATCGAGCGCCAGGCGGAGGGGCGGGAGAAGACGGGGGTCTTCCTGGGGGCCTACGCCCAAAACCCCGCCACCGGGGAGCGGATCCCCATCTGGACCGCGGACTACGTGCTCTATGGCTACGGCACCGGGGCCATCATGGCCGTGCCCGGGCACGACGGGCGGGACTTCGCCTTCGCCCAAAAGTACGGCCTCCCCATCCGGAAGGTGATCGAGCGCCCGGGGGAGCCCTTGCCCGAGCCCCTCGAGGCCGCCTACGAGGAGCCCGGCATCATGGTGAACTCCGGGCCCTTTAGCGGCATGGAGAGCGAGGAGGGCAAGCGGAAGGTGATCGCCTGGCTGGAGGAAAGGGGCCTGGGCAAGGGGCGGGTCACCTACCGCCTTAGGGACTGGCTCATCAGCCGCCAGCGCTACTGGGGCACCCCCATCCCCATGGTCCACTGCGGGGCCTGCGGGGTGGTGCCCGTGCCGGAGGAGGAGCTTCCCGTCCTCCTCCCCGACCTCAAGGACGTGGAGGACATCCGCCCCAAGGGGAAAAGCCCCCTGGAGGCCCACCCCGAGTTCTACGAGACCACCTGCCCCAAGTGCGGTGGCCCCGCCCGGCGGGACACCGACACCATGGACACCTTCTTTGACTCCAGCTGGTACTACCTGCGCTACGCCGACCCCAAGAACGAAAAGCTCCCCTTTGACCCCGAGAGGGCCAACTTCTGGATGCCCGTGGACCAGTACATCGGCGGGGTGGAGCACGCGGTCTTGCACCTCCTCTACAGCCGTTTCTTCACCAAGTTCCTCCACGACCTGGGGATGGTGAAGGTGGAGGAGCCTTTCACGGGCCTCTTCACCCAGGGCATGGTCCTGGCCTGGACGGACTTCGGCCCCGTGGAGGTGGAGGGGGAAAGGGTGCGCCTCCCCGAGCCCACCCGCATCCGCCTGGAGATCCCCGAAAGGGAGCTTTCCCTGGAGGAGGTACGGAAGATGGGGGCGGAGCTCAGGCCCCACGAGGACGGCACCCTCCACCTCTGGAAGCCCGCGGTGATGAGCAAGTCCAAGGGCAACGGGGTCATGGTGGGCCCCTTCGTGAAGGAGCAGGGGGCGGACATCGCCCGCATCACCATCCTCTTCGCCGCACCCCCGGAGAACGAGATGGTCTGGACCGAGGAGGGGGTGCAGGGGGCCTGGCGTTTCCTGAACCGGGTCTGGCGCCGGGTGGCCGAGGACAAGGAGGCCCTCCTGGCCACGAGCGGCAGGTTCCAGGCGGAGGCCCTGGAGGGGCCGGATCGGGAGCTTTACGGGAGGCTCCACGCCACCTTGAAGAAGGTCACGGAGGACCTCGAGGCCCTGCGCTTCAACACCGCCATCGCCGCCCTCATGGAACTCCTGAACGCCCTCTACGACTACCGCAAGGAACGGCCGGTGACCCCCGTGTACCGCACCGCCATCCGCTACTACCTGCAGATGCTCTTCCCCTTCGCCCCCCACATCGCCGAGGAGCTTTGGCACTGGTTCTGGCCGGATAGCCTCTTTGAGGCGGGCTGGCCCGAGCTGGACGAAAAGGCCCTGGAAAAGGACGTGGTGGAGGTGGCGGTGCAGGTGAACGGCAGGGTGCGGGGGACCATCCAGATCCCCAAGGACGCCCCCCTGGAGGTGGCCCTGGCGGAGGCCAGGAAGGTGAGGAACGTCCAGGCCCACCTGGAGGGGAAGGAGATCGTCAAGGAGATCTACGTCCCCGGCAAGATCCTGAACCTGGTGGTGCGCTAAGCCCCATCCCCGGGAGGGGGAAGCGGGGGCCTGGTGAAGGGGGAGGGGATGCGGGTGGGCACCACCTTGGCCACCTCCCCGGAGGCGGGGGTGAGGAAGAGGCCCTCCCCCGCTTCCCAGGCGAGAAGCCTCCCGTAGCCCAGGAGGAAGCCCTCCTCGTCCAGGAGGCCGTAAAGCCGCTCCGTATCCCCCTTCCCCTCCAGGGGCAAGACCCGGGGCCTAGCCTCCTTAAAGTGGGCAAGCAGCCTCTCCAGGCGGTTTCTTCTCCTCTCCGCGGGGGTCTTGCGCCTGGCCCCGGGGAGGGGTGGGGCCAGGCGCACCCTTAGGTCCTTGCGCCAGGCCAGGGCCCGGTGGAGGGCCTCCGCCCCCAGGACGAGGATTTCCGTGGGGCTTAGGGCCTCCGCCTGGAGGAGGCGGAACTCGGGGTGGAGGAGGCCGTCGGTGTCGGCCACCGCGGGGCTCCCCGGGGGGATCCTGCGGGCCAGGCGCAGGGCCCCCACCACCGCCCGCGCCTCCACCCCCATGGGGGAGAGGGCCCCCAAGAGGTGGCGGCGGAGGGGGGCGAGGTGCCCTTCCCGGTAGCGAAAGAGGGTGAAGGCCCCCGGCAAGGCCCCCTGCCCCGGGTCCAGGTCCAGGAGGTAGGCCTCCCCCGCCTTCTCCAGGAGCCTGAGGGCCAGGGTGCTCTTGCCCACGTCCGTGGGGCCCAGCAGGAGGAGCACGCCCCTGACTCTACCACGGCCCTGTAGTCTAACGCCTTTTTGCTAATGAGCAGGAAAGTGTTATACTTGCCCCACCATGGGGCTTTGGTTTGAGGAAAGCAGCGAGGAGCGGGCGGTGCTGGGGCCCTTCCGCGAGTTCCTGAGGGCGGAGGTGGCCCCAGGGGCGGCGGAGAGGGACCGCACCGGGGCCTTCCCCTTTGACCTGGTGCGGAAGCTGGCCCAGTTCGGGGTCTTCGGGGCCACCGTGCCCGAGGCCTACGGGGGGGCGGGGCTGACGAGCCGGCTTTTCGCCCGCATGGTGGAGGAAGTGGCCTACCACGACGGGGCCTTGGCCCTCACCGTGGCCAGCCACAACTCCCTGGCCACGGGGCACATCCTCCTTGCGGGGAACGAGAGGCAGAAGGAAACCTTCCTGCCCAAGCTGGCCTCGGGGGAGGTCTTGGGGGCCTGGGGGCTCACGGAGCCGGGGTCGGGCTCGGACGCCGCCGCCCTCAAGACCAAGGCGGAGGCGGTGCCGGGGGGGTGGGTCCTGAACGGCACCAAGCAGTTCATCACCCAGGGGAGCGTGGCCGGGGTCTATGTGATCGTGGCCCGCACCGACCCCGCCCCAAGCCCCGAGCGGAAGCACCTGGGCATCTCCGCCTTCGCCTTCTTCCGCCCCGAGCGGGGCCTAAGGGTGGGCCGGAAGGAGGAGAAGCTGGGCTTAAGCGCCTCCGACACCGCCCAGCTTCTCCTGGAAGACCTTTTCCTTCCCGAAGAGGCCCTTCTGGGGGAAAGGGGGAAGGGGTTTTACGACGTGCTCCGCGTCCTGGACGGGGGCCGGATCGGCATCGCCGCCATGGCGGTGGGCCTGGGGCGGGCGGCCTTGGACTTCGCCCTGCGCTACGCCAAGGAGCGGGAGGCCTTCGGCCGGCCCATCGCCGAGTACCAGGGGGTTTCCTTCAAGCTGGCGGAGGCGGCCACGGAGCTGGAGGCGGCGAGGCTGCTTTACCTGAAGGCGGCGGAGCTTAGGGATGCGGGAAGGCCCCATACCCTCGAGGCCGCCCAGGCCAAGCTCTTCGCCAGCGAGGCGGCGGTGAAGGCCTGCGACGAGGCCATCCAGGTCCTGGGAGGCTACGGCTACATCAAGGACTACCCCGTGGAACGCTACTGGCGGGATGCCCGCCTGACCCGCATTGGGGAGGGGACCAGCGAGATCCTGAAGCTCATCATCGCCCGGCGTCTTCTGGAAGCGGTGTGAACACGAGGGGCGTGGGGGTCTTGAGGGCCAGCTGGCCGCAGGCCGCCCCCACGTCCTGTCCCCGGCTCCAGCGCACCGAGGTGGGCACCCCAAGCCGCCTGAGCTCCTCGGCGAAGGCCAGGATGCCCGCCTTGGGGGTGCCCGCCACCGGGGCCCCTTCCCAGGGGTTAAAGGGGATCAGGTTCACGTGGGCGCTGATCCCCTTCAGCAGCTTGGCCAGGAGCCGGGCCTGCCAGGGGTGGTCGTTCAGGCCCTTGAGAAGGGTGTACTCAAAGGTGATGCGCCGCTTGGTCTTGGCGTAGTAGTGGCGCACCGCCTCGAGGATCTCCCCCACCGAGTAGCGGTGGGCGGTGGGGATGATCTTCTTGCGGGTCTCGTCGTCGGGGGCGTGGAGGGAAAGGGCCAGGCGCACCCCCAGGTCCTCCTCCGCCAGGCGGTAAATCCCCTTGGGGATGCCCACCGTGGAGAGGGTGATGCGCCTGGGGCTCATGGCCAGGGCCTTCGGGTGGAGCATGACCCGCACCGCCTTGAGGACGTTTGGCAGGTTCAGGAGGGGCTCCCCCATGCCCATCAGCACCACGTTGCGGATCTCCCTGGGGGAGATGCCCTGGTGGTGGGCGATGGCCAAAAGCTGGGCAAGGATTTCCGCCGCCCTGAGGTTCCGGCCAAAGCCCAAGGCCCCGGTGGCGCAGAAGGTGCACCCCGCCGGGCAGCCCACCATGCTGGAGAGGCAGACCGTCTTGCGGTTCTCGTAGGGCATGTAGACTGCCTCGGTCTTCTTGCCGTCCAGAAGGGTGAAGAGGTACTTCACGCTCCCATCCCGGCTCGGGTAGGCCTCCACCAGGGCGAACTCGGAGATGCGCCACTCCTCGCTCAAAGCCTCCCTCAGGCCCTTGGGCAGGTCGGTCATCTCCGCGAAGTCCAAGGCCCCCCGGGCGTAGAGCCAGTGGGCGATCTGGGCCTTGCGGTAGCCCCCGCCGGGGAGTTCTTCGGGGAGAAGTTCCAGGATGGGGCGCAGGGCCCGCTCGGTCATCCCCCCATTATAGCCGCCGCGGGGGGATTGGCGGGAACTCCCCTTCCTGCGGGGAATCCTAAGGGAGGCCCTACCCCTCTATGAGCGCGGAAAAGAGGCGGCTTGAGGGGGCAGAGGAGGCCCTGGCGGACGCCCAGGTCCTCCTGGCCAGGGTCCGCGAGGCCTTGGGTTAACGCAAGCGTCCGTACCCGAGGCCCAGGCCCAGGAGAAGGAGGAAAAGCCCCAAGGGCCTCGGCCTAGCGAGAAAGCCCAGAAAAGCACCAAAAAGGAGTAGGCCCAGGGCCACCCGCTTGCGCCCATACCGGTAAGCCCGGCCCGAGAGGAAGCCCAAGAGGAGGGGCAAGGCCCAGAGGGCCAGGAGGAGGAGGCCTGCGATGAGGGAAAAGGAGGCCACGTTAGAGGCGGTGCCCTTCCGGGGCGAACCCCTCCACCCAGAAGCTCCCGTCCTTGCGGTGCTCCTTCTTCCACACGGGGAGCACCTGCTTCACCCGGTCAATGGCGTACTGGCAGGCGGCAAAGGCCTCCACCCGGTGCCGGGCCGAGACCACGATGGCGATGGAGGCCTCCCCCGGGTCCACCCGGCCCAGGCGGTGCCAAAGGGCCACCCGGCCCAGAGGCCAGCGGGCGCGCATCTCCCCGATGATCTCCGCCATGACCTTCTCCGCCATGCCTGGGTAGGCCTCGTACTCCAAGAAGGCCACCTCCTCCCCCCGGTTGGGGCTCCGGGTGGTGCCCAAGAAGCTCACCACCGCCCCGTACTCGGGGGCGGTGGCCCAGTCCACCAGGGCCTTCAGGTCCAGGGGTTCATGGGTGAGGCCGTAGGCGTCCTGACCCCCCGAGACCGGGGGCAGAAAGGCCACCTCGTCCCCTTCCTTTAGGGGGGTGTCGCTTTGGGCCAGGGCCTGGTTCACCGCCGCCATGCCACCCTCCAGCCTGAGGCCGGGAAAGCGCCTTTCCAGAGCCTCCTTGGCGTGGAGCACCTGGGCGTTTTCGGGGAGCTCCAGGAAGAGGCGGTCTGTGCCCGCCTGCTCCCGGTAAAGGGCGAAGAGCCGCACCTCAACCCGCATGCTGCTCAGTATAGACCTGGCTGAGGCTCAAGGCCACGGAGAGGGCCTCGGGGTAGCGCATGCGCACGGGGCCCAGGAGGACCAGCTCCCCCAGCCACTCCCCCCGGGCAAAGCCCGACTGCACCTGGGCCAGGCCCTCCACCTCCCCCACCCGGACATCCACCCGGCCAGGGGGCGTGAAGACCGCCTCGTCCCCTCCGGCCTCGTATAGGGCCACCAGGCGCTCCAGAAAGCCAGGATCCCTGGCCTCCGGTTCCTTCAAGGCCTCGGCCAGGCCCTCCCGGTAGACGAGGGAAAGGCCTGCGGAGAGGGCCCGGGCAAGGTGGGCAAAAAGCTCCTCGAGGCCCCTAGGAGCCGGGGGTAAGGCGACAAAGGGCCCGGAGAGGGCTTCCTCCGCCTGTTTCAGCCGCTCGGCCGGGAGGGTGAGGGGAAGCCTGGCCTCCTTCACCCTCCCGCCCTCCAGGACAAAAACCGCCAGGATGCCCCCCGACAGGGGGGAGAGGTGGACCTGGAGCACCTTGGGGGCGTTTTTGGGCCTCAGGCGCAGGAGGGCGGGGTACCCGGAAAGCCCCACCGCCATCTTCACCAAGAAGGCCTCAGGCTCCCTGGCCCCCTCCAGGGCCCGCTGAAGCCGCTCTTGGGTGGCCTCGGGCAGGGGCTTTGGGGGGAGGAGGGAAAGGGAGTACTGGCGGAAGGCCTGCCGGGTGGGTACCCGGCCCGCGGAGGCGTGGGGCTTTTGCAGGTAGCCCATCTCCTCGAGGGCGATGAGCTCGTAGCGGCAGAGGGCGGGGGAAAGCCCCAACCCCTCGGCGAGCCTCGCCGAGGGCACGGGGGCTTGGGTTTTGATGTACTCCTCCACCAGGAGGCGGAGGATGGCCCGTTGCCTCGCCGTCACACCCCTATTGTACCGGGGTCACGGCGGCCTCGTCCTCCTCCCCGGTGCGGATGCGGTAGACCTTCTCCACCGGCAGGACGAAGACCTTCCCATCCCCCACCTCCCCGGTGCGGGCGGCTTTGAGGATGGCCTCCACCGTGGGCCTTACGAAGGGCTCGGATACCCCGATCTCCAGGCGGATCTTCTCGTGCAGGGCCATCTTCACCGTGGTGCCCCGGTAGGTTTCCACCCTTTCCGTCTCCCCCCCGTGTCCCTGGACCCTGCTGATGGACAGCCCCCGCACCTCCGCCTTGAAGAGGGCTTCCAGCACATCCCGGAGCTTCTCCGGCCGGATGATGGCCACGATGAGCTTCATGCCTCACCTCCTGCGGGCTTAAGTCCTGGGGGGGTGGCCTCGGGGAGCACCAGGATGGCCCCTTCCCCTTCCACGTAGGCCTCCTCCCCGTGCTGGGTGACGTCCAGGCCCAGCCCCTCCTCCTTGGGGCTGGCCCGCAAGGGGGTGAGGAGGCCCGTGAGCTTGAGGAGGAGGAAGGTGGCCAGGGCGGTGTAGGCGATGGCCACCGCCACCGCCAGGGCTTGCACCCCCAGCTGGGCGGGGTTGCCGAAGAGGAACCCATCCGCCATCCCGTTCCAGGCCTTTTCCGCCAGGAGGCCGGTGAGGAGGGCCCCGGTGATGCCGGCGAGGCCGTGGGCGCCGAAGACGTCCAGGGAGTCGTCCAGGCGGCTTCTTGGCCGCCAGAGGAGGAAGAAGTAGCTGGGGAAGGCGCTTACCGCACCCAGCACGAGGGCGGAAAGAGGGGAGACGAAGCCCGCCGCCGGGGTGATGGCCACCAGGCCCACCACCATGGCCGTGGCCAGACCCACGGCCGTGACCTTGCCGGTGCGCAGGAGGTCCAAAAGGGCCCAGACCACCAAGGTGGCGGCGGGGGCCAGCATGGTGTTGGCGAAAGCCAAGGCGGCCAGCTCCCCCGAGGCCAAGGCGCTACCCCCGTTGAACCCGAACCAGCCGAACCAGAGGAGGGCGGCGCCTAGAAGGGTAAAGGGGACGTTGTGGGGCAGGAGGGCCTGCCGTCCATAGTCCTTTCGGGCCCCCAGCACCAGGGCTCCCACCAGGGCCGCCACCCCGGCGTTGATGTGCACCACCGTGCCCCCGGCGAAGTCCAAGGCCCCCATGGCCCCCAAGAAGCCCCCGCCCCAGACCCAGTGGGCCAGGGGGGCGTACACCAGGAGTCCCCAAAGGGTGAGGAAGAGGAGCAGGGCGGGAAAGCGCATCCTCTCCACCAGGGCTCCGGTGAGGAGGGCGGCGGTGGTGATGGCGAAGGTGCCCTGGAAGGCCATGAAGAGGAGGTGGGGGATCTCCCCTTTGGCCTCGAGGCCCTCCCCCTTCAGCAGGGCGTGCCCCAGGCCCCCCAGCCAAGGGCCGCCCTCGGCGAAGGCCAGGCTGTAGCCGAGAAGCGCCCAGCCCACCCCCACGAAGCCCAGGGCGGCGAAGCTCATCATCGTGGTGTTCAAGGCGTTTTTGCTCCGCACCAGCCCCCCGTAGAAGAAGGCCAAGGCCGGGGTCATGAGGAGCACCAAGGCCGTGGCGACCAGCATCCAGGCCGTGGCCGCCCCGTCCACCCCCTCTGCCAAGGCCGGTCCTGGGAAGCCGCTTGCCGCCAGGAATAGGGTCTTCCCCTTAAACTGTGGCCCGTGACGTGGGAAGAACTCTTGGAGCGGCTTTCCGCGGGGCAGGATGAGCGCACCCTCTTCCTGCCCCAGGACCTCTCCCCGGAGGAGCTGGCCCGCTACGCCGCGGGCCTGGCCAACCACAAGGGGGGCACCCTCTTCCTGGGGGTGAGCCCGGAGGGAAGGGTGCTGGGGGCCTCGGAGATCCACCCCCTGCAGATCACCCACGCCCTTTTCCAGCTCACCCAGGGCCTCCTCCTGCCCTACGTGGAGGTGGTGGAGGGGCCCGAGGGGAAGGTGCTGGCCCTCCACCTGCCCCAAAGCCCCTCGGCCATCGCCGTGGGGGCGGGGCGGGTGCCTTTTTGGGACGGCAAGCGGCTCACCGAGCTCAAGCTGGGCCAGGCCCTTCCCGACCCCGACTTCACCGCCCAGGTGTTGCCGGCGGCCAGCCTTTCCGACCTGGACCCGGTGGAGGTGCTCCGCCTAAGGCGCATCCTGGAGGAGCGGGGGAGCAACCTGGCGGCCCTGCCCGATTTGGAGCTCCTCTTCGCCCTAGGCCTTTTGGAGCGGGTGGAGGGGGAGGAGAAGCCCACGGTGGCCGGCCTCCTCCTGGCGGGCACCCCTTTGGCCCTAAGGCGGCTTCTCCCCCAGGCGGAGGTGAGCTACTACTTCCACGAGGGGGAGGAGGGGTACACCTTTCGGGAGGACATCCTCCGCCCCATACCTGCCCTCTTGGAGCGGCTTCGCGACCTCATCCAGGCCAGGAACCGGGTGCGCTACCTCACGGTGGGGCTTTTCCGCCTCGAGGTCTGGGACTTTGACGGGGAGGTTTACCGGGAGGCCCTCCTCAACGCCCTGGTCCACCGGGACTGGCAAAGCCCGGACGCCATCCAGGTGCACCACCGCCGGGACCGCCTGGAGATCTCAAACCCCGGGGGCTTCCCCCCGGGCATCACCCCGGAGAACGTTCTCCGCCACCCTCCCAAGAGGCGCAACCCCCGCCTGGCCGAGGCCCTTTACCGCCTGGGTTACGTGGAGCGGGCGGGGAGCGGGGTGGACAAGATGTACCGCCTCCTCCTCAAGTACGGCAAGGAGCCCCCGGAGTACCGCCTCTTTCCCGAAGCCCTCACCCTGGTCCTCTACAACCCCGAGCTGGACGAGGCCTTCGTGCGGGAGATCGCCGAGGCCCAGGAGCGGTTGGGCGGCTTCAGCCTGGACCACCTGATCGTTGTGGGCCACCTGCGCCGGGTAGGGCAGGCCGGCTTGGAGGAGATGACCCGGGCCCTCCAGCTTCCCCCGGAGGCGGCCCGTAGGGTCCTCACCCGGATGGAGCGCATGGGCCTTTTGCGCCGGGAGGGGGGCCTTTACCACCTCTCCCGGAAAGACCCCTTGGCGGAGCGGCTTCTGGCCCTTCTGGAGACCCCTCGAGCCCGCCGGGAGCTGGAAGGCCCCCTGGGCCTTTCCCCCAAGGCGGCCCTGGGCCTTCTGAACCGCCTCATCCGGGAGGGCCGGGTGGAGCGGGTGGGCCGAGGGGCGGCCACCCGCTACCGCAGGAGGGGGTAGGCGGTGGTGCACCTGGTCCTTTACCAACCGGAGATCCCCCAGAACACCGGGAACATCGCCCGCACCGCCGCCGCCTTGGGCTTTCCCCTGCACCTCATCCGCCCCTTGGGCTTCCGCTTGGGGGACAAGCGGCTTCTCCGGGCGGGTCTGGACTACTGGCCCCACGTGGACCTCAGGGTCCACGACAGCTGGGAGGCTTTTCTGGAGGCCATGCCCCCCGGGGCCCGGGTCCTGGCCTTCAGCGCCCGGGCCGAGGGGGGGCTTTACGGGGTGCGGTTCCAAGAGGGGGACTACCTCCTCTTCGGCCCCGAGACCCGGGGGCTTCCCCCGGAGATCCTGGCCCGCTTTCCCGGGGTCCGGATCCCCATGCCGGGGCCGGTGCGCTCCCTGAACCTGGCGGTGGCCGTGGGGGTGGCGGCCTACGAGGCCTACCGCCAACTCAAAGGCTGAGGAGGGCGTAGCCCTGGACGTGGACCACCTCCACCCCCAGGGGGGTGCGGTGGCGGCGGAAGGAGGGGGCCCCGAGGAGGGGGACGTGGCCGTGCACGTGGAGCCGGGGGCGGAGGAGGCGGTGGAGGAGGAGGAAGGCGGGGCTTCCCCGGTGGGGGAAGCCCTCCCCGGCCGTGGGGCCCGGGGGCGGGGCGTGGGTGAGGAGGACGTCCACCCCATGCCCCCAGAGGAGCCTGCGGGGCAGGAGGAAGAGGGGCTTCAGGGCTAGGGCCAGCAGCTCCCCCTCGGAGAGCTGCCCCTCCCCCTCCCGGTAGCGGGGCACCCCGCCCACCCCGTAGAGGAGGAGGCCCCGGTGGGCGAAGAGCCGGCCGTGGAGGTTCACCGCCCCCCCCGGCCGCCGCCTCTCCTGCCCCTCCCCCACCCACTCCTCCCCGTGGTTGCCGGGCACATAGAGAACAGGCACCGCCACCTTGCTGGCCACGTACTCCAGGTACTCCCCCGGTAGGTCCCCCGCCCCCAGGACCAGGTCGAAGGGGCCCAGGTTTTCCGGGAAGCGGGGGGAGTGGACGTGGGGGTGGGTCTGGTCGGCGAGGACAAGGAGACGCAAGCTCCACTCTATTCTGCTCCAAGGGAGGATGATGGGAGGCGTGCGGGCCTACTCCACCGCCCACCTGAGGGTGGACCTCCCCGAGGGCCACCCCTTCCCCCTCTACAAGTACCAGGGGGTGGCGGAGGCCCTAAAGGGACTCCTTCCCATCCTGCCCGCCCCCGAGGTGCCGGAGGAGGCCCTCCGCCTGGCCCACCACCAGGAATACCTGGAAAGGCTTTTCACCCAGGGGCTTTCCCGGGAGGAGTCCTTGCGCCTGGGCCTCCCCTTCAGCCCAAGCCTCCTGAGGCGGGCCCTCCACGCCGCCGGGGGCACCCTGGCCGCGGCCCTGGACGCCCTGGAGGGGGGGCTTGGCCTCAACCTCTCCGGGGGCACCCACCACGCCTTCCCCGACCGGGCCGAGGGGTATAGCCTTTTCAACGACGTGGCCGTGGCCGTGGCCTGGCTGAGGCGGGAGGGTTTTGCCGGCCGGATCCTCGTAGTGGACCTGGACGCCCACCAGGGGAACGGCACGGCGGTGTTCTTTCAGCACGATCCCACGGTCTTCACCCTTTCCCTTCATGGGGAGCGGAACTACCCCTTGAGGAAGGAGCGGAGCGACCTGGACGTGGGGCTTCCCGACGGGGTGGGGGACGAGGCCTATCTTTGGGCCCTGGACGTGGCCTTGGAGGAGGCCCAGGCCTTCCGCCCGGGTCTGGTTTTCTACAACGCCGGGGTGGACGTGCTAAAGGGGGACCGGTTTGGCCGCTTGGCTTTGAGCCCGGAAGGGGTGAGGAGGCGGGATGAACGGGTGTTCCGCATGGTGAAGGCCTTGGGGGTGCCCTTGGTGGTGGTGATGGGCGGGGGGTACAACCGCGACCCCCGGCTCACGGTGGAGGCCCACGCCGAGACCTACCGCCTGGCCTTGAGCTCCTTGGCGTAGGTGGCCACCGCCTCCTCGAGGCTGAAGCCCAGGTTGCGGTAAAGCTCCAGGGCCCCGGTCTCGTGGTCGTGGGCCCGGACCCTGAGGAGGGTGGCGCCCTTCTTCTTGGCCAGCCTCGCCGCTTCCGCCAGGAGGGCCCGCCCGATGCCCTGGCCCCGGGCCTGGGGCACCACGCCGATATAGGCCACGCTGGCCTCCCCTTCCTCCAGCTCCACCTCGGCCAGGCCCACGGGTTCGTCCCCCCGGTAGGCCACCAGGAGGTGGACATGGGGGTCCTGGAAGTGTTCCCAAAGCTCCTCGTCCGTCCACTTGAGGCGCAGGGCCCAGCCCTCCTCGCTCTCCCGGTACAGTTCCCGGTAGACCCCGGGGCCGGGAAAACCCCGTCGGATGACCACGCCCTCAGGGGGCGGGTAGTCCAGGCCCTCCGGGTCCTTAACGAAGAAGTAGGTGAGGTGCAGGAGGCCGTAGTCGGCCTGCTCCAGGGCTTCCCGCACCGCGCGGTTCTCCTCCCGGGGAAAGGCGTAAAGCCGTTCCACGCGAAGCTCCCGGGCCCGTTCCTCCGCGGCCTGGAGAAGGGGGGGAAGGTCCTCCTCCCGGTAGGCCAGGGGCCCCTCGAGGGCCGCGCCATCCCAGAAGGCGTACAGCCCCACGTACCCCGCCACTTCCCCGTCCCTAAGGAGGACCAGGCCGTCCTCCAGCTCCTCCGCCAGCTCCGAAAGGTCCCGGGCCTCCGGGGCCAGGACCCCCCGCTTGGGGCTTTCGTCCATCCAGCGAAGGAGCTTCAAAAGCCCCGGAAGGTCCTGGCGGGCCACGGGCCGGATCATGCCCTCAGTTTACTCCCCTCGCCCTTCTCCCTGCCTAGGGACACCCCTCCAGGTTGAGGGCCTTCACCACCCCCTCCTCCCCGTAGAACTCCACCACGGAGAGCTTCCCGTAGTCCTGCTCCAGCCTTAGCCCCTCCTCCGGGGGGAGGGGGAGGGCTAGGGAAAGGGCCGCCCGGTTTACCGTGCAGTTCCCCACCAGGAGGAGGGCCTGGCCCCGGTGCCGGGCCAGCAGGCCCAGCACCGCCCGCCTACCCCGCTCCCAGGCTTCCCGCAGGCTCTCCCCCCCGGGGGGTGCGAAGCCCGCCTCGTCCTGAAGCCAGGCCTTCACCTCCTGGGGGAAGCGCGCCCTTACCTCCGCAAAGCTGAGCCCTTCCCATTCCCCCCAGCCCCGTTCCCTGAGCTCGGGGAGGAGGGTGAAGGGCACCCCTAGGGCCTCCGCCAGAAGCCCCGCCGCCTCGGCCTCGGCCAGGCTATCCGCGGCGTAGACCCAGGCCACGGGGTAGCCCCGGGCTAGCCCGGCCAGGGCGCGGAGGGCCTGCCTGCCCTTTGGCGAAAGCGGAAGGCCTGGATGGCTGTAAAGCGCGTGTTCCGGGTTTTCCACCGGCCCCGCCCGGGTGAGGAGGAGGGCGGTCTTGGGGTGGGGGCCTTGCAGGAAGTGGGTGAGGAGACCCATGGTCCATAGAATACGGGGGTGGAAAGGTGGGTCATCGTAAACCCGGCGGCGGGACGGGGCAAGGTGGGGAGGCTTTCCGGGTCCATCCTCAAGGCGGCGCGGGAGCGGGGGGCCCGGGCCTTCCTCACCGAGGGGCCGGGCCACGCCACGGAGCTTGCCCGAAGCGCCCCCCCGGGGGCGCGGGTGGTGGCCGTGGGGGGGGACGGGACGGTGCACGAGGTGCTAAGGGGCCTGGCGGGCACGGAGAAGGTGCTGGGGGTGGTGCCCATCGGCAGCGGCAACGACTTCGCCCGCATGCTGGGCCTGAAGGGGCTCCCTTGGGGCGAGGCCCTTGAACGGGCCCTCTTTGCCCAAGAGGAGGCCATTGACCTCTGCTGGGTAAACGGCGAGCCCTTTGGGGCCTCTCTGGGCATCGGCTTTGACGCCTTGGTGGCCAAGAAGGCCCTCACCGCCCCCTCCTTCCTCCGGGGCATGCCCCGCTACCTTTACGCCCTCTTCGGGGTGCTTAGGGAGCTCCGCCTACCCGAGGGGCGGGTGGTGGTGGGCGGGGAGGAGGTGCACCGAGGACCCCTGCTCCTGGTGGCGGTAATGAACGGGCCCGCCTATGGGGGTGGCATCCCCATTGCCCCCATGGCCGATCCCCGGGATGGCCAGTTCTCCGTGATCCTGGCCCGCGCCTTCACCCGGCCCGGGGTGGTCTTCATCCTGCCCCGGCTCCTTTTGGGCAAGCACCTTTCCCACCCCCAGGTGGTGGCCTTTGCCGGGCGGGAGGTGGTGGTGGAGTTTCCTCATCCCGTCCCTGCCCATGCCGACGGGGAGCTTCTGCCGGAAGCCCGGCTCTACCGGGCCTGGGTAGAGCCCTTGGGCCTTAGGGTGGTGGGGGGAAGGGCGGGGGAAAAGGGGGAAAGACCCCTCCTAAGCCCGGTGGGGGCGGGATGAAACCGGTCGCCTCCAGGGCTTGCGGGGAGGTTGGTGACCAGGTATTATGACCTGGTCATGAGGGTGTCCAAGAGTTATTTTAAGGCCCATGCCCTCGAGCTCCTCCGCCAGGTGGAGGCCACAGGGGAGCCCTTGATCCTCACGGACCGGGGCCGGCCTGTCTTGGTGGTCCAGCCCTACCGGGAGGAGGATGACCTGGACAGGCTTAAGGGGACCCTCGTGCTCTACCAAGACCCCTTGGAACCCACGGGGGAAGGGTGGGAGGCCCTGGCGTGAAGGCCCCACCCCTTCTTCTGGACACCCATGCCTGGGTATGGTTTCTAACCGGCTCGGATATGCTCCCTTCACCCCTTAGGGCTCACCTAGAGGAGGCCCGCCGGGAAAAGCGCCTTTTCATTTCCGCCATCACCCCTTGGGAGGTGGCGGTTTTGGCACGCAAGGGGCGCATCGTCTTTTCCATGGACCCCATGGACTGGCTGGATGCGGCCCTAAGGATTCCGGGCATCCAGGTGGTTCCCTTGGATGCCTGGGTGGCGATAAAAGCCGCCTACTTGGACCTTCCCCACCCTGACCCTGCCGACCGGTTCATCCTGGCCACCGCCTTGAAGCTGGCCGCGGTCCTGATTACCCGGGATGGGAGGTTGCGGTCCTATGGGGGTGTGCGCACCCTTTGGGATTAAACCTTTCCCCTTTGCAAGAAGGAGCCCTCCTCCTGCTGGGCTTGGCTAAGCCACGGGGCCCCAGAAAGGCTTTGGGCATCGCCCTTCTTCCCTTTCCATTGCGGCAACCTTCCTGGGCTTTGCCCCTGGCCCGGGAGGGCGCCGGCGTCTTCCCTACCCGCCTTTAGGCCCCAACAGGACCTCTGGCTTTCCCCATCTCCCCTGCTAGCCCGTATACTTATGCCATGCGTGGCCTTTCACAAAAGGTTAAGGCCATGAAGCCCTCGGCCACGGTGGCGGTGAACGCCCGGGCCCTGGAGCTGAGGCGCCAGGGCGTGGACCTGGTGGCCCTCACCGCTGGGGAGCCGGACTTTGACACCCCCGAGCATGTTAAGGAGGCGGCCCGGCGCGCCCTGGCCCAGGGGAAGACCAAGTATGCGCCCCCCGCGGGCATCCCCGAGCTCCGCGAGGCCTTGGCGGAGAAGTTCCGCAGGGAAAACGGCCTCTTTGTCACCCCCGAGCAGACCATCGTCACCGTGGGGGGGAAGCAGGCCCTATTTAACCTCTTCCAAGCCATCCTGGACCCCGGGGATGAGGTGATCGTCCTTGCCCCTTACTGGGTGAGCTACCCGGAGATGGTGCGCTTTGCGGGGGGGGTGCCGGTGGAGGTGGCCACCCTTCCCGAGGAGGGGTTCGTGCCCGACCCCGAGCGGGTGAGGAAGGCCATCACCGGGCGGACCAAGGCCCTGGTGGTGAACTCCCCCAACAACCCCACGGGGGCGGTCTACCCCCGGGAGGTCCTCGAGGCCCTGGCCCGCCTTGCCCAAGAGCACGATTTCTATCTGGTCTCCGACGAGATTTACGAGCACCTCATCTACGAGGGGGAACACTTCTCCCCCGGGCAGCTGGCCCCCGAGCACACCCTCACCGTGAACGGGGCGGCCAAGGCCTTCGCCATGACCGGCTGGCGCATCGGCTACGCCTGCGGCCCCAAGGAGGTGATCCGGGCCATGGCGGACGTCTCCAGCCAGTCCACCACCAGCCCCGACACCATCGCCCAGTGGGCCACCCTCGAGGCCCTCACCAACCAGGAGGCCTCCCGGGCCTTCATAGCCATGGCCCGGGAAGCCTACCGCAAGCGGCGGGACCTGCTCCTTCAGGGCCTTGCGGAGTTGGGCCTAAGGGCGGTGCGCCCCAGCGGGGCCTTCTACGTCCTTCTGGACACCTCCCCCTTCGCCGAGGACGAGGTGAAGGCGGCGGAGAGGCTTCTTGAAGCTGGGGTGGCGGTGGTTCCGGGCACCGACTTCGCCGCCTATGGGCACGTGCGCCTCTCCTACGCCACGGGCGAGGAAAACCTGAAAAAGGCCCTGGAACGCTTTGCCCGCGCTTTGAACCCCACCCCTTAGCCGGTGATGCCCCGGTTTCCGGGGCCCCCTGGCGACGGGGTGCTTAAAAGCGCCGGCGTTTCCTGGGGGCCAGGAGGAGCAGGGCTGCCCCCGCCGTCACGCACACATCCGCCAGGTTGAAGACGGGGAAGGTGGCGATGAGGGGGATGGAGGTTCCCAGGTCCAGGTAGTCCACCACCCATCCCCTTCCCAGGCGGTCTATCCCGTTGCCCAGGGCCCCTGCGGCGATAAGGGAAAGGGCCAGGGTCTGCCATAAGGGGTAGCGCCGTTGCGCCAGGAGGTAGAGGAGGAGGGTCCCCACCCCAAGGCTCAGCCAACCCAGGAGGAAGGCCTTCCCCGCAAAAAGGCCGAAGCCTGCCCCGGTGTTCTTGACCAGGGTGAGGTAGAGGAGGTCCCCCAAAAGGGGCTGGGGTACGGGAGAGAGGTTTTCCAGGGCCCAAAGCTTAAGGATCTGGTCAAAGGAAAGCAGGAGGGGCACCAGGATCACGGGCATCCCCTAGAGTCTACCCAATGCCCCCCTTTGTGCTATACTCCATAGGGTTTGCCTTCGGGCACGGGAGGGCGCTATGTCCAAGGTGTGCGAGATCAGCGGAAAGAGGCCCATCGTGGCCAATAGCATCCAAAGGCGGGGTAAGGCCAAGCGGGAAGGGGGCGTGGGTAAGAAGACCACCGGCATCTCCAAGCGCCGCCAGTACCCCAACCTCCAGAAGATCCGCGTCCAGGTGGCGGGCCAGGAGATCACCTTCCGGGTGGCCACGAGCCACATTCCCAAGGTGTACGAGCTTCTGGACCGGGCCAAGGGGCTTAAGCTGGAAGGCCTTTCCGCCAAGGAGATCAAGGAACGGCTTCTCAAGCTCCTTTAGCCCTGCTGGCCCCCTTGGGCAAGACCCCCTAGGGGGGTCTTTTTTGTAGCATAGGCCCATGGACTGGAAGCCGGGGCACTACCTCCTCCTGGCCCTGGCCCTGTACGCCCTGGTGGTCACCCTGGGGTTTTCCCAAAGGGGAAGGCAGCTTTCCAGCCTGCGGCAGGAGGTGCGGGTGCTGGGGCAGAAGGCGGCCTGGGCTCCCGAGGGGTACCTCCTTCCCCTGCCCGGGGCTTGTCTGCCCGCCCGTCCGGAAAACCTCCCGGGGGCTCCCCGCCCCTACCGCAAGGGGGTAAGCGCGGGCTTCGTGTTCATCGGAGGGGATGCCTGCGTCCCCGTGGTGCGGGGGATGGGGGTGGTGGCCGCTTTCGGGGGGGAGGTGGTGAAGGTGGAGGCGGGGTACAAGGAACCCTCCCCCGAGGAGTACCAGGGCCTCCTCGAGGCGGTGCGGGAAGGGGCCTCCCCAGAGCAGATGGACCTCCTGCGGGGGCTTGAGGTCTGGATCCGCCACCCCGACGGCCGCACCAGCGTCTACGCCCACCTCGAGGCTCCCTACCGGGGCCTGAAGGTGGGGCAGAGGGTGTTCCGGGGGGACCCCATCGGCCACGTGGGGAACACCGGGCTTATGGGCGGGGCTCCCCGCCTTCTCTTTGAGATCTGGGAAGGGGAGCCCGACCGGGGGAAATACCTCTTCCAGGGCCTAAAGGGGGAGGCGCTTCTTAGAGAGGCCAAGGCCTTCTTCGGCTTAGAATAGCCCCATGCGCGAGGCCTTTGCCCGGGTATGGGAGAACCCTTATGTGCGGGTTCTCGTTTACCTTTTCCTCCTCTTTCTGCTCTCGCGCCTTCTCCTTCGGGCCTGGCCCGCCCTTTCCATCCTGCTCACCGCCTTTGCCATCGCCTACCTCGCCCATCCCGTGGTGCGCCTCTTTGAGGCCAGAAGGCTTCCCCGGCTCCTGGGGGTGGTCTTGGTCTACCTGGGCCTGGGCCTCTTCCTTGGCCTCGCCTCCTTCCTCGCCGCCCAAACCGTGCTGGAGCTCTCTCGCCTAGCCCAGGAGCTTCCCCGGCTCCTGGAGCCCTTCCTTGCCTGGCTCCTGGACCTGCCCAATCGGGAATGGACCGTTCCCGAAACCCTAAGGCCCGTGCTGGCCGAGGCCAGCCGTGGCCTCCAGAGCCTTTTGCAAGGGTTCTTGGAAACCCTGGTTCGCTGGCTCCAGGGGCTTCTCTCCCAAGGGGGTAGCCTCCTGGGCTTCTTCGCCTCATTGCTGGGCGGCATTTTCCAGTTCCTTACCGCCCTTACCCTTTCCGTCTACTTCCTCTACGATCTGCCGCGCCTGGCTCAGGCGGCCCTTTTGGTCTTCCCCGAGCCCTACCAACCCCTGGTGGCCGACCTGGCCCGCAAGCTGGACCGGAGCGTGGGGGGGTATGTGCGGGGGCAGCTTTTGGTGGCCCTGTTGGTGGGCCTCATGGTGGGGGTGGGGCTTTGGCTGGTGGGGGTTCCCTTGGCGGCCAGCCTGGGCTTTCTGGCGGGGGTCTTTAACCTCATCCCCTTCGTGGGGGTGATCGTCTCCGGGGTGCCCGCCCTCCTCCTGGCGGCCACCGGGGGCTGGGCCAAGATGCTCCTGGCCCTTTTGGTCCTCTGGTTGGCCAACCAGCTTGAGGGGAACCTCCTGGGCCCCCTCATCGTGGGCCGGGCCACGCGCCTCCACCCGGTCACGGCCATCGCCGCCATCCTCCTGGGGGCCACCCTCTTCGGCCTGTGGGGGGCTCTCCTGGGGGTGCCCGCCGCCGCCTTCTTGAAGGTCCTGCTGGAGGACTACTACAAGGCAAGCCGCTTCTACCGGGAAGGCTAAGCGGGGTTTCTGCTTCCGCCCCGGCCATGGGCCGGAACATGGGCTTTAGGGCAGGCGCTCTTCTTCGGTGGCCAGCTCCTCGGGCTCCAGCTGCCTGGGCAAAAGCAAGTTCAGCACCACCCCCACCAGGGCCGCCAGGGCCATGCCGCTCACCTTGAGGGGCACGGCGGCCCCCGCCACCTGGACCTTGCCCAGCTCCGCCACCGCGCCGCCCAGGCCCAGGACCAGGATGGCGGACACCACGATGAGGTTGCGGCTGTGGGTAAAGTCAATCTCCGCCTCGGCCAGGGTGCGGATGCCGATGGAGGCGATCATGCCGAAGAGGAGCATGGAGATGCCCCCCAAGACCCCTTGGGGCAGGGTCTGGAGGAGGGCGGCGAGCTTGGGGGAGAAGGAGAGGAGGATGGCGAAGACCGCGGCGATGCGTAGCACCAAGGGGTCGTAGACCTTGGTGACCGCCAGCACCCCGGTGTTCTCCGAGTAGGTGGTGTTGGCGGGCCCCCCCAAAAGCCCCGCCAGGCTGGTGGCCAGACCGTCTCCCAGGAGGGTGCGGTGCAGGCCGGGCCTGGCAAAAAAGTCCTTGCCCACCACCCGGCCGTTGGTCAGGATGTCCCCGATGTGCTCCATCACGGTGACGAAGGCCACCGGGGCGATGAGGAGCACCGCCCCCCATTCCCAGGTGGCCAGGGTGAAGGAGGGAAGGCCGAACCAGGGGGCTTCCTTCAAAGGCGCTAGGTCCACCCGGCCCAAGGCCAGGGCCAGCAGGTAGCCCGCCCCCACCCCCAGGAGCACGGGAACCATCTGGAAAAGCCCTCGGAGGAAAACCGCGCTCACCACGGCGCTCAGGAAGGTGAAGACCGCAAGCAGCCAGTCCTTGCTGGCCATCTGCACCGCCACCGGGGCCAGGGTGAGGCCGATGACCACGATCACCGGCCCCGTGACCACCGGGGGGAAGACCTGGCGCACCCTCTCCGAGCCGATGAGGAGGACCACAAGGGCGAAGAGGGCGTACACCAGCCCTGCTGCCGCGATCCCGCCGCCCACCGCCGCCAGGGAGAAGCCCGCCTCCTTGGCGGCCAGGATGGGGGCGATGAAGGCAAAGCTGGAGCCCAGGAAGACCGGGACCATCCGCCCCGTGACCAGGTGGAAGACCAGGGTGCCAAGCCCGGCGGTGAAGAGGGCCACCGCCGGGTTGAGCCCGGTGAGGAGGGGCACCAGCACCGTAGCCCCGAACATGGCCACCGTGTGCTGAAGGCCCAGGATAAGGTGCCTTGGCTTCATACCAGGTTCATTCTAAAGGCTTTTCCGGGCCCGCAACCCCCCGCGTGGAGGTCCATGGGCTCCCGGTCCCCGATCCGGTTCCTTCCTGTGGCTTCACTTGTGTCCCCCAGCGGCTAGGGCCTCCCGGAACCAGGCGGGCACCTCCTTGCCGAAGCGCCTTTCCGCAAAGGCCCAGGCGAAGGCCCCGTAGTCCCCCTGCCGGATGGCCTCCCGGGCTCCCTCGGTGAGACGGTGGAGGTAGCGTAGGTTGTGCAGGGAAAGGAGGATGCCGCCAAGCATCTCCCCGGCGCGCACCAGATGGGCCAGGTAGGCGCGGCTGTAGGTCTGGCAGGTGTAGCAGTCGCAGCCCTCCTCCAAGGGCCTTGGGTCTTCCAGGAAGCGGGCGTTTTTCAGGTTGATCCGCCCTTCGGGCACCAAGGCGCTTCCAAACCGGCCCGTGCGGGTGGGGTAGACGCTGTCAAAGAGGTCCACCCCCAGGCCCATGGCCGCCACCAGGTCCTCGGGATGCCCTACCCCCATGAGGTACCGGGGCTTGTCCTCGGGGAGGATCTCGGTGGAGAGGGCCACCATGGGGAACATCTCCTCCTTGCTCTCCCCCACGGCCAGGCCCCCTATGGCGTAGCCGGGAAGTCCGAAGCGCAGGGTTTCCCGGGTGGAGAGGGCCCGGAGCCCGGGGTCCGTCCCCCCTTGGGCGATGCCGAAAAGGGCCTGGTCGGGCCGGGTCTTGGCCTCCAGGCTCCGCTCCAGCCAGCGCAGGGTGCGCTCCAAGGAGGCCTTCAGGTATTCCGGGGAGGAGGGGTAGGGGGGGCACTCGTCAAAGGCCATGATGATGTCCGCTCCCAGGGCCTCTTGGACGGCGATGCTCCCCTCCGGGGTAAGCCGGACCAGGCTCCCGTCCAGGTGGCTTTGGAAAAGGACCCCCTCCTCGTCGATGCGCCTGAGGTGCCCGAGGCTCATCACCTGGAAGCCCCCGGAGTCCGTGAGCCAGGGGCCCTTCCAGCCGGCGAAGCCGTGGAGCCCCCCTAAGGCCCGCACCCGCTCGGGCCCGGGCCGCAGGAGAAGGTGGTAGGTGTTGGCCAAGAGCACCTGGCTGCCGATGGCCTTTAGGTCCTTGGGCAAAAGCCCCTTGACCGAGCCCTGGGTGCCCACGGGCATGAAAAGGGGGGTTTCCACGGGACCGTGGGGTGTGCTGAGCAGGCCCACCCGGGCCCGGCCGCTTCGGGCTTGGATGGCGAAGCGAAAGGGATTCATTCCCTTTGGGAAAAGCGTTTCGCCACGTAGTCTTCCAAAAGGGCCAGGAAGTCTTGGGCCAGGTTTTCCCCCTTGAGGATGGTGAGGAGCTTCCCGTCCGCATAGACCGGGGCTTTGGGTTCCTCCCCGGCCCCCGGCAGGGAGATGCCGATGTGGGCATGGCGGCTCTCCCCGGGGCCATTCACCACGCACCCCATCACCGCCACCTTAAGCTCCTCCACCCCGGGGTATTTCCCTCGCCACTCGGGGAGCTTGGCCTTGAGGTGGGCGTTGACGGTCTCCGCCAGCTCCTGGAAGAAGGTGCTGGTGGTGCGGCCACACCCCGGGCAGCTGGTCACCTCGGGGGCAAAGTTCCTTAGGCCTAGGGCCTGGAGGATCTCCTGGGCCACCTCCACCTCCTTGGTGCGGGGTTCATGGGGGGCAGGGGTCAGGGAGATGCGGATGGTGTCCCCGATGCCCTCCAAAAGCAGCGGGGCCAGGGCCGCCGTGCTGGCCACGATCCCCTTCACCCCCATTCCCGCCTCGGTGAGGCCCAGGTGGAGGGGGGCCCGGGTGCGCCGGGCCAGCTCCCGGTAGACCCAGACCAGGTCCGGGGCCTTGGACACCTTGGCGGAGAGGACGATCTTGTCCTCCCCTAGGCCCAGCTCCAAGGCGGCCTCATAGGCGCGCACTGCGCTTTCCACCAGGGCCTCCAAAAGGACCTCGTGGGCGCTTTTGGGCGCAGGCCGCCTGGCGTTTTGGTCCATGAGCTCGGTGAGGAGGGCGGGGTCCAGGCTTCCCCAGTTGGCCCCGATGCGCACCGGCTTGCCCAGGTCCAGGGCGATGGCCACCATCTCCCGGAAGTGTTCGTCCTTGTGGCGCCCCCGGCCCAGGGTGCCGGGGTTGATGCGGAACTTGTCCAGGGCCTCGGCCATCTTGGGGTGCTTCCTAAGGAGGAGGTGGCCGTTGAAGTGGAAGTCCCCCACCAGGGGCACCCCCACCCCCTCCACCAGGAGGCTTTCCTTGATCTTTGGCACGGCCTGGGCCGCCGCCTCGTCGTTCACCGTGAGGCGGACGATCTCGCTCCCCGCCCGGTGGAGGGCCAGGACCTGGGTCACGGTGGCCTCCACGTCCGCGGTGGGGGTGTTGGTCATGGACTGTATGGCGATGGGGTGGGCCCCGCCCACGGGCACCCGGCCCACCCAGACCGTGGGGGTAGGGCGTCTCATCTCCCCTATGGTAGCCGAAGGGGGTGGGGGAAGAAGGTTCCAGGCTTCAGTCCCTTTCGGCTGCCTTCCGCCAACCCTATCCCCATCACTGGGGTGGGGGGATGGAAGGGGAGCAGGGTTGAACGGGCAAACATCCCTTTGACAAAGCCTTAAGGGAGCAGGCTTTTGGCTTGACATGAGAAGGGGTTGTGCGTATGATTAGCTTCGGATGTCAGGCGATGGGATTCCTCCACAAAAAGCGGGGTATCCCCGCCTGACGCCGGACCCAAAGGGGAAACACAGGCAACCCTTTGGAAGCAGAAGAACCTTAGGAGGTGTAAGGCTATGAAGGGAAACAGGCTTAAGGCATTTGGTTTCTCCCTCTTGGGGGCACTGGCGCTCTTCCTCGCCAGCTGCGGGCAGCAGCCGCCGCCGTCCCCGCAGACGGGTAACCTTAGCGTTACCGTTTTGGACGCCTCCAACAACAATCCCATTCCGGGGGCTGTGGTGGGGGTGAGTGGTCCTCAGACCACCTCTGGTCTAACGGACAGCCAAGGCAAAGTGACCTTCTCCAACCTGCCCGTGGGAAGCTATACCGTGGTCGCCAGCAGCAGTGGCTACCAACAGGCTTCCTCCACGGCCAACGTTCAGGCGAACCAGACCGCTCAGGTTACCTTGAGGCTAACTCCCTCCAGTGGTGGTGGTGGCGGTGGCGGCGATTCGGATGGCACCTCCAAGGTAGCCAGGCTGGAGATTGTTTCTGTGGCTGATGCCTCCGGGTCTCTACCATCCCAGCGGGAGCGCAACACCAACAAGGTGGTTAACCTGTACGCAGCCCAGACGGAGGAGGCCATCCGGGTAACCGTCCGCGCTCTGGATGCTCAGGGCAGGCCCGTGCCGGGGGCTTTGGTTGAAGCGGGTGTGGACACGGGGGCTTTGCAAGGGGTGAACATCTTCTCCGGTTGTGGGTTCAGTGCGCAGAGCTCCCGTCCCGTGGGGGTTACCGGGGCTAACGGAGAGGTTTGCTTCACCCTCTTTGCCACCTCGCTTTTCGCCCAGCTCCTTGATCAGCTGGAGGTTCTCTACAACTTCCAGAACCCTGTAAAGTTGGTGGTTTCCTCCAACGGTCAGCTGGACGAGGCCAAGTTCTTCTTCTACAACGTCAGCCACCTCATCTACAGCGGTGAGGGCCAGGACATTCGGCGCAGCAGCGCCCGCGCAGGCTCCAACCTGGGTCAAATCGCGAATAACTACAGCTTCGACCGCCCGCGCCTGAACGACCACATCTTCAATAGCTTGCTGCGTAGGAAGCAGCCCGATTCGGCGCCCTTCACTCCACAGTCGAGGGGTATCGGTTACATGGTCTACACCATTAACGATGCCTCCATGGTGAGCTGGGTGCCCACGAACCTGCAACTGGGAGTGAACAGCTGCGAACAGATTACCAATAACGGTACAACCTGTGTGGATCTGGATGGCTCTGGTGTCACCCTGCGGCCCAAGTCCCCGCAAGAGGGCATTACCCCCGAGGATCTCCCCATCCAAGTGAACGTTACCGCCACCTGGGTGGCTCTCGCCTCCTATGGCGAGGAGGAGTACAGCTTCCCCTTGAAGTCCTACACCTTCACTAAGGTTTGGGGTGGCACGGGTGTCCAGATAACCAAGTCGGGTCCCCGGGTGATCGGCTGGTCTGGGGTTAACCTCAGTCCTACCGACGTTACCTTGCCCAAGTCCGGGGCTTCGGTGCCCGCGGGGGCGGTGTACGAGTACACCATCACCGTCAGGAACACCGGAAACGTTCCTGCGCAGAACGCTGTCATCACCGATAAGCTGCCCGCAGAGCTCGGCTTTGCCGCGGCCAGCGACGGGGCTACCTATGACCCCGTGCTGCACCAGGTTACCTGGCACTGGACCACGACGCCCGCTTTGCAAAGCATCCCGGTGGGCGGCAGCGTAACGGTGAAGGTTAAGCTCTATGCCCGCCACAAGCCGGGGTATGCTTGGAATGACAACAGGGGCGGTAACGATCGTCCAGATGGGCTGTCCGATTCGTACGACCGCAACGACCAAACGGGCGGATTTGGCAACCGGCCTCCCATCTATCCTGCCAACACGCTCTACCCAGATCCTTACCGGATCACCAACATCGTGGAGGTGGTGAGCGAGGCGCCCCAAGGTCCGGGTAACTTTGAGCGCCAGGATACCAGCCTGGACATTTGGGTGGTCCGTCCCTTCCTGAGCCTCAATAAGGTAGCGGTGAGCCCGGTCTATGCCGTGGGTGATACCGCGCGCTTCGTGGTTACGGCCCGCAACGTGGACCGCGCCCTGTCTGATCCGGACTACAACAACTTGAAGGCCCAGTTCCCCGAGGACTACCGGAACGCCCTCACTGCTTATGGGGTTCAGGTGCGCGACCTCTTCGGCCGTTTCCTCGACTTCGTGAACTCCTCGTCCAACTCGGGCCCTGGCCAGCTGGATGCCAACGCCAAGACCCTGACATTTAGGGTTGGGGATATGGCCCTCGGGAGCACTTGGCAGGCCATCTTGGACTTCCGCGTCTCCGGTGGTCTGAACCAGGGGGAGGGTAATCCTGAGTGGCTTACCAACTGTGCCCGCCTCTACGCCCTGAACCTGAACCAGTACCGGTACGGATGGGGCCCTGTGAAGAATGGCCAGCTCGAGCCTGTTGAGGGGCAGGATCCGCGGCCCGAACCCCCTTACCAGAGGGAGAGGGGCAACCCCGACGGCACTGGCAACTACCTCGAGGCCTGCGATCGGGTGCAGGATGCCAACCTGACCATCACCAACATGGGCGAGTTTGCTGGCCCGGAAACTCCGCCTTTGGAGGTTCTTGTCTGGGGTGATGGCGGGGTTTCTCCCTTCTTCCAAGTGGATACCATCGTGCAGCCGGTGCGGGTGGGCGATACCTTCTACTACATCTACCTGCTGACCAACCAGGGTAGCGTCCCCTTGAACGACATCGACTTCCTGGTGTACCGCACCAGCGGGTCCAGCGTGGAGTTGGACGCTCAGGGCGGCTTTGCTGTGTACCGCGGCACGGGAGCGGATTGGTACTCTCAGGATTCCAACTTCGTCTTGACGGCTTCCGCTCCCACCCAGGTCCGGATCCAAAGCACCGTGGCGTTCGCTCCGCTGCAACCTGGCGAAAGCCTGGTCATCGTGGTACGGGCCAAGGCCATCGCCCAGGGCCGGAGCACCTTTGAGGCCTACGCCCAAACCACGAATCCCCTCAACGTGGTAACTCTCTACGTGCAGGACACCACCAACGTGCAGAATCCGCAGTAAGGCGTAGGTGTGGGGTGGCCACCCTGTATGGGGTGGCCACCCCATGCTTTACGACACCGTATACCTCCGTATACTAGGTGCGTGGATTGGATGAATGTGCTGCGGGCAGGTGGTCCTATTCTGTGGGTGTTGGCGGCACTTTCTGTCTATGTGGGCTACCTCGTTCTCTATGCGTCGTTTCTTCTCCGGAAGGAGGGACGGGTGGAGGAGGGGCTTCTGTACCGCCTGGAAGGCCTGGCCCAGCTGGCCCCCTTGGTGGGGCTTTTGGGCACCACCTTGGGCATGATCCAGGCCTTCCTGGCCCTCGCCGGGGAGGCTAACCCAGAGGGCCTAGCCAAGGGCATCGCCGAGGCCCTGGTGAACACGGGCATGGGCCTCCTGGTGGCGGTGGTGGCCTACGGCGGCCGGGTCTTCCTGGGGGGCGGGCGGTGAGGCCCCTGAACCTCATCCCCCTCATTGACCTCTTCCTCCTCCTGGCCCTTTTCGGCCTCATGCTGGCTCGCTTCCCCGAGGCCCTCTCCGGGGGGCGGCCCAGGAGCGGGCCCTGAGGGTGGAGCTTCCCCGGGGGGAGGGGCTTCCCGGGGGCGGGGCGGTGGTGGTGGAGCTGGACCGGCAGGGGCGGCTGGCCCTAAACGGCAAGCCCGTGCGCGACCTCCCCGCCCTGGAGGAGGGCCTGAGGGCACTGGGGCTAGCGGGGCGGCCCGTGCGCCTGGAGGCGGACGCACAGGTGGCCCACGGGCGGGTGGTGGCGGTGATGGAGGCGGTACGCCGTGCAGGGGGCGAGCGGATCCAGGTGGCGGTCCGGCGCTAGGCGGAGGGCTTTTCTCCTCTCCCTTCTCCTCCATCTCTTGGGGGTTCTGGTCCTCCTCCTGCTTCCCCCCATTCCCCAAAGCCCCCCTGCCCTCTACACGGTGGACCTCCTCCCCCCCACGGAGGCGGTGGAGGGCCCTGTGCCCGTGCCCAAGCCCCCCATACCCCCCCCCAAGTCCCCAGCCCTTTCCCCACCCCAAAAGGTGGCCCAGCCCACTTCCCCCACCCGTGGGGCCTCTCCCGCGCCCGTAGCCCAAGGCCTGGGGGAAAGCCCCGGGGCTCGGGGAATGGCTCCCGAAAGGCAATCCGCCCCCCGCGGGGAAACGCCTACCCCTCCTGCCCAAGGGGAGGCTCTGGGTGGGCGTTCCTCCCCGACCTTCCCCCTGGGACCCTCTCGGCAGGGCCTTACTCCCCCTTCGCCACCAGGAACAGGGGGAGTGGGGGAAAGCCCCTTCCCCTCCGCCCTCCAGGGGGAGGAGAGGGTTTCCCAGGAGGCCCTTCTGCCCCTGGGGGAAAGGGCGCAAGGGGTATCGGAGGGGGTTCCTCCTCTCACCGAGCCGCCCCTAGCGAAGGAAGGGTTGGCCCCCAGTGCCCCGGCGGGACAGGGGGCTTCCTCCCCGCCAGGTGGGCCCGTTTTGGCCCCAGTTCCAGCCTCGGTGGGCAGCGGGGCCACCCCCGGAGATGGGGAGGCCCAGGCCCCGGTTCCAGGGGGCCGCCCCGGGGGAGGGGCTCGGGAGGGGGTGGGGCTGGAGGGGCTGGTCCCTAGCCGGGGCGGGGGTACAGGGGGCGAAGGAGGCAGGTGCGCGGTGGTGGTGGAGCTTAGGGGTCTACCCTATGCCCAAGGGCCCTCCCCGGCCATCCTGGACCCTGGGGGGCGGCAGGTTTGGCCCGACCCGGAGCGGGTCCGGGGGTGTCCTCGGAGGTGGTGGACCGGAGCGGCATCGCCCTCTTTTTCCGCCCCGGGGAGTTCCGGGAGGAAGGGTATGCCCGGATCTACCGGGTGAGGGCCCTCCAGACCCGCTCCCGGGGGGAGGGGAACCCCTTCCGGGAACTGGTGGTGGTGGGGGAGGAGGACGCCCGGAGGCTTTGGGAGGCCCCCCCCACCTGCCAGTTGGTTTTCATCCGTTAGGAGGTGCGCGTGGTGGGGAATGGTTTTCTGGCGCTCGGCCTTTTTGCCCTTGTAGCCTCGGTCCTTGCCTGGTCCCCGGCACCCACCCTGCAGGAGGCGGAGGCGGTGGTGGAAGGGGTGTACAGCCGCCTGCCCCGGATACCCGTGGCCTGGGAGGGTGGGCCCACCCTTAGGGTTTTCCGGGGAGAGGGGTGCCCCCTGCCTCCCAGGGGAAGCCGCCCGGTGGCGGTACGGGTGGGGGGGCAGCTGGAGGTGGTGGAGATCCTGGCCGAGAGGGCTAGGAACGAGTTCCGGCGGGTGCGGGCCCAAGATGTGCTCCCCGAGGCCAAGCGTTTTTTGCCGGATGGGCACCTTAGGGTGTACCTGACGGTGGAGGGCCTACCCCGTTTGGAGCTGCGGGAGGCCTACACCTTGGGGGCCCTGGTGGGGGGGGCTCCCCGGCGGGCCTACCGCCTCACCTACCTGGATGATTGGGAACGGAGGGAGGGGGGTTATGCGGGCACCCTGGTCTTTTACCTGGACCTACGGGGGGTGGACCCTAAGGGGGAGCTCACCTTGGTCTTGATGAACGAAAGCGAGGAGGACTGCGTCTATGCCTTCGGGGTACCCTTGGAGGCTTTTCGCTAGCCTGCTCCTCCTTCTGGGCGGCGTGTGGGCTCAGGAGGTTTTTTCCCCTCTTCCGGGAAGCTTCCTCCTGCCTCTGAACCACCCTCCCGGGCCTGAGGGATGCGGGGTGCGCTGGGGACTCGCCCTAGCCAACCACCTTAGCTATGCCTCTGGGCCCTGGGGGGAGTTGGGGTTTGATCTGGAAGAGCTGCGGCTTGAAATGGGGCTTGGCTACCGTCAAGGGCCTTTAGAGGCGAGCGTGGTCTGGTCTTTTTCCCTCTACCATGGAGGGTTTATGGATTACTTTTTGGATCCGCTTCACACAGTCTTGGGGCTTCCCAAAAACGAGGTCCAAGGACAGGTTCTCCTCTTTGCCCGAAGAGGAGAGGAGGAACGTCGCTGGGAGGGGGCTACCTGGGGTTTTCGGGACCCTTACCTGCGCCTGGACCTCTATTTGCAGCAGGGGCGGCTTTTCGGTGCGCTCGCCTTACCCGTGGGTGCCTCCCAGCGCTTTCTGGGCTCCGGGGGTTTTCGCGCCCTTTTAGGGGCGGGCTGGCGCTGGGCGGGGGGAGATGCTGGGGGGGTGGTCTGGCCCCTAGGGGAGCAGCCTGGCCTGGCGCCCTTCCCCTATGGCCCAGCGGCTTCGGCCCTCTTACGGCTGGAGGAGGTTTGGGTGCCGGGGCTGGGCCTAGAGGTCCAGGGTTTTTGGGGTCCCGTGCGGGAGGCAGGGCCCTTTACCCAAGGTTTTGCCCTTCGCTTCCGGTACGGGGGGTGGGCCTTCGCTGAGGACTTAACCCGTGGGCTACCGGATGTGGTCTTTTCCTGGGGGACGGTGAGCCCCTGTGGCTTTTAGCGCACTTGGCAAAAAGCCTGCGCCCTTCCAAGGGTGCAGGCTATGCCTCCCGCCCCAGTCACCTGAGCGAAGGGGTCCTTGAGCCTTTCCGGCCTTAGGGGTCGCGCCCCGCGGGGAGATGGTCAACGCGGCCCTGGATGGCCTGGTAGAGCTCGCGCCTTGCGAGTAGGAAAAAGGGGTGGACCCCGCCTCCCCACGCTGGAGGGATAGGTTCTTGAATAGCCTGGAGGCTTGCCCGCGCGGGCAGGCTGGAAGGCTTTTAGGACAGCGTAAATCAGAGAAAAGCCCTTCCTTTTAGGTCCACTTCCGCCTAAAAACGGGCCGCCAGGCCAAAGGCCAGGGTGGAGCGCTGGCCCGCTTGTCCGTCAAAGAGGTAGCGCTGGTGCCCTTCCAGGAAGAGGCTCAGCTGGGGAACCAGCCGCACCCCGGCTCCCAAGAGGAGCTGGCCGTAGGGGGTTCCCTCCAGGTAGAACCCGCCCCCGACCCCAAAGTAGCCGTCCAGGTCCCCGTGGGAGGTGCGGAAGGTGAGGTCCAGGCTGGCGAGGCCCTGGCTGGGCTCGGCAAAGGGGGCCTCGTAGGCCAGGCGGAGGCCCAAGGGGCCCAGGAGGGCATCGTGGCCCAGGAGGAGCCGGCCGTACCAGTCCCCGGTGACATCCCCGCGGTAAGCGGCGAAGCCCAGATAAAGGGGCAGGCGGACAGGGGTGAGGGTGCGCTTCAGGGAAGCCACCTCTTCCTCCAGGGCCTTAAGCCGATCCTCGGCCTGGGCTTGGCGGCCTTCCAGGGCCTTTAGGCGCTCTTCCAGGTTCTGCAGGCGGCCCTGTTGCCCCAAAAGCCCTTCCTCCAGGGACTTAAGGCGCCCTTCCAGGTTTTGCAGGCGGGTCTGGGCCTCCTCCGCCAGCTTTCGGGCCTCAGGAAGGTCCTTTAGGCCCTCTTCCAGCCTCTTCAAGGCCTTCTCCTGGGCGGCGCGGGCTTCCTCCAAGGCGGCCACGCGGTCCTCCAAGGCCTTTTGGGCTGCTTTCAGGGCCTCCTGCTCCCGCCTGAGGGCCTCGAGGTCTTTGGGCGTGGCCTGGGGACGGTTCTCCAGGGCCTTGAGCCTTTCCTCCAGATCCTTGAGGCCTTCCTGGGCCTTCCTCAGTTCCTCCTCCAGGGCCCGGGCTTCCAGAGCCCCCTTGGCCGCCTCGAGGCCCCTCTGCGCCTCCTCCAAGGCCTTTAGGCGCTCCTCCACCCGCTTCAAGGCCTCTTCCAGGGGGCGGGTGTCTGCCTGGGGTTGGCCCTCGAGGGCCTTCAGGCGTTCCTTTAGGGCCTCAGCCTCCTCCCTGAGGGCAGCCGTTTGCTGGCCTTGGTTGGCGAGCGCTTCCTGAAGGCGCTTCACCGCGGAGAGGAGCTTATCCACCTCCTCCGGGGAAAGCCGGTCCAAGCCATAGGCGGCCAGGAGGCGGTAGAGGGCCAAGGCGGCTTCCTGCCGGGTCAGGGGTTCCCGCCAGCGGAAGGTGCTGTCGGGGTAGCCGATAAAGACACCTTTAGCCACCAGAAGTTCCACCGCCTCCTGGGCCCAAGGGGATGCGGGGGGGTCCAGAGGTTCCTGGCCGAGGGCCAATCCCGCGAAGACCAATAGGCCGAGCAGAGGTTTGCGCATCATACCAAGAGTATAACCTGAGTTGGGGATCAACTTATTCCAGCTCCATCCCCATGATGTGGTACCCCGCGTCCACGTAGACCACCTCTCCCGTGATGCCGCTTGAGAGGGGGGAGAGGAGGAAGAGGCCCAGGTTGCCCACCTCCTCCTGGGTGATGTTCCGCCCGAGGGGGGCCACCTGGGCCACCCGGTCGTACATCTTGGTGAAGCCGGGGATGCTCCTGGCGGCCACGGTGCGCACGGGCCCCGCGGAGATGGCGTTCACCCGCACCCCCTTGGGGCCAAGCTCATAGGCCAGGTAGCGGACGCTTGCTTCCAGGGCCGCCTTGGCGATGGCCATCACGTTGTACCTGGGCACCACCTTCTCGCTGGCGTAGTAGGTGAGGGTCACAATGCTTCCACCCTCCCGGAGGAGGGGTTCCGCCCGCTGGGCGGCGGCCACCAGGGAGTAGGCGGAGACCTCGAGGGCAAGAAGCCAGTCCCCCCGCTTCGTGTCCAGGTAGCGCCCCTCCATGGCCTCCCTTGGGGCGAAGGCGATGGCGTGGACCAGGTAGTCCAGCTCCCCCCAGGCCTCCTTCACCCCGGCGAAAAGCCGGTCCAGCTCCTCGTCCTTCGTGACGTCCGCCTGGAAGGTGAGGGCCCCTAGGGGGGCGGCCAGCCGCTCCACGTCTTCCTTGAGCCTTTCCCCCTGGTAGCTGAAGGCCAGGCTGGCCCCCGCCCCGTGGAGCTTTTCCGCGATGGCGTAGCCCAGGCTCCGCTGGTTGGTAACCCCCATGACGAGGGCTTTTTTGCCGGAAAGGTCCAGGGTGAGCATGGGGGGATTATACCCGGTGGGCTCAGTACACGTCAAAACGTGGGACCACCCCTTTAGGATGGACCTGCGCCCACGTGGATGGGCAGGTACCCATAGGAGGTGGTCCCCATGGAACAGCTTACCCCACTCATCAACGCCTTGAAGCGATACTGGAAGGCCGACCTCAGGCGCCTCACCTTCCTGGCCGCCCTGGTGATGGCTCTGGTCACCGCCCGCACCACAAGCGGCCCCAGACTCGCTCTTTCCCTCGGCTCCATAGCCAGCCCTGACCCCCGCTCCGCCTACCGAAGGTTCCAGCGGTTCTTGGCCTGGCCGGGGCTGGACGGGGAGGGCTATGCCCGCTTCATCTTCGCCCTCCTCCGACCCCAAGGGCTCCTCCTGGTCATGGACCGGACCGAGTGGGAGCTGGGGAAGAGCAAGGTCAACCTCCTGATGCTGGCCTTCCTGTGCCAAGGCCTGGCCGTCCCCCTGTTCTGGAGCTTCCTTCCCCACGACGGCAACTCCTCCACCCCCGAACGCATCGCCCTGATGGAGAGGGCCTTGGCTTTCCTGAGGGCCCACTTCCCCCACCTCCGGGTGGAGGGGTTCCTGGCGGATCGGGAGTTCATAGGGGAGGCGTGGTTCCGGTACCTGGAGGAGAAGGGCATCCCCCGGTGCATCCGAATCAAGGCCAACACCCGGATGTGGCGGTTGGGCTCGGGCCCTCGGGCCTGGGAGCTCTTTGCCTCCCTGAAGGTGGGAGAGAGCCGGGTGCCCAGGCGGCGGTACTGGGTCTACGGGCGGCGCATGTGGGTGGTGGGGTTGCGCCTTGGGGTCCGGGAGTGGCTGATTGTGGCTACGGACCTGGACCCTCACCGGGTGCTGGAGGTGTACGGGCTCAGGTGGGGGATAGAGCGGCTCTTTGGGGCCCTGAAGGGGCGGGGATTTGACCTGGAGGCCACGCACGTGACGCGGGGGGAGAGGCTTTCGCGGCTTTTGGTCCCCTTGAGCCTGGCCTTCGTGTGGGCGTTTCGGACGGGGCTTGTGCTGCACCGGGTGCGTCCGGTGAGGCCCAAGAAGCACGGGAGGCTGGGACAGAGCCTCTTCCGGGCGGGGCTGGACCTGCTCACCCTTTGGGCGCTTGCCCTCTGGGGTGCAGGGGGAGGAAGGCGCGGAAGTCCCTTGGGGTTATGCCCTATGGAGGTCTTGACGTGTACATAGCCCGGTGGGTATAATGGGGTATGGTCCAGTTGGAAGCCTATGGGTCCTGGGAGGAGGCCCTGGCCCGCCTGGGGGAAAGCCGTAAGGCCCTCTTGGCCCTACTCCAGGGGGCGGACCCCACCTGGCTCACCACCCCCTTGCGGGAAGGGGCCTGGACCCCCCTGATGGTGGCCGAGCACATCGCCCTGGTGGAGGCCTCCACCGCCCGGGTGTTGAGGCGGCTCCGCCGCATGAGGGCGGGGGAGGCCCTGCCCCCGGTGCAGGCGGTGCCCGGGGAGTACAAGGACGGGAAGCCCCAGGCCCCCGAGGGGGTGCGCCCCCAGGGGGGGATGGGCCTGGAGGAGGTGCTGGCCCTCCTGGCCCGGGCGCGGGCCGCCCTCCTGGAGGAGGCGGCCCAGGCCGACCCCCACCACCCCGCCACCTTTCCCCACCCCTTTTTCGGCGAGCTCAACGCCCTGGGCTGGGTGAGGGCCGCGGCCTATCACGAGGCCCACCACCTTAAGGCCCTTCAGGAGGCCTTCTCCCGGTAGCGGGCGTACCAGGCGTTGAGGGTGGCGGGGGATACCCCCCGGATCACCTCAGTCTTGCCGTCCCACTCCAGGACCACGCCGGCGGTGGGGCTTCCCACCAGCTCGGCGATCCTCGCGGCCGCCTCCGGGTTCTGACGGGCGTTCACGAACTCAAAGGGCACTCCCTTTTGCGCCAGGAACATCTTCACGATCTCGCAAGGGCCACAGCCGGGGATGCCGTAAAGCCGCACCATACCCCTCCATGGTACCAGAAGGGCCCGCGTGGTACCCTGGGGATATGAGGCCAGTGCTGGAAAAAGCCCACTATGTGTTACAGGTGGGCTCTAAGGGAAGGGTGGTCCTGCCCGCGGAGGTGAGGGCGGCCCTGGGCCTCCAAGAGGGGGACCGCCTGGTGGTTCGCCTGCGGGAGGATGGGGTTCTGGAGCTCCTGAGTTTTCGCGAGGTGGCCCGGAGGGTCCGGGGCCTTTACAAGGACCTGGTTCCCCCGGGGGTAAGCTTGGTGGAGGAACTCATCCAGGAAAGGCGGGAGGAGGCCAGGAAGGAGGGGCAATGAAGGCGGTCCTGGATGCCTCGGCGCTTCTGGCCCTCCTTCTGGATGAGCCGGGTGCGGCCCGGGTAGAGGCGGTCCTGGCGGAAGGGGCGGCCATCAGCGCGGTAAACCTGGCGGAGGTGTTCTCCAAGCAGGCGGAGCGGGGCTATGCGCCCGAGGCGGTGCGGGAGGAGCTGGTGCGGGAGGGGCTCTTGGACCGGGTCCTCCAGGTCTTCCCCTTCACCGAGGAGGACGCCGTGGAAGCCGCCCGCCTCCGCCCCCTCACCCGCCCCTTGGGCCTTTCCCTGGGGGACCGGGCCTGCCTGGCCCTGGCCAGGCGCCTGAACCTGCCCGCCCTCACCGCCGACGCCACCTGGGAGGGGCTTGCCGTGGGGGTTAGGGTGGAGGTGGTGCGCTAGCCCCTCTACAATGGGCCCCATGCGCCTGGTGGACCGCCACCCCGAGGTGGACCTAGAGAAGCTCCTTGCGCGCTTTGTCCCCCCGCCCCGCTTCCAGGGGGCCACCTTTGCCACCTATCGGCCCGATCCCCGTTACCCTTCCCAGGCCCTGGCCAAGGAGCGCCTGCGACGTTGGGTGCACGACCGTCCCCGGGGCCTGTTCCGCCCCCGGCTTCCCGGGCCGCAAGGGGTTTACCTGGACGGGGGCTTTGGGGTGGGGAAGACCCACCTCCTGGTGGCCGCCTACCTTGAGGCCCCCGCGCCCAAGGCCTTCCTCACCTTTGAGGAGCTCACCTACGCCCTGGGCCTCATGGGGCTAAGGGAAGGGGCAAGGCGCTTTGCCTCCTTGCGCTACCTCTTCCTGGACGAGTTTGAGCTGGACGATCCCGGGAACGCCCAGATGATCACCCACTTCCTGGCCCTCACCATGGAGAAGGGCCTCCGGGTGGCCACCACCTCCAATACCCCGCCCGGGGCCCTGGGGGAAGGGCGCTTCAACGCCGAGCAGTTCAAGCACCAGATCCAGAGCCTGGCCCGGCGCTTTGCCGTGGAGCGCCTCGAGGGGGAGGACTTTCGCCACCGCGACCCCGGGCGCTACCCCGAGCCCCTTTCCGAGGAAGCCCTCCTGGCCCGCTACCGGGAAGACCCCAGGCCCAAGACCCTGGACGCCTTCCCCGAGCTCCTGGCCCACCTACGCGCCCTGCACCCCATCCGCTACCGCTACCTGCTGGAGGGGGTGGAGGCGGTCTACCTCTTGGGCCTGGCCCCCATCCCCGACCAGAACGACGCCCTCCGCTTCGTGCACTTCGTGGACCAGGTGTACAACCTGGGCCTGGACTTCCGGGCCTCCGGGGTGCCCCTTCGGGAGGTGTTTCCCGAGACCTACCGGCACGGGGCCTTCGCCAAGAAATACGGGCGGGCCCTTTCCCGGCTTGCGGAGCTTTTGGGGTAGCATGGGGGCATGGAGCTTGCAGAGAGGCTTTCGGAGCTGGCCCAGGCCCTCTCCCAGGCCAGTGCGGCGGTGGGGATCCTCGAGGCCATAGAGGAGGTGTTGGACGAGTACCAGGACGGGGAGCTCTCCCTGGAGGAGGCCATGGAGGAGATCCAGGGCCTGGTGGAGGAGTTCCAGGCGGTCCGGGCCCTTTCCGAGATGACCCCGGAGGAGCTCATGGCCCTGGCGGAGGAGGAAGAGGAGGAAGAAGGGGGCCTAAGGTCCTGATGAAGGTCACGGCCATCGTCCTGGACTCCGTGGGCTTGGGTTACCTCCCGGACGCCCCCCTTTTCGGGGACGAGGGGGCGGACACCCTGGACCACACCGTCTTGAAGACGGGGGTGGAGCTTCCCCACCTGGCGGCCTTGGGCCTCGGCCTCGTGCCCGGGGTGCACACCCTGCCCCGCCCCAAGCCCCAAGGGGCCTTTGGCCGCATGCGGGAGGTCAACCCCGGCAAGGACACCACCACCGGGCACTGGGAGTTCGTGGGGGTGTACCTGGAAAGGCCCTTCCGCACCTACCCCGAGGGCTTCCCCGAGGAGCTCCTTAGGGCGTGGGCGGAGGCCGTCGGGGTGGGGGGGTGGCTCCTGAACCGCCCTTACTCGGGCACCGAGGCCATACGGGACTACGGCGAAGCCCACCTGAAGACGGGCTTCCCCATCGTGTACACCTCCGCGGACAGCGTCTTCCAGGTGGCGGCCCACCTGGAGGTGGTGCCCTTGGAGGAGCTCTACCGGTGGTGCCAGGTGGCCCGGGAGATGCTTCGGGAAGAGCACCAGGTGGCCCGGGTCATCGCCCGGCCCTTCGCCGGGGAGCCGGGAAACTTCTACCGCCGGGAGGACCTCAGGAAGGACTTCGCCCTGGAGCCCCCTCGGAACGTTCTGGACCTCCTCAAGGAGGGGGGCCTCGAGGTGGTGGGGGTGGGGAAGATCCCGGACATCTACGCGCATCGGGGCTTCACCCGGGAGGTGAAGACCAAGGACAACGCCGACGGCCTGGAGAAGACCCTGGCCCTCATGCTTGAGCCCTTCTCGGGCCTGGTCTTCACCAACCTGGTGGACTTTGACGCCAAGTACGGGCACCGGCGGAACCCGGAAGGGTACGCCCGGGCCCTGAAGGAGGTGGACGATTTCCTCCCCCGGCTCCTTTCGGCCTTGGGCCCCGAGGACCACCTCTTTTTGGTCTCCGACCACGGCAACGACCCCACCTTCCTCGGCACCGACCACACCCGGGAGTACGGGATGCTCCTCTGGGTGGGGCCGGGGGTGGAGGGGGATTTGGGTACCCGGGAGAGCTTTGCCGATCTGGGGGCCACCTGGGCCAAGCTTTTCGGGCTTCCCTGGGACGGGCCCGGCAAGAGCCTCCTTTAGGCCATGCCCTTCACGTGGCGCGACCTCCTGGACATCCTCCTGGTGGCGGTCCTCTTTTACTCCCTCCACCGCCTCCTTTCCGGCACCCGGGCCCTGAACCTGGTGCGGGGGGTTCTGGTCTACCTGGCGGTCTGGTTCCTGGCCAGCCTCCTGGGGCTTTCCACCCTCGCCTGGCTCCTGGGGAACGCCGCCACCCTGGGGGCCTTCGCCCTCATCGTGGTCTTCCAGCCGGAGCTCAGGGGGCTTTTGGAGCGCATCGGCCGGGCCCAGGGGCCCAGGGCCCCTTCCCTGGCCCTGGAGGAGTTGCTTTTGGGCCTTTCCCGGCTTTCCGAACGGCGCTATGGGGCCATCCTGGCCCTGGAGAGGCGCACCCCCCTGGGGGAGTATGCGGCCACGGGGGAGATCCTCGAGGCCCGGCTCTCCGCCCGGTTGTTGCAGACGGTGTTTTACCCCGGGACCCCCCTGCACGACGGCGGGGCCATCCTGCGGGGGGATCGGCTCTTCGCCGCGGGGTGCGTCTTTCCCCTTTCCGAGGCCCGGATGGGCCTGGGCACCCGGCACCGGGCGGCCTTGGGGCTTTCCGAGGTCTCCGATGCCCTGGTGATCGTGGTGAGCGAGGAGACGGGGGCCATCCGGGTGGCGGAGGGGGGGAGGCTTTCGCCCCCCTTGGGCCTCGAGGCCCTGAGGGAAAAGCTCAAGGAGGTGCTCCGTGCGTGACTGGGGGAGCTTTCTCCTGGCCCTTTTGGCGGCCGTGGCCGTCTGGTACTCCCTAAGGGAGAGGGCTCCGGTGGTGGAGCGGGCGGTGAGCGTGCCCCTGCAGGTGGTGGGCCTGGGGGAGGAGCGCACGGCGGAGGGGGTGCCCAAGGAGGTCCTGTTGCGCCTAAGGGGCCCGGCCCCCCTGGTGGAGGGGGCCAGGCTCCCCGTTTCCGCCTACCTGGACCTCTCTGGGGCGGAGGGGGCCTTTGCCCGGGAGGTGCGGGTGGCCGCGCCCCAGGGGGTGGAGGTCCTGGAGATCCGCCCCGCCCGGGTGGAGGGCCGGGTGGAGGCCATCCTCACCCGCACCCTTCCGGTGGAGGTCCTTTCCCAAGGGGCCTGGGTGGAAACCCAGCCCGCCTTCGTGGAGGCCAAGGGCCCGAGGAGCCGGGTGGAGGAGGCGGTGGTGGCCCTGGGCCTGGACCTTGGGGGGGAAACGGTCGCCCTCACCGCCTTTGGTCCCCAGGGGCCCCTCCCTGGGGTGGAGCTTTTCCCCGCCCAGGTGCGGGTGAGGGCCCGGGAGGTTCCCCTTTTCCGCAAGGAGGTCCCCTTGGTCCTCAAGCCCCCGGCGGGCCTAAGGGTGGTGGACTACGCCCCCAAGACCGTGGAGGTGGTGGGGCCCAAGGAGGCCTTGGCGGAGTTGCTTCAGGTGGAGGCCAGGCCCCAAGGGGGCTTTCGCCCGGGGGAGGTCTCGGGCCCTCTTGTCCTCAGCCTGCCCCCGGGGGTGAGGGTTCTGGGGGAGGTTTTGGGGAGGGTGCGGCTTGCGCTAGAATAGATGGGATGATCTACCCCATTCGCCTTTACGGGGACCCGGTGTTGCGCAAGCGGGCGCGGCCCGTCCAGGACTTCGGGGGCCTCAAGAAGCTTGCCGAGGACATGCTGGAGACCATGTTTGCCGCCCGGGGCGTGGGCCTGGCCGCACCCCAGATTGGGCTTTCTGAGCGCCTCTTCGTGGCCGTGGAGTACGCCGATGAGCCCGAGGGGGAGGAGCGCCCCTTGCGCGACCTGGTGCGCCGGGTCTACGTGGTGGCCAACCCCGTGATCACCCACCGGGAGGGGGAGGTGGAGGGTTTGGAGGGGTGCCTCTCCCTCCCCGGCCTCTACTCCGAGGAGGTCCCCCGGGCGGAGCGCATCTGCGTGACCTACCAGGACGAGGAGGGGCGGGAGCGCACCCTGGAGCTGGAGGGGTATATGGCCAGGGTCTTCCAGCACGAGGTGGACCACCTGGAGGGCGTCTTCTTTTTTGAACGCCTGCCCAAGGCCAAGCGGGAGGCCTTTTTGCAGGAGAACCGGGCGGAGCTGGCCCGGATGCAGAAGGAGGCCAGGGCGCTTTTGAAGGAGCTTTCCCAAAGATGAGGGTGGCCTTTTTCGGCACGCCAGCCTGGGCGGTGCCGGTATTGGACGCCCTGAACCGCCACCACCAGGTGGTGCTGGTGGTCACCCAGCCGGATAGGCCCAAGGGCCGGGGCCTGAAGCCCACGCCTAGCCCCGTGGCCCAGTACGCCGAGGCCCGGGGCCTGCCCCTTTTGAAGCCCGAACGGCTCAAGGGCAACCAGGCCTTCCTGGAGGCCTTCAAGGAAGCAGCCCCGGAGGTGGCGGTGACCGCCGCCTACGGCAAGATCCTGCCCAGGGAGGTCCTCGAGGTGCCCCCCTATGGCTTTTTGAACCTCCACCCCTCCCTCCTTCCCAAATACCGCGGCCCGGCCCCCGTGCCCTGGGCCCTGATCCGGGGGGAGGAGGAAACCGGGGTAGCCATCATGAAGACGGAGGAGGGGCTGGACACCGGGCCCCTCTATGCCGTCTACCGCACGGCCATCGGCCCCGACGAGGACGCGGTGGCCCTTTCGGAACGCCTTAGGGACAAGGGCATAGAGCTCCTCCTTTGGGTGCTGGAGAACCTTCCCCACCTCACCCCTACCCCCCAGGAAGGGGAGGCCTCCTACGCTCCCCTGCTCACCAAGGAGGAGGGGCGTATCCGCTTTGGGGAAAGCGCCCAGGCCATCTACAACCGCCACCGGGGGGTGCAGCCCTGGCCGGGGAGCTACTGCTTCCACGGGGGCAAGCGGGTCAAGGTCCTCAGGATGCGCCCCGAGCCCGGACAAGGGGCCCCGGGGGTGGTCCAGGGGGTGGACCGGGAAGGGGTCTTGGTGGGCACGGGGGAGGGGCTTATCCGGCTTCTAGAGGTCCAGCCCGAGGGGAAGCGGCCCATGCCCGCCGCGGACTGGGCCCGGGGGTATGGGGTGGTTCCGGGCACGCGGCTGGAATAGGGGTCCTTTTGGCTGGGGTCCCCCTCGGGGCTTGGGCCCCGAGGGGGCGCTTAGAACTCCTCGTCCCACTCCACGATGGTCTCGCTGGTGAGGGTGGTGGCCGAGGGCTTCTCCGCTAGGGTGGCCACCTCCTTGCCCCGCTCCTTCAGAAGGCCAAACTGGGCGGCGATGCCCCTTAAGCCCGCCCCGGCGAAGGCCACCACCAGGAAGGCCGTGAACCCCCAGGCCAAGTAGGGTCCCAAGGCCTGGGCGATGGAGAGGTTGGCCAAGACCCCTAAAGCGGGTAGACCCCCGTATTCGGCCAGGATGGACCCCATATAGGAGAGCCCCTCGGCCACGATGGGGAGCACCAGGAAGAGGAAAGCCAGGCCCAGGAGGTTCCAGTAGACGTTCCTTCCTCCGAAGGTGATGCGGATGAGGTAGAGGGGGAAGAAGGCCAGGGCCGCCGCCAAGAGGAAGAACACGGCGCGGGGGATGCCCAGGAAGAAGAGTTGAATTTGCACCTGCAGGGCATGCCAGAAGCCCAGGGTGTTCCCCAGAAGCCGCTCTTCAATCTCCTGGATCTCGCCGAGAAGCACGGTGAAGTCCACGGTGCGTAGACCCACGGCGTTTTCCATGGCCAGAAAGAGGCGGTCGGTGCGTTCGGCTAGCTCCGGGGCGTAGCCACCCACCACCGGGTAGATTTTCAGGCGGAAGCGGCTGTAGGCGTAGCTCAACTGGGCTCTGGCCCGTTGGTACTGGCCTGTTTCCGTATAAAGCTGCGCTTGGGCCAGGCTGCTGCGCACCTCGTCCAGAAGGTCCAGCCAGTTGATCAGGCTGGGGATGGCTAGCCGTTGCAGGGCTTCACCCACTCGCACGCTTGTTTCCGGATCTAACCGGAGAAGGCTCGTCTCCTCCCGGATCTCCTGGGACAAAACCGCTTCCGCTAGGCGTGCTTGTGTGGGGGAGGGGGTGGGGGAGGAAGGAGGGGCTGAAGAGGGTTGGGCAGGGCTGGGCGTTGGGGCGGCACGGGTAGGCGATGGGGTGGCCGGCGGGGAGGGGGCAGGAGGGGAGGAAGGAGGGGGCGAGGCCGTGGAAGCCGCAAGGCCCTGACGCCAGGCGGCCGCCTTCTTTTGCAGCGCCTGGACGTCTGGACGGAAGCTCTCCCCACCCGAGACCTTGGCCAAGGCCTGGACGAACTCCTGGGCCTTGAGGGTGCTTTGGGGGCTGTCCTGGATCACCAGGAAGCGGGCGTAGGCCCGGGCCAGGGCCAGGTAGGCCTGGGGGCGGGAGGAGGCGGAAAGGGTTCGGTTCAGGTCCTCGGCCAGGAGTTGCAGGTAGACAGCTTCCAACCGGAGCCGGGCCTCCTCCGAGGGGCGGTTTTCCACGCCCTGCACCTGGGCCTGGGGCAGGCCGGTGGCCCGGATAAGACGGCTAAGGTACTGGGGTTTTTCGGGGGCTTGGGCCCGGAAGAAGCCATCGTAAAGGGCCTTGCCCAGGAGGTGGCGCACCAGGAGGAGGCGGGCCTCGAGGTCCGCCCGGCTTTGCTTGAGCACCGCCTGCCGGGCATCCTGGAGGTGCAGGAGGGTGGCGTCGCGCAACACCGGGGGAAGCCCTTCGCTTTCCTGGCGCAGAAGGCTTTGCGCCCGGTCCAGGGCGGAAAGGGCCTGGGTGGGGTTTTCCAGGCGCACCTGCCTTAGGGCTTCCTCCACGCGGTCATAGACCTGGGGCAGGGGAGCGGCTGACGCCAAAAGGCCAAGGAACAAGGCTAGGGCGGACCACCTTTTCATTCGCTGACCTCCGCTAGGGATGTGAGCCGCCTCAAGGCGTGGAGCAGGCGGCCGATGTTGGCTTCCTTTCTGGCTAGAAGGCCGATGTATCCCTGGGCCAGGGGCCTTAAGGCCACGATTCCCCCCTCTAAAAGGGCATAGAAAATCCCGTAGCCCTGGCGCCGGAGGATGGGGTAGGCCAGGTCCAAGGGCACGGGTTCCCCGGCAAAAAGCTCCTCCTTGCCGCGGGTTCCCGCCACCACCACCCCCGTTACCCCCTCCAGGCGGGCGAGCCTTTTGGCCAGCTGCTGCCGGGCCGAGGGGTCCTCGAGGTCCACCGCCTCCAGGGAAAGGTCTTCCTCCTCGGCTTCGGGGGCCTCCGCCTCCGTCACCAGGGAAGCGGCCTGCTCCCTCCATTGCCGCGCCAAGGCCTTCAGCTCCGGGGGCATCTCCCGGAAGGGAAGGAGGCGGCTCAGCTCGGGCCAGAGGGCCTCCTCTAGAAGGCGCGCCCACGCCTCTGGGGAGGTGGGGGCCCTCTGGGCCAGGGCCCGCCTCACCAGGTTTTCCGCAGCCCGGGGGGAAACGTACTGGCTTAGAACTTGCAAAAGGCTTTCCTCGTTTGACGCCATAGGAGGACACCCTGGGGCTTGCCAATCTGCCCTTCAGAGTGTACCATAACCTCTGCCCGAGGGATCGGGCAAGCGCCGCTGGGGTGTCGTCTAACGGCAGGACAGCGGACTCTGGATCCGCCGGTCGTGGTTCGAGTCCACGCACCCCAGCCAAAACCTGGCCCCATCGACTAGTGGTTAGGTCACCGCCCTTTCAAGGCGGCGGCGGGGGTTCGAGTCCCCCTGGGGTCACCAAAAGCAGTCCGAGCCGCGCACGGCCCCATCGTCTAGAGGCCTAGGACACGGCCCTCTCAAGGCCGAGACGGGGGTTCGAATCCCCCTGGGGTCACCAGAAGCGGCTCGGATTGCTTTTTTGGGCCAGGCTTCCCTTGACTGGCGCCCGGGGGCGGGTGGAAACTGGGTGGGTGATACCCCCACTGGGTATGTGGGGGCGTAACCTGAAAGGAGGAGGGATCCATGGAGTTCACCCTCACTGGGCTTGCGGGAAGCGGCAAGGACGAGGAGCGGTACGACGTGGTCATCATCGGCGGCGGGCCTGCGGGCCTCACCGCGGGGATTTACGCCGGGCGGGCCCAACTCAAGACCGTCATCCTGGAAAAAGGCCTCCCGGGGGGGCAGATCGCCCAGACCGACGAGGTGGAAAACTATCCGGGTTTTCCCGAGGGCATCTCCGGGCCGGAGTTGGCCAGCCGCATGGTGCAGCAGGCGGAGAAGTTTGGTGCCCGGATCGTCATGGACGAGGTGCTGGGCCTCGAGGTCCAAGAGGGCGGTTTTCTGGTCCGGGGGTTTGAGCGCTCCTACTTTGGGCGGGTGGTCATCATCGCCACCGGGGCCAATCCCAGGAAGCTGGGGGTGCCTGGAGAGGAAAAGTTCTACGGCCGGGGGGTTTCCACCTGCGCCACCTGCGACGGCTTCTTCTACCGGGACAAAGAGGTGGTGGTGGTGGGCGGCGGGGATGCGGCCGTGGAGGAGGGGCTTTTCCTCACCAAGTTCGCCCGCAAGGTGACCCTCGTCCACCGCCGGGACGAGCTTAGGGCCAACAAGGTGGCCCAGGCCCGGGCTTTCCAAAACCCCAAGATGCACTTCCTCTTCTCCCATATCGTCACCGAGATCCTGGGCGAGGACCAGGTCACGGGGGTCAGGCTCAAGAACCTGAAGACGGGGGAGGAGTACGTCTACCCCACGGATGGGGTCTTCGTCTTCATCGGCCATGAGCCCAACACCGCCTTCCTCCAGGGGGTGGTGGAGCTCCGCCCCGACGGCTACGTGGCGGTGCGGGAGGAGGTCTTCACCTCCGTCCCCGGCATCTTCGCCGCCGGGGACGTGGCCGACCCCATTTACCGCCAGCTCACCACCAGCGTGGGGGCGGGCACCCGGGCGGCCATGATGGCGGAGCGCTACCTGGCGGAGGCCCACGAGAAGGTGGGCTAGGGTTGGGGTGCGGCGCTTAGGGCTTTGGGGGCTTCTCCTTTGGGGTTTGGGGCTGGCCCAAGCCCCCATCCTCTACCTGCCCCTGGACGACCGTCCCCCCAACTGGGCCCCTTGCGCCTGGGGCCTGGTCCTCTGCCCCCCTAAGGAGGCCTACCGGGGGCCTGAGGGGGCGGACCTTTCCCGCCTCAGGGTTTGGCTTTTGGCCACGCCGGGGAAGCGCCTGGTGGCCAGCGTGGACGTCCTGGCCTACGGGGGCCTCCTGCAAAGCCGGCACCTGGCCTTGCCCCCGGAGGATGCCCTGGCCCGCCTTGGGCCCCTGCTCTCTTGGAAGGTACGCCATGGGGGTGAACTCCTCCTCTTCGGGGTGGTGCCCCGTTGGGACGCCACCCAAAGGGGGCGCAACCTGGCGGTGCTCCAGGCCTTGGCCCGCTGGTCGGGCTTGGCGGGCGTGTACCTGGAGGCTGTCTGGGACGATGCCCTAAGGGGCTCCCCTGCCCCAGGGGAGGCCCGGTCCCTCGCCTACCCGAGCCGCCCCGGGGCGGACGAGGCGGGGCAGGTCCTCCTCCTCAGGGCCCTGCGGCCCGGCCTACGGGTGGCGGTGGTCTACGAGGAGGTGGCCCTGGCCCACCGGGTCACCCCTTACGAGGGCCTTCCCCTTAGGGAGACGGTGGCGGGGCTTTTGGGAAGCGCCGGGGCGCGGGAGGTGGCCCTGGCCGAGGGGCCGGACCTGGTGCTTTACGCCTACGGGGGGCGGAACCCCAGGAGGGCCATTCAAGACCTTCTCCACCTCATGCCCCGCTTTCCCGTGGTCCTGGCGGACCTTTCCCGGGTGAACCGGGGGGATCCCGGGCTCATGGCCTACCTCCAGGCCCTGGGGCTCTACCCTCGGCTTGCCGCCTACGCCTCCTGGGGCACCCCGGCCAACAACCTGGGGAGCGCCCTGGCCCAGGGGGGGCTTTTCCTGAAGGATCCTGAGGGCCGCCTCGGGCGGTTGGCGGAGGCCTATTTCGCCTACTGGTGGGGGGAGGTGGGGCGACTTTGGGTGCGCTCCCGCTTTTCCGAACCCTTGCCGGAGAGGGCCTCGGCGGTGAAGGAGCTTTGGCCCTATCTGGAGTTGGAAGGGCACCGGGTGGATCTTTTGCGGGTGGAGTTTCCCTGGAGGCGCTCCTTTGAGGCCTGGGGTCTTCTGGAGGCCCTGCCGCTTTCCCGATGGCCTGAGGTGGTAAACTGAACCCATCATGACCCCTGAGGCGTTGGAGCTGAGGCGCCTGGAGGCCTTGGCCCAGGCCTGGCGCCTGCTGGCGCCTCTGGAGCGCCCGGAGGAGGTTTACCGTACGGTGGTGGAGACGGCAAAGGCCTCTACCCGGGCGGTTTCCGTCCTCCTCTTCCTTTACCGGCCGCAGGAGGAGATCTTGGAGCTGGTGGCCGCTGCCGGGCTGAGCCGGGACAAGGTGGGGCTGCGTTTGCCCCGTAACCGGGGCATCTCCTGGGAGGTCTTGCGCAAGGGCGAGCCGGTGTACGTGGCCGATGTCAGCCGGGACTCGCGGGTGATCTTTCTGTCGGGCAAGCGCCAACCAGGGGTCTACCTTGGGGTGCCCTTGCGGGATGCGGGGGGGCGGGTCCTTGGGGTCCTGTCCATGGACACCGCCGGGGGTGTGGGCGAGATCCGTCCGGAGGATCGCTTCTGGATCCAGGCCCTGGCGGAGGCGGCGGGGGTGGTGCTCTCCCGCATCGAGGCCTTGGAGCGTGCCCGGGCGGAAGCGGAGCGGGCGCAGGCCCTTTTGGCTCTCTCCCTGGCCCTGGAGAGCGCCCGGGAGCCCTTCTCCATGGCCCAGGAGGCCCTGGACACCCTGCTCCGCCTCACCCCCTACCACGCGGGGGCGCTCTACCTCTTCCAGGAGGGGACGGTGCGCCCAGCGGTGATCTCCGGACGCTACCCCCCAGGGTTTCCCCGGCTTTACGAGGAGCACCCCATCCGCTTTGGGGAGGGTCTTCTGGGCCACCCCCGGCTTTGGGAGGGGCCGGTGTACGTGGAGGAGTACGCCCGCTTTCCCGGGGCTTTACGGCCCTATGCGGAGGCCGGCTTAACCTCCGCCCTGCTGGTGCCCTTGAAGCCTGAGGGCAGGCGGTATGGGGTTTTGGCCCTGGGTTCTTTTGGCGAGCGGATCCCCTACCGTTTTGAGGACGAGGGGGTTTTGAAGCTGGTGGCCAAGCGGCTGGAGGAGGCCTTGGAGCGGCTTTTTCACATCCGCACCCTGCAGACCACCAGGGAAGCCGCCCTCAAGGCCCTCTCCCGGGTTCTGGAGTACCGGGACCTGGAGACCAAGGGGCACACGGAGCGGGTGGCGGAGCTTTGCGTGCGGCTGGGGCAGGCCTTGGGCTTTCCGGACCTCGAGGGCCTCCGCCTGGGCGCCTACTTCCACGACCTGGGCAAGCTGGCCCTGCCGGACGAGATCCTGAAGAAGCCCGGCGCCCTCTCCACCGGGGAGTGGCGGGTGGTGAAGACCCACCCGGAGGTGGGCCTGGAGATCCTAAAGAGCCTGCCGTTTCTGCCGCAGGTGGTTCTCAATGTGGTCCTCTACCACCACGAGCGCTGGGACGGCTCGGGTTACCCCAGGGGCCTCAAGGGAGAGGAGATCCCCTTGGAGGCCCGCATTTTTGCTGTGGTGGACGTGTACGATGCCCTCACCTCCGAGCGCTCCTACAAGCGGGCCTGGAGCCCAGAGGAGGCCCAAAAGGAGCTCCGGGCCCAGGCGGGCAGGAGCCTGGACCCGGAGGTGGTGGAGGCCTTCTTGGGGTTGCTGGGGGAAGGGTAGCCCTAGGGAAAGCCCGCCCTTACTCCACGGTCACGCTCTTGGCCAGGTTGCGGGGCTGGTCCACGTCCCGACCCAGGAGGACGGCGATCTCGTAGGCCAGAAGCTGCAAGGGCACCACGCTCACGATGGGGGCGAGGAGGGGATGCACCTCCGGGAGGTAGACCACGTCCTGGGCCAGCTTGCGGATTTCCTCATCCCCTTCCGTGGCCAGGGCGATCACCTTGCCTCCCCGGGCCCGCACCTCCTGGACGTTGGAGAGGGTCTTCTCGTAGAGGGGGCCTTGGGTGGCCAGGACCACCACGGGCAGGTGCTCGTCAATGAGGGCGATGGGCCCGTGCTTCATCTCCCCCGCGGGGTAGGCCTCCGCGTGGATGTAGCTGATCTCCTTGAGCTTCAAGGCCCCCTCATAGGCGGTGGGGGCCTGCACGTGCCGCCCCAGGAAGAGGAAGTCCTGGGCCTGGTGGTACTTCTCGGCGAGGTGGGCGATGAGGGGGCGCTTTTCCAAAACTTCCTCCACCAACCGGGGAAGCTTTCGCATCTCCTTAAGGAGGCCCTGGGCTTCCTCCTTGCCGAGGATCCCCCTCCTTCGGCCAAGGTGGACCGCCAGCATGGCCATGGCCGCCAGCATGGCGGTGTAGGCCTTGGTGGAGGCCACCCCGATCTCGGGACCGGCGTGGATGTAGAGGACGTCCTCCACCTCCCGGGTGATGCTAGAACCCTTGGCGTTGATGACCCCAAGGGTTTTGGCCCCCTTGCGCTTGGCCTCGCGCACCCCCTCCAGGGTGTCGATGGTCTCCCCCGATTGGCTGATGGCGATGGCCAGGGTCCTTTCGTCCGCCAGGGGATCGCGGTAGCGGTACTCGCTGGCCACGTCCCACTCCGTGGGGATGCGGGCCAGGGCTTCCAGGAGGTACTTCCCGTACCAGCCCGCGTAGGCCGCAGTGCCGCAGGCGATCACGTGCACCCGCTCCACCGCCTGGGGGTCCAGGCGGAGCCCCAGGTCCACGTCCCCCTCTTCCTCGCGCAGGCGGCCCCCCAGGGTGTTCTCCAGCACCCAGGGTTGCTCGTAGATCTCCTTCAGCATGTAGTGGGGGAAGCCGCCCTTCTCGGCGGCCTCGAGGGTCCAGTCGATCTCCACCACCTCCCGCTCCAGGGGGCGGCCCTGAAGGTCGGTGACCTCCACCCCCTCCCGGGTGATGCGGGCCAGGTCCCCGTCGTGGAGGAAGATGACCCGCCGGGTGTAGGGAAGGAGGGCGGGCACGTCCGAGGCCAGGAAGTTTTCCCCCTCTCCCAGGCCGATCACCAGTGGGCTCACCGTGCGGGCGGCCACGATCTCCTGGTGGTCCTCATGCGCCGCCACCACCGCATAGGCGCCCCGCACCTCCCTTAGGGCCTCCCTCAGGGCCTCGTAAAGATCCCCTTGGTATTTCTCCTCTAGAAGATGCGCCAGAACCTCGCTGTCGGTTTCCGAGGTGAAGCGGTGCCCCCGTGCCTTCAGGGCCTCCTTGAGCTCCAGGTAGTTCTCGATGATGCCGTTGTGGATCACGGCGATCTTGCCATCCTCCGTGGTGTGGGGGTGGGCGTTGGGGTCGGTGGGGGCCCCGTGGGTGGCCCAGCGGGTATGGCCGATGCCCAAAGGCCCCTCCAGGTGCTCCTCCTTAAGGGCCTTTTCCAGGGCGGAAAGCTTCCCCGAGCGCTTGACCACCTTCAGCCCCGCGGGGGTGCGCACCGCCACCCCGGCGGAGTCGTACCCCCGGTACTCCAGCCTCCTCAGTCCATCCATGAGCACATCCGTGGCGTTTCGGAAACCGATGTAGCCTACAATCCCACACATAGAGCGTCCTTTTGGGTGGCCATGCCCTCGGCCACCCCGGCTTACCCCTTGCTTCGCCCTGCCCCGCGGTTGTCCCCAGGAGGCCTTTTCCTTGGGGCTTTCCCTTGGGGCTTTTCGCAGGCGGGCGGGGCGGGCACACCCCGGGCGGCATCCGCGGATCCCTCGATCTTTCCCGGCCCCGGCCGGTTATCCCCACTTGGGGTCCGCCACCTCGTCAGGCCTTTTCGGCCCCCTGCGCTTCCCGCCTTCCCCTTTTCCTTGGCTTTTTACCCTTCCTCCCACCTCCCTCGGCGGAGTATAGCAAAACCTTAAGGCCAGGAGTCTTGACAGGGCTTGGGTGAGGCTTTTATGATACCAACGGGCGCAAGGCGAATCTGCGAGAAACCAGGCTTGCGTCCCGGAAGGCACCCTTTGGGGAGGAAACGCGGCAACTCGCCCAAAAGGTGCTTCCCGAAACCCTGAAGGGGGTGTAAGGAAGTATGAAGAAAAAGCTAGTCATGCTACTGGCGGGGCTTTTGACCGTGCTCTCCATGGGCTTCGGTCTAGCCCAGTTCTCCGACGTGCCCGCCGGGCACTGGGCCAAGGAGGCGGTGGAGGCCCTGGCGGCCAAGGGGATCCTCGTGGGCTTCCCCGACGGCACCTACCGGGGCAACGAGACCCTCACCCGCTACCAGGCGGCCCTCATCATCTACCGCCTCCTGCAGCAGATTGAGGAGGAGCTGAAGGCCAAGGGGACCTCCCCCACCATGGAGGCCATGTCCTCCGAGGACCTCGAGGCCCTGAAGAACGCCGTGCAGGAGCTGGCCGCTGAGCTGGCCGCCTTGGGCGTGCGGGTCTCGGCCCTGGAGGACAGCGCCGCCACCAAGGAGGACATCGCCCGCCTCGAGGCCATGATCGAGGAGCTGAAGGCCATGCCCATGCCCGAGCCTGGCATGGACGCCGCTGCCCTGCAGGACCTGGCCGACCGGGTGGAGGCCGCCTCCATCGCCGCGGACACCGCCTTGGCCCAGGCCCAGCAGCTGGCCGAGCAGCTGGACGCCCTGGCCCAGGACGTGGAGGGGGTGAAGGGTGACCTGGCCGCCTTGGGCACCCAGGTGGAGGCCAACGCCCAGGCCATCCAGGCCCTGAACGAGCTGGCCGTCCTCCTCAACCAGGACGTGCTGGCCCTGCAGGACCGGGTGACCGCCCTGGAGAAGGGTTTGGCTGAACTTCAGGGCGTGGACTTTGAGCAGTTCGCCTCCAAGGAGGACGTGGCCGCGGTCCAGGAGTTCGCCGCCGCCCTCCGCTCCGACCTGGTGGGCCTCTCCGAGAAGGTGTCCAAGCTGGAAGGCACCGTGGGGGACCTCTCCGGCAAGGTGTCCAAGCTGGAGCGGAACGCCTTCACCATCAGCGGTAGCCTGAGCCTCAGCTACGGGGCCTTCGCGGGTTCGGGAACCCAGTTTGACATCGACCGGGTTTTCTCCTCTAATTTCTCCACGGGCGATAGCGACAGCGACGGGCTTGTCGTGGATCATGAGGACTTGGGCCAGAACGCTGAGGGTCAGACCTCGGCCACCCTCAGCCTAACCCTAAAGGCCAACGCGCTGGACGCCAAGTCCAGCCCCGGTGGTTACAACACCTACCCTGGCCTGGTGGGCTTCAGTTTGACGGGCTCGATTAGCAACCCCGCTTCGGGTACCACATATGGCCCCCTCAACGTAACCGTGGATGCGGTTTCCACCACCTTGGCCGTGGCCAAGGACCAGGCTTTGTCCTTCACCTTCGGCCGCTCGGTCAAGACCAAGTTCAGCGAGTACGTGTTTGACAACGACGGTGTGAGCTACGGCCACGGCCTTGTGGCCACCTACAAGCCCGGCGTCCTGGGGGCCACCCTCACCGGGGTTTACGCCTCTAAGGGTGGGGCAGATGGGGATAACCTCTACGTCCGCGGGGCGGGCCTGACCCTTTCTCCCTTCCAGGGCTTCTCCCTTAAGGGGGCTGTGGCCCAGCAGGGGGGCGACATCCTGGGTGGAGGTCCTTCCGCCGTCACCGTGTACGGCGTGGGCGCCGACTTGGCCTTAGGGCCGGTGAGCTTGTCGGGGGAATACTTCTCCTCCGATGCGGCGGCCAACGCCAACGGCTACTACGTGAAGGCCAAGGCCGACTTGGGCCTGGTGTCCGTGGAGGGTAACTACCGGAGCATCGGAGCGGGCGTCAACCCGGCCAACATGCTCTCTTACGACGCCGCCCCGGCCAACGCCGCCAACGCCGCGCCCTTCCATGCTGACCAGGTGGGTTATGGGGCCAAGGCCAACCTGACCCTCGGCGCCCTTAGCCTGGGCGGCTTCTACGATACCTATACGGGCGCTGGTGCCCGGACCGCCTATGGGGCTGAGGCGGGCTTGAAGTTCGGGGCCTTCAGCCTAAGCGGCTACTACCGGGTGGCCGATAGCGGCAACAACGGCACCCCGGATGATAGCGCCGCCAAGGAGACCGCGGGGACCAGCAGCTACGTCTCCTCTGGTAGTGACTACACCCAGTACGGGGCTAAGCTGACCCACGACGGTAAGGCCACCGATGCCTTCATCAAGGGCCTGAACCTGACCGCCGCTTACGACGTGCGCCCGCAGTTTGCCCCCGGTGCGAAGACTGACATCGCCGTATACGGCGACTTCTCCTTCACCCTTGGCTTCCTCAAGGGCATGCTCCTGGGCCGCTACCATGTGCAGGACGTGGTGGGTGCGCCGGCACAAAGCTACACTACCCTCAAGTATGGGGTGAAGGCGGAGACCGAAGCCCTGGCGGTGCCCTTGAAGCCCAGCGTCTTTGGGGAGTACGTGGCCCGCACCACGGATGGCGGCACTGCTGACAACGCGGAGACCAAGTACGCCCTTGGCCTCAAGCTGAACGAGTTCCTCTTTGCCAACTCCAGCCTCGAGGTCAAGTACGGCTCCTACATCGCCCAGAACGTTGGCAGCGTTCTTGTGGGCAATGCGGAGAAGGCTTGGGATGCCAGCGTGGACCACCTTTACGACTCCACGCTGAACGCTGCGGGCGTCAACGGGAGCGTCACGGGCTTCTACGTGACCTGGAACTACTGGGACCTTGCCCTCTCCTACGCGGACTTCGTGGTGGATAACAACGGTAGCCCCCTGTACGGCCGCGGCTTCAAGATTAGCTACAAGGTGGTGTTCTAAAACCTAAACCCAAGGGGCTCGCCCAAAAGGGCGAGCCCCTTGGGTTCTTTTCTTGCGGCCTTCGTGGTCACCGGAAAGGGTTACCCCTAAACTAAGGAGGATGACCTTCCGCTACCATGGCCCTGAGCCCAAGGGGGACCAGCCCAAGGCCATAGGGGAGCTGGTGGAGGCCCTTAGGGATGGGGAGCGCTTCGTCACCCTCCTGGGGGCCACGGGCACGGGGAAGACGGTGACCATGGCCAAGGTGGTGGAGGCCCTGGGGAGGCCCGCCTTGGTCCTGGCCCCCAACAAGATCCTGGCGGCGCAGCTGGCCGCGGAGTTCCGGGAGCTTTTCCCGGAAAACGCCGTGGAGTACTTCATCAGCTACTACGACTACTACCAGCCCGAGGCCTACGTTCCCGGCAAGGACCTCTACGTTGAGAAGGACGCCAGCATCAACCCGGAGATTGAGCGCCTGCGCCACTCCACCACCCGTAGCCTCCTCACGAGGCGGGACGTGATCGTGGTGGCCTCGGTCTCCGCCATCTACGGCCTGGGGGATCCCCGGGAGTACCGGCAGAGGAACCTGGTGGTGGAAAGGGGCATGGTCTACCCGCGGGAGGCCCTTTTGGAGCGCCTTTTGGAGCTGGGCTACGAGCGCAACGACATTGACCTCTCCCCGGGCCGCTTCCGGGCCAAGGGGGAGGTGTTGGAGATCTTCCCCGCCTACGAGACCGAGCCCATCCGGGTGGAGCTCTTTGGCGACGAGGTGGAGCGCATCCTGCAGGTCCACCCCCTCACCGGGGAAAGGCTTAGGGAGCTTCCCGGCTTCGTCCTCTTCCCCGCCACCCACTACCTTTCCCCGGAGGGGCTGGAGGCCATCCTGCAGGAGATTGAGAAGGAGCTATGGGAAAGGGTCCGGTACTTTGAGGAACGGGGGGAGGTGCTCTACGCCCAGCGCCTCAAGGAGCGCACCCTCTACGACCTGGAGATGCTCAGGGTCATGGGCACCTGCCCGGGGGTGGAGAACTACGCCCGCTACTTCACGGGCAAGGCCCCGGGGGAGCCCCCCTACACCCTTTTGGACTACTTCCCCGGGGACTTCCTGGTCTTCCTGGACGAGTCCCACGTGACCGTGCCCCAGCTCCAGGGTATGTACCGGGGGGACTACGCGCGCAAGAAGACCCTGGTGGACTACGGCTTCCGCCTGCCCTCCGCCCTGGACAACCGCCCCTTGCGCTTTGAGGAGTTTTTGGAGCGGGTGTCCCAGGTGATCTTCGTCTCCGCCACCCCGGGGCCCTTTGAGCTGGAGCACTCGGGTCGCATCGTGGAGCAGATCATCCGCCCCACGGGGCTTTTGGACCCCTTGGTGGTGGTGAAGCCCACGGAGAACCAGATCCTGGACCTCATGGAGGGGATCCGGGAGCGGGCGGCCAGGGGCGAGCGCACCCTGGTCACCGTCCTGACGGTGCGCATGGCGGAGGAGCTCACCGCCTTTTTGCAGGAGCACGGTGTCCGGGCCCGCTACCTGCACCACGAGCTGGACGCCTTTGAGCGCCAGGCCCTGATCCGGGACCTCAGGCTGGGGCACTTTGACGCCTTGGTGGGCATCAACCTCCTCCGGGAGGGCCTGGATCTGCCGGAGGTCTCCTTGGTGGCCATTTTGGATGCGGACAAGACGGGCTTCCTCCGGAGCGAGCGGAGCCTCATCCAGACCATCGGCCGGGCGGCCCGGAACGCCCGGGGGGAGGTCTGGCTCTATGCGGATGCCGTCTCCGAGGCCATGGAGCGGGCCATCCGGGAGACGAACCGCCGGAGGGCCATCCAGGAGGCCTACAACCGGGAGCACGGCATCGTCCCAAAGACGGTGCGGAAGGAGGTGAGGGCCATCATCCGCCCCGAGGGGTACGAGGAGGCGCCCCTGCCGGAGCCTGCCGGGGAGGACCTGAAGGAAAGGATCGCCGAGCTGGAGCTGGCCATGTGGCAGGCGGCGGAGGCCTTGGACTTTGAGCGGGCGGCAAGGCTAAGGGATGAGCTTAGGGCCCTCGAGGCCCGCCTCCAGGGGTTGCAGGCCCCCGAGCCGGTGCCGGGAAGCCGCAGGAAGCGGCGCCGCCGCTAGGCCAAAAGGAGCACCGGGTTTTCCAGGTAGAGGGCCACCCGCTCCAGGAGCTTTTTGGCCACGGGGCCTTCCAGCCCGGAGGCGGAGAGCACCCCCTCGGGGGAGAGGAAGAGGCTCGGGCGGCCGGTGTGGACCTCCTCCTCCCCGAAGAAACACAAAAGCCCCTCGCCCTCATCCCCGCCTTCCTGGCGGAAGAGGGCCAGGAAGCCTTCCCTAGGCCGCAAGCCCCGTACGCTCTCCCCCTCCGCCTGGCCCAGGAGGGGCCTTAAGGGAAGCTCCAGGTCCGCCAGGGCCCTTTCCGCCGCCCTGACCAGGAAGGGGAGGGGGGTTTTGGGCACGCCGTAGACCCGGTGGAAGGCGCCCACCGCCTCCTCCAGGGGGGCGGGGTTCAGCCGCCGGCGGAAGGCGCGGAGCGCCGGGGGAAGGGGCCCCGTGGCGGGGGTGGGGGTGAGGCCAGGTGCGGGGGTGGGGATAGGCACTGGGGCGGGGGCGGGGTTGCCGCCGCGGGCGCGGGGCTTTCGGGAGCGGCCGTAAGGGGTTCCTCCAGGGCCTCCGGGCTGAGCCCCTCCAGGAGGCTTTCCTCCTCCAAGAGGGCCTCCTCGGGGAGGAGGGAGGGTTCTTCCGCCTCGCTCAGGCCGGCCTCCTCCGCCAGGAGGGCTTCCAGCTCGTCTTCCAGGGCCGTGGCCGGGGCTTCTTCCGGGAGGCCTTCCTCCCGGGGCTCTTCCGCCAGCACGGGGGCTTCCTCGGCCAGGAGGAGGTCCTCCTCCAGGTCCAGCTCCAGGTCCTCCAGGAGGGCGGGCTCCAGGTCCAGTTCCTCCTCAGGGACCTCCTCCACCTGGAGGGTGGGGGCCCTGGGGGCTTCGGGGATGAGTTCGGAGAGGTCCACCCCCTCCCGCCCCAAGGCCTCCTGGGCCCGCTTCAGGTCCTCCTCCGGGAGGACGGGCGGGGGCTCTTCCGGCATGGGGGGCAACTCCACCTCCCCCGCCATCACCTTGGCCAAAAAGGCCAGGATGTCCCGCTCCACGATGGTGCCGTCTGGGCCCGTGCCCTGGAGCCTGCGCCAGTCAATGCCGTTCTCCTCCGCAAGACGCCGGGCCAGGGGCGTGATCCTAGGTTCTTCCATCTTGGTCCTATGATAACAGGGTGGAAGCACGTTTGGCCGAGCTTTTGGCGGACTACTGCCTGGAGGCCGGGGAGGGGGAGGTGGTCTTGGTGGAGGCGGAGACCCCGGCCTTGCCCCTTTTGCCCCACCTGAAGCGGGCTCTTCTCGCCCGGGGGGCCTACCCCCTCCTTCGCCTGGCCTACCCTGGGGAGATGCGGGATTTCCTGCGCTTTGCCGGGCGCTGGCTGGAGGAGGTTCCGGCGGCGGAGCAGGCCCTATACGAGAGGACGGACAAGTTCCTGCGCATCCTGTCCGCGGAAAACCCCCTCGAGGCCGCCTCCTTGGACCCGGACCTCTCCCTGAGGTACGGGCGGGCCTGGCGGCCCCTTACCGAGCTTCGCCTCAAGAAGCGCTGGGCCCTCACCCTCTACCCCACGGTGGGGTATGCGGTGGGGGCAGGGATGGGGACGGAGGCGTTCAGGGCCTACCTGGAAGGGGCCCTTTTCCTGGACCAGGAAGACCCCGTGGGGGCCTGGCGGGCCCTGGCCCGCTTCCAGGAGGGGCTCATCCAAAGGCTTTCCCAGGGGAAGGAGCTCCGCATCCTGGCCCCGGGGACGGACCTAAGGCTTTCCGTGGCGGGGCGGAGGTGGATCAACTCCGATGGCCGGCGCAACATGCCCTCGGGGGAGGTCTTCACCGGCCCCCTGGAGGAGAGCGCCGAGGGGGAGGTGCGCTTCAACCTCCCCGCCTTCGTGGGGGGAAGGCGGGTGGAAGGGGTTTACCTCCGTTTCCAAGGGGGGGAGGTGGTGGAGGCCGGGGCGGAGGTGGGGGAGGGCTACCTCCTCTCGGCCCTGGCCACGGACGCGGGGGCCCGGCGGCTTGGGGAGGTGGGCCTGGGCACCAACTTCCGCCTCACCCGGCCCACAGGCCTCATCCTCCTGGACGAGAAGATGGGGGGCACGGTGCACCTGGCCCTGGGCCGGAGCTACCCGGAGACCGGGGGCAAGAACGAGAGCGCCCTGCACTGGGACCTGGTCCTCTCCCTGGAGGAGGGGGCGCTCCTTCTGGACGGGGAGGCCTTGGTGGAGGGGGGGCGCTTCGTGGGCCTCCCGGAGCCCTACCCCTTTGCCTAGAGGTCCTTCCGCTCAAAGACCAAGGCCGCCAGGAAGGCGAAGCCCAGGGTGTAGATGAGGAGGAGGGAAAGCCCGAGCCCCGCCGCCTGGGGCCTCAGGTGGAGGTCCAGGTAGGTGGTGAGGAGGAAGGGGGTGAGGGTGGGGAAGGCCACCAGGAGGCGCATGAGGAGGAGGGTGGCCACCGCCGCCAGGGCGCTTGCCGTGGTGGAGAGAAAGATGGTCCCGTAGAGAAGCGCCAGGGAGGCCAGGGGCAGGAGGACCGCCCCCGCCAGGAGGTGGGCCCGGAGGAGCTCGGCTAAGGCCGCCCCCGGCAGGAGGAGCCCCACCCCAGCGAACCCCCCCGCCCCCAGGCCCGTGCCCCCGTAGAAGGGCCCGAGGCCATGGGGAAGACCCGCCAGGAGGCCGCCCAGAAAGCTGGCCGCCAGGAGGACGAAGGGGTAAAAGAGCACCGCCAGGAGCTTGGCGAGGAGGAGAGCGGTGCGGGGGAGGGGCCTGAGGAGGAGGCTTTTCAGGGTACCCTGGGCCACCTCGCTCCCCAAGGACTCGCTGGCGGCCATGACCACCAGGAAGGGGAAGAGGAACTCCATCCCCGCCAGGAGGCTTAAGGAGACCACCTGCCAGCCCGAGGCCAAAACGAGGCCGTAGACCTCCTTAAGCCCCGGGGCCAGGGCCCAGAGGAAGGGGAGGAGGAAGGCGGCCAAGAGGCCAAGCCCCACGGAGCGGAGCCGGAAGAGCTTGTAAAGCTCAAAGACGAACAGCCTAAGCATGCTTCACCCTCTCCTGGTAGTAGCTCATGAGGTCAAAGCGGTGGGGCTCCAGGGCCTGCACCCGGTAGCCCTCTTTGAGGAGGGCCTCCAGGGCCACCTCCGGACTTCCTGCGAAGAGGATGGCCCCGCCCTGCAGCTGCACCGAGGCCACCTGGGGTAGGGCCTTGAGGAGGGCAAAGGCGCCCTCCAGGGGGTGGGCCTCGAGGCGGTACACCTCCCGCCCCTCCAGGACCACCTCGTCCAGAAGCCTTCCCCCTCCCAGGATGCCCACCTTGTGGGCATAAAGGCTCACCTCCTGCAGGTGATGGGTGGAGAGGAGGACCGCCACCCCTTCCCGGGCCAGCTCCTGCAAGAGGCCATGGACCAGCTCCACCCCCTCGGGGTCCAGGCCCGAGGTGGGCTCGTCCAGGACCAGGACCTTGGGCCGGTGCAGGATGGCGGCCGCCAGGCCCAGGCGCTGGCGCTGGCCCAGGGAGTAGCTTCCCACCTTCTGGTCGGCCACCGCCAGGAGCTTGAGCCGGGCCAGGACCTCGCTGATGCGGCCCTCGTCCCGCACCGCGGCCAGGTAGGCGTGCATCCTCAGGTTCTCCCGCCCCGTGAGGTAGGGGTAAAAGGCGGCGGGGGCCTCCACCACCGCCCCCAGGTGGCGCCGGGCTTTGGGGTTCTTGTGCACGTCCTCCCCCAGGAGGAAGGCCCGGCCCTCCGTGGGGAAGGCCAACCCCGTGACCAGGCGGATCAGGGTGGTCTTGCCGGAGCCGTTGGGCCCGGCCAGGGCGTAGACCTCCCCCGGCCTCACCGCCAGGCTCACCCCTTCCAGGACGGGCTTACGGCCGTAGCGCTTGCCGAGCCCCTCTAGCCTCAGGGCTTCCATGGGTGCTATACTACCCGAGCCCCCGGTCCAGCGCGGCGGTCCGGGCGTGAACCGGGTCAGGTCCGGAAGGAAGCAGCCCTAAGCGCCACGGGTCGGGTGCCGCTGGGTAGCCGGGGGCGTTATCCACAGGGTTATCCACAGGCTCCTTTTGGGCCCCGCAAGGCCCTTTTGCAGACCAGCGCCCTCCAGGAGGGCGCTTTTCCCTATCCCTCCTCCCCCTTCGCCCTCCGGGCCACCCCCTTTTCCACAAGGGCCCGCACCTCCTCCGGGGTGAAGCCCGCCTCGAGGAGCACCGCCTCCGTGTGCTCCCCCAGGAGGGGCGGGGGAAGGGAGGGGGCGGCGGGAGTGCGGGAGAGGAAGCGCAAGGGGTTGGCCAGGGTGGGGAGGGGTCCCAGGAGGGGGTGAGGGAGGGTCCAGACCGCACCCCGGGCCTGGGCCTGCGGGTCCTGGAAGGCCTCCGCCAGGTCGTTCACGGGGGCGGCGGGGATGCCCGCCTCCTTGAACCTTTCCAGCCAGTAGCCTCGAGGGCGGGTCTTCAGCACGGCGGAAACCGCCTCCACCACCTCCTTGCGGTGCTCCACCCTCTGGGGGTTTTGGGGAAAGCGCTCCCAAAGCCAAGGCAGGTCCAGCACATGGCAAAGCCGCCGGAACTGCTCGTCGTTGCCCACCGCCAGCACCAGCCAACCGTCCGCCGCGGGGAAGGCCCCGTAGGGCACGATCTGGGCGTGGGCGTTGCCCAGGCGCCCCGGGGGCTTGCCCGTGAGGAGGTAGCTCTCCCCCAGGTTGGCCAGGGCGAAGAGCCCCACGTCAAAGAGGGAGAGGTCGATGTGCTGACCCAAACCGCTTCGCTCCCGCTCGTAGAGGGCCGCCAGGACCGCCACCGCCCCCATCATCCCCGTCATCACGTCGATCCAGGCCACCCCCACCTTCATGGGGGGGCCTTCCGGCTCCCCGGTCACGGACATGATGCCGGTGTAGCCCTGCAAGGCGGCGTCGTACCCGGGTTCTTGGGCCCTGGGCCCCGTGTGGCCGAAGCCGGTGAGGGAGAGGTAGATAAGGCGCGGGTTCAGCGCCTTTAGGGCCTCGTAGTCCAGGCCGTAGCGCTTGAGGTCCCCGGTCTTGAAGTTTTCCACCAGCACGTCGGCCCTTTGGGCCAGCCTCCGCACCGCCTCCTGGCCCTCTGGGGCCTTGAGGTCCAGGGCCAGGCTCCGCTTGCCCCGGTTCACGGAAAGGAAGTAGGCGCTTTCCCCCCCCACGAAGGGGGGGCCCCAGCCCCGGGTTTCGTCCCCCCAGGGGGGTTCCACCTTGACCACCTCCGCCCCCAGGTCGGCCAGGACCATGGTGCAAAGGGGCCCCGCCAGGACCCGGGAGAGGTCCAGGACCTTGATGCCGGAAAGAGGCCTCATGGGGGCATCTTACGGCGTATAGTGGGGGGCATGGGCCGGCTTCTGGGGCACCTCTTGGTCTTCGCCGTGCTTTTCTTTGTGGCCCTCCCCTTCCTCTGGATGGCCTACGCCGCCTTCATGCCCAAGGAGGCGGTGTATTCCGGAGAGCTCTTTTCCAAGGTGGGGTTCAGCCTGGAGAACCTCCGGGGACTGAACCAGGAGGGCTTTTGGGACCGCCTGGGGTTTTCCCTCCTGCTTTCCAGCGGGGCGGTGGCCCTCCAGCTTTTCACCGCCCTCCTGGCGGCCTACGCCCTGCGGGCGGGTCTGGGCCTTCTGCCCTTGTACCTGGCCCTCATGGCCATACCCGCCGAGCTCCTCCTGGTGCCCCTTTACGGCATTTTGAAGGGGCTTTCCCTCCTGGACACCTTCTGGGCCCTGCTCCTTCCCTTCGCCGCCAGCCCCTTCGTCATCTATTTGGTCTACGGGGCCATGCGGGCGGTCCCGGAAGAGCTTTTGGAGGCGGCCCGGCTGGACGGGGCGGGGCACCGGGTGCTTCTTTTCCGGATCCTGTTCCCCTTGGTGCGGCCCACCCTGGTGGCCGCGGGCGTCCTGGCCTTTGCCGCCCACTGGAACCTGGTGCTTTACCCCCGGGTGGTGGTCTCCGACCCCAGGTTTTGGACCCTGCAGACCTGGCTCACCGACCTGCAACGCAAGTACCCCACGGACTGGGGCCTGCTCTCGGCGGCGGCCCTCTTTTCGGTCCTGCCCATCGCCCTCCTCTACCTGGCCTTTGAGCGGCGGGTGGTGGCCACCTTTGAGGAGGGGCTCAAGGGCTAGGTTGACGGAAGCGCTCCCTGAGGGCCTTTAGCCTCTCCCGCACCCGCTCTTCCCACCCTTCCCCCGTGGCCTCAAAGAGGCGGAGCCCCTCGAGGCCCTCGGGCAGGTAGGCCTGGGCGAAGCTCCCCTCCTTGTCCTCGTGGTAGTAGGCGTAGCCCCGGCCGTGGCCCAGGGCCTTGGCCAGGCCGGTGGGGGCGTTCCGCAGGTGGAGGGGCACGGGGGCCTCGGGGTGGGCCTGGGCGGTCTCCTGGGCCTTTCCCCAGGCCGCATAGAGGCTGTTGGACTTGGGGGCCAGGGCCAGGTAAACGGTGGCCTCCACCAGGGCGAGCTCCCCTTCCGGGCTTCCCAGGGCCTCGTAAGCCTCCTTGGCGGCCACCGCGAGCCTTAGGGCCAGGGGGTCGGCCAGGCCCACGTCCTCCACCGCCACCCGGATGAGGCGGCGGGCCAGGTAGCGGGGATCGGCCCCGCCCTTAAGGAGCCTCGCCAGGTAGTAAAGGGCCGCGTCCACGTGGCTTCCCCGAAGGCTCTTGTGCAGGGCGGAGACCAGGTCGTAGAAATGGTCCCCGCCCCGGTCCATAGCGAAGCGCTCTGAGCCCAGGGCCTCCCTCACGCTCCCCTCGTCCACCCGCCCGAAGGCGGCGGCCAGCTCCAGGGTGTTGAGGGCAAAGCGGGCGTCGCCCCCGGCCGCCTGGGCCAGGAGACGGAGGGCCCCTTCCTCGTAAGGGGTGCCGGGAAGGCCCCGTTCGTCCTCCAGGGCCCGCTTCAGGAGGCGGAGGAGGTCTTCTGGGGAAAGGGGCTTTAGGGGGAAGAAGCGGAGCCGGGAGCGCAGGGCGGGGATGAGCCCGAAGGCGGGGTTTTCCGCGGTGGCGCCGATGAGGGTGAGGAGGCCGGACTCCAGGTGGGGCAGGAGGGCGTCCTGCTGGGCTTTGTTGAAGCGGTGGATCTCGTCCAGGAAGAGGACCAAGCCCCCTTCCCGCCGGGCCCTTTCCACCGCCTGCCGCACCTCCTTGAGCCCGGCCTCCACCGCAGAAAGCTGCCAAAAAGGCCTCCCCACCCCCTCGGCCAGGAGGCGGGCCAGGGTGGTCTTGCCCGTGCCCGGGGGGCCGAAGAGGACCATGGGGGAAAGCCTTTTCGCCTCCAACATCCGCCGCAAAAGCCCTTGGGGCCCGGTGAGGTGGGGCTGGCCCAGGACCTCCTCCAAAGAGCGGGGCCTAAGGCGTTCGGCCAGGGGTTCCATCCCCTTCATGGTAAGCGCCGGGGCACGGGGGTTGCCGCAAGCTAATGGGCTTCCCCCGCAGCCAAGGGGCCGGGAAGGAGGAGGCCCTTTTGGGGGTGCTTAAGGCGGGGGTAAGGGGAGGCATGGTAGGCTTGGAAGGAGCATGCGCTGGCTTTTCCTTCTGCCCTGGGGCCTCTTCCTGCTGGGGCTTCTTCCCTTGGCCTTGGCCGAGCCCCTGGGCCAGGTGGATCGGGGGCTTGGGCTTCTGCTTTCCGCTCTTTTCCTGGCGGCCACCGCCAGCCTGTTTTCCCGCTTCCCTGTGGCCTTTTCCGTGCAGTTCTTCCTGGTTTTGGGCTTGGGGTTATTGGCCTTCCAGCTGGCCCTGGAAAGCGCTTTGGCCGTGGCGGGCCTCGAGGCCCCAGGGTACACCGCTTTGGGGGGCACCTTGGGGGCTTTGTCCCTGGCCATGGCCTTTTTCCTGGGCACGGGGCGGGAGGCTCCCCTTTTGCCGGCCCTGGAGGGCGTGGGTTCCCAGGAGGACCTGCGCCGCCTGGCGGGGGCCCTGGAGGGCTTGGCCCTTAGGCGGCCCTTGGTGTTGGTCTACTTTTCTTCTCCTGTTCCCCCGGAGCGGCTGCAGGCGGAGCTTCGCCGGGGGGATCTGGCCTTTCGCCTTACGGGAGGGTACCTCTTGGTGCTACAAGGAAGCCGGCCTGAGGATGCCGCAGGCCTCATCCGGAGGCTTAGGGAGCGGTTTCCCCTCTCCGCCTATGCGGTGGAGCGCTGGCAAGGGGGAAGCTTGGAAAGCGTGCTGGCCCGCCTCGAGGCGGAGGCGCTCCTCCAGTCCTGAGGCCCCGGTGTAGCTTTTGCCCGTTACACCGTCTGCGGGGTGTACGCGTTTTCGCTTTACCTTGCTCCGCCTGAGGCCGCCCCCTCTTACCCTTAGGCTCAAGGAGGTTCACCATGGAGCAGGCCAAGGAGATCAGCCAGGCGTGGCAGGAAGCCCTGGAAACCTACGGGGAGCGGGAAGAGGAGTAAAAAAGCGGGGAAGCCCAGGCCGGACCCCCGGGGTCCGGCCTATACCTTTCCTTTTGGCGGGCTCCCCCCTCGGGTTGAGGTTAGCGGCCCACCAGGCGCTTCCGCTTTGAGGGGTCCAGCACCTTCTTGCGCAAGCGGAGGCTTTTAGGGGTTACCTCCAGGAGTTCGTCCTCGGCGAGGAACCCCAGGGCCTCCTCCAGGGAAAGCGGCCTCGGGGGGATGAGGCGGATGTTCTCGTCGGAGCCCGCCGCCCGGATGTTGGTGAGTTTTTTGGCGGTGGTGACGTTCACCTCCAGGTCGTTTTCCCGCACGTGCTCCCCCACGATCATGCCCACGTAGACCTCGGTGCCCGGCTCAATGAAGAACTGCACCCGCTCCTGCAGGCGGTTCAGGCTATAGGCGGTGGCAACCCCCGCCTCCATGGCCACGGCGCTTCCCGTGGTGCGGGTGGGGATGGGGCCCGCCTCGGGGCCGAAGCCGTGGAAGGTGTGGCTCATAAGGCCCTCCCCCCCGGTGAGGGAAAGGAAAAGGCTCCGGAAGCCAAACAGGGCCCGGGCTGGGACCACGAACTCCGCCCTTACCCGTTCGCCCACCTCCATGTGGGTCATTTCTGCCCTTCTGGCCCCCAGGGCCTCCATGACGCTGCCAAAGCGGTCCTGGGGTACCTCCACCACCAAAAGCTCGTAGGGCTCGAGGCCATCCTTGGTGAGCACCCTGGGCTGGCCCACGCTGAACTCGTACCCCTCCCGGCGCATGGTTTCCAGGAGGATGGCCAGGTGGAGCTCCCCCCGGCCCCTAAGCTCAAAGACCTCGGGGCTCACCTCCGCCACCTGCAGGGCCACGTTGGTGCGAAGCTCCTTAAGGAGGCGTTCCTTCAGCTTCTGCCCCGTCACGTACTTCCCCTCCCGGCCGGCAAAGGGGGAGGTGTTGGCGGTGAGGGTGAGGGCCACGGTGGGCTCGTCCACCTGCAGGCGGGGCAAGGCCTCCTGGGCCTGAGGGTCAGAGAGGGTATCCCCGATCTCCACCCCTTCCACCCCCGCCAGGGCCACGATGTCCCCGGGCGGGCTTTCCTCCACCTCCACCCGTTCCAGGCCCTGGTGGGTGTAGACCGCCGCCACCCTTGCGGGGAGGACCTGGCCCTCCTTCAGGATGGCCAGGCTTTCCCCCTTGCGCACCCGGCCCCGGGCCACCTTACCGATGGCGATCCGCCCCAGGTAGGGGGAGTGGTCCAGGTTGGCCACCAGAAGCTGGAAAGGCCCCTCTTCCCACCGGGGCGAGGGGATGTGCTCGATGATGGTCTGGAAAAGCTCCGAGAGATCCTCCTTGGGTTCCTCCCGCCAGGCCCGGCCCTCCCGGCCGATGGCGTAGAGGTAGGGGAAGTCCAACTGCTCCTCCGTGGCCCCCAGCTCCACCATGAGGTCAAAGGTGAGGTTTAGGACCTCATCGGGGCAGGCCTCCTTCTTGTCCACCTTGTTGAGGACCACCAGGGGCTTGAGCCCCGCCTCCAAGGCCTTCCTCAGGACGAAGCGGGTCTGGGGCATGGGGCCCTCGGCGGCGTCCACCAAGAGGAGCACCCCGTCCACCAGGGAAAGGGCCCGTTCCACCTCCCCCCCGAAGTCCGCGTGCCCGGGGGTGTCCACGATGTTGATCTTCACCCCGCCCCAGACCACCGCGGTGTTCTTGGCCAGGATGGTGATGCCCCGCTCCTTCTCCAGGTCGCCCGAGTCCAAAATCCGCTCCCCCTCTTCCTTGGAAAGCGCCTTGGCTTGGCGAAGCATGGCGTCCACCAAGGTGGTTTTTCCGTGGTCCACGTGGGCAATGATGGCAATGTTTCTAATCTCCATGGGCGCACCCAATCCCCCCACTCTACCATGCGGGGGCGCGTAGGATAGGGGCATGGTGGTGGCTACCTATTCCCTGGTAGCCCAGGACCCAAAGACCGGGGACTTGGGCGTGGCCGTGGCCAGCAAGTTCCTGGCGGTGGGCTCGGTGGTGCCCTTTGCCCGGGCGGGGGTGGGGGCCATCGCCACCCAGTCTTACGCCAACCCCCGCTTTGGGTTCCAGGGCCTTGCCCTTTTGGAGCAGGGGGCCAGTCCGGAGGGGGTCTTGGAGGCTTTACGGCGCACCGATCCCGGATTGGAAAGGCGCCAGTTCGGCCTGGTGAGCGGCAGGGGGGAGGCCCTCACCTTCACCGGTGGGGAGTGCCATCCTTGGGCTGGGGGGAGGGCGGGAAAGGGCTTCGCCGCCCAGGGCAACCTTCTCCCTGGCCCTCAGGTGGTGGAGGCCATGGTGGAGACCTTTTTGCGGGAAGAGGGCACCCCCTTTCCCGAGAGGCTTCTTTTGGCGCTCAAAGCGGGGGAGGAGGCGGGAGGGGATAAACGGGGCAAGCAGTCTGCGGCCCTTTTGGTGGTGGGGGAGGGCAAGGGGTACGGGGGGCTTTGGGACCGGTACATAGACCTCCGGGCCGACGATCACCCGGAGCCGGTGGAGGAGCTTTTCCGCCTGCTTTCCCTTCACCGCCTCCTCTTTGAAAGGCCCCGGGAGCGCCGCCCCCTGACCCCGGAAGAGGTGCGGTGGTTGCAAGGGGTGCTCCGGAGCCTGGGGCTTTATGGGGGAGAGGTGCATGGGGAGTTCGACGAGGCCACGGAGCGGGCCTTCCTTGCCCTGATCGGCATGGAGAACCTCGAGGAGCGCTACCAAGGAGGCCCGGAGGTGGACGAGGCCACCTTGGGCTACCTGAAGGGGAAGTACCCATGGAGCTAGGGGCGGGGGGTGTGGTCTTCAACGGGAGGGGGGAGGTGCTTCTCCTCCGCGACCGCATGGGCTTTTGGGTGTTCCCCAAGGGGCACGTGGAGCCGGGGGAGACCCTGGAGGAGGCCGCGGTGCGGGAGGTCTTTGAGGAGACCGGGGTGGAGGCGGTGGTCCTCCTCCCCCTTTTCCCCACCCGGTACGTGAACCCCAAGGGGGTGGAGCGGGAGGTGCACTGGTTCCTCATGCGGGGGGAAGGGGAGCCCAAGCTGGAGGCGGGGATGACGGGCCTAGGCTGGTTTGGCCTCGAGGAGGCCCGCTCCCTCCTTTCCTTCCCCGAGGACCTGCGCCTTCTGGAGGTGGCCCTTGAGCGTCTACCGCTTTGAGGACAAGCTTCCCCAGGTCCACCCCACCGCCTTCATCGCCCCTGGGGCCCACGTGGTGGGGGCGGTGGAGGTGGGGGAGGGGGCCTCCATCTGGTTCGCCGCCGTGGTGCGGGGGGATTTGGAGCGGGTGGTGATCGGCCCAGGAAGCAACGTTCAGGATGGCGCCGTTCTCCACGCCGACCCCGGTTTCCCCTGCCTTTTGGGTGCCCACGTGACCGTGGGCCACCGGGCGGTGGTCCACGGGGCGGTGGTGGAGGAAGGGGCCCTGATCGGCATGGGGGCGGTGGTGCTCAATGGGGCCCGCATCGGCAGGAACGCGGTGGTGGGGGCGGGGGCGGTGGTGCCCCCAGGGATGGAGGTGCCCGAGGGGATGCTGGCCCTGGGGGTTCCGGCCCGGGTGGTGCGTCCGGCAGAGCCTCCGGGGAACGCCCCCGGTACCGGGCCCTGGCGGAGCGCTACCGGGTGGGGCTCTTCCCCGTGGACCCGCCCAGGCGCTTCCGCCTCACCCTGCGGGGCCAGGACGCCCTGAACCCCTTCAGCGAGCTGCACCTGCGCCTCAAGCGGAGCCGGAAGGAGGCCCTCGAGGCCCTGCAGCGGGTGGCCCAGGGCTTTCCCCTGGCTCCGGAGGCGGCTTTGCCCCTCCTGGAGGAGGGCCTCATCGTTCCGGAGTGAGCCCGGGGCCACACAGGAAAAGCGGTAAGGGGGGCACCATGGAAGGCAGAATGGTGGAGTTAGAGGAGACCGGTCTCACCTTTGAAACGGGGCTTGACCTGGAGCGGCTCCAGCGCCTTGCGGCCGAGTGGCTGGAGGTCATTGGGGAAGACCCTGCTCGAGAGGGCCTCCTGAAGACCCCCGAGCGGGTGGCCAAGGCCTGGGCCTTCCTTACCCGGGGCTACCGCCAGCGCCTTCAGGAGATCGTGAACGGGGCGGTCTTCCAGGCCGAGGGCAGCGAGATGGTGGTGGTGAAGGGCATTGAGTTCTACTCCATGTGCGAGCACCACATGCTGCCCTTTTTCGGCCAGGTGCACATCGGTTACATCCCGGGCCAGAAGATCCTGGGGCTTTCCAAGTTCGCCCGCATCGTGGATATGTTTGCCAGGAGGCTTCAGGTGCAGGAGCGCCTGGCGGTCCAGATCGCCGAGGCCATACAGGAGATCCTCGAGCCCCAGGGGGTGGGGGTGGTGGTGGAGGGGATCCACCTGTGCATGATGATGCGTGGGGTGGAGAAGCAGCATTCCCGCACCACCACCAGCGCCATGCTGGGGGTTTTCCGGGAGAGCCAGAAGACCCGGGAGGAGTTTTTGAGCTACCTAAAGTGAACCCCCCTGCCTAGGCAGGGGGGCTGGCGTGGGGCCTTTTAGTCGGGGTTTTGGGGTGGTGCAGGCGCAGGATGCCGCTTTCCGCCCCTTGGGGCACGCGGAACATGAGGGTGGCGGGGCCAGCTTCTTGGGTGACCTCCGGGGTCTCGGCGAAAAGTCCGGGTTCGGGGGGAAGGAGGCCCACGTGCGGCTTTGGGAAACCTTCTTCCACCGCTTTCTGGTGGGCCCTGGCTCCCTGCACCTGCGCCTGAGGGGGCCTGGGTTGACGGCCTTCGCCATGCGGGCCTTCCAGGTAAAGCCGGGCCGCCAGAGGGCGGTTAGGCTATCGGCGTAGGGCCGAAAGCAGGTTGAAAAGAAGGCTTAGGAGGAGGGATAGCACCAGGGCCGAGGTGAGGGGGATGTACACCCTTAGGCCCTCCCGCTCCACGCGGATGTCCCCTGGCAGGTGGCCGAACCAGGCGAAGAGCTTGGGAAAGTAGAGGAGGAGAAGGCCAAGAAGGGCTAGGAAAAGGCCGAGCAGGAAAAGGGTTTTACCCACTTCCACCTTGCACCTCCAAATAGGCGGTCAGGGCTGCCCCTAAAAGCCCCGCTTCCTTCCCCAAAAGGGCCCGGCGCAGAGGGGGAACCTCCCAGCCTGAGAGGTAGTGCCGGTACGCTTCCTCTAGATCTTCCCAGTAGGCTTGGGGGGCGTTGAGGGCCAGCCCCCCGCCCACCACCACCACCCCCGGGTCAAAGGCCTTGACCAGGCTGGCGAGGCCCATGCCCACGTAGCGGGCGGACTGCAGGAGGATGCGCCGGGCCTTGGCGTCCCCCTCCTGGAAGAGCCGGAAAAGCTCCCGGGTGTCCACCTTGCGGTGGAAGGCATAGGAGGCTTCCCGTTCCAAGGCCCTGCCGGCGGCCAAGGCCTCCAGGCACCCCTCCAGCCCGCAGCCGCACACCGGCCCCCCGGGGAGGAGGGTGATATGCCCCAGTTCCCCTCCCTGCCCCCTTTCCCCCCTTAGGACCCTTCCCCCCAGGACCACCCCGCCCCCGATCCCGGTGGAAACCGTGAGGAAGAGGGAGCTCTCCTCTCCCTTGGCCGCCCCCAGGTGGTGTTCGGCCAAGGCGGCGGCGTTGGCGTCGTTTTCCAGGTGGACGGGCCTCCCCGTGGCCTCCTCCAGAAGGCGGCGGATGGGGAAGTCCGAAAGGCCCCGGATGTTGGGGGTGAAACGGATCACCCCCCTTTTGAAGTCCAAGGGCCCCGGGGTGCCCAGGCCGATGGCCACGCCCCGGGTCCCGGCCTCGGCCTCGGCCTTGGCCGTGGCCTCCGCCAGGGCCTGGACCACCGCCAGGCCCCCTTCCTCGGGGGTGGGGAGGACCACCTGGGAAAGAAGCCTCTCCCCGTCAAAAACCCCAGCCGCGATCTTGGTTCCCCCCAGGTCCAAGCCCACCACGGTCATGGGATCTCCTCCTCCAAAACCGCCTCCGCCTCGCCCCAAAAGGCCTCGGGTACCCAGAGGTTCACGTCCCCCATGTAGGTGCCCAGGGCCGCCTCGGGCAGGCCGGAAAAGGGGGTTTCCAGGATCACGGGGATGCCCCTGGCCTCGAGCCTCGCCCTCACCCCCTCGGCCACGGGCCGGGGGACGGTGAGGAGCCTGCGGTAGGGGGTACCGGCGATCAGGCGGCGTTCCATAGGGCCTCCACCAGGCGCACGTAATCTTGGGCAGCCCCTTCCACCTCCCGTAAGGGGAGGTGTTCCTTGGCGGTGTGGGCCAGGGCGGGATCCCCCGGCCCGTAGCCCAGGACCGGGGCCCTGGCGCCCAGGTAGGGGGCGTCGGTGGTGAAGGGCCAAAGGCCCGCCCTTTCCTGGCCCAGGGCCTTCAGGGCCGTGAGGAGCAGGGGATGGTCCTCGGGCAGGCGGTAGGGGGGCCAGAGGGCGGGGATGAGGAGGCGCACCTCCCCCGAGGCCCGCTCCTCCTCGGGGATGTAGACCGAGGCATCCCCCAAGGCCCTGAGCCTCTCCAAAAGGCCTTCCAGATCGGCCTCGGGCTCGTAGCGCACGTCCAGGTAGAGGCGCACCACCCCCGGGGTCTGGTTCCGGGCCCCGGGGTAGGTGTCCACCCGGGTGGGGGTGAGTTTCAGGCTGGGGGGAAGGGGAAGCTCCCTTAGGGCCAGGAGGTACTCCCCCAGGGCGTAGAGGGGGTTTTCCGGCCCGGCGATGGCGGCGTGGGCTTCCTCCCCTTGGAAGTCCGCCCAGACCTCCGCCCGGCCCCGGTGGCCCCGCATGAGCCTCCTTCCCGAAGGCTCCCCCAGGATAAAGGCGCGCGGGGAAAGCCTGGCCGCCGCATGGCGGCTTCCCAGGCCCCCCACCTCCTCCTGCACCGTGGCCAGGAAGCGCACCCGCCCCCTTAGGGGCTTTTGGGACAGGGCCTCGAGGGCCAGGAGCATGGCCACCAAAGGCCCCTTCATGTCCACCGCCCCCCGGCCCCAGACCACCTCCTGAACCACGCTGCCTTGGGGATAGGGCCAGTGGGCGGGGTCCCCCACGGGTACCACGTCCAGGTGCCCGGTTAGGACCACCTCGGGTTCCTTCTCCCCCAGCAGGGCTTCCACGTTTCCCGCCTCGTCCAGGATGGCGGGGAGCCCCATCCCCCTTAAGGCCTCGAGGATCAAGCCCGCGGCCTCCCCCTCCTGCCCCGGGAGGCTTTCCGCCTGGAGGAGGCGGGAAAGGAGCCGTACCCAGTCCACGCCCCTATCCTACACCCCGACCCAAGGAGGCGGCGTAGAGGGCGATGCCCAGGGCCACGGAGGCGTTCAAGGACTCGGCCTCCTCCCGGATGGGGATGCGGAAGAGCTCGTCGCAGGCCTCCCGCACCAGCCGCCGCATCCCCTCGCCCTCCGAGCCCACCACCAGGGCCAGGGGCCTTTGGAAATCCAGGGCCTTGGGGGTCTTCTCCCCGCGAAGGTCCAGGCCGTAGACCCAAAGCCCCCTTTGCTTGACCGCCTCGAGGGCCCGGGGGAGGTTTTTCACCTTCACCACGGGAAGCTTCAGGGCGGCCCCGGCGCTGGCCTTCAGGGCCAGGGGGGAGAGGGGGGCGCTCCGGCGCTCCTCGGAGACCACCCCATGGGCCCCCAGGGCCAGGGCGCTCCGGATCATGGCCCCGTAGTTCCGGGGGTCGGTGATGCCGTCCAGGAAGACCAGAAGGGGCATCTCTCCCCGGGCCTCCGCCAGGGAGAAGGCCTCCTCCAAGGAGGCGTAATGGGGTTCCTCCACCTCCGCCGCCAGGCCCTGGTGGTGGGTGGTCCTTAGCAGGGTGTCCAGCTCAATCCGGGGCACCAGGGTGTACTCCGCCCCCAGCCTTTCCAGCTCCCTTAGGAGCCAGGCCTCCACCCCCCGGGCCACCAAGACCCGCCGCACCCGGCCCTCCTTCAGGGCCTCCAGGACCGGGTTCCTTCCGTAGATCCACATGGCCTTAAGTTTACGACCCGGTATGATGAGGGCGAAGGAGGCGAACCATGTACAAAACCATCCTGATGCCCACGGACGGTAGCCCCTGTAGCCTGCAGGCCCTGGAGCACGGCCTTTCCCTGGCCAAGGTCCTTTCGGCCAAGGTCCACTTCCTCTACGTGCTGGAAAACCCCGCCCAGGCCATCTGGATCGCCCCGGAGAGCGTTCCCTATGGCCTGGAGCTTCTGGAGGACCTGAAGAAGGCGGGGGAAGAGGCCATCGCCAAGGCCCTTTCCCTGGCCCAAGAAAAGGGGGTGGAGGCCACGGGGGAGGTGAAGGAAGGGGTGCCGGTGCCCACCATCGTGGAGGCGGCCAAGGGGTTTGACCTCCTGGTGATGGGCACCCATGGGCGCACCGGGCTGGACAAGCTCCTCCTGGGCTCGGTGACCGAAGGGGTCTTGCACCGGGTGGGCATCCCTGTGCTGGTGGTGCGTTGCCGCTAGGGCCTGGGGATGCGCCTTCTTTCCGTCTTCGTTTCCTCGCGCCTTTCCCCGGAAAGCCCCCTTTACCCCCGGCTCGTGCGCTACGGGGAGGTGCTGGCCGAGGAGGGCTTCGGCCTGGCCTGCGGGGGGTACCAGGGGGGGATGGAGGCCTTGGCCCGGGGGGTGAAGGCCAAGGGGGGCCTGGTGGTGGGGGTTACGGCCCCCGCCCTTTTCCCTGAGCGCAAGGGGCCAAGCCCCTACGTGGACCTGGAGCTTCCCGCCTCCTCCTTGCCCGAGCGCATCGGAAGGCTTTTGGACCTGGGGGCGGGGTACCTGGCCCTTCCCGGGGGGGTGGGCACCTTGGCCGAGCTCACCCTGGCCTGGAACCTCCTTTACCTCAGGCGGGGCCTGGGCCGGCCCCTGGCCGTGGACCCCTACTGGCTTTCCCTCCTAAGGGTCCACGGGGAGATCGCCCCGGAGGACCTGGGCCTCCTCCGGGTGGTGGGGGACGAGGAGGAGCTCAGGGGGTTTTTGCGAAGCCTATGAGCGAGAGCGTGGTGGTCTACGTGCCCGACCTGGGCCAGGGGGTGAGCTTCTACCAGGCCCTGGGGCTGGCCCTGGAGGAGCTCATCCCGGAAAGGGAGGCCCTTCTTGCGCCCCTCGAGGGGCCCCTTCTCCTCCTGCGCCCAGGGGGCGGGGGAGTGGAGCCGGGGCCCAACCGCCCCCGGCCCGAGGGGCGGGGCTTTGCCCGGCTCGGGCTGGAGGAGGGGCGCCTGGTCTTCTTCGTGGAGAGCCTGGAGCACGAGAGGCTTCGCCTTTCCAAGTACGGCCTAGCCTTCCGGGATGCGGGGGACCACCTCCTCCTCTTTGACCCGGGGGAGAACCCGGTCTTGGTGCAGGAGCTTCCCAGAACCACCCCTGAGGGGGGCGTATGAGGCTTTGGCTTTTGGACCTGGACGATACCCTTCTTGTGGACCACCGGGTGAGCCAGGAGGTCTTGGGCCGCTTGGGAGAGGAGGCGGGGGTGGAGGGGCTATTCCAGGCGGTGGGAAAAAAGGCGGAGGCCTTTTTCCGGGAGGCCCCTTTTTACCCCTGGGCCGAACGCATCGGCCACTCGGCCCTGGAGGCCCTTTGGGCCCGCTACTCCACCCCGGGCCTCGAGGCCCTGGGGGAATGGGCCTGGCCCTTTCGGGAACGGGTCTTCCGGGAGGCCTTAAGGGAGCTGGGGGGCCCCGAGGGGCTGGCCCGGGAGCTGGCCGAGGCCTTTTTCCGGGAAAGGCGCCGCTACCCCCTTTTCCCCGAGGTGCCGGCGTTTCTGGAGGCCCTGAGGGCCAAGGGGGCCATCCTGGTCCTCCTCACCAACGGCGTGCCGGACCTGCAGCGGGAGAAGCTCTTTGGGGCCGGCCTGGGGGAAGCCTTTGCCCTCACCCTGATCTCCGGGGAGGTGGGCCTGGGCAAGCCCGACCCCCGGCTTTTCCGCATGGCCCTTTGCGCCTTTGGCGTGGGCCCGGAGGAGGCGGTGATGGTGGGGGATAACCCCGAGCGGGACATCAAGGGGGCCCTTTCGGTGGGAGTGAAGGCGGTCTGGGTGGACCGGGGCCACCGCCCCAAGGACCCCCGCTACCCGGCCCACCTGGAGGTGCGGGACCTTAGGGAGGCCCTGGCCCTTCTGGGGGCCTAGGTGAGGCGGGCGGCGCTGGGCCTTGCCAGCGCGGCTTCCGCCTTCTGGGTATTTTTTGGCTCCTTGGAGCCTTCGCCGAGGGGGAGGGGCGTGGGCTGAGGGCGGGGGTGGCCTTTGGGCTTTTGGCCGCTTCCTTGGCGGGGCGCCGTCCCCTTCTGGCCTTCGCTCTGACCGCTTTGCCCTACCTCCTCGCCGGGGGATGCTTGGTGATTTCCCGCCCAAAGGAGGAGGAACTTTATGGTAGGCTAAGCTTATGCACGAGGCCTTCCTGCTCCTCCACAGCCTGGTGCGCTGGCTGGTCCTGGCCTTTGGCCTTTGGGCGGTCTTCCGTCCCGAAGCACGGCCTGGGGCCTTTTTCGCCCACACCTTCACCCTGCAGGTGGTCTTAGGGGTGGTTCTGGCCTTCCTAAGCCCCTTGTTCCAAGGGGCCTTGGCCAACCTGGAGGCAGTGATGCAGACCGGGGGCGAGGCCCGCTTCTTCGTGGCCGAGCACTGGGTGGGGGGGCTCATCGCCTTAGGCCTGGCCCACGCGGGGCTTTCCCAGGCCCGGAGGGGAAAGCCCCGGGCCCGGCTCCTCTTCGCCCTGGCCCTGGCGCTCTTGCTCCTTTCCATCCCCTGGTTCCGGCCCCTTCTTAGGCTTTAGCCGAGGAGCTCGGCCACCGGGAGCGAAAAGGAGGGGAAGGCCGCGGGGGCCAGGTGGTTTCCTGGGGCCAGGGTCTGGACTTCCTGGTAACCTTCGGGGGAGGGAGAGCGAAAAACGTGAAGACGCTTGCCCTCCAGGTCCAGCACCCAGAGCTCAAGGACCCCGTGGCGCGCGTATAGGGGTGCCTTAACCCCCAGGTCGTAGGCCAAGGAGGCCTCCGCCACCTCCACCAGGAGGAGGACATCCTGGGGGCCGGGGTGCTCCTCCTGGTAAAGGTCAGGCCGGGTGCGCAAAAGGGCTAGGTCCGGTTGGGGCTCGCTGAAAGGGCTGAGGCGCACGGGGTCCTGTACGGCGATAAGGCAGGCCCCTTCCATCTCCAAGGGGGTGAACAGGCGGCGAAGGCGCCGCACCAGGGCGGCATGGCGGCTGCCGATGGGGCTCATCTCCCAAACCTCCCCTTCCAGAAGCTCCACCCGGTCGTCCTCTCCCAGGAGGCCGGCCTCGGCCATCCTGTGAAACTCCTCCACGGTAAACCGCTTGCGCACCGGGGTCATGGTCTCATCCTAAGGCGGGTGAACCTTGCCCTAAGTAGGCCACCGCCGCGTACCCCACCACGCGGCCCGTGTCCCCGGAGGCCTCGGCGCTGGTGGCGTAGGCCAAAAGCGTTGGCTTCCAACCCAAGGCCCTGGCCAGGGCGGTGAGGGTGGCCCAGGGAAGGTGGCCGCAGGCTTCCCCTTGGGCCACCCCTTCCACGTCCAGGGCCAGGGCCCTTTCCAGGGTCCTTTGGTCCCGCTTGCGGGCCACGGGGTCGGGGTGGTAGTGGGAGAGGTCGCTGGAGGCCAGCACCAGATCCCCCTCCCCAAGCTCCGGCAAGAGGGCCTCGGCCACCTCCTGGGGGTCCACCTCCCCGAAGAGGAGGGGCAGGATGGGCGTGCCCGGCAAGGCCACCTGGAGGAAGGGGAGGAGGACCTCGAGGCTATGTTCTTCCCGGAAGGGTTCCTCGTACACCAGAAAGGGGGGGCCCTTTTCCCCAAGCCTCCTTCCCCCTTCCAGGTCCACCGCCACCTCCCCTAAGGGGGTGGCCCAGGCGCGGTAGGGGTAGAAGGCCACGCCCAGGAAGGGCACGAAGTGGCTGGGCCCCAGGAGGAAAACCCTCCTGGCCCTTCCTCGCCAGGCGGAAAGGGCCTTGAAGCCCTCCGCCGCCACCTTTCCCGAGTAGAGGTAACCCGCATGGGGGGAAAGAAGCCCCCGCACCCTGGGGTCGGGGGAGGCCTGGGCCCCATGCAAAAGGCCCACCACCTCCTGCCTTAGGCGTTTGGCCTCCATGGGGTAAAAGTAGCCCGCCACCGCCGGCGGCCTTACCAGGTCCATACCCCGGGGATCCTCCTCCCGCACCCCGGGCAGACGCCTGGGGTGTCCCAAAGGGTTTCCACCCGGTAGCCCCGCCTGCGGATGAGGAGCCGGCCGCAGTCCGGGCAACGGGTGGAGCCCCTATCCTCGTCCAAGACGTTGCCCACGTACACGAACCTCAGGCCCTCTTCCTTGGCGATCTCGTAGGCCCGCACCAGGGTGGAGTGCCGGGTGGGCTTGAGGTCCAGCATGCGGTAGTCGGGGTGGGCGGCGGTGAGGTGCCAGGGGATCTCGGGGGAAAGCCCCTTGAGGAAGCGGGCCATGGCCCTTATCTCCTCGGGGGCGTCGTTGTAGCCCTCCAGGAGGAGGGTGGTCACCTCCACCCAGACCCCTTGGGCCACCAGGTGCTCGAGGCTCGCCAGCACCGGCTTCAGCCGGGCCCCGCAGACCTCCCGGTAGAAGGCCTCCGTGAAGCCCTTCAGGTCCACGTTGGCGGCATCCAGGTAAGGCCGTATATACGCCCAGGCCTCCTCCGTTTCAAAGCCGCTGGTGACGAAGACGTTTTTCATGCCCCGTTCCTTGGCGAGCCGCGCGGTGTCGTGGGCGTACTCAATCCAGACCGCGGGCTCGTTGTAGGTGTAGGCGATGAGGCGCACCCCCAAGGCCTCGGCCTCCTCCACAATGGCCCTCGGGGGCCAGTCCTCCCCGATGGGCCGGTCCAGGTGGCCTTCCGGCGTGACCTTGAACTCCCGGAACTGGGAGATCTGCCAGTTTTGGCAGAAGGCGCAGAAGAGGTTGCACCCCACGGTGCCCACCGAGAGGATCCCCTCCCCGGGGTGGAAGTGGTAAAGGGGCTTTTTCTCCACCGGGTCCAGGTGGACCGCGGCGGCTTTGCCGTAGGTCACCAAGTACAGCCTGCCCCCGAGGTTGCGCCTAACCCCGCACTTGCCCGCTTTTCCCTCGGGGACGGCGCAGTAGTGGGCGCAGGCCCGGCACTGCACGTACCCCTTGGGCAAGGGCCGGACCAGGTCGGCTTCCCTTAGGGTGGCGGTGAGGGTCATTTCATAGGGCCCACCTTCAGGATAGCACCCGCGGAGGGGGCCTTGCGTAGACTTTAGGCGTGGCCACCTTTCCCCCCGAAAGGGAAGAGGACTTTGCCCCCTTTGTGCCGGAGGAGATCCTCCGCCGGGGCCTGGCCTACTTCAAGGAGGGCCGGGTGCGCCGCCTTTTCCGGGTGGGGGAGAAGCTCCTTGGGGAGGTGCAGGGTTCCGAGCCCACCCCCTACCGGGTGGAGGTGGGGCCGGGGCTTGTGGGCCATTGCACCTGCCCCTACCCCGGTTTCCCCTGCAAGCACGCGGTGGCGCTTCTTTACGCCCACCTGGAGGGCAAGGCCCCGGACCTGGCGCCCCTGATTGAGGCCCTGACCCCTGAGGAGGCCAAAGGCCTCCTGAAAAGGCTTGCCCTTCTTCCCGAGGTGGGCCTTCTCCTGGCCGAGGCCCTGGCCCCGGGGGAGGCCTTCTTGGCGGGGGTGCGGGCCCTGCGCCAGGCCTTCCGCCTGGGGGAGGGGGAGGAGGAGGCGAGGAGGCTTCTTTTGCGCCTGGACCGGGCGGGGAGGAAGGAGGTGGAGGCCTTTTTGGAGGCCCTGCCCCTGGCCCCCTTTGACCCTGAGCCCTACCTGCGGGCGGCTTTGGCGCGCTACCTGGAGCTTTCCCCCCGGCTTTCCTTCCTCCTTTCCCTCCACCGGCGCCACCCCTCGGAGGGGGTGCGGGAGGCCTTTTTGCGGAGGGCTTTGGAGGAGCCGGAAAGGGCCCTAGGCCTCCTTCAGGGGAGGGAGGTCCGGGGGCTTAGGGCGGAACTCCTCTTCCGATTGGGGCGGGTGGAGGAGGCCCTTGGGGTTTTGCGGGAGGGCCTCGAGGGGGTGGAGGACTACCTCCACCTGGTGGAGCGGTTCCTGGCCCTGGGCCGGGTGGAGGAGGCCCTTAAGTACGCGGAGGAGGCCCGGGACTGGTTCGGCAAGGACCCCAGGCTCCTTCCCCTCTTGGACCTCCTGGTGGCCCACCGGGGGCGCCCGGAGGACCACCGGGCCCGCTTTGCCGTGAGGCCGAACCTGGAGGACTACCTGGCCCTCAAGGCCAAGCTGGGCCGGGCCTTTGCCGAGGAGCGCCAAGCCCTCCTGCGCCAGGTGAAGGACCCGGCCCTTCTCGCCCGCATCCACCTCCTGGAGGAGGATTGGAAGGCCCTGGACCGCCTCCTCAAGGGCGCCCCGCCCGAGGCCTACCCCCGCTTGGCGGAGGCGCTGGAGGAGAGGCTTCCCGAGGAGGCGGGAAGGCTTTACCAGGAGGCGGCCAGGCTGGCGGCCGAGAAGGGGACCCGCAAGGCCTACCGGGAGGCGGCAAGCCTCCTCCTGCGCCTTGCCCGCTTGGACCCCAAGGCGGCCAAGGGGGCGGCTTTAGCCCTGGTCCTGGCCTACCCCAGGCGGCCCGCCCTAAGGGAGGAACTCGCCCCCTTACTGGACTAAGGAGCCATGGGGAAAATCCCTCTGGGAGGAGAGGGCCTAAAGCCTACCTCTTTTCCTCGGGCAGGATGCGGAAGGGCTCCTCTTGTCGGCCGGGAAGCCCTCTATAGGGTTCCCCGCCCCGCTTGAGGGGTAGCCCACCGCCACAACAGCCCACCAACAGGGAGCGTCTTTGGTGATACACGGCCGTGTAGGTATAGCCATTTTTGCATCGTGTCCAGCATATTTGCTCCCGTTCCTGTTCCACGAAGTGCCCGGAGAAGGGGGGCAGAGCCAATATGCACCAAAAGCTAAAGGAACAGTACTCAAAGCCCGTATTTCTCCAGAGGGTGTATCGGCACTCGCTGTGCACTATCTCGTCGCACTCCCTTGCCAAGATGGGCAAGAACCAGGAGGGAGGGGCGGATGGGGCGGGTCCGCTGAACATAGCCTGGCCCGATTGACAACCCGGGAGGCTTGCCGCATAGTAGGCATTGCGGCCATACCTTGGAGGGTTGGCCGAGCGGTTGAAGGCGGCGGTCTTGAAAACCGCTGTGGGCCTCAGGCCCACCGGGGGTTCGAATCCCTCACCCTCCGCCAGAAAGCTTGGAGAGGTGGCCGAGTGGTCGAAGGCGGCACCCTGCTAAGGTGTTGTACCGGGAAAACCGGTACCGCGGGTTCGAATCCCGCCCTCTCCGCCAAAAAGCCCGGTCCCTGACCGGGCTAAACTTTTGGCCATGTGGCCCCTGCCCCCTCTAAAGCCTTGCCGCTTCCTCAAGAGGCGCAACCGCTTCCTGGTGGAGGCGGACGTGGGACCCCTGCACCTCCCCAACTCGGGGCGGATGGGGGAGCTTCTCCTCCCCGGGACTCCCTGCTGGTACCATCCCAGGCCCACCCCCAAGACGGTGGGCCGGATGATCCTGGTGGAAAGCCAAGGGGTCTTGGTGGGGGTGGATGCCTCCTTGGCCAACCGCCTCCTCGAGGTGCTCATAAGGGAAGGGTTTTTCGGCCCCCTCGGCCCAGGCCCTGGGAACCTGAGGAGGGAGGTGCCTCTCAGGGGGGAAAGGCTGGACTTCTGGGCCCGGATCGGGGGGAAGGAAGCCTTCTTGGAGGCCAAGAACTGCAACCGGGTGGAGGAGGGCTTGGCCCTGTTCCCCGATGCCCCCACCCCTCGAGGGGCCAGGCACCTCAGGCTCCTGGCGGCTTTTGCCCGGGATGGGGGGCTGGCCTATGCCGTCTGGATGGTCCAGCATCCCTTGGCCCAGGCCTTCGCCCTGGATCCGGAGGACCGGCTCCTGCACCGGGCAGCCCGGGAAGCCAAGGAGGCGGGGGTGAGGTTGCTCGCCTTCCGGATCCGCCCCACCTTGGAAGCCCTGTACCTGGATGGGGAGCTTCCCTGGGTCTTCTTACCCCCCAAGGAGAATCTGGAAGGCCACCATCAGGGCCACGGCTAGGGTGAGCACCGTGGCCACCCCTTCCGCCTTGGCCTCCCTTAGGGCCTCGGGAAGGATCTCCGCCGCCACCATCCAGATCATGGCCCCGGCGGCGAAGCCCAGACCCACGGGGAGGGCGGGTTTGAACACCTCCACGAAGAGGAAGGCGGGCACGGCCATGAGGGGCTGGGGTAGGCTGGAGAAAACGCTCCACAGGGCAGCGCTTAGGACGCCGACGCCCCGGGGAATCAGAACCAGGCTGATGGCCAAGCCCTCGGGGATGTTGTGCACGGCGATGGCCAGGGTGATGAAAACCCCTAACGCCTCCCCGCCCCCGAAGGCCACCCCTACCCCCACCCCCTCGGCAAAGGAGTGTAGGGTCATGATCCCCACGATCATGAGGGCTTTCCGGGCGTCCAGGCCGTTTAGGGTACCGAAGCTCACCTCCCGGCCGTGGAGGAAGCGGTGGGAAAGTTGGATGAAAACAAGGCCCAGGACCACCCCCAAAAGGGTGCGGCCCAGGTGGTAGTGCACCCCCTCGTAGATGAGGCCAAAGCTGGCCGAGAGCATCAGGCCAGCGGCCGCGGCGTTGGCCAGGCCCAGGTGGTGGGCCAGGATGTGCCGGGTAAAGAGGAAGGGAATGGCCCCCAGACCGGTGGCGATGGCGGTGAGGAGGGCGTATAGGAAAACGCTCCAGGGGGAGATGGATGAGGGTTCCATAGCCTCAAGCTTAATGCAAGTGATTATTGTTAGCAAGAAGCCAGTCCCGAACCGCCTGGGCCACCGCCTCCCGGTCCCGGTCCAGAAGAAGGTCGTGGCCGCTTTCCGGGAAGACCAGGTACGCCTTCCGCGAGCTTCCCAAAAGGGCGTAGTAGCCCCGCACCCCCGCAGCATGCACCACCTTGTCCCGGCCCGCCTCCACCACCAGGGCCTTGGCCTCTACCCTGGGCAGGACCTCTGGGGTGCGGCGCATCAGGGCCAGAAGCTGGGGCAAAGCCCGGGTGGGGAAGTAGGGGTAGTTGGGGTTGGATCTTTTGCGCTCGGGGTCCTGGATGGAATCGGGGCCGGGGAAGCGGGGAATGAGCCAGGCGAAGAGGGGGGCCAGGGGGGCCAGGGGGGCAAGGGGATGCTTGAGGGCTAGGGCTGGGGCCAGGGCCACCAGGGCCTGGGTGGGGGTTTCCGCCGCCAGGTGGGCGGCCAGGAGGGCGCCCATGGAAAGCCCCACCACCCCTCGAGGCTCGGGCAGCTCCCGGTAAGCGGCCCGGGCTGTTTCCAGCCAGTCCTGCCAGCGCACCTTGAGGAGGTCCTCCGGTCGCGTGCCGTGGCCGGGAAGGGCCGGCTGGCTCACCTGAAACCCCGCCTCCCGCAACACCTGGGGCAAGGGACCCAGGGTGAGGACGGGATGGGAGGTAAACCCGTGAAGTAAAAGGAGGTTCATGCCCCCAGCTTACGCAAAGGTGTTTGCCCCTGGGGCAGAGCCCCAGGATACCCCGCCTGGACGCTGGGGAGGGGGCATGGTAAAACGGGGAGGAATGCTGGGTGAAGCCTCAGGTCAGCTTGGTCAGCCGCAGGGCTATCTTGAAGGTAACCTTGCGGAGTTTCCCTTTGTGGCCCTGGTGGGGGCTTTGATGAGCACCGGGCGCACGGGAAGGCTTTGGGTCCGCTCCTCCTACCTGGAGGGGGAGGTTTTTTTGCGGGGGGGCCAGGTGGTCCACGCCCGGGTTTGGTCTGGGGAGAAGGGCCTGGAGGGAGAGGAGGCCCTGGACCTGCTTTCCGGCCTCAAGCGGGCGCCTTATCGCTTTGAGCCCGAGGCGTTGCCACCCCACACCACCTTGCTGGGGGGGCTTGCGGTGCCCGCCCGCCTGAGCGAGGCCCAAGCCGTGTGGCAGGGGCTTTCCCTGCCCTCCGACTGGGGGTACGTCTTGCGCCTGCCCGCCCAGGGAGGCCAGGTGGAGCTTGGCCCCGAGGCCTTGCGGGTCCTGGCCCAGGTGGAGGGGAAGCGCATCGTGGAGGTGCTCCTGGCCCCCGGGGTCTTGCGCCTGGCCCGCATCCTGCACACCCTGCTGCAGATGGGGGCCCTCGAGGCGGTGCCCTTGGTGGAGGTGCCGCCCACTTCCCTTTTGGTCCTCCCCATCTACGGCCCCGGGTCCGGGGTGGCCTATGTGGACGAGGCCCTTTTCGCCGAGTGGGCCCGGGCCATCCGCCATGGCTTCCGCCTTCGCCTAAGGCGCCTCGAGGCCGTGATGGAGGTGCGGCCTAGGCCCAACATCCCTGGGCGGCTTGGCCTTTTGGAGGAGGATCTTAGGCGCCTCCGCCTCAGGCGGGGGGATAAGGTGGAGGTGGTGCCGGAGGTGTAGCCATGGATATTCTGGCCCTGAACGACTTTCTCAACCGGATCGTATACGGCTTTCCCATGAAGTTGGTCTTCCTCCTGGTGGGGGCTTATTTGGTTATTTTCCAAATCCGTTGGTTCAGCGCCCCCCTCAGGATGATGCGGGTTTCCTTCAGCGAGACCTTTGGGGCCATCCGCGAGCGCGCTTACGGCTTCGGCGGGCAGATCACCCCCTTCCAGGCCACCATGGTGGCCCTCTCCGCCACGGTGGGCGCCGGGCACCTTTTGGGCATGCTGGCGGCGGTGCTCACGGGGGGGCCTGGGGCGGTTTTTTGGATGTGGGTGGGCTACTTCTTTGGCACCGGCACCAAGTTTGCCGAGGCCACCCTGGCGGTGCACTACCGCCTCCGCTTCGCCGATGGCTCGGTTTCGGGCGGGCCCATGTACTACCTGTACCGGGGTCTTCCCCGGCTCCGCTTTCTGGCCTATTTCTTCGCCTTCTTCGCCGCGGTGGCCGCCTTTGGCATCGGCAACCTCTCCCAGGCCGGGGCGGTGGGGGGTGCCCTGGCCCCTTTGGGGGCACCGCCCGCCTTGGTGGGCCTTTTCCTGGCCCTCCTGGTGGGGGTGGTGCTGGGTGGGGGCATCCTGTGGGTGGCCCGTTTCGCCCAGGTGGTGGTGCCCCTGAAGCTCCTCCTTTTCCTGGTGGCGGTGGTTCCCCTTCTTCTGGTTTACGGGGGCCAGATCCCCGAGGCCTTGGCCCTGGTCTTCCGGGCGGCCTTCAGCCCGGAGGCGGCCTTGGGGGGCGTGGCGGGTTATGGCCTCTTCGCCGCCATCAACGCGGGGCTTGGCCGGGGCATCTTCGCCAACGAGGCGGGCTTGGGCTCTGCCCCCATCGCCCACGCCCAGGCCCAGGTGGACCATCCCGTGCGCCAGGGCTTCTGGGGGGTCACGGAGATGTTCGTGAGCTTCCTGGTGACCAGCCTCACCGCCCTCACCTTCATCGCCTCGGGCCTTTGGCGAGGGGCGGGGAGTGCGGCCGAGGCCGCGGGCGCCCTCTTCCAGGCCCACCCCTTGGGCGGGCTCATCCTGGCCCTCACCGTGGCGGTCTTCGCCCTGGGCACCATGGTCTCCTGGGGGTTTTACGGGGAGGAGGCGGCGGCCTTCCTCTTCGGGGAGGGGATTCGTTGGCCCTACCGCCTCACCTTCGCGGTCTTGGCCTTTGTGGGGCCCTTGGGGGGCCTCGAGGCCTTCTTGGCCATCTCCGACACCCTGAACGGCCTCATGGCCATACCGAACCTCCTGGGCCTCATCCTCCTGGGGCCGGTGGTGGCCCGGTTGGTCTACGGCTTCTTCCGGGGGGAGCCCTGGATACCGCCCCGCTGACCTAAGAACCCCGTTGTGGCTTGGGCCACGACGGGGCCCCGGAAAAGCCCTGGAATGCCCTCACTTTCCCGCCCAGGGGTCGGGGGCAAAGCCCCTTTCTTGCGGCAAACCCCACTTGGAGGAGTTCTTGCGGGGCTAGCTTCGCCTCAACGGAATAGGGCCCGGATGGCTTTTTCCAGCTCCTCCCCCGTCTTGCGGTCCAGGGTGAGCTTCACCTTCAGGGCCACCCTGAGGGCTTCCTCCTCCAGGGCCTCTCGGCTCTGGCACCCCTCCAGGCGGGCCACAAAGGGCTCGGCCTTGGGGCCAAGCCGGGTTTTGAGGAGGCCCACCAGCTTCTGGCAAAGCTCTGTGGCCCCCTCCACGGGCAGGATCAGGCCCCGCTTGAGAAGGGAAGCCAGGAGGACGTAGGCCTCCTCCCCCAGGCCGCTTTCCCGCACCACCTCCTCCTCGGTGCGCCGACCGTCGCAGAGGGTATAGACCCGCCACTCCTCGGGGGTGGGCTTCCAGTCGGTTTCCGGGGGATTGGGGTTGCGGCGGAAGACCATGGCTACAAGGAGGCCACGATGGCGTCCACCAGGCGCAGCACCATGTAGACGAAAACCGCCCCCAGGAGGAGGATCAGGGAGAGGAGGAGGAGAAGGAGGCTACTGGGCTCGCTCCAGGTGAGGACCAGGACCACCAGGTACGCCACGGCGAAGAAGACGATGAGCCCCAGCATCTGCCCGCCCCTTTCCCCCATGACCCCTCCGGGGATGGCCCGCTTAAGCCGAAAGCCGTAAAGGACGTTGTAGACCATGACCAAAAGGCCTAGGAGTAGCAGGAGTTTTTCCATGGCCCCATTCTAGCCGTTCCATTCCCGGATAGGTATAAGCTCTCCCCCCTCAACGTTTTTGCGCACCGGGCGGTAGCCGCGGTCAAACCAGATCTCCAAGACCGCCCGGTCCAGGCTCCTTGGGGCCACGATCTCCTTGCGGACGTAATAGCCCCCCTCATGCGGGCTTATTTCCATGCTCTTGGAGAGCCGGAGCTCCACCACCTCCCCGCTTTTCGTGCGCACCCGGACCCGGAAGGCCAAGGGGCCCTCGGGCTTCACGTGGGGGTCTTTGCGGAGGAACCACACCCTAGGCCTCCTTTAGATCCGCCACCTGGGCCCCCGTGAGGGCCAGGAGCTCCCTGGGGGTCAGGGAGAAGAGGGCCTTGGGCGTACCCCCTGCGGCCCAGACCCGGGGGTAGGCCAGAAGGTCCTGATCCAAAAAGGCGGGAAGCGGGGTGTCGTGCCCCACGGGGGGCACCCCGCCGATGGCGTAACCCGTCAGGGCGCGCACCTCCTCGGGGGTGGCCCTTCGCAGGGCTTCGCCCGTGACCTTTTGGGCCTTGGAGGGGTCCAGGCGGTTCCTGCCGCTCACCAGGAAGAGGTAGGCCCCTCCCTCCCCCACGAAGACCAGGCTCTTCACGATCTGCCCCACCTCGGCCCCCACCGCCTCCGCCGCCTCCCTTGCGGTGCGGGTGGAGGTGGGAAGCTCCACCACCCTTAGGTGGCCAAAGCCCTTGGCCTCCAAGGCCCTTTGCACCTTTTTGGCCGAGGGGGAGAGGCTCATAGGGCGTAGAGGAGTTCGGCCAGGAGGGCCACCCGCCTGGGGATCTCCGAGACCACCACGTACTCAGTCTTCTGGTGGGCATCGCCCCCGTAAAGGCCAAGGCCATCCAGGGTGGGCACCCCCAGGGCGGCGGTGAAGTTCCCGTCCGAGCCCCCGCCCACCCGGCCGGGGCGCAAGGAGAGGCCCAGGGCCTCCCCGATGGCCCGGGCCTTTTCAAAAAGGGCCAGGCTTTGCGTGGTGGGCTCCATGGGGGGGCGGTTCAGGCCTCCGGAAAGCTCCAGCCGGGCCCCAGGGAGGATGGGGGTGAGGCGCTTAAGGCCTTCCTCCACCCGCCGGGCCTCCTCCAGGCTCCAGGCCCTCAGGTCAATTTCCACCCAGGCCTCCTCCGCCACCACGTTGCTCGCCGTGCCCCCCGCCACCACGTTGGGGCCCAGGGTGGTTCCCCTTTCCCGGTCCTCCAGGGCCGCCACCCTCACGATCTGGTGGGCGAGTTCCAGGATGGCGTTTACCCCCTTTTCCGGCTCCACCCCTTGGTGGGCGGCCTTGCCCAGGGCCTTAAGGCGGTAGAGCCCCACCCCTTTTCGGGCCACCTTCAGGTCGCCTTCCGCCGTGGGGGGCTCGAGGACCAAGACGGCCCGGGCCTTCCTGGCGGCGGCTTCGATGAGGGGCCGGCTTTCCTGGGAGCCGATCTCCTCGTCAGGGGTAAAGAGGATTTCCAAGGCGGGGAGCTTTCTCCCCGTGGCCTCCGCGTGGCGGAGAGCGTAGAGTAGGGCGATAATCCCCCCTTTCATGTCGTAGACCCCTGGTCCTGCCGCCCGGTCCCTTTCCAGGCGGAAGGGTTCGGGGAAGCTTCCCTGGGGGTGGACGGTGTCGTAGTGGCAGAGGATGAGGACCGGGCTTCCTTCCCCTTCCCGCTTCAAAAGGAGGATGGGGCCCAGGGGGGTGTCCTTACGGGAAAGCCGCCCTTGAAGGGGCCCGAAGGCTTCCTCCAAAAAGGCTGCCGCCTCCTGAAGGCCCTTTAGGTGCCTGGAGGGGGATTCCCGGCGCACAAAGGCCTCGAGGTCCTTTAAAAACTCGGGTAGCTTTGCCTGCATCCAGGCTAGGGTCTCCATGGGTCCATTATGGCCCAAGCTCCACGGGGCTTTGGGCCTCTTGGCAAGGGGGCCTCCCCGTGGTATAAAGGAAGGGTATGCCCTTCGGGGCCGGTTCACACGGAAGCGGGGAGTGAGGCTTCTCCCCCTCCTTTTCGTGTGGACGCGCGCAAGATGCGCCCGCCTTCCCTGGAAGGCGCGTAAGGAGGAAAGAGGCGGCATGGAAGAAAAGGCGACCCAGGTCAGCGAAGCCAACTTGACCCCAGGCCAGGCCTTCAGCATGGAGGAGGCCCTGCAGGAGACGGAGGCCCGCTTGGAAAAGCGCGTGCGCCCCGGCCAGATCCTGACGGGCAAGGTGGTCCTGGTGGGCTCGGAGGGTGTGGCGGTAGATATCGGCGCCAAGACGGAAGGCACCATTCCTTTCAACGAGCTTACGAAAAAGCCCCTTCCCGAAGAGGAGCTACGGGCCCTTTTGAAGCCTGGTGACCAGGTGCGGGTCCAGGTGATCAAGGTGGACCCGGAAACGGGCCAGGTTGTCCTCTCCCGCAAGCGGGTGGAGGCCACGGAGCACTGGGACCGCATCCGGGAGCTTTACGAGAAGGGCGAGCCGGTGACCGTCACCGTCAAGGAGAAGGTCAAGGGCGGCGTGATTGCCGACCTGGAGGGCGTATCCGCCTTTATCCCCGCTTCGCAGCTGGACCTCAAGCGCATCCCCAACCTGGATGCCTACGTGGGCCAGCAGATCCTGGCGAAGATCATTGAGTTCAATCGCAAAAAGGAGAGGGTTCTCCTCTCCCGTCGGGCGGTGTTGGAGGAGGAGCAGAAGCGGGCCAAGGAGGCCTTTTTCCAGAGCCTTGAGCCCGGGCAGGTGGTGGAGGGCACGGTGGTGGACGTCACCGACTTCGGGGCCTTTGTGAACCTGGGTCCGGTGGACGGCCTGGTGTACCGCTCCGAGATCACCTGGGGCCGGTTCCATCACCCCAAGGAGGTGATCCATAAGGGGCAGAAGGTGCGGGCCCAGGTGGTTTCCGTGGACCCCGCCAAGGAGCGGGTGAACCTGTCCATCAAGGCCCTCATCCCCGATCCCTGGCTCACGGTGGCCGAGAAGTACCCGGTGGGAAGCCGCGTCCGGGGTAAGGTGGTGGGCCTCACCCAGTTCGGGGCCTTCGTGGAGGTGGAGCCTGGCCTCGAGGGGCTCATCCACATCTCCGAGCTTTCCTGGACCAAGCGCCCCAAGCACCCCTCCGAGGTGGTGAAGGAGGGCGACGAGGTGGAGGCGGTGGTCCTGCGGCTGGACCCCGCCGAGCGCCGCCTCTCCTTGGGCCTTAAGCAGACCCAGCCCGATCCCTGGCAGCTCCTCACGGAAAAGTACCCCCCGGGCACCGTGGTCAAGGGCAAGATCACCGGCATCACCGACTTCGGGGTCTTCGTGGAGCTGGAGCCGGGCATGGAGGGGCTGGTCCACATTTCCGAGCTGGACCACGGGCGCATTGAGAACCCCGCCGCCCTCTTCAAGAAGGGGGAGGAGATGGAGGTGGTGGTCCTCAACATCGACCCCGTGGAGCAAAGGATCTCCCTTTCCCGCAAGCGCCTGCTGCCCCCTCCGCCCCCCAAGGCCGAGGAGGAGCGTCCCCGCCGGGCCAAGGGCAAGGAGGCCCGGGGCAAGCGGAAACCTGCCCCGCGCCGGGAGGAGCGCCGGGAGTACGAGTACGGGGCGGTGGCCGAGTACAACCTCTACGACGCCTCCGCCATCCCCACGGCCAGCGCCAGCGTGAAGCTGGGCGATCTCTACGGCGACCTCCTGGCGAGCCTGGGCCTCGAGGAGGAGAAGTCCTCCTAAGCCCCAAAAAGGCTTGGGGCCCCGCCCGATGGCGGGGCCCCTTCTTTTTGCCCCCCAGGCCTGGGGGGCATGAGGGCTTTACTGGAGGGCCTTTTCCTTCTCCTTGCCGTAGAAGATGCGCAGCAGGGTGTAGGAAACCAGGTAGGTGAGCAGGGGGCCTCCCAGGACCAGGGTCCAGAGCACGGCGTTGTTGCCCAGGATGGAGCCTTGTTGCTGGAAGTCGATCTTGTACCCCGCCAGGGAGCTCATGAGGAAGAAGACCAAAAGGGCCAGGATGACGCTGGTGCGCACCGGGTGCTCCGAGGGGAGCTCCATGTAGCGCATCTTGTCCTTGCGCACATCCACGAAGGGCAGGAGGAGGCCCACCAGGCCCAGGATGCCGGGGATGATCGCCCCTCCGATGAACTCCGGCCCGATGGTGGCCCCGAAGAGGTGGAACTCCCAGGTGGAGGGGATGAGCTGCAGGATGCCGTAGATCCAGAGGAAGTACCAGTCGGGCTTGACCGCGGGGGTGTTGGGGGTGGGCGGCCCGAAGGCCTCGATGGGGTGGGCCAGGAAAGCCCCGGCGATCAGGGTCATGATGCCCACATAAAGGGCGAAGAGGATGCCCATCATCACCATCTGCTGGGGGTACATGGGCACGCCCAGGATCTTCCCCGGGGCCACCCGCTCCGCGTAGCGGGGCTGGGTGTGCTTCTGCTTCATCATGATGGCCAGGTGGCCCCCGATGAGGGCCATGAGGAGGAGGGGGAGCCAGAGGACGTGCAGGCTAAAAAGCCGGGGGATGGACTTGGTTGAGCCCGGGAACTCTCCCCCGAACATCACCTCCGCTATGGCCCCGCCCACCCAGGGTATGGAGGCGGCGATCCCGTAGCCGATGCGGGTGGCGGTGACGGCATAGTTGTCGTAGGGCAGGGCGTAGCCGGTGAAGGCGGTGACCACCGCCAGGCCCAAAAGGGCCAGGCCCACCAGGTAGTTGAGCTCCCGGGGCTTCTTGTAGGTCCCCGTGAGCAGGATGCGCAGCATGTGCAAGAAGGCGGCGGCGATCATCACGTGGGCCGACCAGTGGTGGAGGCTACGGATCACCGCCCCGAAGGGCAGGCTATCGATATAGAGGACGCTGGCGTAGGCGGCGGGCACCGTGCGGCCATCCGGGAGCTTCACCTCCCGGATGGAGGGCTCAAAGTTCAGGGTGAGGAAGACCCCGGTGAGGACCAGGACGAGGAAGGCAAAGAGGGTGATCTCTCCCAGGAAGAAGGAGTGGTGTACGGGAAAGGCCTTGCGCAGGACCTTCTGGTAAAGGCTGGTGAGGTCCAAGCGTTCGTCAAGCCACTTGTACATGCTCTCCTCCTAGACGTGACGGCAGAAGCCCGCTTCCGCCTTCACCCCCACCTCGCCCAAGAACTCCCCTGCGGCCACCAGGAGGCCGCCTTCCACCTTGAGGGGAAGCTGGGGCACGGGCCTGGGCGGGGGGCCGGAGATGACCTTGGCCCCTTGGGCGAAGTCAAAAGTCCCCCCGTGGCAGGGGCAAAGGCCCGCCTTCTTGTCCGCCACCCACTGGCTTATGATGCACCCCAGGTGGGTACAGACGGCCGAGAAGGCCACGATGCCTTCCACTCCGTGCTGGGCCACCTCTGGGGCAAGCTCTTCGGGCCTATAGCGCACCACCAAGACGGTGTTCTTGGCCTCCCCGCTTTTCACCACCTTGCTCTTGGGGTCCATGGGGTAGGCCAGGAGGAAGGGGTCCCCGGGCTTGAGCTCCTCCGGACGTATGGGCTTGGGCTCCCCCCCGCCTTGGGCGTAGACCAGGATGTCCCCGGGCTTCAAGGGCTCTTTCTCCGGGGTGACCTCGGCCTTGGGACGCAGGCTGGCCCCCACGTAGAAGGCGGAAACCAGGGAAAGGCCGATTCCGGTGCCGATGGCGGTCTTCAGGAAAAGCCGCCTACGGGACTTTTGCAAGCGGATCTCGCGTTCGTCCATGCTTCACCCCTTACCAAGGGAAGTGGCTCTTTTCCTCCTCGGTGACCACCTCGTCCCGGCCGAAGAACTTCTTGTAGATGCCCAAAAGGGCCGCCACCACCAGGCTGATGCCCCCGAAGACGGCGCCTTGGAGCCAGGTGGGGTTGTGCCCGGTCTGGGCCGAGTAGAGGATGAGGCGGACGAAGAAGCCGGAAAGGGCGGTGAGGAGGAGGACCAGGATGACCCCCGCGGCCACGGGGGCGGTGGAGGGGGTGGGGAAGTGGCGGCCGGGGCGGAGCTCTACCCCTTCCAGCCAGTAGGACACCAGGCCGATCAGGCCGTAAAGGAGGAGGACGGCGCCGAAGGCCATCAGGCCGATCTGGCCCACGGAGAGCTCCTCCGGGGTGTGGCCCAGGAGGCGGGCGATGTGGAGCCCATCCAGGTAGGCCAGGTAGAAGAGGCCCGCGGCGAAGATGAGGGCAAAGGTGGGGACGATGGGGTCGTTACGGTACATGCCACCCTCCTACTCCACCGGGCCGAAGCTATTCCCAAAGCTGTTGCGGATGTAGGTGGCCACGGCCTTGAGCTCCTCGTCCGAGAAGGCGGCGCCCACGGCGGGCATGGCTCCCCGCCCGTTCTTGACGACGTTCAGGATCATCTGGGCGTCTTTCAGGTTGGCGTTGCCCGCCAGGGCCGGCATAACCGGGGGCATCCCCTGGCCGTTCGCCCCGTGGCAGGCGGCGCAGTTGGCCTCAAAGAGGGACTTGCCCTTCTCCATGAGGGCCGGGTCCACCCCCGCCGCGGCGCCTCCCTGCGCGGGGGCGTGGGATTCCTGGGCAGGGGGGGCCACCTCAGCCACGATCCTCTCGGCGGCCGGGCTCAAGGCGAAGTAGGCCCAGATCCCGCCCAGCACGATCACCGAGGCCACCGCGTACCAGATGGGGTTGAAGCGCACCGGCTCCACCGGGAGCTCGGGTTCCCCCACGGCCAGCCGGAGCTCGAGGTTCCCCGCCACCTCGCCCCCCTCGTCTAGGCCCAGGACCATCACGTCGGGGTAGTTGTTGACGGTGAAGGGGATCTCCTTGATCTCCTTACCTCCCCCACGGAAGTGGGTCACCACCCGCAGGACATGCTCCCCATCCGGGATCTTTCGGGTGTCCAGATTCAGCCGGTAGGGGGGTTCCCTCAGAACCGCCAGGGGTTCGCTGGCCCCGTCCAGGTACACCTCAATCCGGTCTACGACCATTCTGCCTCCCTTTGTGAAGGGGGTGTACAAACCCCCACCTCACTACTATAAGTGAGGCCCGGCAAGGACAGATGTCCCCGCTTATGGAAGGGGGGTTAGGAGGCGAGGAGGGTTTGGAGGCGGGAGAGGCTTTGCCGCACCCCTTGGCTGCCCCCACCCACCTCCAGGGTTGCGGTGGCGGGAAAGTCCCTGAGCCGGGGGGCCAGCCTTTCCCAGGGCACCCCGCCTGCGCCCACGGGCAGGTGGTCATCCCTGCGGGCGTGGTTGTCGTGGAGGTGGAGGTGGAGGATCCGGCCTTCCAAGGCCTCCCAGTAGAGGAGGGGGCCCAGGGAGCCCAGTTCCACCAGGGCATGGCCCACATCCAGGCAGAACCCGTACTGGGGGAAACGGTCCAGGAGGGCCTTGAGCTCCTCCGGGCCCCGGAGGAGGTCCTCCTCGGAGAGGGCCAGGTTTTCCAGGGCCACGGGGAAAGGGAGGGGAAGGAGGGCGGAGAGGGTCTTTTCCAGGGCCTCCCGGGCCAGGCTTAGGGCCATGGGGTGGCGCACGGGCACCTGGCCGGTGTGGAGCACGCCCACCTTGGCCCCCAGGGCCTCGCCAAACTCCAGGGCCCGCTTAAGGCGCTCCTCGGCCAGGGCGCGGACGCTGGGGATGAGGCTGGCGGGGTTCATCTCCACGAAGGGCAGGTGCAGGGTGAACCCCACCCCTAAGGCCTCCCCCGTGGCCCGCAGGGCCTTGGGGTCGGGAAGGGGTAGGACCTCGTGCAGGTCGTAGGGGACCTCGAGGTCTAGCCCCAGCTCCGCCGCCAGGCGGAAGGCTTCCTCGTAACCCATCTCCGCATTAAAAGGGCTAAAGCCTAGGCGCATCCCTGCCATTTTAGGGTCTTTATGGAGGAGCCAACCCCCTGTTGCGCCCCTTACACTCCCCGACGCGGCTTGGATAAGGGGCTTCTCGGGTCCCCGGCCAGGGTGGGGTGGTCTTACCGGAGGGCCTCCGCCTTCCTCTGGGCCTCCTCCAGGGCCCGCTGGGGGGGTACGCCGCCCTTTAGCGCCTTCTCCAGGGCCTCGGCCAGGACGCTGGCCCAGGCGGAGAACTGGGGATGGCGGGGGCGCTCCTGGGCGTAGGCGATCTGCTCAAAGGCCACCTTGCGGAAGGGGTTTTCCCGGTAGAAGCCCTCCAGGAGGGGAATGGCCGACTTGCGCACGGGCACGTAGTAGCTGGCCTCCACCCAGCGGGCCACGTTCTGGGGTTCCATCAGGTACTTCCAAAACTCCAAAGCCCCCCGCACCTGGGCTTCCGTGGCCCCCTTGAGGACCACCAGCTGGGCTCCCCCCATGGGCACCCTGCCCCCCGGTTCCCGGGGCACCGGGGCCACCCCCAGGGTGAAGGCGAAGGAGAAGTTCTCCGCGGCGGGCCAGTTGGCGATGGAGGCCATGACCATCATCCCCTTGGTGCGCACGAAGTCCAGCTGGGCGAAGGTGGCCTCAGCCATGCTCCTTGCGGAGAGGGCCCCCGCCTTGTTCAGGCGCCAGAGCATCTCCAGGGCCTCCAGGGCCTCTTTGGAGGTGAAGTTGGGCCTTCCCTCCTTCACCAGGCTTCCACCCCGGCTGGTCACCATGGCCTCAAAAAGCCAGGCCTGGGGGTCGGTGACGAAGATGAAGCCCTTGGCCTGACGGGAGGTGAGGGCCCTGGCCACCTCCTCAAACTCCCTCCAGTTCCTTGGGGCCTTCAGCCCTTTGGCCCGGAGGGCGTCCAGATTGTAGAAGAGAACGGGGGTGGAGGTGTTCAGGGGAAGACCGTAACGCTTGCCCTCCATGACCCCGTAGTTCCAGGCGGGTTCAAAGAGGTCTTCCAGGAAGGCCCGCTCCAGGCTCAGGTGGGCATCCAGGGCCAAGGCCCGGCCCTCCCCCACCAGCCGGGGGAAGAAGGAGATTTCTGCCTGGAAGAGGACGGGCTGAGCCCCGGTGCGCAGGGCGGCCACCAGCTTGGTTTCCGCATCCCGGTAGTCCCCTACGTACTGGGGCGACACCCGGTACTGGGACTGCTTGCCGTTGAACTCCTGGGCGAAGGCGGAAAGGAGCCTGCCCGCGGGGCCATCCATGGAATGCCAAAAGGAGACCTCCACCTGGGCCAGGCCGGGAAGGAGGAGGAAGACCAGGGCGAGGAGCTTTTTCATGGAAGGGATTTTACCATCCCCCCTGTCAGCAGCGGGTCAGCCCCTAGCGCTTCTCCACCGCCAGGGCTTTCCTCTGGGCCTCCTCGAGGGCCACCTGGGGCCTCACCCCCTGCTTCAGGCTCCTCTCCAGGGCCTCCTCCAGGAAGCCGTACCAGACCACCAGCTCCGGGTCCTGGCTCCAGGGACGCCCCACCTCCGCTTGGGCGAAGACCGCCTGCCTCTCGGGGTCCTTCAGGAAATCGGCCAGCTCCTTTTCCGCCTCCCGCCTCAGGGGTAGGTACCAGGTGGTGCGCACCCACTCCGCTTGGCGCTTGGGTTCCAGGAAGTGCAGCCAGAAGGCCACCGCCCCCCGGGCCTGTTCTGGGCTTGCCCCCTTGAGCACCGCCAAGGCCGCCCCGGAAAGGGGCACCGCACCCCCTTCCCGCCGGGGCAGGGGGGCCATGCCCACCTGGAAGGGCAAGGAGGTTTGGGCCAGCACCACCGGCAAGGCGGTGGTGGGGCCAAGGCCCATGAAGGCCTTGGTGCGCAGGAAGTCGGCCACGGCGAACTGGGCCTCGGCCAGGTTCCTGGCCTGGGCGTGCCCCTTCTGCACCATGCGGTGGAGCATCTCCAAGGCCTCCACCACCTCCTTGGAGGTGAAGGCGGGAAGCCCATCCTTGACCAGGCTCCCCCCGAGGCTCATCACCAAGGCGTTGAAGCTCCAGATGTCCGTGGAGACGACAAGCCCCTTGCTGGTGCGGCTGGTGAGCTTAGCGGCCGCCTCCTCCACCTCGGCCCAGGTCCTGGGGGGCTTCAAGCCCTTGGCGCGGAAGGCGTCCTTGTTGTAGTAGAGGACGGGCACGGAAAGCCCCAGGGGGAGGCCATAGGCCTGCCCCCGGACCTGGGTGGTGCGCATCATCTCCGGATACACGTCCTTGGGCAGGTTTTGCAGGTAGGGGTTCAGGGCCAAGGCCACTCCTTCCTGGGCCAAGCGGGGCAGGAAGGAGAGCTCCCCGTGGAAAAGCACCGGGGCCCCCCCGAGCGCAAGGCGGCCAGGAGCTTGACCCCGGCTTCCCGGTAGTCCCCCACGTAGCGGGCCTCGAGCCGGTAGGTGCGCTGGGACTCGTTGAAGCTCCTTATGGCCTCCTCCAAGACGCCGTTCCCCGGGGGGCCCGCCGTGTGCCAGAAGGGGATGACCACCTGGGCCTGGGCCAAGGTGGCAAGGATCAGGGAAAGGCCTAGCAACCGCCTCATCCCCTAAAGGTTATCCCGCCTGGGGTGAGAGGGCTGAGAGGGGAAGGGATAGCCCCTTAAGGAAGGGCTCGGCCTGCCGGTAAAGGGCTTTTCGGAGGGCGAGGAAGCGTTCCCGGGCGGAGGAGCCAAGGAAGCCTGGCGGGAGGAGTTCGGGGGGCAGGAGGGGATCTAGGAAGAGGAGCTTGCGCATCTCGTGCACCAGGCGGGTCAGGGCCTGGAAGGCCAGAAGGGGGTCCTCAGGGGTTGGGGGGAGGTGGGCGAGGAGGGTTTGGTAGTGGGCCGAGGCCTCCTCCAGGGGGAAGGCGCGGAGCACCTCCTCCCTCGGCCCCAGGTGCTCGCCCCGGAAGAGGGTGGCGGAAAGCCCGTAAAAGGCGAGGAGCTCCCGGGTGGCGGCGGGGTCCACCCCTGCCCCCAGGTAGACCCCGCTTTGCAGGCTGCCGTAGCCCAAAAGGGCCATCTCCCGCCGGAAGCGCTCCCTTTCCCCCCGTTCCTTGGGGCCCTCCGGAAGGACCAGAAGGAAACGCCCGTCCCAGGGAGGTGGGGCCTCGTAAAGGCGCCTTCGCACCTGGCGCACCTGCCAGAACACCCGGTCGGAGAGGGCGTAGTAGGCCATGCGCCCCCGCCGCTTGGCCACCACCCAGCCCCTTTTGGCGCTCCGGGAAAGGGCCGCCCTCACCGCCGCCTCGGAGAAGCCCAGGACCTCCATCATGGCGATGAGGTCCTGGACCCGGGCTTGCCGTTCCGGGTAGACATACTCCATGAAGAGGGTGAAGATGGTGGATCGGGCCCGCATCAGAAGGCTGGCTCCAAGAGGCGTTCCTTGTATTCCTTAAGGACCCCCTCGAGGAAAACCGCCAGGGGCATGGTTCCCAGGTTCCCCTTGAGCCGCCTGCGCACGCTCACCGTGCCCTCGGCCTTTTCCTTGTCCCCCACCACCAGGATGTAGGTGACCTTCCCCACCTCGGCGTCGCGGATGCGGGCCTGCATGCGCTCCGGGCGCAGGTCCGCCTCGGCCCTGAGGCCCGCCTCCTTGAGCCTAAAGACCACCTCCTTGGCGTAGTCCTCCTGCTTTTCCGAGACCGGCACCACCACGGCCTGCACCGGGGAAAGCCATAGGGGAAAGTCCCCGGCGAAGTGCTCTATGAGGATGCCGATGAAGCGCTCCAAGGAGCCAAAGGGGGCACGGTGGATCATGACGGGGCGGTGTTCCAGGCCATCCGGCCCCACGTAGGTGAGGCCGAAGCGCTCGGGGAGGTTGTAGTCCACCTGGATGGTGCCAAGCTGCCACTCCCGCCCCAGGGCGTCCTTCACCACGAAGTCCAGCTTGGGGCCGTAGAAGGCGGCATCCCCTTCCTCCACGGTGTAGTGGAGGCCGGCTTCCAGGGCCGCCTCCTCAATCTGCCTTTCCGCCAGGGCCCACTTGGCCTCGTCCCCCACGTACTTGTCGCTTTTGGGGTCCCGGGTGCCGATGCGGGCTCTGTAGTCCTTTAGGCCCAGGGTGGAAAGCACCTTCAGCACCAGGTCCAAAACCCCGAGAAACTCCTCCTTCACCTGCTCGGGGGTACAGAAGAGGTGGGCGTCGTCCTGGGTGAAGCCCCGCACCCGGGTTAGGCCCAGAAGCTCCCCCGCCTTCTCGTAGCGGTAGACGGTGCCGAACTCGGCAAGCCTTAGGGGGAGCTCCCGGTAGGAGCGCTTTTTATGGGCGTAGATGCGGATGTGGTGGGGGCAGTTCATGGGCTTGAGGAGGTACTCTTCCTCCCCCTCCGGGAAGCGGATGGGGGGGAACTGGCTTTCCGCATAGTAGGGGTAGTGGCCGCTGGTCTTGTAGAGCTCCAGGCTCCCGATGTGGGGGGTGGTGACCAGCTGGTAGCCCCGCCTTATCTGCTCCTCCCGCATGAAGGCGATGAGCTCCTCCCGGATCACGTTGCCCTTGGGGAGCCAAAGCACCAGCCCCTTGCCCACCATGGGGTCGATCAGGAACAGCTCCAGCTCCCGCCCCAAACGGCGGTGGTCCCGCTTCTTGGCCTCCTCCAGCTGCCAAAGGTATTCCTTCAGCTCCTCGGCGGTGCGGAAGGCCACCCCGTAGACCCGCTGGAGCATGGGGCGCCGTTCATCCCCCCGCCAGTAGGCCCCGGCCACGTGGGTGAGCTTGAAGTGGGGGGGATGCGGCCCGTGGAGGGCACGTGGGGTCCGCGGCAGAGGTCGGTGAAGCCGTAGGCCTCGTCCCCTTGTTGGTAGAAGCTGATCTCCTCGTCCTCGGGCAGGTCCAGGATGAGCTCGGTCTTGTAGGGGTCCTTGCCCTGGTAGCGGGCCAGGGCCACCTCCCGGGGCAACACGTAGCGGCGCAAGGGGAGGTCTTTGGCGATGATGGCCCGCATCTTCTCCTCTATGGCGGGCAGGTCCTCATCGGAGAGGGGTTCTGGGGCGTCGATGTCGTAGTAAAAGCCCTTCTCAATCACCGGCCCCACCCCCAGCTTCACGCTTTCCGGATCGTAGCCCTTTTCGGCAAAGAACTCCTTCACCGCCTGGGCCAGCACGTGGGCCAGGGTGTGGCGGAAGAGGAGCTGGTACTCGGGGTCCTTCTCGGTGAGGATCCGCACCTGGGCCCCTGGGGGAAGGGGTTTTAGGAGGTCATACACCTCCCCGTTCACCAAGGCGCCCACCGCGGCCTTGGCCAGCCCCGGGCCTATGGCCCGGGCCACGTCCCAGGCGGTGGCGCCCTCCTCCACCTCGAGGGCCTTCCCATCCGGCAAGTAGACCACCATGGACCCTACTATACACACCTCGAGGGCCGGGGTGCGGGTTGGGGGCGAGGACGCCTACCCCTCCTGCGGGAGCTTCCTTCCCGCATAAAAGGCCCAGGCGTAGAAGAAGGCCGCCAGGATGAAGAGGCTGGGGAAGCCCAGGCCATCGGCCAGCCACCCTCCCAGCACCGGGGTGAAGGCGAAAACCCCAGCCACGGTGTTGGCCAGCCCGATAAAGGCGCTCCGCTCCCCGGGAGGGGCCAGGTTGAGGAGGTAGGTGGTGGTGGCCAGGCCCAGGGCGGCCAAATAGGCCCCCTGGAGCAGGAAGACCAGCCCGAAGAGGGGCGGGGGGAGGAGGAGGGCCAGAAGGGGAGCCCAAAGGGCCAGGAAGGCCCCCACCTGGAGGACCCCCTTGGAACCCCGTTCCGCCATCCTGGCCCAAAGCAGGTTGGAAAGGGTAAAGGCAAGGGCGTAAAGGGAGAGGTAAAGGCCAAGCTCCTGCCCCTGCCCCAGGGTGCGCACCGCATAGACGGCATAGAAGGGCTCGGCCATCCCCGCCAGGCCCAAAAGCACCCGCACCCGCAGGTAGCGGCGAAAACCCGCGCTCCTTAGGGGCAGGCGGAGGTCCAGGCGCTCCTCCCGGGGGGGTTCCTCGGGTTCCTGGGTAAGGCCGAAAAGGTACCAGCCCGTGCCGAAGGCCAAGGCTCCCAGGGCGAAGAGGAGGGCGTAGGGGAGGGGGAAGGGAAGGGGAAGGGCGAGGATCTCCCGGACTCCAAACCCCGTCAGGAAGGCCAGGAGCCCCCCCACGAGGTTGCGGGCGGAGAAAAGGGCGGCGCGCCTTGCCGGGGGCGTGGTCTTGGCCACCACCTCCCAGAAGGGGAGGCTGCTGACCCCGGTGAAGAGGGCGTTGAGGAGGAGGCCCAGAAGGAAGCCGAGGAAGAGGAGGGGCGGCCAGGCCCCGAGGAAGAAGGCGGAAAGGGCCATGAGGACCACCCCCAGAAGCCTTAGGGCCGCCACCTTCCGGTAAAGCACGATCTTCCGGGGAAAGCGGGCCACGTAGGGGGCCAGGAAGGCCTGGGGGACCATGCCCCCGGCCTGGAGCAAGGCGGGGAGGAGGCCGATCAGGGCCCCGGGCGCCCCCAGCTTGGCGGCGAAGCTGGTGAGGACGATGTTGGGGTGCAAAAAGGTATCCCCAAGCCACACCAGCCAGCCGTTCACCACCGCCAGGCGGTAGTTGCGGTCCCGGAGGTCTAAGATGGTGAGGATGTTGCTCCTTCCTTCCCTTGGGCCCTTCCACATCCTGCATCCACGCTACAACGCCGCCACGGTGTTGGCCCTTTTGGAAAGGGCCCGCGCCCCTGTCCTTTACCTGGCCTCCCACTCGGAGGAGAGCCTAAGGGAAGGGCTTTGGCGGGAGGAGGACCCCCTTCTTTTCCACCTGCTTCCCTGGGCGGAGGAGAAGGGGATACCCGTGGTGGCCTTGGACGAGGAGGCCCATCTCAAGGGGGAGGCGGAGGCCTTCCGAGAGGCCTTGGCCCAGCACCCCATAGGGCGGGCCCATCTGGAGAAGATGCAGGCTTTTGACCGGGAGCTGGTGCAGCTTCTCCAGACTCCCCTCACCCCGGAGGGCCTGGGCTCGGAGGCCTTCTTGGCCCATCTGCGCCGGATCTATGGGGGGTACGTCCAGGCCTTCGGGGAAGGTCCGGCCACGGGATTCCGGGCCCGCCGCATGGCAAGGGTAGCGGAGGCCTTGAGGGGTAGGGAGGGGGCGGTGGTGGCGGAGCTCCTGGACTATGCCCTTCTGGCCGAGGCCTTCCCCCAGGCCCTGCCCCAGGCCCATGAACCCACGGAGGCGGAGCGGCAAAGGGCCCTTTTGGACCGGGCCTGGCAGCTTAAGGAGGAGGACGACTGGGGAGGGCTTCTTGAGGGCCTCTTCCAGATAGGAAGCCCTGAGGCCCTCTACTTGGCGGCCCAGATTTACCTGGCGGCGGGGGAGTGGCAGGAGGCCCTGGCCCTCATGGAGGAGGTGTTCCGCCTGGATTTCCAACACCCCGGCTACCTGCCGGGGTACCTGCTGGCCCGCTTTGGCCAGCTTCTGGACCTGGCCGGGGAAAGGGAACGGGCCCTGAGGGCCTACCGGGGGGTTCTTGCCCTTTCTTGGGCCCCGGAGGAGGCCAGGGCCATCGCCTTGGCCGGGCTGAGGCGCCCTTTCCGGCTTCCTTAGGTATGGGCCCTTGGGTCAGGGAAGGTGCGGCCACCCCCATACCCCTTTGGGGCATTTGTCCCGAGGGCCCGTGTCTAAGATGAAACCATGGAGGTGGAGATCCGCCGTGCCCGCCACGCCGCATACCTCCGCCTGGCCGCGGCCCATGCGGGCCCCCTGGGGCCAGCGCTTTTGGGGCATCCTGAGCTGGCTCCCCTTTACCCCCAGGCCTACGCCACCTGTAGCGGGGCAGAGGGCCTGCCCTGCGCTGGGGTAGGGGGGGAGCCCAGGGTGTGCGTGGTGCGGCGGCTGGAGCATCTGGCCTATAGCGCCCTAAGGGGGGGTAAGCGCAGGCGGGAGCAGGAGAAGGTCATGGTGGAGGGGCTTCTGGTGTGCCTGGACCAGCTGGCCCGGGAGCTACCCCCTGGGTTCGCCCCGGTCCTCGAGGCCACCCGCCAGGTGCTGGAAAAGGACCTCGCCTACCTAAGGCAGGTTTCCCAGGAAGGGGAGCAAAAGGCCACCAAGACCTAAGGGCCGGTGCCCGCAGGTTGTGGATAGGTGAAGAAGGGCGATCCCCAAAGCCTTCCCGGGGCCCCTGTCGTGGCGCAAGCCGCGACGGGATATCCAAACCAGAACCCCTGAGGGGGGGTCCAGGCCTTGGGCCCCTGAGGCTTTCCCGAGACTCCGTGCCCGGGCAGGGGCTAAAGCAGGTGGTGCATCTTGCCCAGGGTCAGCATCAGGGCCACGGTGCTGGCGGCCAGGATGATGAGCATCAGCATGAAGAGGATGAAGCGCAGGTCAAAGGTCTCCCCTTCGGTGGTGAGCACCCGGGGGTTCAGGATCAGGTAGAAGAGCAGGGTCACCAAGGCCGCTCCCAAGGCAAACAGCGCGATGTATGCCATATCCTCCCTCCTGCTACCAGAGGCTGAGAAGCGCCTCCAGGCTTGCCCGTAAGTTTACCAAACCCACCCCGTAGGTGGGAATCCCCAAGGCTGTGCCCACGCTTCCCCAGTAGGGCCCCGGGCTTATGGGTAGGTCCAGGTTAAGGGGAGGGCTTTCCCAGGGGCCGTAGGCCCGCACCTCGCGGTAGAGGAGGCCGGTGGGGGCTTCCACGTGGAGCGTCAGGGGTTCCCCTTCCGCCTCGAGGGGTTGCCAGCGGGGGGCCGTTCCGTCGGGCTCGCCGGCGGTCTCCTTGCCCCCCGGGAAGCCCTGGCCCAGGCCCTCCCCGGGAAAGGCCAAGAGGAGGCGGTCGGGGCGGGCTCTTTCCAGGAGGTGGGCCAAGGGTGCCCGGGTGGGGCCAGAAAGGGGAAGGCCCTCCAGGGTGGGGGAGAGGGGGGAAGGGTCCAGAGCCAGGAGGATACGCCCCCGAAAGGAAAGGCCGTTTAGGGCCTGGAGCACGGGCAAGGCCTCCTGGTAGGGGGCGTGGAGGAGGTAGGTCCTTCCTCCCCGTCCCCCCTCCAGGTAGCAGTACAGGGTGCCGAACTCGTCCAGCCCTGCCCGAAGGTGCTCCGAAAGGACCTCGAGGTCCGCGGAAAGCCGTTCCAACAGGGTCGCTTCCCCTAGGGAACGCCGTAAGGAAGCCATGGCCACATGGTATCCTAAACCCCGTGCGCTACCTGGTCCTCTCCGACATCCACGGCAACTGGCCTGCCCTGCAGGCGGTCCTGGAGGCGGCCCCCCCCTTTGATGGGGTCCTCTTCCTGGGGGATGCGGTGGGCTACTATCCGGATGGGGACCGGGTGCTGGACTGGCTAATGGAGGTGGAGGCCCAGTGCGTCTTAGGCAACCACGACGCCTGGCTTCTGGCCCTGGACCGGTTGCCCAAGAAGGGGGTGGTCCTGGAGATCCTGGCCTGGCAACGGGCGAGGCTATCCCCCAAGCACCTGGATTTCCTCGCCTCCTGGCCCTGGCAGAGGGAGGTGGATGGGGCGCTTCTGGTCCACGGCAGCCCCTGCGATCCCCTGGAGTACCTGGACGGGCTGGAGCTGGCCCGCCAGGCCTTTAACTGCACGGAGCACCGCCTCACCTTCCACGGGCACACCCACCTGGCGGGGGCTTTTTTGGAGCTTTCCGGGCCCCGTCCCTGGGTGCGCCACCAACGCTTCGCCGAGGGGGGGGAGCTCCTCCTGCCCCCCACGGTGCGGGCCCTGGTCAACCCGGGCTCGGTGGGCCAGCCCCGCGACCAGGTTCCGGGGGCGGCCTTTGCCCTGTGGGAGGGGGAGGGGATCGCCTTTTTCCGGGTGGGGTACGACATGGCCAAGGTGGCCCATCGCCTGGCGGAGGAGGGGTTCCCCCAATGGCTCTACACCCGCCTGACCCTGGGGGAATAATCGGCCACGAGGCCATCCTGGAGCTCCTCCCCCGGCTTGGGGCCTCCACCTTGCTCTTCTCGGGGCCGGAAGGGGTGGGAAGGCGCCGGGTGGCCCGCTGGTACGCCTGGGGACTCAACCGGGGGTTTCCTCCCCCCGCCCTGGGGGAGCACCCCGACCTCCTGGAGGTCGGCCCCCAGGAGCGGGGCCTGAAGGGGATGGGGGAGATCCGCCTGGAGGAGGTGGAACCCCTTTTTGCCTGGTTCGCCACCCATCCCCGGGAGCGGGTCAAGGTGGCCGTCCTGGACGCCGCCCATCTCCTCACCGAGGCCGCGGCCAACGCCCTGCTGAAGCTTCTGGAAGAACCCCCCTCCTATGGGCGCATCGTCCTCATCGCCCCAAGCCGCGCCACCCTCCTTCCCACCCTGGCCAGCCGGGCCCTGGAGGTGGCCTTTGCCCCCGTGCCCGAGGAGCGGCTTTACCCCCTGACCCAGGACCCGGAGTTGCTGGCCTACGCCGCTGGGGCTCCAGGCCGGCTCCTAAGGGCCCTGGCCGACCCCGGCGCCTTTCGCGCCCGCATGGAGAAGGCCCGGGAGGTGAGGGGGGCTTCCTCCTGGCGGCGGTTGGCCCTCCTCAAGGAGCTTTTTGCCGATGAGGAAGGGATTTTTGCCCTTTACGCCGCCTTCCGCCACCTCCCCCGGGCGCTTCTGGCCCTGGAGGCCGCCCGGGAGGCCTTGGAGCGGTATGTGAGCCCGGACCTGGTCCTGGCCCGGTTGGCCTTAGACTTGGAAACATGACCGTGGGCGTTCGCCTGCACGCCGATCTGCGCAAGGCCCGCACCCCTGTCCTGCGCTACTTCCGCTTCCAAGGGGAGCCCCCTCCCCTGGAAGCCTATGTGGTGGTGCGCACCAGCCGGGGTCTGGAGGTGGGCAAGGTGCGCACCCCGCCCCGGGGGGAGAAGGAGGCCGGGGAGGTGGTGCGCCTGGCCACCAAGGAGGATCTGGACCTGGCCTCGAGGCTCCGGGCCAAGGCGGAGGAGGCGGCCTTTTACCTGCGGGCCCGCCTGCAGGAAGAGGGGGTGAGTGCCAAGGTGCTGGGGTGCGATTTCACCCTGGATGGCCGGCACCTGGCCGTGCACTACGCCGCGGAGGAGAGGGTCAACCTCCGGCGCTTTGCCCGGGAGCTTTCCGAACGCTTTGGCGCCCGGGTGGAGTTCCTGGCGGAGGGCCCCCGGGAGGAGGCCGCCTACCTGGGAACCCTGGGGGCCTGTGGGATGGAGTCCTGCTGCTCCACCTGGCTTCAGGGTTTTGCCCAGGTGTCCATCAAACTGGCCCGCGACCAGGGGCTTCCCCTGAACCCCGAGAAGATCTCCGGCCCCTGCGGCCGGCTCCTCTGCTGCCTGGCCTATGAGCATCCTGTGTACCAGGAACTCCTTAAGGAGCTCCCCCGCAAGAACGCCCGGGTATGCACCAAGGAGGGGGTCTGCGGCAAGGTGCAGAAGGTGAATCCCCTGAAGGGGACGGTGGAGCTCCTCCTGGAGGAGGGCAAGGCGGTGGAGGTGGCCAAGGAGGAGCTGGCCCCATGAGCCAAGCCCAGGCCTTTGCCCTGTGGGTGCGCCGCATCGCCCTGAACCGCCAGGGCACCGAGGCCCAGGTCTTCCTGCGAACCCCCTTGGGGGAGGGTTTTCTCTACCTGCGCGCGGATGGCTTCGCCCGCTTTGCCCAGGGCCTGGCCAGGGAGGAGGTGGTGGACTTCACCCTGGGCAGGGGGTTTGTGGTCCTTCGCTTCCAAGACGGCAGCACCCTCACCCTTAGCCGCCGCTTTGGGCGGCTGGCCAAGGCCTTTGCTCCCTGAGCCTATTTCTCGTAAGGCCTCCCCACCGCTGCGGGGGGGCGGCTTTTGCCCATGAAGCCCGCCAACACCAAGACGGTGACCAGGTAGGGGAAGGCCTGCACCAAGACCGCGGGCAGGATCTCCGTCCCCTGGAGCTGGATGGCCAGGGCGCTGGCGAAGCCGAAGAGCAGGGTGGAGAAGAGGATGCCCAAGGGGTGCCATTTCCCGAAGATCATGGCGGCCAGGGAGATGAAGCCCATCCCCGCGGACATCCCCCGCACAAACTGGTTGAGGAAGCCGATGGCCAGGTAGGCCCCCGCCAGGCCCGCCAGGATCCCGGAGAGCACCACCCCGATGTAGCGCATGCGGTACACGTCCACCCCCAAGGTGTCCGCGGCCTCGGGGTGCTCGCCCACGGCCCGAAGGCGGAGGCCAAAGGGGGTCTTGAAGAGGACCCACCAAGACAGGGGCACCAGGAGAAAGGCCAGGTAGACCAAAGGGGAAAGGGCAAAGCCCTCAGGCCCCCAAAGGGGCAGGCGGTTCGCCACCTCCTTGGAGTTGGTGGCGTTGCCGTAGAAGTAGGCGAGCACCAGGCTGGGGGCTCCCAGGGCGAGGAGGTTGATGGCGGTGGCGCTGATGATCTGATCCGCCCGGTACTTGATGGAGACCACCGCGTGCACCCAGGCCACCAGCCCCCCCACGGCCATGGCCCCCAAGACCCCCACCCAGGGAAGCCAGGGGTGGGGTCCGGGCCCGAGGAGGTGTTCTCCCCTTTCCACCACCACGGCCGCCGTGAGGGCGCCGAAGAGGATGATGCCCTCGAGGGCGATGTTCACCACCCCGCTCCTTTCGGAGAACATGCCCCCCAAGGCGGTGAGCAGAAGGGGTGTGGTCTGGCGCAGGGTGGAGAAAAAGAGGGCGATCCAAAAGGCGGCATCCAGGTTCATGGGGTTACCTCCCTTTCCTCTCGCGTTCTTCCCTAAGCTCCACCTCCGCCGCCCTCAGGGGATCGGTGAAGTAGCGGGGCAGGAAGCCCCCTGCGGCGATGAAGAGCACGATCAGGGCCTGCAACACCGCCACCAGTTCCCGGCTGATGCCCAGCTGGAGGTTCACCTGCAAGCCCCCCGTGAGGAGGATGCCGAAGAGCCAGGCGGCCAGGCCCACCCCCACGGGGGTGTTCTGCCCCATGAGGGCCACGGCGATGCCGTCAAAGCCCACGGAGTAGGGCAGCGCCTGCTTCAGGCGGTACTCGTCGATCCCTCCGCCCAGCACGTAATGGGTGGCGGCCAGGCCCGCCAAGGCCCCCGCCAGGAACATGATGAGCACCATCTTCCGCCCCGAGGCCACCCCCCCGTACTCCGCGGCCTTGGGCGCGAGGCCCATGGCCCTAAGCTCGTACCCCCCCACGGTCCGGAAGACGTAGAAGTGGAAGAAGAGAAGGGCCATAAGGGCCAGAAGGAAGGCCCCGTTGAGCCGCACCGAGGTCAGGTCGGGTCCGAAGCTTACCTCCGGTCCTGGAAGGAGGCCGCCCACCACGTACCCCACCCCCCCTGCCACGAGGCCCATGAGCACCCGGTGTCCCAGGCTCTTCCGGAGGAGAAGGTAGCCCAGGAGGCCCAAAAGGAGGGCCAAGGGGAGGGCGAAGGAGAGCTCCCCCCCCGGGGCCACCAGCTCGGTCCAGTGGGGGATGCGGGCCTCAGGGCGGATCTCGTGGCTCCGGGCCTCGTAGCCCGGGTATTTGAAGGGCAGGTACAGGGTGCGCCCAAAGAACTTGTACTCGTTGGAGGAGATGAGGAAGAGGAAGAGGCTTGCGGCGATGTAGTTCAGCATGATGGTGTTGATCACCTCGTGGGCCCCGAACCGGGCTTTGAGCCACCCGGGCAGCGCGCCCCAAAGCCCCCCGGCCAAGGCGGCGGCCAGGATGGCCAGGGGAAGCACCAGCCACCTTGGGCCCGGCAGGTACACCCCCACCAGCATGGCGGCGATGGCCCCCAGGATCAGCTGGCCCGGGGCCCCGATGTTGAAAAGCCCCCCGCGGAAGCCCAGGGCCACGGCCAGCCCGGTGAAGATCAAGGGGGTGGCCAGGAGGAGGCTTTGCAGGAAACCCGAGGGGTTGACCAGGGGGCTATAGAGGAGCTGGTAGGTGTAGGTGATGAGGTCCAGCTTCAGCATCAGGGCCTCCCTCAGGCCCTGGGCCTCCCCTGGGGCCCTTTTCATCACCGCCACGATGACCCCGCCCAGCAAGGAGGCCAGAAGAAGGGAGAAGAGGGGCACCACCACCCCGCGGCGCCGCACCAAAAAGGCAAGCCCCCCTGGGGAGAAAAGCCGGGCCAGCAGGAGGAGGTAAAGGCTAAAGGCCAAGGTGGCGTAGCTCCCAAGCCCCAGGCTGTAGCGCCTGAGGAGGGGCCGCTCTGCGCCGGCGTTCACCTGGGCCACGCTGGCTTGGAAGAGGAGGAGGGTGAGGAGGAAAAGCCCTAGGCCAAAAGCCCCCATCAGGTAGAGCTTCCGGGCGGGCTTAGGGGTCCAGGCCAGGACCAGGGTAAGGGCCAGCCAGGCCAGGGAGGGGTAGAAGGTCCAAAGGAGCCAGCCGTCCCGGTAACCGGGGGGCAGGGTGCCTTGGGGCAGGTGGTGGCCGAAGGGGTTGAGCAGCACGCCTTCGCCACCAAAGAGGCGGTGGGGTACCGCCCAGGGTGCCAGGTACCAGAGGAGGAGGAGAACCCCTCCCCCCAAGGCCACCAGGACCCCTAGGCGCCTCGCGTCCGTCAACACGCCCAAGATTGTACCCTAGCCCCGTGGGGCTGAAGGCCCGGAAGGTGTTAGACTCCTCCCGTGGCGGTTCCGCCGGAGGAAAAGGCCAAGCGGGTGCGGCGGATGTTTTCGGAGATCGCCCCGCGCTACGACCTTTTGAACCGGCTCCTTTCCTTCGGGACCGATCTTCGCTGGCGCAGGCGGGCGGTGGCCCTCGCCCTTGAGAAAAACCCCGGGCGCATCCTGGACCTGGCCACGGGCACCGGCGACCTGGCCCTGATGCTTAAGCGGAGGGCCCCCCATGCCCGGGTGGTGGGGGCGGACTTTGCCCCGCCCATGCTGGGGATCGCCCGCAAGAAGGCGCGGGCCCTGGGGCTGGCGGTGGAGTTTGTGGAGGCGGACGCCCTGGCCCTTCCCTTCCCTGGAGGGAGTTTTGATGCGGTTACCATCGCCTTCGGTTTCCGCAACTTCGCCGATTACCGTAAGGCCCTCCTGGAGCTGCGCCGGGTCCTGGCCCCTGGGGGGCGGCTCGTCCTTTTGGAGTTTCCTCCCCCTCCCCAAGGACTTTTTGGCCGGGTCTTCCGCCTCTATTTCCGGAGGGTCCTCCCCTTCCTGGGAGGCCTGGTCTCGGGGAACTTTGGGGCCTACCGCTACCTGCCGGAGAGCGTGGAGGCCTTTCCCCCACCGGAGGCCCTAAAGGCCCTGATGGAGGAGGTGGGCTTCAGGGTGCGCTACGAGCTCCTTACCTTCGGGGTGGCGGCCATTCACGTGGGGGACCTCGAGGCCTGATCCGCCCCAGGGGGCTACCCTGCCGCCCCCTTCAGCTCCTCCTCCGTGGGGATGCGCCCCGCCTTCAGGTTTTCCACCAGGTACCGGGCCATGCGCCCCAGGGCGTCCCTTACCCGGCGCCATTCCTCCAGGGGTTTCCCGGAGGGGTCGGGAAAGGCGACATGGCGCTTTGCCGTCTGGGCGGGGTAGGCGGGGCAGGCTTCCTGGGCGGCGTCGCACACGGTGAGGACCAGGTGGAAGTTCCAAGGATCGGGCACCTCAAGAAGGGTCTTGGAGAAGTGGCCCTTTAGGTGGATCCCCACCTCGGCCATCACCGCCTTGGCCTCTTCCTTGACCCAGGTCTTCTGGGTGCCGGCGGAGTGGACCTCCAGGTCCACCCCCATCTCCTGGGCCAGGTGCCGGAGCCAGGCCTCCGCCATCTGGCTGCGGGCGGAGTTGTGGGTGCAAAGGACCAGGAGGCGCATCCTCCTTAGCCTAGGCCTTCCCGGTCAGGAAAAGGTCAGGCATGCCCCCCTGCCCCTGGCCCGGGCGGCCTCAGAGCCTCCTTTCCAGCTCCGCCACCTTCTCGGCCAGGACCCCAAGGGCCCTCTGCCAAAAGCCTGGGCTTTCCAGGTCAAAGCCGTAGCGGGCCGCCAGCTCCTTGGCCCGGTACATGCCCGAGGAGGCCAGAAGCTCCTCGTACCGTTCGGCGAAGCCCGGGTCCTCCTTGGCCTCTTGGTACACGGCCAAGCCGAAGAGCAGGCCAAAGGTGTAGGGGTAGTTGTAGAAGTCGGAGCCGTAGTAGTGCCCCTTCACCGCCCACATGTAGGGGTGATGGGTGGCGAGGACCTCCCCGTAGGCCTCCTTCTGGGCCTTCAGCATGAGCTCCTTGAACTCCCTGGGGGAAAGCTCCCGGGCCTTCCTCCCTTCAAAGACCCAGGACTCAAAGAGGTAACGGCTGTAGATGTCCACCACCACCTGGGCCGCCCCTTGCAGGTAGGCGTCCAGGATCAAAAGCCCCTCCTCCGGGGAGGCTTCCCTCAGGGCCGCCTCCACCACCAGGGTTTCGTTCATGATGCTGGCGGTTTCCGCCAGGGTCATGGGCACCTCCCGCAGGCTGGCGGGCACCCGGGCCAGGGCGAAGTTGTGGTAAGCGTGGCCCAGCTCGTGGGCCAGGGTGGAGACCGACTCAAAGCTTTCCTCGTAGTTGGCCAGGATGAGGCTTTTGCCCCCACCCCTCCCCATGCAGTAGGCCCCGCCCACCTTGTTCTTTCGGGGCAGGAGGTCCATCCAGCGCTCCTTAAAGGCTTCCTCCGCCACCTGGGCGGCGCCCGGGACCAGGGTGGCCAGTTTTTCCCGGAGGAAGTCCCGGGCCTCCTCGAGGGTCCAGCGCCGGCCCTTCCCTATGGGGGCAAAGAGGTCCCACCAGTCCAGGCGCTCCTTGCCCAGGGCCTTGGCCTTGAGGAGGTAGTAGCGGTGGAAAAGGGGGAGGCTTTCCCTCACCGCCTCCAGGAGGGCCAGAAGGGCCTTCTTGGTGATGCGGTTTCGGTGCAGGCTGGGCTCGAGGTCGTCCCGGTACCCCCGCCTCCTGTGGAGCACAGAGGCTTCCCCCTTGACCCCGTTGAGGGCGTAGGCCAGGGGTACCTCGTGGCTCTCCCAGGCCCTAAGCTCCGCTTGGTAGGCCTTTTTGCGCACCTCCTCCTCGGGGTGGAAGTAGAGGTTGCGCACCTTGGTGATGGGCAACTCCTCCCCCTCCACCACCGCCGTGATCTGGCTGGTGAGGTTCTCGTGGAGCTTGGCCCAGGACTGGCGCCCGGAAAGGGAGAGCTCCGCCGCCAGGACCTCCTCCCCCTCGGGCATCATGTGCAGGGCCTCCTCCTTGGCCTCCTCCACCAGGATCCGGTAAGGGCCGGCCTCTTCCGGGTCCTGGAGGGCCAGGTAGCGGGTGAGCCTTGGCCGTATGCGGGCGAAATCCAAAAAGAGCACCTCCAGCTCCGAGAGCTTGGCCAGGGCGGCCTCGTCGGTGGTGTCCGCGGTGAAGCGGGCATAGAGGTAGGCCCATAGGGGGGTGGAGGCCTCCGAAAGGGCGTCCAAGGAGGCCAGGACCTCCTCGAGGGGGGCTTGTTGGCCCACCGCCTCCTTCAGCTGGCCGATCCGCCTCCGCACCTCCTCCCAAGCGGCTTGGAACTCGGGGCTTTCCAGGCTGGGGAAAAGGGGGGTTAGGTCCCACGTGGTTTCCATGGCCCCACTATACCTGACCCGCGGGTCAGCCCTTATACTCTCCCTTCGTGGAGGGTTTTCCCGTATCCGTACCCATACAGGTGCGCTTCCGCGACCTGGATGCCCTGGGGCATGTGAACAACGCCGTCTACCTCACCTACTTGGAGGTGGCCCGCACCGCCTACTTCCAGAGGCTGGAGAGGGACTGGTTGGAAAAGGGGCACTTCATCCTGGCCCGGGCGGAGGTGGATTTCCTGCGACCCATATTCCTGGAGGATCCCGTGGAGGTGGGGGTACGGGTGGTGCGCCTTGGGCGAAGCAGCTTTGACATGGAGTACCTCCTTCGGGCAGGGGGGGAGGAGGCCGCCCGGGGCAAGACGGTCCAGGTCTGGCTGGAAGGGGGGAGGCCCGCCCCTTTGCCCCCGGCCATCCGGAAGCGCATAGAGGCCTTGGAAGGCCGCGCCTTTTAGGTACCCCGCCCTGGCTTGCCCCGGCCAGGGACCCCAGAGGGGTCTTGGGGATGCCCTTTGCTTAGCCCCTCAGCACCACCACCGTGACCCCGTGCCCGCCCTCGTGGGGAGGGGCGTCGGCGAAGGTTTCCACCCGCCTATCCCGCCTTAAGGCCTCGCGGATGGCCTGCCTAAGGGCCCCGGTGCCCTTGCCGTGGAGGAGGCGCAGGGTGGTGAGGCCCAGGGAGCGGGCCTCCCCCAGGGCGGCGTCCACCTCCAAGAGGGCCTCCTCCACGGTAAGCCCCCTGAGGTCCACCTCCTTCACCTCCCTTCGCGGCTTTAGGCCGATGGCCTTGGGGGTTTCCTGGGCCTTGAGGGGGGTGAGCTCCTTGGCCTTCACCGTCATCTTCACCGGGCCCACCTGGACCAAGGCCTCCTCTCCCCTCAGCTCCAGAAGCCTTCCCTGGCGCTTCAGGGAGGCGATCTCCACCATCTGCCCCGCCTCGAGGCCCCTGGGCACCTCCAAGGCCTCCTTGGGGGCGGTCCTGGCGTACCGCTCCCTCAGGGCCAAAAGCTCCCGCAGGGCATCCCTTTTCCCCTGGGTTTTGGCCTTTTCCTTGAGGGCTTTGAGCTCGGCCTCCACCTTGAGGAGCCTCTGGCGGACCTCCTCCTCCAGGGCCTTAAGCCGTTGCGAGCGCTCCTCCTCAAAATGGGCCTCCCGCTCCTCCAGGCGTTTCCTCAAGGCCTCCACCTGGGCCATTTGGGAAAGGAGCCGGCTTCTTTCCTCCTCCAGGCGCAACCTTTCCCCTTCCAGCTCCTCCAGGAGGGCCTCCAGCCGCCCCCCTTGGGGCAGGAGGCCTTCCGCCCGCTTCAGCACCGCCTCGGGCAGGGAAAGCCTCCTGGCGATGGCCAGGGCGTAGCTCCGCCCAGGCACCCCCAGGACCAGCTCGTAGGTGGGGCGCAAAGCCTCCAGGTCAAAGCGCATGGAGGCGTTTTGGATGCCCTGGCGCCCCTGGGCGAAGGCCTTCAGGGGGGAGAGGTGGGTGGTGACCAGGCCCTTAACCCCTTTTTCCAGGAGGGCCTCGAGGATGGCCTGGGAAAGGGCCGCCCCCTCCTCGGGATCGGTGCCGCTTCCCAGCTCGTCGATGAGGACCAGGCTCTTTGCCGTGGCCTTTTCCAGCATCTCCTTAAGCCTTTGCAGGTGCCCGGCGAAGGTGGAGAGGTTTTCCTGAAGGGATTGCTCGTCGCCGATGTCGGCGAAGACCCTGTCGGGCCAGGCCAAGGTGGCCTTCTTGGCCGCCACAAAAAGCCCCGACTGGGCCATGAGCACCGCCAGGCCCAGGGTTTTGAGGAGGGCGGTCTTTCCCCCCATGTTGGGGCCGGAGATGAGGATGAGGCGCTTGGCCTCGTCCAAGGCCAGGGAGTTGGGGACGGGGTTGGGGATGAGGGGGTGGAAGGCCTGGAAAAGCTCGTAGCCCTCCCCGAAGCGGGGCCGGGTGAGGTGAAAATCCCGGGCCAAAGCCGCCTGGGCCTGGATCAGGTCCAAAAGGCCCAGGGTCTTGAGGGTGCTGGGAAGCCCGGGGTCTTGGGCCAGGGTCTCCGAGAGTTCCCTCAGGATGCGGTTTACCTCCTCCTCCTCCTGGAGGCGGAGGGCCTGGAGGCGGTTGTTGAGCTTCACCACGGAGAGGGGCTCTATGAAGAGGGTGGCCCCGGACCCGGATTCGTCCAGGAGGATGCCGGGAACCCTTTGGGCCATTCCCGCGCGCACGGGGATGCAGTAGCGCTCGCGGCGCACGGTGACGAACCGGTCCTGGACCGCCTCGGGGTGGCGGTCCAAGAGGGCGTACAGCCGCTCCAGGATTTGTTGCCGCAAGGGGTTTAGCTCCCGGCGGATGGCCAAAAGCCGAGGGCTCGCCTCGTCCCGCACGGTCCCCTCCTCGTCCAGGGCCCTCCTGACCTTGGCGAGGAAGGCCCCGTGGTCTCCGATGCCCGCCGCCACCTGGCTTAGGAGGTTTTGCAGGGGAAGGAGCTCCTCCTTGAGGGCCATGGCCGCCTCGAGGGCCTGGGCCGCCTTGAGGAGTTCCCCCCCCGGGAGCCGGGAACCCGCCTGGGCCTTGCGGTAGGCCTCCCGTAGGGCCCCCGCCTCGGGGAGGCTGTAGGGGTAGGCCAGGGCCTCCTGGGTGAGGGCAAGCCTCCTTTCCGCCTCCTCCTGGGGCAGAGGGGCTAAGGCCAGGGCCAGCTCCGCCCCCAGAGGGGTCTTGGCCCTTTCCGCTAGGAGGGCGCGGACCTTGGGGAACTCCAGGACCTCGAGGACATCCCGCACAAAACCCCAGTATAGCCCCTGGGCCCTAGCGCTTCAGGAGGCGGAGCCAAAGGGCCAGGGCCAGTTGTCCCCCAGGGCCTGCCATCCTCTTCAGGAGTGGCCCCGCCCGCCCGAGCCGCCCCCAGGGCAGGAGGGCCACAAGGCCCAGGAGGATTTGCCGGCGTAACTCGGGGGGGAGGCTTTGCCAAAGGGCCTTGGCTTCCCGGAGCCAAGCGAGGACCCGTTTGCGGAGGCCAGGGTCCATCAGAAGGGATCTCCCGGCCTGAGGGGGGTGCGCCGGTGGGGTGTTTCGGCAAAGAGGGTGCCCCCCTCGGGGAAAGGCCTTGAGCCGCATCCGCCCCATTATAGGGGCTGGAAGAGCAGGAAGGAGGTTTCCACCTCCCCCGCCACCTCCCTCTCGGCGATGAGGTCCACCCCTGGAGGCAGGGTGAGCCTCGCCCCTTCCGGGGCGAAGAAGGCCCAGACCTCCTGGCCCCGGTACCGCCTTTTGAAGGCCAGCACCCCTTTGCCCGCCTCCAAGGGGAGAAGCCCGCCCAGGCGCAGGGCAGGGTGGGTGCGCTTGAGCCTCACCAGCCTGCGGATGAGGGTTAGCACCTCCCGGTTCCATGCGCTTTCGTTCCAGGGAAAGGGGGCCCGGCAGTAGGGGTCCCCTTGCCACTGGGTGTAGGGATTGGGCTGGGAAAGGCCCACCTCGTCCCCGTAGTAGATGGCGGGGCTTCCCGGGAAGGCGAAGAGGAGGGTATAGGCCAGCTTGAACCGCTCCACATCCCCCTTAAGCCGCCACAGGGCCCGGGGGATGTCGTGGGAGGAGATGAGGGTGTACATGCTGTGCCGAAGCTGCAGGGGCAGGGCCTGGTAGTGGTCCCAGAGGACCGCCCAGGTCTCCTGGGCCTCCAGGTGCACGTGCCGCCCGTGCACATCCCGCCCGGAAAGCCACTCCATCACGGGATGGGCGAAGCCCGCGTAGTGCATGGCCCCATCCAGGGTGTGGGCCCGCAGGGTGGGGGTGGCGTCGTAGGAAAGCTCCCCGATCACCAGGGCCTCGGGTCTTTCCTCCTTGGCCGCCCGGGCCAGGGCCCTTAGCCAGTGGGCGTTCTTGCGGTTGGTGCCCCCTTCCCCTATGGAGTGGGCCACGTCCAGCCGCCACCCGTGGCAGAGGGGCATCCAGTAACGGATAGGGGCTTTCTTCCCGAAGACGAAGCGCTCCTGGGTGAGGGGGGAGGCGTAGTCCAGCTTGGGCATGGACCTTAGACCCCAGAAGGCGGCGTAGCCGCCATCGGGGTGGAAGGTGAACATGCCCCGCTCGGGGGCTTCGGGGTCCTGTAGGGCCTTTTGGAACCAGGGGTGGGTGGCCCCCACGTGGTTGAAGACGCCATCCAGCACCAGGCGCATGCCCCTCTTTTCCAAGGCCTGGTAGAGGGCTTCCAGGGCCTCTTCTCCCCCCAGGTGGGGGTCCACCCGCAGGTAGTCCTCCGTGTCGTAGCGGTGGCTGCTCTTGCTTTGGAAGATGGGCGTTAGGTAGAGGGTTTCCACCCCCAGGCTCTCCAGGTAGGGGAGGGCCTCCAGGACGCCAAAGAGGTCCCCCCCATAGAACTCCCAGGCCCCTTCCGGACCCGGGGGCTCGTTCCAAGCCTTCTTGCGGATGGGCTTGCCCATGAGCCGCCATTCCCCATCCCGGGGGGCAAGCTCCTTGCGCCCCTGGCGGAAGCGGTCGGGGAAGATCTGGTAGTAGACCGTGCCCAGGGCCCACCTGGGGGGAAGGGGCCCCGCCAGGAGGTGGAAGAAGCGGTCGTAGCGGGGCAGGGTCTTTTCCAGGCCGTGGCTTCCCAGGAAGCCCTCGGGCAGGAGGAAGGCGTAGCGAAAGGGGCTTGTGTGCACGGGGACCCGCACCCTTAGGCCCCCTGGGGCCCGTTCTAGGGGTTTTCTGTGGATCTCCCCATCCCTTTCGTAAAGGAGAAGCCCTTCCTCCGCCCCGGTTTCCAGGAAGAGGGCCACCTCCTCCCCCAGCCCGGGGAAGGGGGGGTCCACGTGCTCCAGGTCGTGGTGGGCCATGGCCCTATTCCTTCACCGCCCCGGCGGTGTACCCGGAGACGAAGTACTGCTGGAAGCCGTAGAAGAGGAAGAGGATGGGCAGGGAGCCCAGGACGCTGGCGGCGGCGAAGATCCCCCACTTGGTCTGGAACTGGCCGGTGGTGAAGCTCCTCAAGCCCACCCCCACGTTCCAGCTCTCCACCCCCGTGAGGACCAGGTTGGCCAGGACGAACTCCGAGTAGGTGCCCACGAACTGGAGGAGGAAGACGAAGACGAACATGGGGGCGGAGAGGGGAAGGAGGATCTTTGTGAAGACCTGCCACTTGGTGGCCCCGTCCACCATGGCCGCCTCCTCGAGGCTCGGGCTGATGCTTTCCAGATACCCCTTGTAGACCCAGGTGCCAAAGCTGATGATCCCCCCGGAGTAGGCCAGCACCAGGCCGGTGAAGGTGTTCAAAAGGTCCAGGCGGGAAAGCAGGTAGTAGATGGCCACAAGGGCCAAGAACCCCGGGAACATCTGCACGAAGATGAAGAAAAGGAGGAGCGGGTACCGCCCCGGCAGGTGGCGGAAGCGGGCAAAGGCGTAGCCGGCGGTGGCGGTGAGCAAGACGGCCAGCAGGCCCGTAAGCCCCGAGATGAGGAAGGTGTTCCGCACCCAGAGGAGAAACTTGCTTTCCGTGCCCTGGCCGGTGAACTGCTTGGGGGAAAGGGAAAGGGCCAGGGCGAATACGCTCAGGGCCAGGAGGAGCAGGGCCCTTCCCTGCCAGAGGTCCATCCAGTCCTCCGGGGGTCTTAGCCGCCTGAGGAGGCCGATGGCGGCCACCCCCAAAAGCCCAAGCCCCGCAAGGAGGAGCAGGCCCCCTTGATAGGGGTAAAGGACCACCCCTTCCACCAGCTTGGCGTAGTTCTCCAGGGAGGGCTCGGGCACGTAGGGGATGACCTTGGCGTCCAGGAGGAGAAACCCCGTGTCCGGCCTGCGGAAGCTGAAGAGGTTGTTGGTGGGGTCAAAGCTGGCGGCCACCACCTGCACCACGGGGTAGTAGACGAGGAGGATCAGCACCCAAAGGAAGAGGTGGGTCACCCCTTGCCAGAACAGGGGCCAGGGGCTTGCCTTGCGCCCCTGGAGGCGGTTGGCCAAGGCGGTGTAGGCCAGGCTGTAGAGGAGGACCAGGAGGACCAGGCCCAAAAGGATGCCCAGGGCGTAGGCCCAGCCGTAGGGCACGAAGACGCTGCCGAAGGCCACCTGCTTGCGGTAGGAACCCTCGTCAAAGAGCCGGTTTACGGCAAACCAGTAGACCCCATAGAGGCCGAGCCCGAGGAGGAGGAAGGCGAAAAGCCGCCGCATCTACCTCACCTCCCTTAAAGCCCCGGTCACCCGGAAGTTCACCAGGCTGATGGCCACGGTGATGGCGAAGATGAGGAGGCTGATGGCCGCCCCCAGGCCGTAGGCGGACTGCCCCTCGGCGCTGAAGGCGGTCTTGTAGGCCCAGGAGATGAGGATGTCCGTGGCCTGGGCCGTGGCCAGGCGGCCCTCCTGGGCGGGCCCCCCGCCGGTGAGCAGGTAGATGATGTAAAAGTTGTTGAAGTTGAAGGCGAAGGAGGAGAGGAGGATGGGCACCATGGGCTTTTCCAAAAGGGGCAGGGTGATGCCCCATAGCGCCTGCCAGGGGGTGGCCCCGTCCACCTTGGCCGCCTCGTAGAGCTCGTCGGGGATGGTGGAAAGGGCCCCTAAGGTGGCGGTCATCATGTAGGGAAAGCCCAGCCATAGGTTCACCAGGAGGATGGCCACCTTGGCCCAGTCGGGGTCGTTGAGCCAGGGGATGGGGTAGATCCCTAGGACCCCCAAAAGGCGGTTGATGGCCCCGAAGTTGTAGTTGAGAAGGGCCACGAAAACCTGCACCGTGATCACCCCCGGCAAGGCCCAGGAGACGATGAGCACGGTGCGGTAGAAGTTCCTTAGCTTCAAGGCCTTGTTGTGGAGGACAAGCCCCAACACCAGGCCCAAGAGGGCGTTCAGGAGCACGGTGCTTAAGGCGAAGACCGCGTTCCAGGCGAAGACGGGAAGGAGGGCCTTGCTGGCCTGGGAGAGGATGAAGCTGAAGTTGCGCAGGCCCACGAATCCGAAGGCGTTCACCTTGGCCACGTACTCCACGGGAAAAGGAGGGTTGCGGTCCAGGAGAAGGGTGGGGCCTTCGGCCTCCAGGATCCGGGCCCGGGCCCGGTGCCCCTCGCTGTAGACCTCCACGGGCTCCCCTTGGCAGGGGTCGCAGCGAAGGGCTTCCTGAACGGGCTCCTCCAGGGTGAGCCTGGGGCCTTCCCGCTTCAGCACCCGGGTTTCCGTGGAGCGGTCGGGGAAGCCGTTTTTCCGCCCCGAGTAGTCGGTGAAGGCCAGGTAGACGGTGAGGGCGATGGGGTAGAGGGTGAAAACCAAAAGAAAGGATAGGGCGGGGAGGAAGTAGTACCAGTCGGTGAGCCAAGGGAAGAGGCGTCCCACCAGGATGGCCCCCGGTACCAGCACCAAAAGGGCCAGCACCAGGATGGTCCAGCCCGGAGGGGCCAGGTAGGCCTCGAGGGCCAGGTACCCCAGGAGGCCTACCCCCGTGGACAGGAGGAGGAGGCCCAAGAGCAAGGAGAGGGCCAGGAGAAAACCCTTAAGGCCAGGAGGGTGTTTCATGGTTTAAAGATAACCCCCCCACGGGGGAGGAAGGTCCCGTGGGGGGTCAGATGCCGGCGCATTTCCGCCCGGTGGGTTCCCGGGTGGGGTTACCTGCCGATGGCCTTTTTGATCTCGGCCACCATGTCCTCCACGATCTTCTTCACGTTGGAGTCAGGCCGCTGGATGGCCAGGTTGATGGCGTTGCCCCAAGGCCCCCAGACCTTGCCCATCTCGGGGATGTTGGGCATGGGGGTGCCCAGGGCGAAGACCTTGGCGAAGCCCGCCACCACCGGGTCCTTCTCCAGGGTCTTGGCGGCGCTCTTGGACACGGGGATGCGGCCGCCCGCCCGGTTGAAGCTGACCAGGTTCTTGCCGGTCACCAGGGTCTTGGCGAAGTTGACCGCGGCGGTTTTGTTCTTGGAGTAGGCGTTCACCACCACCCCCTGCACCCCCAGGAAGGGACCCCAGGGGTTCTTGGCCCCGGGAGGGGTGGGGAAGGGGGCGATGCCGAAATCGATCTTGGCCTTCTTGTAGTCCCCCAGGGCCCAGGGGCCGTTGACGATCATGGCCAGGGCCCCGTCCTTGAAGGCCCCGTCGGCCACCCCGTAGTCCACCCCCTCAGGCACCAGGTTGTAGCGGAAGCGGAGGTCCTTGATGAAGGCGAGCGCCTTCTCCCCCACCTCCCCGCCCAGGAGGAGCTTGCTGGGGTCCAGGTTGCCCTTGGCGTCCTTGGCGAAGACGTTCTCGGCGCCGAAGGCCTTGAAGAAGCCGAAGTTGAAGTAGGGGTCGCCGATGTTGTAGAGGAAGCCGAAGGTGGAGCCGGTGGTGTGCTGGCGGGCCAAGGCCAGGAACTCCTCCCAGGTCTTGGGGGCTTCCTTCACGTACTTCTTGTTGTAGATGAGGGCCACGCTCTCGGCGAAGGCGGGAAGCCCCAGGAGCTTACCCCCGAAGGTGAAGGCCTCCACCGCCACGCCTTGCAGGTCGGAAAGGTAGCTTTGGGTCACGTACTTGCCCATGGGCTCCAGCACCCCGGCCTGGGCCATCTCCCCTAACCAGTCGTGGGGGACGGAGACCACAAGGTCCGCGGCCTGCCCCTGGGGGGCTCCCAGGATGAACTTCTGCTTGATGTCCCCAAAGGGGACCTCCACCACCTCCACCTTGGTGCCGGAGGTCTTCTCGTAGGCTTGGGCTTGCGCCTTGAGCCACTCCAGCTCGGGGCCGCCAAAGTGGGTCCACACCGTGATCTTCCCCTGGGCAAGGGCCAGGGAGAACCCGAGGGCCAGTACCGCCAGTGCTTTTTTCATAGCCCACCTCCGGGCGCGTGGTAGCGCTTCCGCTTTGCTTTCTTCCGCGCCCTCCAGGTTGCAGTATACTCCTCCTTCCCCGGGGCACAAGTCCCCTAAGGCCAAAGGGCCCTGACCACCTCAAAGGCGATGAGGGCCAGGATGCCCACCTCCACCGCCTGGGTTCTCAGGTGGACCACCTCCTCGGTGACCATCTCGTAGGTGGCCTCTAAGACGCGAAGCTTTTCCTCCAGGCTCCGTTCCAGTTCGTGGGCCCCGTAAAGCTCGAGGGCGGCCCGGTAGATCTTGGCGTAAAAGAGGTCCTCGGTGATGCGCAAGGCTCCCTCCATCCGAGCGCGCACGTCCGCGATCTCCGCATGGCGGGCCATGAGGCGCCGCCTGAGGCGCTGGAGGTTGCCGTAGCCCCAAAGGCCCCGGTGCCTGAGCACCTGGGGCACGGCCTCCAGCTCCTGGGTGAGGACCCCATCGTAGTAGGAAAGCTCCAGGAGCTGGGCGTGCACGAACTCCACCAGGTCGGCCACGTCCCAGATCCCCTCCGAGTCCAGGATGAAGACCCGGTCAAACCCCAGAAGGGCCAGGTCCTCGGTGGAGTAGCTGTAGCGGTACCGCTCCATCTCCCGGCGGACCTCGGGGGCGAAGTCCTCCTTGGCCCCCATCCAAAGGGGGGTGAGGTCCACCGGGGGGGCGTGGGCCTTTTCCCCTTCGATACCCAGGGCGTGGTAGACGGTGAACTCCTCGCTCAAGCGCTTTTCCTCGGGGTGCAGGAGGGCGCCTTGCAGGTAGGGCTCCAGGGCCAAAAGCTCCGCCAGAAAAAACCCTTCCCAGAAGGGAAGCTCCGGCAAGGCCAGGGCCTGGGCCAGGAAGGCCTCCCAGGGGACCTTTTCCCCCAGGTGCACGCGAAAGGAAAGCGAGGCCACCCCGAACTCGTAAAGCCGGGCGGTCAGCAGGCCCGAGACGCCCTCCACGCTCCGCACCCCGAGCTCGATCTGCGCCGGGGGGTTTTCAAAGCGCACCGCCCCCAGCCTGGGCCGGGAGAGGCGGAGGCGGGGGGTATGCACACGGGTGAGGTCGATCTCATCCGCCAGGTCGTAAAGGCGGTACAGGGCGATGTGGGGCGAGAGTAGGTTCATGGACCGGATTCATTCCAACCGCGAGATCTCCCGGGGTGGGGGCCCGTGCTCGTAGGCCTTAAGGAGGGCCTTTAGGGCCTGGCCCCGGTGGGAGTGGCGGGCCTTTTCCTCCAGGGTCATCTCCGCAAAGGTCTTGCCCGCCTCGGGCACGTAGAAGAGGGGGTCATACCCAAAGCCCCCCTCCCCTCGAGGCGCCTCCAGGATGTACCCCTCCACCTGTCCCTCATAGGTTTCCACATGCCCGTCGGGGTAGGCCAGGACCAGGACCGCCACGAAGCGCGCCCTTCGCTCCTCCCCCTTGAGGTGGCGCATCCTCTCCAGGAGGTAGACGTTCCGTTCGCGGTCCGTCTCCCTTCCCCCATAGCGGGCGGAGTAGATCCCGGGCTCCCCCCCTAGGGCGTAGACCTCTAGGCCCGAGTCGTCCGCCAGGGCGGGAAGCCCCGTGGCCTTGGCCACGTAGGCGGCCTTGAGGAGGGCGTTTTCCAGGAAGGTGGTGCCCTCCTCCTTGGGCATGCGCAAGGGGAAGTCGGCCAGGGAGAGGAGGGTCCAGCCCAGGGGAGCCAGCCCCTCCTTAAGCTCCCTCACCTTGCCGGGATTGCCCGTGGCCAAAACAACCCGCATCGCTTCTAGGATACACCCTTCAGGGCCCGCACCACCTCCTCTGGGGAGTCCAGGGGGGTGATGAGGCCGAGGTCCTGGGGATCTATCGCCCCGTGCTCCCGGAGAAACCCAAGCCAACCCAGTAGCCCCTGCCAATACCCCCGGTCCAGGGCGAAGACGGGGAAGGGGTGGACCTTTTCCGTCTGGATGAGGACCAGGACCTCGGCAAGCTCGTCCAGGGTGCCGAGGCCCCCGGGCAGGAAGACGAAGGCGTGGGCGTAGCGCACGAAGAGCACTTTGCGCACGAAGAAATAGCGCAAGGAAAGGGCGTGGGTCTGGTAGGGGTTGGGCCTTTGCTCGTGGGGCAGCTCGATGTTCAGGCCCACGCTGATCCCCCCGGCTTCAAAGGCCCCCCGGTTCACCGCCTCCATGACCCCTGGCCCCCCACCCGTGACCACCCCGAAGCCCGCCTGGGCCAGGGCCTTTCCCAGGCGGTAGCCCAGCCCGTAGGCGGGGTGGCCCTCCCCAAAGCGGGCGGAGCCGAAGACGGAGACCAGGGGGACCTCTATTTCCGAAAGGGTTTCAAACCCTTCCACGAACTCCGCCAGGATGCGGAAAAGCCGCCAGGCGTCCTCGTGGTGGAGCTGGTCGATCAGGGGTTTCTTGGCCATCAGAGCTCCTCCAGGCTGACCCGCTTTAGCTCCTCCACCCTCACCCCCAGGCGCTCCGCCAGGCTCCGGTAGCTTTCCAAGTCCCCGGTCACGAAGTGGACCACCCGGCCTTGGCCCAGGGGATTGAGGAGGCCCTCTCGCCTTAGGGTCTCGGCTACCGCCTCCGCCGTGGCCTCGGCGGAGTCAAGGAGCCTCACCCCCGGAAGCACCTTGGCCAGGGTGTTCTTCAAAAAGGGGTAGTGGGTGCAGCCCAGGATCAGGGCCTCGAGGTCCTTGGGCGCCTCCTCCAGGTAGTGCCGGGCCACCAAGAGGGCCACGGGGTCATCCCAAAGCCCCTCCTCCACCAAGGGCACGAAAAGGGGACAGGCCTTGGCCCAGGAAACCTCCACGTAGCGCTCGTAGGCCCGGCTTTCCACCGTGGCCTGGGTGCCGATGAGGCCCACCTTGCCGTGGCCTTGGGCGGCCTTGGCCACGGGCTCCAGCACCCCGAAGACCGGCACGGAAAGATCCTCGGCCAGGTCCGGAAGGGCGGCGGAGCTTGCGGTGTTGCAGGCCACCACGATGGCCTTAACCCCTTGTCGGAGCAAAAACCCCGCGATCTCCCAGGCGAAGCGCCGCACCATGGGGAGGGGTTTGCTCCCATAGGGTACCCGGGCGGTGTCGCCGAAATAGAGAAAGTCCTCCTGGGGTAGGGCCCGGCGCAAAGCGGTGAGCACCGTAAGCCCGCCCACCCCCGAATCGAAGACGCCGATGGGCCGCCTAGGGTCCTTCACGAGCCGCCATCATACCCTGGACGGCAAAAGGGGGGTGCTATACTATCAGGGTTGCCCCGGTGGGGGGCGAGGGAGGTGCGCAAGTTGAGGCTGGTCACGTCCGAGTCGGTCACGGAAGGACACCCGGATAAGCTGGCGGACCGGATCTCCGACGCCATCCTGGACGCCCTGATCGCCCAGGATAAAAGGGCGCGGGTGGCAGCGGAAACCCTGGTTACCACGGGGCTGGTGTTTGTGGCGGGAGAGATCACCACCGAGGGGTATGTGGATATCCCGGGCCTGGTGCGCAAGACGGTGCGGGAGGTGGGCTACACCCGGGCCAAGTACGGCTTTGACGCCGACACCTGTGCGGTGCTCACCGCCATCGACGAGCAGTCCCCGGACATCGCCGGCGGGGTGAACCTCTCCTACGAGTGGCGGGTCCTCAAGTCCACCGACCCCTTGGACCGCACGGGCGCGGGGGACCAGGGCCTCATGTTCGGCTACGCCACCGACGAGACCCCGGAGCTCATGCCTTTGCCCATCACCCTGGCCCACCGCCTCACCATGCGCCTGGCGGAGGTGCGGAAGACGGGGCTTCTTCCCTACCTGCGCCCCGACGGCAAGGCCCAGGTCACCGTGGTCTACGAGGGGGACCGGCCCCTTTACGTGAAGACGGTGGTGGTCTCCGCCCAGCACTCCCCCGAGGTGGAGCAGGACCAGCTCCGCGAGGACCTCATCCGCGAGGTGGTCCGCCAGGCCATCCCCCCCGAGTACCTGAAGGAAGGGGAGACGGAGTACCTCATCAACCCCTCGGGCCGCTTCATCCTGGGGGGTCCCCACGCGGACACCGGGCTTACGGGGCGGAAAATCATCGTGGACACCTATGGGGGGGCGGTGCCCCACGGGGGCGGGGCCTTCAGCGGCAAGGACCCCACCAAGGTGGACCGCTCCGCCAGCTACTACGCCCGCTACATGGCCAAGAACCTGGTGGCGGCAGGCCTGGCCCGCCGGGCCCTGGTGGAGCTGGCCTACGCCATCGGCAAGGCCCGGCCTGTGTCCTTGAGGGTGGAGACCTTCGGCACTGGCATCCTCCCCGACGAGAAGATTACCCAGATCGTGGGGAAGGTGTTTGACCCCAGGCCCCTGGCCATCATTGAGGAGCTGGACCTCCTAAGGCCCATCTACACCCCCACCAGCGCCTACGGCCACTTTGGCCGTGCGGGCTTCCCCTGGGAGGAGACGGACCGGGTGGAGGCCCTAAGGCGGGAAGCGGGCCTCTGAGGCCCCCCTGGCGAAGCCCTCCTGCCCGCTGGATGCCAAAGGAGGGGCGCCGGGCCCACATGACCCAAGGGCAGGAAGAGGAAGGCGGGGCCCAGGCCCTTTCCGGGGCTCTTAACCCACCTCCACCCGGTTTTTCCCCCGGCGTTTGGCCTGGTAGAGGGCGTCGTCGGCCCGCTTGAGGAGGGAAAGGGGGGAGTCTTCGGGGCGGGCCTCGGCCACGCCGATGCTGGCGGTCAACCCCGCCACCGGAATGACCTTCAGGGCGGCCACCGCCTGGCGCAGGCGCCCCGCCAGGCGCACCGCCTGGGCTAAGGGGGTTTCCACCAGGAGGATGGCGAACTCCTCCCCCCCCAGGCGCACGGGCCGGTCGCTTTTCCGGAGGTGCTCTTCCAGGCAGCGGGCAAGGGCCCTTAGCACCCGGTCCCCCACGGGATGGCCATAGGTATCGTTCACCTTTTTGAAGTCGTCCAGATCCAGGACCAGGAGGGAGAGGGGTCGGTTATACCTTCGGGCGCGGAAGAGCTCCCTTTCCAGGATTAGATCCAGATAGCGCCGGTTCCTAAGGCCGGTGAGGGGGTCGGTGTAGGCTTCCAGCTGGGCTTCCAGGTAGCCCTCCTTGACCCGCACCAGCATGTAGAGAAGGCCCACATAGGCCAGGTTGGCCCCGAAGAACTGGGCCAAGGCGTTGAGGTGCTCCGCGTGGAAGTGGCCGCGGAAGGCCCCCACCACGGAAAGGAGAAAGAGGGCGAGGAGGTAGAGGAGGGCCAGGCGCACCGCTTGCCGGGCTTGAAAGAAAAGAAAACTGCTAAAGTACACGAAGGGCACCCAGTAGGCGGCAGGGGACAGGCCCAAGGGGTTGGGGACCAAAAGGAGCTGGTAGGCCAGGGTGGCCAGGAGGTAGGTGGCCACGAGGGTATGGGCCAGGACCAGAACCCAGGGGCCGGTGCGGGGGGAGCGCCACAGGGCTATGGCCAAAAGGGAAAAACCCAAGGCCAGGAGAGGGAGGAAGAGGCGGTCCACCGGGTCCAGCCCCGCGGCCCTCGAGGTGGCCCAGGCCACCAGGGCCAAAAGGGCCCCCAAGGGCAGAAGCCAAAGGGCCGTTCGCCGCCTTAGGGGGTTTAGGGGGTCCAAAAGCTCTAGGGTGGGATGAAAGCCACTTTCAGTATACAGGGGTCCCGCCCGGGCCATATACCCAGGATGGCCAAGCCTCCCTTAACAAACCCTTAAGGGCCCTTCAGTCCTCCAGATAGGTGTAGCCCTGGAGCTCCCGCATGTACCGCTCCAGGAAGGCTCCTTTTTCCACGGGGGAGAGGCGGCTTTGCCGCACCAGCCGTTCCACGCCCAGGAAAAGCTCCCGGGCGGTGAAGCCCATCTTCTCGATGACCTTCTCCGCGGTCTCCCCGGGGACAAACCGCTCGATGGCAAACCCCTCCTCGTCCACCACCACGTGGGCCTCCCCCACCTGGCCGAAGAGGTTGTGGTTGCTGCCCAACACGTCCTGGTAGCCCCCCACCAGGAAAACCCCCAGGTAGTAGTCCTCCCCCGGGCGGATGGGGTGGACGGGCAGGCTCTGGCGCACATCGTGCAGGTCGATGAAGCGGTCGATCTTGCCGTCGGAGTCGCAGGAGATGTCCACCAGGGTGGCCTGGCGGGTGGGGGGCTCGTGCAGGCGGCTCAGGGGAACGATGGGGAAAAGCTGGTGAATGGCCCAGGCGTCGGGGAGGCTTTGGAAAATGGAAAAATTGCAGACGAGTTTGTCCGCCAGCAGCTTTTCCAGGTCCTCAAACTCATCGGGGGCGTAGGGCAGTTCCCGCACGATGGCGTAGACCCGCCGGGCGATGTGGTAGAAGATCTCCTCCGCTAGGGCGCGGTCCCGCAGGGACACCAGCCCCAGGTCGTAGAGGGTCTGCAGGGTCTCCTTGTCCGCGAAGGCGTCGTGGTAGACCTCGCGGAAGTTCTTGGGGGAGAGGGTTTCCAGGCTCTCCCAAAGCTCCTTGACCAGGGGGTGGGCCTCCGGGGGCGGGGGGTTGGGCCGGGCCTCCCCCGGGGGGGTGATGACGTCGATGACCTCGAGGACCAAAACCTCGTGGTACGCGGTCACCGCCCGGCCGGACTCCGTGACCAGGGTGGGGTGGGGTTCCCCCTGGGCCTCCACCACCTCCTTGGTCACGTAGACCAGGTCCTCGGCGTACTCGGGAAGGGTGTAGTTGGCGGAGGCGTAGAAGTTGGTCTTGGAGCCGTCGTAGTCCACCGCCAGCCCCCCGCCCAGGTTGAGGTACCGGATGGGGGCCCCCAGCTTCCTGAGCTGCACGTAGGTCTGGGCCGCTTCCCGCACCGCGGCCTTGATCTTGCGGATATCCGTCACCTGGCTGCCGATGTGGGCGTGGACCATGACCAGGGTGTCCAGGAGCCCCTCCTCCTTCAGGATCTCCACCGCCCGGATGATCTCCGGGGTGGTGAGGCCGAACTTGGCGTTTTCTCCCCCGCTGGCCTCCCACTGCCCGGCCCCTTTGGCCTTCAGCTTGTAACGGATGCCCAGCTGGGGTCGGACGCCCAGCTCCTTGGAGATGCGGATCACCCGGGGAAGCTCGGCGAACTTCTCCAGGGTGATGACCACGTTCCGGGAGAGCTTCCTGCCCATTAGGGCCAGGCGGATGAAGTCGTCGTCCTTGAAGCCGTTGGTGGTGATGAGGGCTTCCGGGGAGAGGTCCTGGGCCAGGATCAGGGCGAGTTCCGCCTTGCTCCCCGCCTCGAGGCCATAGTGGTAAGGCCTTCCCGCCTTGGCCACGGTTTCCAGCACCAGCCGGCGCTGGTTCACCTTCACGGGGTAGACCCCGCGGTAGCCTCCCCGGTAGCCGTACTTCTCCATGGCCCGCCGGAAGGCCTCGTTGAGCTCCCGCACCCGGGCCTCCAGGATCTGGGGGAAGCGGAGCACCAAGGGCAAGGGCCGCCCCTCGTCCCTAAGGGCCTCCACGATCTCCAAAAGGGAGGCGGAAGGGCCTTCCGGGCCCAGGGGGGTCACCTCCAGCTCCCCATCCCGCCCCACCCGGAAGAACCCCGCTCCCCAGTAGGGCACCAGGTAGATCTCTTCCGCTTCTTTGGGGGAAAAGCGCCTGGCGGTCTTCAATCCCGTTCAACCTCCGCCCTTGAGTGTAGGGCGGAAGGGGCGGCTTGGGAAGGGGTGGGGCTCCGGTAAAGGTACCCCTCGCCTTCCTTAGGGGTTTCCCCCGGGTCCACCAGGTAGAGGAAAGGGCCTCCCGTTTGGTTGACCAGGGCATAACCCCTCGTCCGCAAGAGGGGATGCAGGGCCTTTTCCGCCTGGAAGGCGAGGGGCACGGGCCCCAGCTCCTCCTGGACTTCCTCCAAAAAGTCCAGCCAGCGGGCCAGCTGCGCGGGCCCCACGCCTGGGGGCACCAGAAGCCGCACCGCTCCCCGCTTGTCGCCGAAAAGCCGGAAGCGCCTCAGAAAACGCCTCAGGGTGCGCCTTTCCTCCCCTGAGGGCTCAAAGGTGAGGTGCTGGTGGCCATAGACGCTGAAGCGGAACCCCTCGGGGGCCAGGGCCCTTAACCGGCTTATGGTCTTCCTGTCCCCCACCCGGTGCCACCAGGAGAGCTCCACCGTGGGAAAGGCCTTGGCGTAGGCCTTAAAACCCCCGGGGTAGCCCCTATACCCCCTAAGGCCTTCCAGGATCAAGCCAAGCCTCCAAAAAGGCCAGCCCCATCCGGGCCATCAAGGGGGTGATGGTGTGCCCAGCCCCCTCCTCCACGAAACGGGCGAGCCGCCCCTCGGGGTAATGGGGCCGCAAGGCCTCCACGGTTTTCTCCATGCGGGAAAGGGGCACGATGAGGTCCTTGGTGCCGTGGAGGTGGAGAAGGGGTACGCCCCCGTAGGCCTCTCCCCTCAGGGCAGGAGGGGTTTCGTAAAGGGCCAAAACCTTGCCGTCCACCACCTCCTGCCCTTGGGGGAGCTTCATGGGAAAACCGCTCCCGATGAAGGCCAGGGCCCCTTCCGCCCGGAACCCTTGGGAAAGGAGCAGGTGGACCACAAAGGCCCCCAGGCTTCCGCCCGCCAGGAAAAGGGGCAGGCCGAAGCGCTCCCCCGCTTCCCGGGCCACCGCCTTGGCCTCCTCGGCGAAGGCCAAGGCCACCTGGTACACCTCCTCCACGTAGCGGGGGCTTTTGGAGGAGGGGGGTGGGCCTTCCCGGTCCCCGTGCCGGGGGGCATCCCACGCCAGGAGGAGAAAGCCCTTTTCCGCATACCCCGGGAGGAGGGAAAGGATGTGCTCCTTAGACCCCTGAAGCCCATGGAGGGCCAGGAGGAGGGCCCTGGGGCGCTCGGGGATGTGGGCCAGCACCCTCTGCCCTGCCAGGTTCAAGGCCTCTTTCCGCATCCCGCTCCCCTTTAGGTGAAAAGGCTGGACACCGACTCCCCCCGGTGGATGCGCCAGATGGCCTCGGCGAAGAGGGGGGCCACGGAAAGGGTCTTGAGCTTGGGGCCTTCCTTGGGGAGGCAGGTGTCGGTGGTGGCCACCTCCTTCACCGGGCTCTTGGCGATGCGTTCCAGGGCCGGGCCCACATAGACCCCGTGGGTGGCGGCGGCGTAAACCTCCTTGGCCCCCGCCTGCAACAGGGCCTCCACCGCCTCCACCAGGCTTCCCGCGGTGGAGATCTCGTCGTCCACGATCAGGGCGGTCTTCCCCCTCACCTCGCCCACCAGCATCCGAACCCGCACCTCGGTGTCGGAAACCCGTTCCTTGTCAATGAAGGCCAGGGGGAGGCGGAGGCGCCGGGCCAGGGAGCTGGCCCTCTTGAGGTCACCGGCGTCCGGGGCCACCACCACCGCGTTTTCCAGGTCCACCCGGGTGGCAAAGTGGTTGGCGATGACGGGTTCTGCGGAAAGGTGGTCCACGGGCACCTTGAAGAAGCCGTGGACCTGGGGGGAGTGCAGGGTCATGGTGAGGACCCGGTCGGCCCCGGCGGTCTGGAGGAGGTCGGCGATGAGCCTGGCGGCGATGGAGATGCGGGGGGCGTCCTTCTTGTCGCTGCGGGCGTAGGAAAAGTAGGGGATGACCGCGGTGACCCGGGCGGCGCTGGCCCCCTTGGCGGCGTCCACCATCATGAGGAGCTCCATGAGGTGGTCCTGCACGGGGGGGGTCAGGGACTGGACGATGAAGACATCCCCCTCCCGCAGGCTTTCCTCAAAGCGCACGAAGAGGTTGTCGTTGGCGAAGCGCTGGGTGGCGCTTTTCCCCAAGGGGAGGTCCAGGGCCTCAGCGATGGCTTGGGCTAGGGGCTTATTGGACTGACCGGAGAAGATCAGCAGGGGGCGGTCCATGCCGTTCCCCAAGATACCACGCCCCTGGGGTATGCCCCACGCCAGGTCCGCCGGTCAGTTAAGGGCCGGTTGCCCTCAGGGAAGAAGGGCTAAGGAGGCTTTCTGGGGTCCCCGTGGTGGCGCAAGCCACGACGGGGTGCTTAGAGCAGGGTGAGGCTTTCCTGCAAGGGGGTGGTGACCTCGAGGCCTTGGGGGTGCAAATAGACGTTCACCTCGGTGCGCACCCCGAAATCGGGCAGGTAGACCCCGGGTTCCACGGTGAAGGCCAGCCCCGGCACCAGGGGGCGGAAGTCGTGGGTTTCCAGGTCGTCCAGGTGGGGGCCGGAGCCGTGGACCTCCTCTCCCAGGTTGTGCCCCGTGCGGTGGCGGATGTGGGGGCCGTAGCCCTCCCCTTCCAAAAGGCCCCTGGCCACCCGGTCCACCTCAAAGCCCTTAGGGTAGCGCCCCTTCCGGTAGGCCTCGGCCACGAAGCGGATGGCCGCGTCCCGGGCCCGGGCCACCGCCTGGAAGGCCCAGTGGGCGGCCTCTGGGGGCCTTAGGCCCGCCATCCAGGTGATGTCGGCATAGACCCCGCCCCTCTCCTTGGCCCAAAGGTCTAAAAGCACCACCTCCCCCTCCTCGAGGGCCTTGTCCGTGGGGGCGTGGTGGGGGTTGGCGGCGTTTTGGCCGAAGGCCACCATGGGAGGGTGGTCAAAGACCAGGCCCCGTTCCTCCAGGGCCTGGACCAAGACGGCCTGCACCGCCCGTTCCGTGGGCCGCGGGTTCTGGCGCAAGAAGGCCAGCGCCCGGTCCCTGGCGGCCACCAAGCCCTCCACCGCCCGGCGGTGGCTTTGGACCTTTTCCTCCCCCCAGGTTTGGAAGAGGAGGAGCAGGGGCCAGGAGGAGACCAGCTCGAGGCCCATCCCCCTGAGGAGGTCCAGGCTGCCCCCATCCACCCGGGAAAGGTAGGGGATGAGCCCCCCGGGCACGTACTCCAGGGCGAGGCGCCTTTTCCCCTCCACAAGCCCCGCGAGGGCTTCCAGGTACCCCCGCCAGGTGTGGTAGGTGTGCCTTTTCCCTGGCAGGGGAGGGAAGAGGCTTTCCTCTATGGCGTGGCAGAGGAGGGTGGGCTCCCCTTCCCGCGGGATCAGGTAGGCGAAGCGCCGGGTGAGGTGAAGGGGGGTGAGGGCGAGGACTTCAAGGGCCAAGGGGTTGCTCCGGCCGAAGGAGAGGAGGAGCCAGGCGTCTAGCCTCTCCGCCTCGAGGACTTCCTGGACACGGGCGAGATCCACCCCCTTATCCTACCCTTGCGATCCAACTCACCTTTCCTTACCCCTGACGTGCTAGGGTAGGGGGTAGGGAGGTTTGGGAGATGGTGGAAACCCAGGAAGCCGTAATCCGCATCACTTCCCTGGCGGCGGAGAAGGCCAAGGAGATCCTGGCCCGTTATGGCAAGGAGCATGCGGCCATCCGGGTCTACATCAAGTCCGGCGGGTGCTCGGGCTTCCAGTACGGCATGGCCGTGGACGAGAGGGAGCTCGAGGGGGATACCCTCGTGGAGATGCACGGGGTGCGCCTGGTGGTGGACCCCATGTCCCTGCCCTACCTGGTGGGCTCGGAGATCGACTGGGTGGAGAGCCTCATGGGCGGGGGCTTCACCGTGCACAACCCCAACGCCGCCAGCACCTGCGGCTGCGGCCACTCCTTCCGCACCAAGGACCAGGAAGGCGAAGCCCGCACCTGCGGCCACTGATTTCCATTGGGAGCGCTTTTAGGGGCCCTGGTCTTGGGCCCCTTTAACCTTCTTCCCATTGACCTTCATGGGAAGCGCCGTATAATAGCCTCGGCCACTAAGGATGGTGCCACCACGGAGAAAGGAGGCCGTATGAGAAAAGTAGGCAAGCTGGCTGTACTCGGTTTAACCGCCCTGGGCCTGGCCCTGGCAGGGCCTCAGGACAACAGCCTGGTCATCGGGGCTTCCCAGGAGCCTAGGGTGCTGGCGGGGGACTTCCTCAGCATCATCTCCAACCAGGCCATCAAGAGCGAGATCGAAGGCTATCTCTTTGCGCCCTTTATCGGCTTTAACGCGGATAGCCAGAACTTCCCCGTTCTGGCCACCGAGGTGCCCACCCTGCAGAACAAGCGCCTGCGGGTAACGGACATCGGTGGGGGCAAGAAGCGGCTGGAGATGGACCTCACCATCCGCCAGGATGCCAAGTGGTCCGATGGCAAGCCGATCACTACCGAGGATGTGGCCTTCTACTACGAGGTGGGCAAGGCCAAGGGCATGCCCACCCTGAACCCGGACTACTGGGAGCGGGTGGCGCTCAAGGTGAAGGACGCCCGCAACTTCACCGTTATCTTTGAGCCCGCCTACTACTACGACACCTACGGCTCGCCCATCGGCTACGCCCCCAAGCACATCATGGGGGCCGAGTGGGAAAAGGTGAAGGCCGCGGCCCGCAACCTGGACCCCGATAAGGACGCGGAGAAGCTCAACGAGCTCTACCGCAACTTCTTCCTCAAGTTCGCCACCCCCCAGGCCCTGAACCGGGGGGCCATGGTTTACTCCGGCCCCTTCAAGCTGAAGCGCTGGGTGCCGGGGAACTCCATCGAGATGGAGCGGAACCCCAACTTCCCCATCAAGCCCGAGGGTGGGGAGAGCAAGTACGTGCAGAAGGTGGTCTACCGCTTCATCCAGAACACCAACTCCCTCCTGGTGGCGGTGATCGGCGGCTCCATCGACGCCACCTCCAGCGTGGCCCTCACCTTTGACCAGGGCCGCTCCAAGCAGCTCACCTCCCGCGCCCCTGGCCGCTTTGACATCTGGTTCGTGCCCGGGGCCATCTGGGAGCACATCGACATCAACAAGTTCAGCAACTGCCAGCAGGTTAAGGACCTGGGCTTGGACGACGTCCGCACCCGCCAGGCCATCCTCCACGCCCTGAACCGCGAGGGCTTGGTGAAGGCCTTCTTTGATGGCCTCCAGCCCGTGGCCCACACCTGGATCGCCCCCGTCAACCCCCTCTTCAACCCCAACGTCAAGAAGTACGAGTTTGACCTGAAGAAGGCGGAGGCCCTCCTGGCGCAGATGGGCTGGAAGAAGGGGCCTGACGGCATCCTCCAGCGCACCGTGGGCGGGCGTACCGTTCGGTTTGAGATCGAGTTCGTGACCACCGCGGGCAACGCCATCCGCGAGCGCACCCAGCAGTTCTTCGCCGAGGACCTCAAGAAGATCGGCATCGCCGTCAAGATCAACAACGCCCCCTCGGCCGTGGTCTTCTCCGACGACTACATCCAGCGGGCCAGCGAGTGCAAGTGGACCGGGATGTTTGAGTTCGCCTGGGTGTCCAGCCTGGCGGAGGGCGGCGACCTCTTCCAGTACAAGAACCTGAACACCGGGGCGATCCTGGTGCCCACCAAGGAGAACAACTACCAGGGCCAGAACATCGGCGGCTGGCGGAACGACGAGTTTGACCGCCTGACCAGCCAAGGGGTCTTGGAGTTTGACGAGGCCAAGCGGAAGCAGCTCTTCTGGAGGGCCCAGGAGATCTGGGCGGAGGAGCTTCCCGCCCTGCCCCTCTACTTCCGCGCCAACCCCTACGTGGTGCGCAAGGGCCTGGTCAACTACGTGGCCAGCGCCTACGCGGGCGGCAACGGCTACCCCGGCTGGAACGCCTGGGAGATCGGCTGGGAGAGCCGCGGGGCCGTGAAGAAGTGGGACCAGGCGAAGTACGCTCTTTCCATCAAATAGCCGTGGTATAGTGGGGCCCGCTGGGCTTAAAGCCCAGCGGGCTTTTTGAGGCTCAAAAACGGGAGGTACAAAGGTGTTTGCCTACACGGTGCGACGGCTTTTGCAGATGGTCCCCTTGCTCCTTGCCGCCAGCGTGGTGATCTACGCCCTGCTGGCCTTGCAGCCCGGGGATCCCTTGGAGGAACTGAAGCGGCAAAACCCCCGCATGACCGCCGAGCAGTTTGAGGCCTTGAAGCGGGCCTACGGCCTGGACCAGCCCCTGCATATCCGCTACTTCAAGTGGCTTTCCCGAGCGGTGCAGGGGGATTTGGGCTACAGCCGCACCTACGGCATCCCGGCGGCGGAGTACATCTTCGTCCAGCGCCTGCCCAAGACCCTGATTCTCTCGGGCTTGGCCCTCACCCTGGCCCTCTTGGTGGCCATCCCCGTGGGCGTCTTCTCCGCCGTGCGCCAGTACTCCCTGGCGGATTACGTCATCACCTTTTTGTCCTTCGTGGGGTTTTCCATGCCGGTCTTTTTCCTGGGCATCCTGCTGCTTTACCTTTTTGCCATTTGGTTGCCCGACCATATCCCCGGGTTCCCCCGCTTCCCCACGGGAGGGGTGCCGGGGGTGCTTTGGGAGGATGTGCGGTCAGGGGCCGTGAGCTTCGGCTACTTCCTGGGGCAGTGGGCCTGGCACCTCATCCTTCCGGTCATCGCTCTTTCCTCCTTGCAGATGGCGGAGTGGACCCGGTTCATGCGGGCTTCCTTGTTGGAGGTGCTTTCCCAGGATTACATCCGCACCGCCCGGGCCAAGGGCTTGGCCGAGCGGGTGGTGCTCTACAAGCACGCCCTCAGGAACGCCCTTATCCCCATCGTGACCCTGGTGGGTCTGGCCATCCCAGGGGTGCTGGGGGGAGCCACCATCACCGAGACCATCTTCAGCTACCCCGGCATGGGGCGGGCCATTTTTGACGCCCTGGTGGAGAAGGACTACAACGTGGCCATGGCCGCTTTGGCCTTTTTGGCCCTGATGACGGCCCTTTTCAACCTGTTGGCGGACTTGGCCTACGCGGTGGTGGACCCCCGCATTCGCTACAGCTAGAGGTGCGCCATGGCAACGCAAGCTGTGAAGGCTAAACCCCGCACGTTCGCAAGCCTCTTTTGGCGCCGTTTGCGGCGGCACAAGATGGCCATGGCCGGGTTGGTGGTCATCATCCTCCTGGTCCTCATGGCCATCTTTGCCCCCTGGATTGCCCCTTACGATCCCACCGCCCAGCCCACAGGGGAGGACGTGGGCCAGTACTACTTCAACCCTCCCTCCCGGGAGCACCCTTTGGGCACCGATGACCTCGGGCGGGATGTGCTTTCCCGCATCATTTACGGTTCCCGCATCTCCCTTTTGGTGGGTTTTGCCGTGGCCCTTTCCAGCGTGATCCTGGGGACCATCATGGGTACCCTGGCGGGCTACTTCTCCGGTCGCCCCCTGCGGTTTTACCTGGGCCCTCTGCGCCGGGAGAAGGAGGGGTTTTACCCTTGGAGCTTTGCCCTGTGGCGGGTCTTCTCCTGGTTCCTCTACTACGGGGTCTTGTACCTGGCCCTTTCCATCGCCTGGGCCTTGGCTGAGGATGGGTTGCGGGCTGGAAGCGTGGGGAGCTACCTGGGCTTTGGCCTAACCGTGGTCCTGGTGCTTTGGGCTGCCTGGTACGGCCTTAGGGGGCAGATCCGCCTGGACCTGGACGTGGCCATTAGCCGCCTCATCGACTTCATGCTGACCATCCCCACCCTGCCCCTCCTCTTGGTGCTCTCCGCCCTCCTGCGGGATCCTGGGGTGAAGGTAGGGCAGTGGGCGCAAGGGGTTTTTGGCGATGCCGCCAGCGTGTTCATCATCATCGCCATCCTGGTCCTCTTCGGCTGGCTGGGCACCGCAAGGCTGGTGCGGGGGAACATCCTTTCCTTGAGGGAGCAGGACTACGCCACCGCCGCCCAGGCCCTGGGGGCCAGCGATGCCCGGATCATGTTCCGGCACCTGGTGCCCAACACCATAGCCCCCCTCATCGTGCAGGCCACCCTGCAGATCGGCGGGGCCATCCTGGTGGAGGCGGCCCTTTCCTTCCTGGGCTTCGGCATCCAGCCCCCGGTGGCCACCTGGGGCAACATGCTCACCAATGCCCAGGAGTACATCTTCACCGCACCCTGGTTGGCCTTGCCCCCGGGCTTCATGATCTTCATCACCGTGCTGGCCTTCAACTACCTGGGGGACGGTTTGCGGGACGCCTTGGACCCGAGGAGCAGGCTCTAGGCCTCTGGGCGCTGGGGACCGGGGGATCCCCGGTCCTCAGGTTTTTGGGAGGAGCTTGTCCTCCGGGTAGCGCGCCTCGAGGAAGTAAAGCCCCTGGGGCGGGGCGCTGGGGCCCGCCAGGCGGCGGTCGGCGGTTTCCAGGATGCGCCTCAGGCTTTCCGGGGGGCGTTTCCCCAGGCCCACCTCCAAAAGGGTGCCCACCATCCCCCGCACCTGGCCCCGGAGGAAGCTCTGCCCCCGGAAGAGGAGGTGGAGCTCAGGGCCGAGCTCCCCCTCCACCTCCTCCAGCCGGGCCTCGTAGAGCTCCCGCACCCCCTCCCGCACCTCCCCTGCGGCGAACCCCAGGAAGTTGTGCCGGCCTGGGAGGTGGGCCAAGGCCGCCCGCAGGGCGGCCAGGTCCAAGGGGCGGCGGACCCAAAGGGCCCGGTGCCGCAGGAGGGGGGAGGGGTGGGGGCGGAGGAGGAGGCGGTAGCGGTAGGCCCGCCAGAGGGCGTCCTTGCGGGCGTGGAAGTCCTGGGCCACCTCCCTTGCGGAGAGCACCTTGAGGTCCTCGGGGAGAAGGCGGTTTAAGGCCTCAGGGATCTTTTCCGTGGGGATTTTTCCCGGGAGGTCAAAGTGGAAGGGCATGGCCAGGGCGTGGACCCCGGCGTCCGTGCGCCCGGCGGCCACCGCCTTGGGGAGGGCCCCGATCTCCGGCAAAGCCCTTTCCAGCTCCCCCTGCACGGTGCGCAAGCCTGGGCGCTGGCGCTGAAGCCCCGCGAAATGGGTTCCGTCGTACTCGGTGAGGATCAGGATGCGGCGCACGCGCCCAGCTTAATCCGCCCCCACCGGGGCCTTGGCGGGGTGGCCCTCCAGGGCCACCCCTTTCCCCACCACCTTGAGCCGTACCCGGTCCCCCACGCGGAAGGGGCTTTCCGGCCCCTCCTGCACCAGGATCTCCTTTTCCGGGGAAAGGAGGCGCACCCGGTAGGTGAGGTCGTGCCCCTTGAACTCCCGGGCCAACACCTCTCCCAGGACGCCCTCCGGGGCCTCCGGGGGAAGAAGCCTTAGGGCCTCGGGGCGCAAGGAGAGGAGCAGGGGCCCGTGGGCGGGCTCGGCCAGGGGCACGGGGCCCAGGCAGGTCTCCGCATACCGCCCAAACCCTTCCCCCGAAAGCAGGTTGGTGCGCCCTAAAAACTGGGCCACGAAGGGGGTCTTGGGCCTGAGGTAGACCTCCTCCGGGGTGCCCACCTGCTCCAGCCTCCCCCCCCGCATCACCCCTAAGCGGTCGGCGAAGGAGAGGGCCTCCTCCTGGTCGTGGGTGACCAGGAGGGCGGTGGTGCCGGTTTCCTTGAGGATCTTGCGCACCTCCTCCCGGGTGCTGGCCTTAAGGCTCGCGTCCAGGCTGGAAAAGGGCTCGTCCAAGAGGACCAGCTTGGGTCCCGGGGCCAGGGCCCGGGCCAGGGCGATGCGCTGCTGCTGCCCTCCGGAAAGCTCCCCCGGCTTGCGGTCCTGGAAAAGGGTCATGCCCACCCGCTCCAGGGCCTTGCGGGCCTTCTCGTAGCGGTCTTTCCCCTTGAGGCCGAAGGCCACGTTGCCCAGGGCGGTGAGGTGGGGGAAGAGGGCGTAGTCCTGGAACACAAAGCCGATGCCCCGCTTTTCCGGGGGCAGAAGGGTGATGTCCTTGCCCTCCAGGAGGACCCGCCCCGCCTCCGGGCTTTCCAGCCCGGCCACCACCCGGAGGAGGGTGGTCTTGCCGCAGCCGGAGGGTCCCAGCAGGGCCAGGATCTCCCCGGGGTAGACCTCGAGGTCAATCCCCTTGAGCACCTCGTGCTCGCCGAAGCGCTTGACAATGCCTTCCAGGGTCAGAAGCGGCGCTCGCTCCAAAGCAACACCCCCACGAAGGCCGCCGAGAGGAGGGCAATGGCCAGGGCGAAGGGGGCGGCCTCGGCGAACATGGCTTCCTGAGTGTAACTGAAAACCCGGGTGGAAAGGGTGCTGTAGCCCATGGGGGCGAGGAGGAGGGTGATGGGGAGCTCCTTCACCGCCCCGATGAAGGCCAAGGCCCCCCCGGCCGCGGCGCCCCGCCAGAGGAGGGGAAAGGTGACGCGGAAGAAGGCCCGGGTGGGGGTGTCCCCCAGGGTCCTGGCCGCCTCCTCGAGGCGCCTTGGCACCTGGTAAAGCGCCCCCCGCACCGGCCCCATGCCCTCGGCCAGGAAGTGGAAGGCCAAAACCAGGATGAGGAGGGGCAGGGTGCCGTAGAGGAGGGGAAGGCTTTTCAGGCTGAAGAAGATCCAGGCCAGGGCGAAGGCCAGAGGGGGGACCGTGTAGCCCATGTAGGCCAGCCTCTCCAGGAAGCGGGAGGCGGGGGAGGGGTGGCGCACCGCCAGGTAGGCGATGGGCAGGGCCATGCCCACGGCCAGAAGGGAAGCGGGCACGGCGGCCATGGCCGAGTGGGCCAGGGCCTCCCAAAGGCCTTCCAGGTGTTCCCGGGGAAAGCGGCTGGCCAGGTGGAAGAGGGCATAGAGGGGTAGAACCAGGGCCAGAAAGACAGGCAGCAGGAGAAGAAGGTAAGCCCAAGGGGCAAACCTCCCCAGGCTTAGGGGTCTGGCTTTTTTCCCGCTTCCCTTGCCCGTGCGGGCCAGGCTGAGCCGGCGGAGGAGGAACCCTTCCAGGAGGAGAAGCCCCCCGGTGAAGAGGAGGAGGAAGAGGGCCAGCCAGGCGGCGTAGACCCGGTCAAAGGCGGCGCTATATTGCAGGTAGATGGCGTAGGAAAAGGTCTCATAGCGCAGCAGGCTCACGGTTCCGAAATCCCCCAGAACGTGGAGGCCCACCACCAGGTACCCCGCCAGGAGGGCGGGGAGGAGCTGGGGGAAGACCACCTGGAAAAAGGCCCTCAGGGGCCCCAGGCCCAGGGTCCGGGCGGCCTCCTCCTGGCTGGGATCCAGCCCCAAGAAGGCGGCCCGCAGGCCCAGGAAGAGGTACGGGTAGGTGATGAGGGAAAGGACCCAAAGGGCCCCCCAGTACCCCTCGAGGCGCGGCAGGGGCAGGATCCCCCCGGGCCCCGTGGCGGAGAGGAGCACATAGGCCCCCACGTACCCGGGGATGGCCAGGGGCAGGGTGAGGAGGACGGAGAAGAGGCGCTTTCCCTTTAGGTCGGTGCGGGTGGTGAGGAAGGCCAGGGGCAGGGCGAGGAGGGTGGTGGTCAGAAGAACCCCGAGGAGGAGGGAGAGGGTGTTCCTCACCAGCTCCAGGTTCTTGGGGCGGAGGAGGATGGCCTTTAGGGTTTCCGGATCGCCCTCGAGGGCCCTCAGAACCAGGTAGAGGAGGGGGAGGGCCACCCCGCCCCCCGTGAGGAGGGCGGGCACCAGGAAGGGCAGGAGCCCGGGGAGTTGGGGGAGCCTTCTTGCCCTGGTCATCTTCGGATCTGCCTCCTACCCCTGCCCCAAAGGGGCGGTCCTAGAGGATGCCCAGCTCCCGGAGGAGCTTTAGGGCCTGGTCCAGGGGCAGTTTTTCAAAGTCCAGCTTGGGGCTTTTCCTCAGCGCCTCTTCCAGAGAGAGGAGGTGGGCGTCGGCCACCACCCCCTTCACCAGGGGGTATTCCCCCACGGTCCCCGCGAAGTACTGCTGCCCCTTGGGGGAAAGCAGGTAGGTGAGGAAGCGGTTGGCGGCCACTAGGTTCTTGGAGGTCTTGAGGATGCCCGCTCCCGTGACCAAGGCCAGGTTGCCCGCATCCCCGTCCTTGAAGTAGTGGAGGCCCAGGTTGTACCCGGCCCGGCGGAAGCGCACCACGTAGTAGTGGTTGGTGGAGCCAAGGTCGATCTCCCCAGCGCGGATGGCGTCCAGCATGGCCGGGTTGGAGGCGTAGCCCTTGGGGTTAAGAGCCTTCATGGCGGAAAGCCACTCCCGGGTCTTGGTTTCCCCGTGGAGGGCGATCATCCCCGCCACCATGTCCTGGAAGCTGGAGTAGGTGGGGGTCCAGCCCACCCGGCCCGCCAGGCCCTTTTCCTGGGCGAAGCGGGGCAGGTCCAGGAGGCTTGCCGGGAGCTCTTCCGGTTTCAGCCTTTGCGGGTTATAGGCCAGCACCCTAAGGCGCACCGTCACCGGCACCCAGGCCTTGGAGGCGGGCACGAAGGCCTGGGGTTGCCTAAGCAGGGTGTCCCCCAAAGGCCTTAGGAGCCCCTTGCTGGCCGCCTGGCCCAAGGCGCCCGCGGTGTTGGCCCAGAAGATGTCGGCTGGGGAGCGCCCTCCTTCCTCCTGCAGGGCCGCCAGGATCTGGGCGTCGGTGCCGTAGCGCACCTGGACCCGGATGCCGGTCTCCTCCTGGAACTGCTTCACCAAGGGTTCCACCAGGCTTTGCCCCCGCCCGGAGTAGAGGGTCAGGGTCGGTTGCTGGGCAGAAGCCAGTCCTAAAGCCGCAAGGCCCATCAGGGTAAGGAACCTTCTTCGCTGCATCTTGCCTCCTTCCTGCCTCCCCAGGGGTTTCCTGGGGCGAGGGCGCCCTCCGCCTGGGGACTTTACCCCAAGGGGGGATGAAAGTCAAGTATTCCGGTCGGATTTTCCAACTTTAGAAGCGATAATCACTTGCAACCAGGGGAGTACCCCCGTCAGGTCCTCCGGCCAGGAGGGGCTTTCCCCGGTGTAAACCAGGGGCACGGGGTTTCGGGTGTGCTTGGGGTGCCAGGGCTCCTCGGCGTTGCCGTGGTCGGAGGTGAGGAGGAGGGTGCCGCCTGCTTCCAGGAAGCCCTTCACGAATAGGGAGAGCTCGCGAAAGCGCTCGGGCAAGGCTTCCGGGAAGCGGTGGGCATAGAGGTCCAGGGCCCAGTACTCCAGGACCACCAGGTCAAAGCCCCGGGCCAGGGCCGCCGCCTGGGCGCCTGCGCCGTAGGGGTCCTCCCAGAACCCGGGGCTGAGGGCCTGGGGATGGCCCAGGGGCAGGAGGGGCAGGTCCGCCAAAAGGGCGGCCTGGGCAAAGGCGGAGAGGAGCAGCCTTCTTCCCCGGGTGGCCCGCTCCAGGTATTCCGGGCGGTAGGCGTTGGCGTGGAGGACGCGTAGGCCTGTTGCCCTGGCCCAGGCGTAGAGGCTTTGCTGGAGCAGGGGCTTGAGCCGGGGGCCAGGGAAAGGCCCTTGGTGGTGGCCCAGGAACCTGGCGGCGTTGACCCCGGTGAGGAGGGTGGTCTGGCCCGTGCCCGACTGGGGCAGGCCCTCCACCCCCAAGGTGGCGTCCAGGGCCCTGGGGGAAAGCTCCAAAAGAAGGGGGAAGAGATCCTCCAAGGCCTCTCCCAGGCCCAGGCCGTCCACGAAGAGGAAGAGCACGCCTCCAGTGTGCGCCACCCGTTTCCCCGCGTCAAACGTGCCTTGCCTCACCGGAGCTTCCCAAGGTTCCAGGTATCCTGACCTTGGAGGTAAAGCCATGCCGGTAAGAAAGGCCAATGCCATATGGGAAGGCGGTTTGCGTAACGGTCAGGGTTGGATGAAGCTGCAAAGCCAGGCCTTTGAGGGTCCTTATTCCTACCCCTCCCGCTTTGAGGAGGGGCCGGGGACCAACCCCGAGGAGCTCATCGCCGCTGCCCATGCGGGGTGCTTTTCCATGGCCCTGGCCGCCTCCTTGGAGCGGGCGGGCTTTCCCCCAAAGAGAATCGCCACGGAGGCCCGGGTGCACCTGGAGATGGTGGAGGGGAAGGCCACCCTTACCCGGATTGACCTGATCGCCGAGGCGGAGGTGCCGGGGATAACCCCGGAGAAGTTCAAGGAAATCGCCCAGGCGGCCAAGGAGGGGTGCCCGGTTTCCCGGGCCTTGGCGGGGGTGGGGGAGATCACCCTCGAGGCCCGCCTGGCCTGAGGTTGCCGCAATGGGAGACCAAGGCTTTTCCCGGGCCCCCCTTGGGGCCTAGGCCGCCCTAGTCTTCCCCCTTCCAAAGAAGCCGGCCGCAGGAGGGGCAGCGCACCAGCTGCCCCTGCACCACCTTCTGGGCCACGTGGGTGGGCAGCACCACGTTGCACCCCTCGCAGCGGAAGACCTGGCCCTGGCGGTGCATGCGGGCGATGCCGGTGCCCCTTCGGGCCCGGCGCACCGCCTCATACTCCTTAAGGATGGGGGCGGGGATGGTCTGGGCCATGAGGGAGCGTTCCTCGAGCCTGACGGCGATCTCCGCCTTGAGGGCCTCCACCCTGACCCGGTTGGCCTCCAGGAGCTCTTCCAGGCGGGGCCTTAAGGCGGCGAGCTGGGCTTCCACCTCCTGGATCTCGCCCTCCAAGTTCTCCATGGCCTCCATGATGGGGGTGGAGAGCTCCAGGAGTTCTTTGATCCGGTCCTTGATCTGTTGGATGCGGTTCTCGTACTGGGTCTGCTCGCGGGCGCTTTGCGCCTGGCGTTGCTCAGCCTCCGCCTGCTTCTCCTTGGCGGTGAGGTCCTCGATGTCCAGGCTGTGGCGGTTGTACTCCTTGCGAAGCTCCGCCTGGCGCTCCAGGAGGTCGGCAAGCCGGCTCTCCAGGGCCTCCACCTGGATCTTCACCGAAACCAGATCCTGGGGGAGGGCCTCCGCCTCCTTTTGCAACCGGTCTATCTCCAGGTCCTTTTCCTGCAGGTGGTAAAGAGCCTTGAGCGCCTCGAGCTGTCCCCTGTGGGGAGCGTCCGCCCCGTTCACGTCTCCCATTCTAACCCCAGGAGGAAGGGGTTGGTCTTGGCCTCCAGGGCCAGGGAGGTGCTGGGCCCGTGCCCCGGGTAGACCTCCGTCCTGGGAGGCAGGGTGAGGAGGCGCCTGAGGGATTGGAAGAGGTCCTCCCGGCTTGCCCCCGGCAGGTCGTGGCGGCCGATGCTCCCCCGGAAGAGGAGGTCCCCGGAAAAAACCCGAAGGGGGTCTAGGGCCCCGCCGGGGTGAAGGAAGGCCACATGGCCAGGGCTATGGCCGGGCAGATGCCAGACGGTGAAGCCGAAAAGGACCTGCCCCTCCTCCAAGGGCTCCACCGGCAGGGGGGGGTTGGGGATGGCCAGGCCCCACATGCGGGCCACCTCCGCCGCGTGCCGGTAAAGGGGGAGGTCCAAGGGGTGGAGGAAGACCGGCAGGGATAGGGCCTCCACCAAGGGGGCCACCGCCCCCACGTGGTCAAAGTGGGCGTGGGTGAGCAGGATGGCCTCGGGCCTTAACCCCGTGGACTCCAGGAGGGCCAGGATCCTTTCCGCTTCGTCCCCGGGGTCTATGAGCACCGTCCCCTCCGTCCCCTCCACCAGGTAGGTGTTTTCCTGGAGGGGGCCCACGCTCAGGCGGTGGACCCTCATGGCTCGGTGGGAAGCCCCTCCTGGAGCCACTCGTGCATGGAGCCCAGGTAGTTCCTGGCCTTTACCCCCAGGCTCCGCAGCACGAAGAAGGCCACGGCGCTCCGGGCCCCGGAGTGGCAGTAGACCCCCACTTCCTGCCCCGGTTCCAGGCCGAGCCGCTTGAGCACCTTGTCCGGCTCCAGAAAAAGCTCCAGGGGGGCGTTTCGGCTTCCCGGGATGCGACCCCCCTTGGGACAGCAGGGGGGGTGGACCTTGCCCTGGTGCTCCTCGGGGCTACGCACGTCCAGAAGGAGGGGGTGCCTGGCCGCCTCGTCCGCGGTAAGGAGCCAGTCCCGGCGGAGGCGGGCGATGGTGTCCGAGCGCTGGGGCTTGGGCTCCTCCCGCTCGGTGGCCTGGGCCTCCCAGCCCTCGGTCCAAAGGGCCACCTCCAGCCCCCCAAGCCCCAGGAAGAAGGCGGTGCGGCAAAGGCGGCTGGTTAGGCCCTCGTCGTAGAGGATCACGGGGCTTTTGAGCCCCAGTTCCTGGAAAAGCTCGGTGAGGCCGGCTTCCAGGGCTTGAAGCTCCCCCTCTTCCCGCAGGCGCAGCCTGGGGGCGGAGAGGTCCAGGTGCCGGGCGCCGGGCAGGTGGCCGGCCTCGTAGGCGGCCCGGGGGCGGGTATCCACCAGGACGGCTTCGGGAGGGACCTCCATGCCCCTGATTATAGGGGGCGCATGGGTAGGCGTTGAGAGATAAGGATACTTGACAAAGCAAGGCGCAAGTGATATAAGTGAGGCGGGAGGTGATAGGTATGGCCCTGGTTCGTAGGGATGCGCGCCCCGTGGAGGTTACCCCCTTCCGCACCTGGGGTCCTTTGTCCCTCCTGGAGGAGGCCAACCGGCTCTTTGAGGAGGTTCTAGGCGACTTTGCCCGGCCCGTGGCTACCTTTGTGGCCCCTGCCGACCTCTACGAGACCGACGAGGCCTTGGTCCTGGAGATGGCGGTGCCGGGCCTCTCCCCGGAGGACCTCGAGGTGAGCCTCGAGGGCAGCAAGCTCACGGTGCGGGGCCAGGTGAAGCCCGCCGAGGAGGCCAAGGTGCGCCGTTACTACCTCCAGGAGCTCTCCCATGGCTCCTTCGTGCGCACCTTCACCCTTCCCGTGGAGGTGGATGCCTCCCAGGCCAAGGCGGAGTTCCGCCACGGGATCCTGCGCCTCACCCTGCCCAAGGTGGCCGAGGCCCGGGCCAAGCGGATCCCCATTGAGGTGGTCCAGTAAGCCCAAGCCCCCTTGCCCCCGGGAAGCGCCCCGGGGGTTCACCCCTTTTTAAGGGCCTCCGCCAGGCGCTTTAGGGCCTCTTCCAGCACCTCCGGGTAGGTGGCGAAGTTGAGGCGCACGTAGCGATCGTACCCCTCCCCGAAGTTTTCCCCGGGGTTCAGGGCCACCCGGGCCTCCTTGAGGAAGAAGGAGGCCGCCTGGGGAATAGGGGTTTTGAGCCAGGCCAGGTAGGTGCCCTCCGGGGGATGGTGGCCGAGGCCCACCTCCTTGGCCCAGGCCGCCACCCGGTCGCGGTTGGCCTTGAGCCGTCCGAGGACCTCCTGGAGCCAGGAATCGGCCTCCAGGAGGGCGGCCTTCCAGGCGGCCATGGCCAGGACGTTGGGGAAGGTGTGGGGGAGGTGGCGCTTCAGGGCCTCCACCAGGGGCTTGGGCCCCACCGCCGCCCCGATGGGCAGTCCGGCCAGGTTGTAGGCCTTTCCCGGTCCCAAGAGGGTAAGGGTGCGCTCCGGGAGGAAGCGGGCCAGGGGCACGTGGGTTTTCCCGTAGGTCAAAGGGGCGTGGAGCTCATCGGAAACCACGATGAGGTCGTGCTTGCGGGCGATGGCGGCCAAGGCGGAAAGCTCCTCCTCCCCATAGACCCTTCCCGTGGGGTTTTGCGGGTGGCAGAAGAGGAGGAGGCGGCTGGCGTAGGCCAGGCGCTCCAGGCCCTCGAGGTCCAGCTGGTACCCCTCCTCCGTTTCCCTCAAAGGATTGGCCAAAACCGTGCGTTTCTGCTGGCGTATGGCGGATAAGAACGGAGGGTATACGGGGACCTGGGTCAGGACCCCCTGGCCGGGGGCGGTGAAGGCGGCCACCGCCCCGTAGAGCCCCACCACCACCCCGGGCATGAAGGCCAGCTCGCCTTCCAGGCCCACCTTTTCCAGGATGAGGGCCCTGAGCTCCTGGTCCCCCTCCCGGGGTGGGTAGCCCAAAAACCCCTCGGCCCTTTCCCGTAGGGCCCTGCGGATGGGCTCGGCGATGGGAAAGTCCATGTCCGCCACCCAAAGGGGCAGGACGTCCTCAGGGTAGGTGCCCCATTTGAGGGAGTCCTTGCGGGGGGGAAGCTCCATGGGGTTATCTTACCCAGAGCCCCTTCCCAGTCGCCGGAGCATATACCAGGAAAGGAGGACGAGGGGCAGGCTCACCACCTGGGTGGCGGTGAAGAGGCCGATGCCCAGCTCGTCGTTCCGGTACACGGGAAGCCAAAGGGGGTTGAGGCGGAAGGGCTCCTCCAAAACCGAGCGCAGGATGCTGTACCAAAGGAGGAAGTTCCAGAAGGCGTAGCCGTAAAAGGGCCGCTTCCTCAGCCAGCGGTAGGCCAGGGGGAGGAGGATGAGGCCCACCAGGGCCCCGTAGATCTGGGTGAGGTGCACGGGGCCCCGCAGGAGCTCCTGGCACCGGTAAACCTGGGAGATGTCGTCGATGCCTGGGCAGATTCCGGGGAAGCCCTTGGCCCACTCCGGCCAGGTGAAACCGATGGGCAAGGAGGTGAGGCGGCCTACGGTGTCGGAGCCGTTCATGAGGTTGCCGATGCGCCCGGCGATGATGCCCAGGGCCACCCCAGGGGTGGCGGCGTCCAGGTAGGGCCACAAGGGGTAGCCCCTCCGGCGGTGGTAGTAGAGGAAGACCAGTACCCCGCCCAGGATGGCCCCGTGGAAGGAAAGCCCCCCGTGCCAGATGTACAAGACCTCCACCGGGTTCTGCAGGAAGTAGCCGGGGGAGGTGAGGACGTAGCCCAGCCTGGCCCCCACCACCCCGAAAACCACCGCCCAGAAGGCCACCGTCTCAAACTTCTCCGCATCCAACCCCCAGGCCCTAAGCCTGCGCTTGGCCAACTCAAAGCCGATGAAGATGGCCAAGGTGAGGAGGAAGCCGTACCACTGGATGCGCAAGGGGCCGATCTGGATCATGGTGGGGTTCATGCCTCACCCCCTCTTGGGAGCCTTTGCGCCAGTTCCAGGAGGGACCGCTCGTCAAAAAGGCCCTCCAAAAGCACCCTATCCCCCAGCAGGAGCACGGGCACCCGCAAGGTGTAGAGGCGGAAGAGCTCGGGGTCTTGGTCCACCTCCCGGCGCACATAGGGTATCCCCAAGGTCCAAAGGGCCCTTTCCGCCTTCTCGCACAGGCCGCATCCCTCCCGGGTGACGAAGACCAGGTCCATGGGGAAAAGCATACCTTGGCCTGGGGGGGGGAGGGCCGGGGCCCCCAACCGGGCAAGGCCAGGTGGGGATGGCGTCAGAAGACGGCCCGGATCACCAGGATTCCCATGGCCACGTGGACGATCACCTTGGCCACCACGCCCCCCATGAGGCCCACCAGGGTGCCCCAGGCCGCCTTGAGGGCCTCCTCGGGTTTGCGCCCCGAGAGGTACTCAAAAAGCCAGGCCAGGAGGAAGGGCAGCACCAGGACCCCCACCACCCCCAGGAAGAGGCCGAGAATCCCTCCCAAAAAGGCCCCCCAAAGCCCCGCCCGCCCCGCCCCGTACCTTCTGGCCCCCAGAAGGGTGGCCAGGTTGTCCAGGCTCATGGCCAAAAGGGCCAGGACCCCCAGGGCCAGCCACAGGCCCAAGGAGAGTTCCCCGAAGCCCACCAGGGCCTCGTGGAGAAGGGCGGCGGCCAGGATCAGAAGGGTGGCGGGGACGAGGGGCACCAGGGTCAGGAGCACCCCTGCGCCCCAAAGGACCACGAAGAGCCAATCGGCGAAGGCGTTCACAGAACAAGCCTAGGGTGGGATTCCATGAGAAGGGCAAGGGACATCCGCCCCCGGCTTTCCCCTTAAGCTCAAGGCGAGGAGGCGGGTATGGAGTTTGGCCTACCCAAGGAGCAGGGCGTGGTCAAGACCCAACCCCCCTTCGGGGAGGTGCGGGAGGGGCGGGTGGCCCTTACCCCCCAAGGGGTGCGGGAGCTGGTGGATAGGGGTCACCGGGTCTATGTGGAACGGGGGGCGGGGGAGCGGGCGGGCTTTCCCGACGAGGCCTATGAGCGGGCCGGGGCCCGGTTGGTGAGCCGGGAGGAGGCCTTTGGGCGGGGGGAGGTGGTCTTGAAGGTGGGCCGGCCCACCCTCGAGGAAATCGCCCTCCTCCGCCCTGGGGCCACGGTCATGGCCTTCCTGCACCTGGCGGTGGCGGAATCCTCGTTGGTGGAGGCCATGGCGGAGAAGGGCCTGACGGCCATTGGGTACGAGCTCATCGGGGCTGGGGGGAGGCGTCCCGTGCTCAAGGCCATGAGCGAGATCGCGGGCCGCCTGGCCCCCCAGGTGGCGGGAAGGCTTTTGGAGGCTCCCTTCGGCCCCGGGGTGCTGCTCTCGGGGCTGCCTGGGATTCCCCCGGCGGACGTGGTCATCCTGGGGGCGGGGGTTTTGGGAAGGGCGGCGGCCCGGGCCTTCCTGGGGGTGGGGGCCTCGGTCTACCTCTTGGACAAGGAGCTTTCCGCCCTGGAGGAGGCCTCCAAGGAGGCCGGGGGGGCGGTCACCGCCCTGGTCACCCAGACCCGCTTGGAGCGGTACGTGGCCTTTGCCGATGTCCTGGTGGGGGCGGTGGCGGTGCCGGGGGAAAGGGCCCCCCTCCTCCTCAACCGGGACCTGCTTGCCCGCATGCGCCCGGGGGCGGTCCTCCTGGACTTCGCCATCGACCAGGGGGGCATCGCGGAGACCAGCCGGGTGGGGGTGTACCAGGAGATGGGCATCACCCACTTCTGCCTCCCCAACGTCCCCGCCCTGGTGCCCCGGACCAGCAGCCATGCCCTCACCGCCACCCTTTTGCCCTTTCTCCTGAAGGTGGAGGAGGACCCCTTGGGGGTTCCCGAGCTCCGGCAAGGGGCCTACCTCCTCCTGGGCCAGAAAGGAGGCCACCTGGAATGAGCTACCGCAAGAAGCTGACCTCTCCTGAGGATGCCGTTTCCCTCATCCGCTCCGGCATGCGGGTCTTCGTCTCCGGCAACGCCGCCACCCCCACGCCCCTCCTCAAGGCCCTTGCCGCCCGCAAGGACGAGCTGGAGGGCGTGGAGCTCGTCCACCTCCTGCAGATGGGGGAAGACCCCTTCGCCTCCCCCGAGATGGAGGGGCACTTCCGGCGCCGCTCCCTCTTCGTGGGGCCCACGGACCGGGAGGCGGTGAACCAGGGCCGGGCGGACTACGTGCCCATCATGCTCCACCAGGTGCCCTGGCTCTTCAAGCGCCGCATCCTCCTCCTGGATGCCGCCATCGTCCAGGTTTCCCCGCCCGATGAGCACGGCTTCTGCTCCTTGGGGGTGGAGGTGATCGCCACCAAGGCGGCCCTCGAGGCCGCCCCTATCGTGATCGCCATGGTGAACCCCAGGATGCCGCGAACCCTAGGGGACACCTTCGTCCACGTCTCCCGCCTCACCGCCATCGTGGAGATGGAATGGCCCTTGCCCGAGCTCAAGCGGGAGGGGTTTGGCGAGGTGGAAAGGCGCATCGGGGAGCACGTGGCGGGCCTGATTGAGGACGGGGCCACCCTGCAGATGGGCATCGGGGCCATCCCCGACGCCGTCTTGGCCAGCCTCGAGGGCAGGCGGGACCTGGGGGTGCACACGGAGATGATCTCCGACGGGGTGCTGGAGGCCTTTGAGAAGGGCCTCATCACCGGGGCCAGGAAGACCCTTCACCCCGGCAAGGTCATCGGCACCTTCGTCCTGGGCTCGGAAAGGCTCTACCGCTTCGTCCACGACAACCCCCTCTTTGAGCTCCACCCCGCGGACTACGTGAACGACCCCTTCGTGGTGGCCCAGAACCGCAAGATGGTGGCCATCAACTCCGCCATCGAGGTGGACCTCACCGGGCAGGTGGTGGCGGACTCCATCGGCACCCGCATCTACTCCGGCTTCGGGGGCCAGCTGGACTTCATCCGCGGGGCGGCGAGGAGCGAGGGGGGGAAGCCCATCATCGCCCTTCCCTCCACCGCCAAGGGGCATAGCCGCATCGTTCCCTACCTGAAACCGGGGGCGGGGGTGGTCACCACCCGGGCGGACGTGCACTACGTGGTCACGGAGTGGGGGGTAGCGGAGCTTTTTGGCCGCTCCCTGAGGGAGAGGGCCATGGCCCTCATCGGCATCGCCTACCCCGACTTCCGGGAGGAGCTCTTAAAGGCCGCCTGGGAGCGGAAACTCTTGCCCAGGAGCTATCCGGGGTTCCGCCCGGGCCCTTAGGGCTGGGCCCTAGCGCTTAAAGTACCTGAGGAAGCGCTCCTGCTTTAGGTACACAAAGCGCGGGGAAAGAGGGGGAAGCTCTCCAAGGGAAAAGCGCGTGTCGTAGGACCAGTTGCGAATGGGTGGGTCATAAATGCCTTCGTTTGCTACTGGGCTTGCCTTGCAAGCCCTCTTGAGTTATGCATTTCCCGAGATGGGCAAGCGCGGTTTCGTCCGAAGGGAACCGAGGCCCAAGGAAGTCCTGGAGCTCTGCCTGTACCTGGCCCAAGAGGTGGCCCCACCCACCCCCAAAGGCCACCGCGGCAGACCCTGGCGCTACACCCATGCCCTGTACCTGGCCCTCCTCCTCTTCCGCGCCTTCTACGGTCTCACCTACCGAGCCACAGAGGCCCATCTCCAGGACCTCCTAGAGGGCCCCTTCCCCTCCCACCAGGCCCTGGCCGCCTATGCACAGAAACACCTGAACGAAGAGGTGCTGCAGGCGCTGCTGGAACGGCTGGTACAGGAAGTGGAAGCCCGGCTTCCCCAAGAGGAAGGGGAACCCCCCTTTTCTTGATGGACAGCACGGGGCTGGCCTACCGTAGCAAAGACACGGTGCTGCGCTGGCGCAGGGGGCAGGAGGAGCGGCGGATGCGGGGGCACAGCCGGCTTTTGGCCCTGGTGCGGTGGAGGAGGGGGCAGAAGCTTTTGGCCCCTTGGGGGGGCGGGGTGGGGCGGGCGTATGCCCCTGACCCGAGGCTTGGGGCGGGGGTGCTCCTGCGGTTTGGGCTGGGGGGCGGGGTGCTTTTGGGGGACGCGGGCTTTGACGGGAGGGAGGTGTGGGAGGTGGTGCGAGGGCTTGGGGTGTGGCCCCTGATCCGGCTGCGGGGAGGGGGAGAGGTGCGGGATGAGGTGCGGCGGGAGGTAGCGGCGAGGTGGGACGGGGAGGTGTATCGGAGGCGAGGGGTGGTGGAGGGGGTGTTTGGGGGGATGAAGACGCGTTTGCGGAGGGGTTATTTGCAGGAGCGGAAACCGCATACGGCCATGTGGCGGGCCTTTATGGAGTTCCTTGCCTACGGCCTGCGCATCCTGCTCACCCTGCTTCCCCCTCAGGGGGGGTACAAGGCGATTTACTAGGCAAGCCCTGCTGCCCTTGACAAGCTCCCCTCGAGGGCCCTAAATAGGGGGCGATGCCGACCCAAAGACTTCGCAAGGCCCCCGCCTCAAAGCCCTCTGGGGCCAGGCCGCAAGGGGCGCAGGCGGCCACCTTGGTGGTGGTGGAGTCCCCCGCCAAGGCCAAGAGCATCCAAAAGATGCTGGGGCCCGGCTACGAGGTGCGGGCCAGCCTGGGCCACGTGGCCGACCTGCCCGAAAGGGAGCTTGGGGTGGATGTGGCGCGGGATTTCGCCCCCACCTACGAGGTGAAGCGGGAGAAGAAGAGGGTGGTGGAGGAGCTCAAGCGGGCCGCTCAGGGCAAGCGCCTCCTCATCGCCACCGACCCCGACCGGGAGGGGGAGGCCATCGGCTGGCACGTGGCCCGGCTTCTGGGCCGCGATCCCAAGGAGCCCCTAAGGGTGGAGTTCCACGAGATCACCCCCAAGGTGGTGCGGCAGGCGGTGGAGCGCCCCAGGCCCATAGACCAGAACCTGGTGGACGCCCAGCAGGCCCGGCGCGTTCTGGACCGCCTGGTGGGCTACAACCTTTCCCCCCTTCTTTCCCTGGAGTTCCGCAAGCGGGCCCTTTCCGCCGGCAGGGTGCAGAGCGTGGCCCTGAGGCTCGTGGTGGAGCGGGAGGAGGCCATCGAGGCCTTCCAGCGGGAGGAGTACTGGACCCTCGAGGGGCTCTTTGAGGTCCAGGGCAAGACCTTCCCCGCTCTCCTCCACGAGGTGGACGGCCAGCGCCTTTGGACCGGGCAAGGGGAGAAGGAGGGGAAGGTTCACCTGGAAAATGAGGCCCAGGCCCTGGCCCTGGCGGAAAAGGTGCGCTTTTTCCCCTACCGGGTGGCCCAGGTGGAGGTCAAGGAAAGGCGCAAGTCCCCCCCGCCCCCCTTCACCACCTCCACCCTGCAACAGGCCGCCAGCACCCGCCTGGGCTACACCGCCAGCCGCACCATGCGCATCGCCCAGCGCCTTTACGAGGGTGTGGACCTGCCCGAGGGCACCGTGGGCCTCATCACCTACATGCGCACGGACTCGGTGCGCGTCTCCCCCGAGGCCGTGGCCCAGGCCCGGGAGGTCATCGGCGAGGTCTTCGGGAGCGAGTACCTCCCCGAAGCCCCCAGGGCTTACCGGAACCGCAGGGAGGGTGTGCAAGACGCCCACGAGGCCATCCGGCCCACGGACCCGAGGCGCACCCCAGAGCAGGTGCGAAAGCACCTCTCCGAGGAGGAGTACCGCCTCTACGACCTCATCTGGCGCCGCTTCCTGGCCAGCCAGATGAAGGACGCCCTCTACGAGCAGACGGTGGTCCTGCTGGAAAGCCAAGGGGGAAAGCCCCGCTTCACCTTCCGGGCGGCGGGCTCCGTGCTCCGGTTTGAGGGTTACCTGAAGGCCTGGGGCCGGGAAGGGGAGGCTTTGCCCGCAGGGCAAACCCATTGGCGGGAGCCAGAGGAGGAAGAGGAGGCCCCCCCCGTGCCCGCGGTGCCCCAGGGGGCGGAGGCCAGGTTGCAACTGGTAAGGCCCGAGCAGCACTTCACCGAGCCCCCACCCCGCTACACCGACGCCACCTTGGTCAAGACCCTGGAGGAGCTCGGCATCGGCCGCCCCTCCACCTACGCCCCCACCCTGGAGACCCTGGAGAAGCGGGGTTACGTGGAGCGAAAGGGACGCACCCTCCTCCCCACCCCCCTGGGGCGGCAGGTGGTCCGCTACCTGAAGGAGCGCTTCCCCCGGGTGGTGGCCTACGAGTTCACCGCCCAGATGGAGGAAGGGCTGGACCAGGTGGAGGAGGGCAAGGTCCCCTGGCCCAAGGTGGTGTGGGAGTTCTACGAGCCCTTTTTGGAGGAGCTGAGCCAGGTGCCCAAGAAGACCTGCCCCAGGTGCGGCAGGCCCCTGGAGCTGAAGGTGAGCCGGTTCGGCCAGTTCCTGGGGTGCACGGGCTACCCGGAGTGCACCTACACCGAGCCCCTGGAGAAAAAGGAGGCGGAGCCCATCGGGGAGGCCTGCCCCAAGTGCGGCAGGCCCCTGATGCGGAAGGAGGGGCGCTACGGAAGCTTCATCGCCTGCTCCGGCTACCCCCAGTGCGACTACACCCGGGACGACGGTAACCCCACGGGCCAGGCCTGCCCCAAGTGCGGCGGGCGGGTTCTGGAAAAGCGGAGCAAGCGGGGAAAGCCCTACTACAAGTGCGAAAACAGCGCCTGCGACTTCCTTTCCTTCCATCCCCTTCTGGAGCAGACCTGCCCTTCCTGCGGCTGGCCGCTGGTGAAGAAAGGGGAAGGGGCCTGCATCAACCCCGCTTGTCCGGCACACGATCCCAAGCTGATCCCTCCCCCCAGGGCCCAGGAGCCCTCGGCCGCCAAGGGCAGGGGATCCGCCCGGGGCGGGGCCGCCTCGGGGGCCTCGAGGCGCACGGGGAAGAAGCCCAAAGGCCAAGGGGCCTCCCCGCCCAAACCGCCCAAGGACTGGGAGGAGCTAAAACCCTTCCTGGGCGAGCTGGCCCCGGAGGAGCGCAGGGCGGCGGAGGCCTTGGCCCGGGGTGAACCCCTTTCCCCAGAGGAGGTTAGGCTGGCCCAGCGGGCCCTCTTTAAGCTGCGCATGCGCAAGGGGCGGGCCAGGAAGGAGGCGGTTACCTGATGGAAAGCTATAAGCTCCACCTCCTGCGCCTGGCCCGGGAAGGGAGGGTGGAGGTTCCCGGCCTGCCGGTGCGGGCGTACTCCTTGGCCCTCGAGGCTTCCCAAGAAGAACGCCAAGGCCAGGGTTTTTACCTGGTGCTGGAAGGGGAGCTGGTGATTGACCTGCCTGGGGGCCGTTACCTCCACTTAAAGAGGGGGGAGGCGGCCCAGGTCACGGAGCCCCACCGCTTGGTGCCGGTGGAGCGGGCGGTGATTTTGGAGGTGGGGTAGGCCCCACCAGGAAGACCGCTCCCCAGGGCTTGTAGACGCTCACCACCTTGTCTTCCCGTACCCGGCCATCCCGGTAGCGCACCCAGCGGCGCACCTCCACCCTGGCCCCCTCGGCGGCGAAGTCCACCTGTTTGCGGGCTCCTGGGGGGAGGCTTGGGTCCACGATCTCCCGCGTGGGAAGGGGGGGCCGGGTGTCGGAGACGAAGGGGCCTTCCCAGCGTACCTCCCGGTCCTTGGTGCCGAAGAGGTGGAAGCGGAGGGTGGTGCCCTGGACGGAGCGTTGCACCAGGATGTGCCCCGGGGTGTCGTTCAGCACCCTGAGGTCCTTGTAGGGCTGGAAGACCGCCGCATCCAGCCCCGGAGGCCGGTAGTAGGCCACCTGGTAGCTGTGGGCGTGGCGCTCCAGGATGGGAAGCCCCGCCAGGAAAAAGGCCCGGAACAAGGTGGTGGAAACCTGGCAGACCCCGCCCCCCACCCCCTGCTCCGTGCGGTCCCCCACGATGACAAAGGCTTGCTTGTACCCCTCCTCCTCGGTCACGGGCCCCAGGGCCGCATTGAAGGAGAACCTCCCCGGGGGGATGAGGAGGCCGTCCAGCTTGCTGGAGGCCAGGAGGAGGTTATGGGTCCGCTCACGGCTGGAGCCGCGGAAGCTCGTCTCCCCCGTGGCCAGGTGCTCCCTGACCCCCAGCACGTAGAGCTCCTTCAAGCTGGGGGTGGGGTAGGTGTAGCGCACGGGCAGGAGGAAGCTCTTCTTGCCCGCATCCCGTGCCTGGCGGTAGGCCGCCAAGGCCTCGGCCTCGCTGAAGGCGAGCCCCTTCTTCTCCACCCCCCGCCACCGCCCCCCTTGGAAGACGAAGCGGGGGGGCCTGGGGTCGCGGGCCAGCTTCTTTAAAAGGGCTTTTAACTCCGCCTCGGAGGCCACGGAAAAGGTTTGGCTCCCCACGTAGGTGCGGAGCAGGCCCTCTTCCAAAACGTCTTCCTCCAGGACCAGCACCGCCCTGAGAGCGGGCAAACCATCCCCGCCTTGGGCCAGGGCCAGGCCGAGGAGCAATACCCAAAATCCCCAGCGCCGCATGGGAGGAAATCTACCACGTACCCTGTGAATGCTCTGTGAAAAGGCCCACCGCCCGGTACAGCGCCGCCTCCTCCTCCGGGGTGAGGTAGCGGGCCTCCCCCTGGGGCAGGTCCCCCAGCTCCAAGGGTCCCAAGGAGAGGCGCTTCAGGTAGAGCACCCGGTTCCCCCGGGCCTGGAACATGCGCTTCACCTGGTGGAAGCGCCCCTCCCGGAGGACGAGCTCCACCCGGGTGGGGTCCTGGTCCCAGGAGAGCTCCGCGGGGAGAAGCCTGGCGCCATCCAAGAAGAGGCCTTGCCGAAAGGCCTCCTGGTCCTCCGCGGTGGCCGGGCGCTCCAGGTGGACCAGGTAGCGCTTTTCCACCTTGTGCCGGGGGTGGGTGAGGCGGTGGAGGAGTTCCCCATGGGTGGTGAAGAGGAGGAGCCCCTCGGTGTCCTTGTCCAGGCGGCCCACCGGGGAGAGGTCCCGGGTGGGGAAGCCCTGAAGGAGGGCGTAGACGCTGGGCCCCTCGGACCGGCTCGTCACGTACCCTGCGGGCTTGTGCAGGAGGACGTGGTGGTGGCGGCGCACCGCCAGGGGCTTTCCGTCCAGTTCCAAGGGAACCCCTTCCGGGACGTGGAAGCCCGGGTCCCGAACCACCTCCCCCGCCACCCGCACCCGCCCGGCCCGCACCAGGCGGGCCACCTCCTTGCGGCTACCCAGGCCCAAGCGGGCCAGAAGCCGGTCCAAGCGTTCTCCCTTCATACAGGACCTCCTGCCCCGCCATCCGTTTCCTAAGGGCCTTTGAATCCACGCCATGCCTCCAAGGCCCACCGCCAGATGTCCAGGTCCCTCTGGCCGGAGGCCAGGGTGTGCTGGGCCTGGGAAAACCACCTCTCCCCCTCCTCCCAGTCCAAGGGTGCCATCCTCACCTTATCTTAAGGGGCATGAGGCTTTACCAGCTGGACAGCTACGCCACCCGCTTCCAGGCCCGGGTGGTGCGGGCCTGGAGCGACGAGAAGGGCCACCATGCCGTGCTTTCCCAGACCCTTTTCTACCCGGAGTCTGGGGGGCAGCCCGCGGACACAGGGGTGCTGAGGGGGGAGTTTGGCCAGGTGCGGGTTCTCCACGTGTTTGAGGAGGCCAAGGCCTTCGGGGATGTGGTGCACCGCCTTTCCGCCCCCATCCCCGAGGGGGCGGAGGTGGAGGGGGAGATTGACTGGAATAGGCGCTTCCGCCACATGCAGCGCCACACCGCCCAGCACCTCCTTTCCCAGGCCCTCCTGAGGGCCGGGGGGTACCACACGGTGGCCGTGAGCCTGGATAGCCCGGTCTCCACGGTGGACCTCGAGGAGGAGGCCCAAGACACCCAGGTCCAGGAGGCCGAGGCCCTGGCCAACTTCGCCGTGTACGCCGACTACCCCATTGAGGCCTTCTGGGTCTCGGAGGCGGAGCTTGCCCAGTACCCCTTGAGGCGGCCCCCCAAGGTCCAGGGCCAGGTTCGGCTGGTGCGGATCGGGGACTTTGACCTGGCGGCCTGCGGGGGCACCCACCTTAAGACCAGCGCCCAGGCCGGGCCCATCAAGGTGCTGAAGTGGGAGCGGTACAAGGGGGGAAGCCGGGTGTACTTCATGGCGGGGTGGGAGGCCTTGGAGGACTACCACGCCAAGCACGCCCTGCTTTCCCGCCTGGCCCTTTCCTTCTCCGCCCATCCCCTGGAGCTGGAAAAGCCCGTGCGCAAGCTACAGGAGGAGCTTTACGCCCTGAAGGGGGAGAACCAGGAGCTTAAGGAGGCCTTGGTGGAGGCCCTCTTGCCCAGGGCCCTGGCGGAGGGGGTGCTCCTGGTGCCCTACCCCCTTTTGGGGCACCTGGCCAAAAGGCTTCTTTCCTGGAGCGAGAAGACCTTCTTGCTCCTTTCCCCCGAGGGCCGCTTCGCCACCTTAGGCCCTGGCCGGGAGGCGGTTTGGCAAAGGCTCAAGGCCCTGGGGGCCAAGGGCGGGGGGAAGGAGGTGGTGCAGGGTAGCCTGCCCAGGGAACGGGTGGCCGAGGCCTTGGACCCGAGCCTCGTAAGCTAAGGCCATGGGGCTTTTTGAGGGGAAGGGGGTCTTGGTGACGGGGGCGGCCCGGGGCATCGGCCGGGCCATCGCCCGGGCCTTCGCCCGGGAAGGGGCCATGGTGGCCCTTTGCGATCTCCTCCCTGAGGGGTGGGGGGTGGCGGAGGAGATCGGGGGCTTTTTCGTGCAGGCGGACCTGGCCCAGGAACGGGACCGGGTGCGCTTCGTGGAGGAGGCGGCCCACGCCTTGGGGCGGGTGGACGTGTTGGTGAACAACGCCGCCACCAGCACCCCGGGCTCGGCCCTTACCGTGAAGCTTTCCGAGTGGCGGAGGGTCCTGGAGGTCAACCTGACCGCCCCCATGCACCTCTCCGCCTTGGCGGCCAGGGAGATGGCCAAGGTGGGCGGAGGGGCCATCGTGAACGTGGCCAGCGTCCAGGGGCTTTTCGCCGAGCAGGAGAACGCCGCATACAACGCCTCCAAGGGGGGTCTGGTCAACCTCACCCGCTCCCTGGCCCTGGACCTGGCCCCCCTGGGCATCCGGGTGAACGCCGTGGCCCCGGGGGCCATCGCCACGGAGGCGGTGCTGGAGGCCATCGCCCTTTCCGAGGACCCGGAGAGGACCCGCCGGGACTGGGAGGACCTCCACGCCCTGAGGCGGCTGGGCCAGCCGGAGGAGGTGGCGGAGGCGGTGCTTTTCCTGGCCTCGGAGAAGGCCAGCTTCGTCACCGGGGCCATCCTGCCCGTGGATGGGGGGATGACCGCCAGCTTCATGATGGCGGGCAGGCCGGTGTGAAGGAGGCCCCTTGCGGCTTCGGCAGGGGAGCCCACCCCCTGGCGCTTAAGTGGCGTGGTCCTTGTAGGGCTCCCCCCGGAGGTCGGAGATCAAGTGCACGGCCACATAGGCCCCATCCCCTGCGCTCACGATGGCGTGCCCGGGCACCTTGCCCCGGGCCACCCCCGCGGCGTAAACCCGGGGGTAGTTGGTGCGCCCCATCTCGTCGGTGTCGATGTAGAGGCCCTTTCGGGTCAGGCCCAGGAGGGAGGGCAGGGTGGGGTCCTTGTGGGTGCAGAGGAGGAGCCTTTCCGCTTCCACCACGCCCTTCTCGGTTTCCACCTCAAAAACCCCCCCCAGGTCCCGGACCCCCTTGACCACGCCCTTTTGGATCTCCGCCCCGTAGCGCTGGGCATGCTCCTTTAGCCTTTGGAGAAGTTCCTCGCCCGAGGGCTCTTCCAAGAGGCCTGGGTAGTTGGGAACCCGGCTCACCTGGGCGATTTTGGAATGGCCTCCATCCAGCACCAGGACCTTCAGCCCGGCCCGGGCCAGGAAAAGGGCCGCGGAAAGACCCGAGGGGCCGCCGCCTACCACGAGAACATCCCACATACCTTTTAGAGTATATGGGTCGGGAAGGGAGGGGAGAAGGCAAGGTATAATCGGCGGCGCATGATCTTGGACGACCGCTACCCGGTGCTGGAGACCCTCGAGGAAAGGGAGGGCGTCACCCTTTATCGGGTGGAGGGCGGGTTGGTGTTCTTCTTCCAGGTGCGCACCCCCGAGGACAGGGAGCGCTTTTACCGGTACCGGGCGGCCATCAAACGTTTAGAGGAGCTGGGGCTTGTGGAGGCGGTGGTTTCCGCCAAGCCCGGGCGTTACTACGCCTTTTTCCCCGAGCGTCCCTTGGCCCGGAAAACGCCGCCCCGGGCGGCCCTCGAGGCTCTGGCCCCCTTGGGCTTCGGCCCGGAGCACCTGGCCATGGCCGAGGAAGGGGTGGCCTACCTGTCCCCCTGGCCCCTGGGGCCTGCCCGGCGGGCCTTGGCCCGGACCCCTTCCCGCCCTCGGCCTGGCTTTCTTCTGGGGGTGGCCCCGGGCCTCCTCCTCTTCCTCCTAGGGGTGGGGCTTCTGGCCCAAGGGTTTTACCGCTACTTTAACCCCCCGGAGTATAGGGTGCCAGACCTGGTGGGCAAGACCGCCAGGGAGGCGTTTCTCCTTTTGAAGGATACGGGGCTTAGGCTGGAGGTGGCGGAGGGGAACGACCCCAGCAAGCCCAAGGAGGTGGTGCTGGCCCAAGAGCCTCCGCCGGGAACCCGCCTTAGGGCCGGGCGCACCGTGCGCCTCACCCTAAACCAGGCCCGGCTGAACCCCTTGCCCGAGCTGACGGGGCTCCGCCAGGAGGAGGCCGAGGCCAGGCTTTCCGAGCTGGGGTACCGCCTGGCTGGGGTGGCCCAGGTGGAAAGCCCCGAGCCCCTGGGCACGGTCTTGGCCAGCGATCCGCCCCCCGGCACCCCCTTGCCCCCTGGGGCCTCGGTGCGGCTTCTGGTGTCCCGTGGTGCCTCCATGGGCCCCACGGTCCCCCTGCCCCAGCTCACGGGTCTGGGCCAAAAGGAGGCGCTTTTCCTCCTGAACGCCATGGGCCTGCAGGTCCAGGTGGAGGAGGTGCCCTCCGGAGCCCCCCGGGCGCGGTCTTGGCCCAGGAGCCCGCCCCCGGAACCCCCATGCCCCCGGGGAGCGGGGTGCGCCTAAGGGTGGCGGCAAGGGGAGAGGTGCGGGTGGGGGTTTTGAACCCCCCCTCGCCTCCGGCTCCCGAGGCCCGCACCGTGACCCTGGCCCTGAATCTGCCCCAGGAGGCGGAGGGCCGCCAGGTGCGCCTGGTGCTTCTGGATGACCGGGGGGAGCACCTGGTCTACGAGGGGGAAGGCCGGGAGGGCCTTGGGGTCTCAGGCACCTATGAGGTGGTGGGGGAGGGCCGCTTCCGCCTGTACCTGGATGGGGAGCTCTTCCAGGAGTGGGTCCCCTGAGGACCCCTGGGTTTGGGGAGGAGGGCGTGAAGGGAGGCTGGGCCGAGGACCGGGCGCTTGCCTACCTTCTTGAGCGGGGCTACCGGCTTCTGGGCCGGAACCGCCGCACCCCCTTTGGGGAGGTGGACCTCTTCATGGAAAAGGATGGGGTCTACGTCCTGGTGGAGGTGAAGCAGAGGAGCACCCCGGCCTTCGGCACCCCCCTCGAGGCCCTCACCCCCAAAAAGGTGGAGCGCCTCCTGAAAAGTGCCCGCCACCTCCTTAAGCGGGACGACCTCCCGGTGCGCCTCGAGGCCGTCCTGGTCCACGGCACCCCCAAAGCCCACCGCCTGGAGCACCTGGTTCTGGAAGTGTAGCCCGCTCCGAGCCCCCTCCCCAGGCTTCCGGTAAGCTTGGGGGTGTTTAGGAACCTCCGCGCCTACCTGGAGGCCCTGGAGAGGCGGGGCGAGCTCAAACGGGTACGGGTCCCCGTTTCCAGCGAGCTGGAGATCACCGAGATCGCCGACCGCATGGTGAAGGGGGGCGGCCCCGCCCTCCTTTTTGAGAGGGTGGTGGGTAAGGACTTCCCCGTGGCCATCGGCCTCTTCGGCACCCGGGAGCGCACCGCCTTCGCCCTGGGGGTAAAGGATCTGGACGAGTTGGCCCGCAAGGTGGAAACCCTCCTGGAGCTCAAGCCGGGCAAAGGGGGGCTTTCCGCCCTTTTGGGGCTTCTTCCCAAGCTTCCCCTCCTCCGGGGGTTTTTCCCCAGGGGGGTGGCCAGGGCCCCGGTGCAGGAGGTGGTGCTAAGGGGGGAGGAGGTGGACCTCTCCCGCCTCCCCATCCTCAAGTGCTGGCCCCTGGACGGCGGGCCCTTCCTCACCCTGCCCCTGGTCATCACCAAGGACCCGGAAACCGGGGAGCTCAACCTAGGCATGTACCGCATGCAGGTCCTGGACAGGCGGAGCACGGCCATGCACTGGCAGCTCCACAAGGTGGGCCGCCGCCACCTGGAGAAGGCCAGGAAGCTGGGCAAGCGGCTGGAGGTGGCCGTGGCCTTGGGGGGCGACCCGGTCCTCACCTACGCCGCCACCGCTCCCCTACCCCCCTTGCCGGGGGTGAGCGAGTTCCACCTGGCGGGGTTCCTGCGGGGGGCCCCCATGGAACTGGCCAAGGGGGTCAGCGTAGACCTCCCCGTGCCCGCCGAGGCCGAGTTCGTGTTGGAAGGTTACATTGACCCCCAGGAATCCCTGGTGGCGGAGGGCCCTTTTGGGGACCACACGGGCTTTTACACCCCTGTAGACCTCTACCCCCGCTTCCACGTCACCGCCATCACCCACCGCAAGGGGGCCATCTACCCCGCCACCATCGTGGGGGTGCCCCCCATGGAGGACGCCTACCTCATTGAGGCCTCGGAGCGCCTTTTCCTGCCGCCCTTGCGCCTTATCCTCCCCGAGGTGGCCGACTACCACATGCCCCCTGAGGGGGTGGCCCACAACTGGGTGAACGTGGCCCTCCGGAAGGAGTACCCGGGGCAGGCCTACAAGGTGGCCTACGGGATGCTGGGCCTGGGGCAGATGATGTTCGCCAAGGTGATCGTGGCGGTGGACGAGAACGTTCCCCTGAAACCGGGCTTTTCCGCCCTCTTGAAGGCCCTGGAGCACGCCCTTCCCGGGAGGGACACCCTGCTCCTCCGGGGGCCCATGGACGTCCTGGACCATAGCGCCCGGGCCTTCGCCTTCGGGGGCAAGCTCCTAATTGACGGCACCCGCAAGCTCCCGGAGGAGGGCGGGGAGGTGCCCTTCACCCCCAAGGCCCACGCAGACCTCCCCGGGGATCCGGAGGCCTTGGCGCAGCGGCAGTGGCCGGGGGTCTGGGGGGTGGCCTTGCGCAAGGAGCGGCCCGGCCAGGCCTGGGCCTTGGCGGAGCGGCTTTTGCGGGCACCGGCCAGCGCGGGTATCCGGCTCCTGTTGCTGGCGGACCATGACACCGCCCTCACCCCCGAGGAACTCCTTTGGGCGGTGCTCAACAACATTGACCCCGAGCGGGACGCCCGGGTGATGGAGGGGGTGGAAGGCCCGGTTTTGGTGCTGGACGGTACCCGTAAGCTCCCGGAGGAGGGTTTTAATCGCCCCTGGCCGGAGCGCATCCGCATGGATGCCCGCATCCAAGCCCTGGTGGATTCCCGCTGGGAGGAGTACGGCTTTTAGGCCCTCCGCAGGGCCCGGTTGCGGAGGAGGGCGCTTTTCATGGCCCGCACCACCTCCCGGTGAAGCCGCCCCTTGCCCACCTCCTCCTCCAGCACCCCCAGGGCCTCCTCCGGCTTGAGGGGGGTGCGGTAGGTGCGCCCGCTGGTGAGGGCGTCGTAGATATCCGCGGCGGTTACCGTTTGGACCAAAAGGGGGATGTCCGTGATCCCATCGGGGTAGCCGGAGCCGTCCAAGCGCTCGTGGTGCCAGCGCACGTAGGGCTTGAGCCGGGCGTAGGCCCGCAAGGGGCGGAGGATCTCGTCCCCCTTCACCGGGTGCTCGCGGATAAGCCGCCACTCGTGCTCGGTGAGGGGGTAATCCCCCCGCAGGATGTGGTCGGGGATGCCGATCTTGCCCACGTCGTGGAGAAGGGCCCCCAGGCGCAGATCCTCCATCTCGGCTTCCTTGGCCCCCAGCTCCTCCGCGGTCCACAAGGCGTACTCGGCCACCCGCTCCCCGTGGCCTGCGGTGTAGGCGTCCTTGGCCTCCACCGCCCGCACCAGGGCGAGGAGGGCCCTTTCCAGGTCCTCCAGCTTTTCCTGCAGTTGCCGGCGCTCCAAGTGGCCCTTGACCCGAAGCCTGAGCTCCGTCAGGTCCACAGGCCGGTTCAGGAAGTCGTCGGCCCCGGCCTCTAGGCCCCTAAGGCGCACCTCCTTGTCCCCATCGGCGGTGAGGAGGATGACGGGGAGGAGGGGGTCCAGGGCCTTTACCCTGCGGGTGAGCTCGAGGCCATCCATCAGGGGCATGTGCAGGTCCGTGAGGACCACGTGGGGCAGGCCGTCCCGGAGGATGTCCAGGGCTTCTTGGCCGTTCCTGGCCTCTTGGACCTCCACCTCCAAGGGGGCCAGGGCCCGCATGAGGAGGAGGCGTTGGATGGGTTCATCGTCTACCAGCAAAACCTTTTTGGCGGGGAGGGACTGCGGGCGCTTCATGGCCTCACCCCCCGGAGTAGCTGGCCCAGAAAGCTGGAGCGGCCGCTATCCATTTGCCCCGTGCGTTTTACCAGCCCTTTTCGTTCCAGGCGGAAGAGGTGAAACCGCACCAGGTCCAGGGGCAGGCCGAGGGCCTTGGAGAGGTCTTCTGCTGACGCCCCTTTTTTCAGGTAGGGAAGCGAATTTGCCAGAAAACCTTCCTCTGGGGGTATCTTGGCCAGATCGGCAACCTTGAAGAGGGCCTTGGGAGGGGGGAGGTACGGGCGGTAGCGCTCCAACTCGTCCTGGAGGGTGATGGTGCTTAGGAGGGCCTTCTCCACGGGCCAGTTCAGGCGGTGCGGGTGCTTGGGTTTTGCCCCGGGGATAAACTCAAAGCTCCCTTGGCGGGCTTGGAGCAAGGCCTGCAGGGTGGCCTTGGCGGCCAGGGCCTCCAGGGGTTTGCCGTGCTGGTCAATGGAACGAATATGGCCGGGCTTGAGGTAGAGGGTGGTGGGGGGAATATCCTTCAGGTTCCAAATTTCCAGGGCCCCTTCCTTCTGGGCAAGGAGCTGGAGGAGCTCCTCTAGGGGCAAGCCCTCGAGGGTCCCAAACAGGGCCATAACCGGACCTCCTGCCTTCACCCTAGGGCTCCCCTGTGAAAAGGGTTTGAAAAGGGCGTATAATCCCCCCTTGTGTTGGTGCGGCCTGCCCTTCTTCCCTCTTGGCCCCCGGGGGTGGCGGATCTCTTTGGCCGGGAAGGGCCCTTGGTCCTCGAGGTGGGCTTTGGCGATGGCCGTTTCACCGCGGAGCTGGCCAAGGCCCATCCGGAATGGCTCATCCTGGGGGCTGAGATCTCCGCGGCCAGCGTCCTTAGGGCCTACCGGCGCCTGCGCCGCGAAGGGATAGGCAACGTGCGCCTTTACCATGGGCAAGGCCCCTTCGCCCTCAGGAACCTGGTGCCGCCCAGGAGCCTGAGGCGGGTCATCGTCAACTTTCCCGATCCCTGGCCCAAAAAGCGCCACCAGCGGAAGCGGCTTCTGCAGGAGGGTTTTTTCCGCAGGCTTTCCACCCGGCTTGTGGAGGGTGGGGACCTCCTCCTCACCACCGACCACGAGGAGTATTTCCGCTTTGCCCTGGAGGAGGCGGAAAGAAGCGGGCTTTACCGCCTGGAGGTCAGGGAGCCGCCGGAGGCCCACCTGCGCACCAAGTACGCCTTAAAGTGGCGGGAGGCGGGCCGGAGCTTTTTCCATGCGGTCTTCACCAAGGTGGCCGAGGACCCCCATCCTTGGCCGCCCATAAGGAGGTACGAGGTGGCCCATGCCTTGCTGAAGGGGAATCTGCCCGAAAGGCTCGTCTTGCCCAGGACTCCCCTGGCCCTCCCTGGAGGGGTGGCGGTCTTTTTGGAGGTGGCCCGGGGGGAGGAGGGTTTTTATGTCCTCACCCATGTGGAGGAGGAGGACCTCACCCAGGACCTGCTTCTGGAGGTGCGGAGGAGCGCGCACGGGGTTTATGCGGGGGTGAGCCGTTTCGGTAGCCCCCTCATCACCGAGGGGGTGAAGGAGGCGGTGCGGGCCCTGGTGCGGGAGTTGGGGAAGGCGGGCCTCGAGGTGGTCCAGGACCACACCTAGCCCCCCTAAAATAGCCTTATGCACGCGCACGTGATCCTGGCCGCGGGGCAGGGGACCCGGATGAGATCCCGCCTGCCCAAGGTCCTCCATCCCCTCCTGGGCAAGCCCATGCTGGCCTACGCGGTGGAAACCGCCTTGGCCCTGGAGCCCAAAAGGCTCGTGGTGGTGGTGGGCCACGGGGCCGAGCAGGTGGTGGAGGCCCTAAGGGCCTACCCGGTGGAGGTGGCGGTGCAGGAGGAACAGCTGGGCACCGCCCACGCCCTTTTGCAGGCGGAGGCCCTCCTCGGGGGCTTCCCCGGCCCCACCCTGGTCACCCAAGGGGACACCCCCCTTCTCCGCCCGGAAACCCTCAGGGCCCTTCTGGAAAGGGTGCGGGAGGGGGCGGGCATGGCCCTCCTCACCGTGGAGCTTCCCGATCCCACCGGCTATGGCCGCATCCTGCGCCAGGGGGAGGAGGTTTTGGGCAACGTGGAGGAAAAGGACGCCTCCCCGGAGATTAGGGCCATCCGGGAGGTGAACGCCGGGGCCTATGCCTTTGATGACCTCCTCTTCACCGCCCTCAAGGAGGTGCGCAACGAAAACGCCGCCCGGGAGTACTACCTTCCCGACCTCATCGCCATCTACCGGGCCAAGGGGCGGAGGGTGGTGGCGGTGCCAGGGGTGGCGGAGGAGGCCCTTGGGGTGAACACCCGGGAGGAGCTGGCCCGGGTGGAGGGGGTGCTCCTTTCTGCCCTCCGCCGGGAGTGGATGCGGAAGGGGGTGCGGATGATCCTGCCCGAGAGCATCTACCTGGAGGCCAGCGTGGAGCTCGCCCCCGACGTGACCCTCTGGCCGGGGGTGGTGCTCAAGGGCAAGACCCAAATCGGGGAAGGGGCCGAGGTGGGGCCTTACGCCATCCTGGAGGACACCCTCTTGGAGCCCGGGGCCAAGGTGCTGGCCCACACCGTGGCCCAGGGGGCGGTGGTGGGCCGGGGGGCCGATGCGGGCCCCTTCGCCCGGCTACGCCCGGGGGCGGTCCTCAGGGAGGGGGCCCACGTGGGCAACTTCGTGGAGGTGAAGAATAGCCTCCTCCACCCGGGGGTCAAGGCGGGGCATCTGGCGTATTTGGGGGATGCCGAGGTGGGGGAGGGCACCAACATCGGGGCCGGGGTCATCACCGCCAACTTTGACGGCAAGCGCAAGCACAAGACCCATATCGGCAAGGGGGCCTTCATCGGCTCCAACGCCGTCTTGGTGGCCCCGGTCAAGGTGGGGGATGGGGCCATGGTGGGGGCGGGGAGCGTCATCACCCACGAGGTGCCCGAGGACGCTCTGGCCATCGCCCGGGAAAGGCAACGGAACCTGCTGGGCTACGCCCGTAAGAAACGGGAGGAGGGCTGACCCCAGCCTGGCCCCTTTCCCGGGGCCGGGGCGGGAAAGGATAAGGGAGGTTTCACCTCCCTTGCGGACCCGGTGGTAAACTGCGGAGTATGAACCTGGGCATGCCGGAAATCCTGGTGATCCTGGTGGTGGCCCTCCTCATCTTTGGGCCCAAGAAGCTTCCCGAGCTCGGCCGTTCCCTGGGCCAGAGCATCCGGGAGTTCAAGCGGGGGGCCCAGGAGATCCGGGAGGAGCTGGAGAAGACGGTGGAGGTACGGGAAGACAAGGGCCCCGAAGGGGCTAGGTTGGCTAGGTCGGAGTTTGGGGCGGTTTCCGAGGCTTCCCCCAGCAGGACCCCTGAGGTTTCCGAAGCCCAAGAGGAGCGTAAGGCTTGAAGGAAGCACCCCTGGTAGAGCACCTCGAGGAACTTAGAGCCCGCATCCTCTGGTCCCTGGTGGCCTGGGTGGTGGGCACGGGGGTGGCCTGGAGCTTCCGTGTCCAGCTTTTGGAGTGGCTGAAGCGGCCCTTGGACCTGGCGGCCAAGCAGAACAACATCCAGGTCAACCTCATCGTCTTGGACATCGCCGAGCCCTTTTTGGTCTCCTTGAAGGTGGCGGCCTTCGGGGGCCTGGTGCTGGCCTTACCCTTCATCGTCTACCAAGCCTGGGCCTTCATCGCCCCTGGCCTGTATGAGCATGAGAAGCGCCTGGCGGGGCCTTTTCTGCTGGGGGCGGGCTTCAGCTTCGCCCTGGGGGCCCTTTTCGCCTACTACGGCTTTCTGCCCTTCGCCATCCCCTTCCTCTTGGGCTTTCTGGGGGACGTCATCACCCCCCAGATCTCCATCGGCCGCTACATGGGCCAGGTCCTCATGATGATGAGCGTCATGGGCTTGGTGTTTGAGATGCCGGTGGTGAGCTACCTTTTGGCCCGGCTGGGGATCCTCTCCTCCGGCTTCTTGGCCCGCAACTGGCGGGTGGCGGTGGTCCTCCTCCTCACCCTGGCGGCGCTCATCACCCCCACGGTGGACGTGGTCTCCCTCTCCATCGTCACCGGGCCGCTCCTCCTTCTCTACTGGGTTTCCGTCTTGGTGGCTCGGCTGGCGGAAAGGGCCCGTCCCCAGGAGGGGGCCGCTTGACAGCCGGCGGGGTTTAGCCCTTTACAATAGCCCATGGACGAGCGCATCCTGGCCCTCAGAAAAGAGGTGGACCGGGTGAACCGGGAAATCCTGCGCCTCCTTTCCGAACGGGGGAGGCTGGTGCAGGAGATCGGCCGCATCCAGACGGAACTGGGCCTGCCCCACTACGACCCCAAGCGGGAGGAGGAGATGCTCTCCTACCTCACCGCGGAAAACCCCGGCCCCTTTCCTGCGGAAACCATCCGGAAGCTTTTTAAGGAGATCTTCAAGGCCAGCCTGGACCTCGAGGAGAAGGAGGACCAAAAGAAGTTCCTCTACTCCCGGAAACACAAGCCCGAGCCCACCCGGGTGCGGGTGCGGGACGTGGTCTTTGGGGAGAAGCCCCTCCTCATCGCTGGGCCCTGCTCCATCGAGTCCGAGGAGCAGATGATGGAAACCGCAAGCTTCCTGGCCGCCAAAGGGGTTAGGGTCTTGAGGGGTGGGGCCTTCAAGCCCAGGACGAGCCCCTACGGCTTCCAGGGCCTGGGGGTGGAGGGTCTTAGGATCGGCCGCCGGGCGGCGGACGCCCACGGCATGGTCTTCGTCACCGAGGTCATGGACACCCGGGACGTGGAGGTGGTGGCGGAGTACGCGGACATCCTGCAGGTGGGGGCCCGCAACATGCAGAACTTCGCCCTCCTCAAGGAGGTGGGCCGCTCGGGGAGGCCCGTCCTCCTCAAGCGGGGGCTTTCCGCCACCATGGAGGAATGGTTCTACGCCGCCGAGTACATCCTTTCCCAGGGCAACGAGCAGGTGATCCTGGCGGAAAGGGGGATCCGCACCTTTGAGCGCTGGACGCGAAACACCCTGGACCTCTCCGCCGTGGCCTTGGCCAAGCAGGAGACCCACCTGCCGGTGGTGGTGGACGTGACCCACGCCGCCGGGCGCACGGACCTCCTGGCCCCCCTGGCCCGGGCGGCCCTGGCGGTGGGGGCCGACGGGGTGCACGTGGAGGTCCACCCCAACCCCAAGGTGGCCCTTTCCGACAACCAGCAGCAGATGGACTTCCGGCAGTTTGAGGCCTTCTTGCAGGCCATAGAGGACCTCCTAGGGGCGTGAATGGGTTTCTTGGATAACCTGCTGAACGCCTTCCTCAAGGCCACCGACCCCAGGCCCCGCTACACCGAGGCTCGCTGCCTCCTCTACAAGAACAGCGTGGGGGGGTGCGACCGGTGCTACCAGGTCTGTCCCAAGGGGGCGGTGCAGCTGGAAAGCTTCCGGGTGGAGCTGGACGAGGTCCTGTGCACGGGGTGTGGCTTGTGCACGGGGGTCTGCCCCGGCATCGCCCTGGAGTACCCCTTGGGGGGGATGCAGGAGGCCCTGATCCGGGGCAAGGGGCAGATCCGTTGCTCCAAGGCGGAGGGCAAGGGGGAGGAGGTGCTTTGCCTCGGCCGCCTCACCCCCGGGCTTCTGGCCGAGGCGGGAAGCCGTTTTGGCAAGCTCATCCTGGCCCGGGGGGAGTGCGCCACCTGTAAGATCGGGGGCCCCTCGGTGCCCGAGCACCTCCAGCGCATGGTGGCGGAGGCCCAGCGCTACCATCCCGTGGAGGTGGAGGTGATCCAAGGGGAGCTTCCCGGGGAGAAGGTGGGCCGGAGGGAGCTCTTCCAGGCCCTTCTGGGAAGCGCCAAGCGCACCGCCGCCGACCTGGTGCCCGAACCTCCCCTAGCCGCGGAACCGGAGGAAAAGGGTTTGCCGGCGGAGCTTCGCCTGCGCCGGCTTGCGGCCGGGCGGGCACCTGGGGTGCGCTGGCCCAGGATCCGGGTGGAGGAGGGCTGTACCCTTTGCCCGGTGTGCACCAACGTCTGCCCCACGGAGGCGGTCTACCGGGTGCGGGAGGGGGAGGAGTACGTGCTGCGCCTGAAGGTGGAGGCCTGCACCGGGTGCGGGGCCTGCGTGGAGAGCTGCCCGCCCCAGGTGATCCGCCTCGAGGAGGCCTCCAAGGAAGAGGTAACCGAGGAGCTGGAACTTTACCGGGGTAAGCCCCCCTGGTACGACCTGTAAAATCTCCCCATGCGGCTACACCATGTGGGCATCGCGGTGGAGGACCTCGAGGCGGCCAAGGCCCGTTACCGCCTCCTGGGCTTTGCCCCGGTGGCCGAGGGGGAGGTGGCGGCCCAAGGGGTGCGGGTGGCCATGCTGCGGGGGGCCGGGGAGACCCTATTGGAGCTTCTGGCCCCCCTGGGCCCCGACACCCCCGTGGGGCGGTTTCTGGAGAAGCGGGGTCCCGGCCTCCACCACCTGGCCTTCGCCACGCCCCGGATCCAGGAGGAGCTTGCCCGGCTTAAGGCGGAAGGGGCTAGGCTCATAGACGAGGTCCCCAGGCCCGGTTTTGGCGGCCATAGGGTGGCCTTCCTCCACCCCAGCTTTGGCCTGGGGGTGCTTTGGGAGCTGGTGGAGGAGTAGCCCCTTGGGCTTCCGCCCTCTGCCCCTTCTCCTCGCCCTGGGGCACATGGCCCTCCTCTTTTGGCTTTCCCACCAGCCCGCCACCGGGGTGGGCCTACCCCACCCCTGGGACAAGGCCGCCCACTTCCTGGCCTACGCCCTCCTGGGGCTGCTCCTGCGCTTGGGCCTTGGGGTTTTCCGCCCCGCCTTCTTTGTGGCCGCCCTCTACGGCCTGGCGGACGAGTGGCACCAAAGCTTCGTTCCCGGACGGGAGGCCTTCGGCTGGGACCTCCTGGCCGATGCCCTGGGGGCCTGGGTGGGGGCTAGGCTGGGGGGTAGATGGGAAGTTCCAGAAGCCGGCCGCCCTTAGCGGAGGCCCCCAGGAGGATGGCCTCGGCCAGGATTTCCGGGGAGATCCAGCGGCTGGGATCGGCCTCGGGCATGGCCTTGCGGTTGGCCTCGGTGTCCAGGGTGCCCATGGGGTAGAGGATGAGGAACCGCACCCCCTCCACCTCCCCCTGGAGGGACCGCAGGAGGGTGGCCAGGGCGGCCTTGGCCATGGCGTAAAGGGCCCTTCCCGGCCCGGCCCCCGTCCAGGCGGGCCCGGCGGCGATGGCGGCGAAGAAACCCTCCCCCCGCCTTTCCATGTAGGGCAGGACCGCCTGGAGCAGGTTGAAGGCGGTGCGCAGGTTCAGGTCCAGCATCCAGTCGTAAAGCCCGGGGTCCGAGTCCAGAAAGCGCCCGGCGGCGAAGCCCCCCACGGTGTGCACCACCCCGTAAAGGGGAGCTTGCCCCTCCACGAAGCGGGCCAGGGCCAGGGCCTCCTCCAGGCGGGTGAGGTCGGCGACAAAGGTCTTCGCCCCGTAGGTCCTGGCCCGCTCCGCCATCCTTTCCTCCCTGGGGTCGGAGAGGAAGAGCCTGGCCCCTGCCCGGTGCAAGGCGGGGATCACCGCCCGGGCCAAGGCGCCTCCCGCCCCCGTGACCAAAAAGGCTTTGCCTTGGAGCATGCCTCATTCTACCGGGATGAAGGCCAAGGAGGTGGGGCTGAACCCCAGGTTTGAGGAGCGCAGGAAAAGGGGTGGGGAGGGCACCAGGTCGTAGACCTCGAGGCTCTGCCCCTGGGCCAGGTAGAGGTAGCCGTCCTGGCCCACCAGCCCAGCGGTGTAGGTGCGAAACTCCTGCTGCAGGGGGGATTCCTTGGGCAGGAGCACCTGGAACCCCTGGCCGTAGACCACCGCCCCCACGGGGTCCAGGGCCAGGCGGCTGGGCTGAGGGAAGTCCCCCAGCACCTTGCGGCTTGTCAAGGCATCCCCTTCCAGGGCGTAGAGGCGTACCTCCGTGGGGGTGGCGGCAAGCCCGAGAAGCCTTCCCCGGGCCCGGTCCAGCTGGAGGTCAAAGGGGCCTTGGCTGGCCTGGGGGTCCAAGGGCTTTTCCAGGCTGGGGGTGCCCGAGGGGTTCTGGGCGGGACGGTAGCCCAGGGCCTCCCGGGTCATGTAGGCCAAAACCTCCTGCCCTCCTTGGGGGAAGAGGGCCAGGCGCACCTCCGGGGGAAGGCCGGTGAGGTCCACCTCCTCCGGGTTCCCCGAGCCGTCCAGGCTCCAGAGGAAGGCCCTTCCTGCCCCTGGGCAGTGGGCCAGGAGCCGGCTTTGCCCCAGGCGCAGGTAGCCCCCGGCGCAGTCCGCGGGGAGGGAGGCCTCGGTGGGGGAGCCCTGTGGGACGGCGTTTTCCGTGAAGGTGGCGGTGTCGTAGGCCTCCATTCGGTCGGGGAAGAGAAGGTAGAGCCTTTGGAAGGCGTTGCTGTAGGCCAGGTCCTGGAGGTTTTGGGCATCCCAGGTGGCCACGGGGTTCCCCGTGCCCTCCTGCAGGTCCCGCGCCCGGTAGAAGCGCACCTCACCCCCGCCCCCCGCCGCCACCAAGGCGGGCAGGGGCGGCTCTTGGCTTCCCGTGCAGGCGGCGAGGAGAAGGAGCAAGAGGGCTAGGAGCAGGTGCCGTTGCAGGGAGGTTCCCGCAACGGACAGGGAAGGGGGGCGATGCCCAAAGCCCTTCCGGGGCCCCCGGGGTGGGGAAAGCCAAGGCGGGCCACCCAAGCGGCGCAATCCTTTCACGGTCCACCTCCCAGCTTCACGCCCTCTTCCGAAAGGAGAAGCCCCGCCGCCTGGCCCCCGTAGAGGAAGGCCAGGCCCACGCTGCCCTTGGCGGCGTCCAGGGTGAAGCGCAGGGCCCAGCAGCATCGGTCCAGGACCAGGAGGAACCGGGGCTTCAGGGGTTCCCCCGGAAGGTTTTGCGTGAGGAGGGCGGAAAGGTGGAGCTTGGTGTTTTCCCGGCCCAGGAAGGTGAGGGTGGGGCCGAAGTTCCGCAAGGAGAGGCCATAACCCTCGGGGGTGCCGGTCTTCCGGGTATAGGTCAGGCTCCCCGAGAGGGAAAGCCCGGGGATAGCCCCTTCCCCCTCCTCGTCCGCAGGCACGGGCCGCCACAGCTCCACCCCCCCGCTGAAGGTGGCGTCCTTCAGGTACACCTCCTTGTCCTCCACCTCCGGCAGGTGCAGGTTGGCGCTTAGGCGGAAGCCCACCTCCGGTTGGGCCTGGGTGAGGCTGAGGCGGAGGTTCGTGGCCCGGAAACCCTCCTGGTAACGCCCGGAAAGGGCCAGCTCCCCCAGGGGCCCCGGGGCCACCCCTGAGCGGAAGCCCAGGGTGTAGGCCAGGGCCTTGGGGTCCAAGGTGGCCTGCAGGGAGAGGCTCTGCGGCCCCAGGATGGCCTGCCCCTGGAGGGCCAGGGCGTCTTGCCGCCAGTCCCGCCTGGCCTGGAGGGTGTAGGCGTTCGCCCCCTCCCGCAGGGCGTAGGTGAGGTCGGTGGTGAGGGCGCCTTGGCCATTGAGGTCGTGGCGGTGGGTGAGGTTCAGGCTTCCCCCCGGCAGGGCGTAGCCCGCCTGGAGGAGGAGGGGGTCAAAGAGGGCCTTGGGGTGGTCGTAGCGGAGGCTGGCCTTCAGGGAGAAGGGGTAGGGGGTGAGGCCCCCTTCCAGGCGGGTCTCCAGGGGGCCTTCCCCCGCAAGGCCCCGCTTGTGGAAAAGGGTAAGGGTGTAACCCGGCTCCTGGAGGGCGGCCTGGGCCTCGAGGGGCAGGTAGCGCCCCGCCTCCAGGTCCCTTCCCGCTTTCAGGCTGAGGAGGAGGGGCCTTTCCTGGAAGCCCAGGCTAAGGGTGGCCTGGTGGCTCCGCCGCTGGGGCAGGGCGTCAAAGCGGAAGGGGCTTTCCCCCTCCTGGACGCTTCGGGTATAGGCGGCCTCGAGGCTCAAGCCCCCCAGGGCCTGCCGCAGGCTGGCGGAGGTGGTCCAGTCCACCTGGCGCTCGGGCTCCCCATCCGGGTTCTGCGTGGTGTAGTAAAAGCCCCGGAAGCGGTTTTCCGCCCGCAAGGTGGCCCCGGGCCAGGGGGTGAGGGCGAGGCTTTCGCTGTGGGCAAAAAGGGCCCTTTCCGCCTCCGCGTAGGGCCCCAGGGCCCGGGCGGAGCGGTTTAGGGGGTTGGTCTCCGCCAGGTAGCGGCCCACGGCCAGGCTTCCTTGCACGCTAAAAGGCCCTTCCCGCAGGACGGGGCTTTGCACCTCCAGCTCGGGCAGGCGCTGCAGGGTGCGGGGGGAGGGGTGGCGGGGTCGTGGTCCAGGAAGCCCTCCAGCCGCAGGGCGTAGCGCCAGTCCCCCGGGGTGGGGGCGCCGGGGAGGAGGCCCTCCAGGCGGAAGCGGGAGAGCTTTTCCCGGGTATCGTCCCGCTCCAGAAGGGCGCTCACCGAGAACTCCTGCCGCTTTAGGGCGTACTCCCCCCGGTACTGGAAGGTCTCCGGGGGGGTGTGGAGGAAGAAGTAGCGCTCCTTGGCCTCCCCGGTGCCCACGTGGTCAAAGCCGAAGCCGTAGCCCCGCCCCTCATAGTAGGCGAGGAGGGTGAACCCCAGGCCGAAGTCGGAGACGTAGGGCAAGGCGGCCTTCACGTAGACCCCTTGCGCATCCTGGCCCACCTCCAGCCGGGGCCTGCGCTCGGAGAGGAAGAGGAGGAGGGCGGGGAGTTCCAGGACCGGCCTCTCCCCCACCAGGAGCACCACCCCCCGGGCCACCACCCGGTCCCCGGGATAGAGGACGATCTCCTGGGCGCGGAAGGCGTAGTCGGGCACCTCCTGGCCGCAAGGGGCGCAAGGGGTGGCGTAGCCCCTTTCCAGGAGGATGGCCCCCGCCACCCGCTGGCAAAGGGGGCCCGTGAGCAGGAGGTCCTGGGCCTCGATGCGCACCTCCAGGGCGTCAAAGCTTTCGTCGGAGAGGTCTAGTTGGAGCTCCTCCGCCTCCACAAGCCTTCCCTCCCGGTCGCGGTAGCGCACCCCTTCGGAGAGAAAAAGGAGCCTCCGGGTGCGGAAGTAGGTGACCCTCCCCGCCTCGAGGGCCTCCCCATCCCGCTCCAGGCGCACGGGGCTGCCCGTGAGCACGTAGACCTCCTCCTCCCCCTCCTGCCGGAGTTCCAGCTTTTCCGCCTCTAAAACCCTCAAGACCTTCTCCTGGGCCAGGGCGGGGAGGAAGAGCAGGAGGAGGGCGAAAAGCCACCTCACCTTCGCCCTCCCAGAAAGAGGAGAAGCCCCAACAGGCCATAGACCAGGTTGGGCCCCCAGGCGGCCAGGAGGGGATCCAGGGCGTTTTGCTCCCCCATGATCCGCCCCACGCTCCAGGTGGCGTAGTAGAAGAAGGTGAGGACCGCCACCCCCACGAGCCCCAGGCTCCGGGATCCCCCGAGCAGGTAGAAGGCGAGCCCCGTGGCGAAGAGGGCGAAGACCAGGCTGGCCGCGGGCTCGGCGAAGCGGCGGTGGTAGGTGGTGGCCTCGAGGCCCGCCTTCACCCCCATGGTCCTAAGCCTTTCCACCTCCTGCCTAAGCTCCCTTAGGGTCATGCGGTTGGCGGGGTTCTGCCAGGGCTCAAAGGTGAGGTCCTTAAGCACCAGCTCCCCTTCCTGGAAGTGGGTCAGGGTTCTTGGCCTATCCCCCTCGTAGGTGACCCTGAGGCCCCTTGCCACCTGGAGGACCCCGCCTTGGAACCTCCCTTCCTCCGCCAGGATCACCTCCTCCCTCGAGAGGATCCTCAGCTTTCCGATCCGATCCCGCGCCACCTCCCCCACGTGGACCACCCTACCCTTGGCGTCCTGGAAGGTGGTGCCCGGGGTGAGAAGGGTCCGGGGCTTTTCCAGCACCTGCCTGCGGAGGAGGTCCTGCCCCTGCGCCAGGGCTTTGGGCACCAGGCTTTCCCCCAGGACGAAGCCCAAAAGGGCCAGAACCCCCCCAGGGCCAAAAAGGGAAGCAGAACCCGCTCCCGCCGGATGCCCAAGGCGAGAAGGGCCTTCAGCTCCGAGTCCTCGGCCAGGCGGGAGAGGAGGAAGAGAAGGGCGAAGAGGTAGGCCACGGGGGCCCCCCGGACCAAGGCCTCAGGGGTGCGGTAGAGGAGGTAGCGGAGGAGGGTATAGGGGTCCGCCCCCTTGGCCACCAGGGGGGCCAGGACCTCGTAGACCGCCCCCGCCAGGAAGAGGAGGACGATGACCCCAAGCCCCAGGCTGAAGTGGGCCAGGGCCTCGCGCAGGAGGTAGCGGTCCAGGGTCTTCATCTAAGCCTCCAGATGAGGAAGAGGCCCAAGGCGGCGAAGAAGGCGTTGGGAAGAAAGGCCAGGAGGGGGTTCACGTCGTAGCGGGCCAGCTGGGCGGAAAGGGTCCAGAGCACGTAGTAGCCGAAGATGAGGAGGACGATGCTGAGAAAGGCCCAGGCGGCCTCCCGGAAGGAAAGGCCCAAGGCGGCCGCCACCAGGCCCAGGAAGAACCCCCCCAGGGCATCCGCCAGCCGGCGGTAAAAGGCAAAGCGGGCCCCGCTTTCCACCCGGCTCCTCTCCCAAAGCTCCTTTAGGGTGGTGGAGTCGTAGGGGTCGCGGGAGCCCAGGCTTTCCTTGGGGCGGAACTGGGCGGGAAAGGGAAGGGTGCCGGCGAAGGGTTTGGGCTTGCCCTCCTCCAGCACGTACCCCCGAAAGTGCCACCCCTCCTTGTCCCATACGCCCTCCTGGCCGCTATAGACCCGGCCCCTTTCGTCCACCACCCGGATGCCGAAGAGGCGGTTTTGCCCCACCTCGGGCCGGACCTCTTCCGCGTAGTAGACCCCGAGGCCTTCCGCGGCGTAGAGCTGTTTGCGCAAAACCCCGCTTAGGCCGCCTTCCCCGTAGAGGAGCCGGGCCAGGTGTCGGTCGTAGGCCTCGAGGGCCCGGGGGCGGAGCTCGGCCAGGTTGAGGAGGTTGAAGAGGCTCACCAAAAGGGCCAGAAGCGCCAGGGGTTTCAAAAGGGCCCAGGGGGGTACGCCCGCGGCGTAGGCCGCCTTCAGCTCCGAGCCTCGGATGAGGCGGGCCAGGCCCACCAGGATGGCGAAGACCAGGCCCAAGGGCAGGGCCAGGCTCAGGGTCCAGGGAAGGCGGTAGAGGATGAGGGTCAGGATGGCCTCGGCGCTGGCCCCCCGGCTCAGGAGCACCCCGGAGAGGCTGGAGAGGAGGTCAAAGGTGAGGAGGGCCACGAAGAGGAGGACCCCCACCAGGTAGGGGACCAGGACTTCCTTGAGGACGTAGCGCCCCAGCACCAGGCCGAGTATACGGGGCCAAGATGAGAAACGCCCCCAGGCCGGGGGGAAGAGCCCCGGGCCTTGGCCAGCTTTGGGCTCTTGGCCCTTCTTTGGCTTAAGGCAGGGAGCGGGATCGCCTTGCCCTGGCCCCTCTAAATGGGAGCTCTTACAGCTTGGCTTCCAAAACCCCCAGACCCCCTCCCCAGCCAGCCAAAAGGGGGGGTCCCTTGGGGTTCTCCGCCCCCTTGGGAACGGGTTTTTCTGCATACCCCTTTACATACCGGCAAACCGTGGTAAAATAAAGGAGTCAGAGGAAGAAGCCGCCTGCGGGCGGCGGTTTTGCTTTTAGGGCACCAGGGCCACCTTGGTGGCCTGCCGCTCGTGGAAGAGGCGGTAGCCCTCGGGGGCCTCCTCGAGGGGCAGGCGGTGGCTGAAGACGAAGCTCCCCTTAAGCCTCCCCGCCCTTTGCAAGGCCAGGACCTCCCCAATCCAACGGGGGATGTTGGCCAGGGAGCTTTTCAAGGTGATGCCCCGGCTGAAGGCGGAAAGCCAGGGGTAGTCCAGCCTCTCCGCGGTGGGCACCCCGAGGCTGGACACGGTGCCCCCGGGCCCGGCAAGGCGGAGGGCCAGCTTCAGCGCCTCCCCGTCCCCGCCCACCGCCTCCACCACCAGCTCCGCCCCCAGGCCCTCCGTTTCGCGGCGCACCCGGGCCACGGGGTCCTCCTTCTTGGGGTTCAAGGGGAGGCTTCCTAAGGCCCTTGCCATTTCCAGGCGGCTTTCCTCCGGGTCTATGGCCATCACCAGCCCCGCCTCCAGGGCGTGGGCCACCGCCTGGGCCATGAGGCCCACCGGCCCCGAGCCCACCACGGCCACGCTCATCCCCGGGCTGAGGAAGGGCCTTACCCCCCCGTAGGCGGTGGTGAGGATGTCCCCGGCCAGGATGGCCTCCTCCGCGGGCAGGTCCCCGATGGGGAAGAGGCTTTGCCGGGCGAAGGGCACCCGCACCCTTTCCGCCTGGGCCCCCGCCAGGTTCCCCAGGGCCAGGCCGAAGCCGAAGACGCCTCCCTGCAGGCAGGCGAAGTACTGCCCCTTGCGGCAGGCGGGGCACTCCCCGCAGGCCACCTGGAAGCTCCCCACCACCCTCTCCCCCAGGGCGAAGGGCACCAGGGGTCCTTTGGCCACCACCCGGCCCACGAACTCGTGGCCCAAGACGGTGCCCGGCAGGACCCCGGCGATCTTGCCGTGGTAGATGTGCAGGTCCGAGCCGCAGATGGCGGCGAGCTCCACCTCCACGAGGGCGTCGGTTTCCGCCTCCAGCTGGGGTTCGGGCACCTCCGTCACCGCCACCTGGAAGGGGCCCTGGTACACCACGGCCCTCATGGGACCTCCCGGGCCACCTTGACCAGCTCCTGGGCCGCCTGGGCGTAGGGGGCCAAGGCGGCGATGGAGCCCCGCTTCAGCTCCAAAAACCCCCGCATCAGGCCCATGAGGGGCTCGAGGCGCCCCTCCAGCACCTCCCGCCAGGTGGCGAGGTCGGCCTCGATCACGAAGTCCGCCTCCGCTTCCCCCTCCACCACCCGCACGCCCCGGCACGCCCCGTGCCAGAGGTCCAGGACCACCGCCACCCCCTCGGGGAAGCCCAAGGAGGGGTCGGGACGCACCCTTAGGGCCAAGGAGCCCTCCCAGGTGGCCGCCGCCTTCTTGTAGGCCTCGCTTTCGTTGAGCTTCTGGCAGTAGGCCTCGGCCCAGGCTGGGGAGAAAAGTTCCATGCTCGCCTCCTTTGCACCGAGCATAAACCCTTTGCGATACCTTGGAAAGGTGGTCTACCTCCTGGACCTCTCCGGGGTCTTTTGCGAGCCGGTGGAGCCCAGGCTCCTCCGCCTCCTCTCCGAGGCGGGCGGGGAGCCCCCCTTTTACCTCTCCGAGGCCTTTTACCGCCTCCTCCCCCGCCTCAAGGCGGAGGGGCCAGGGGTCCTGGAGGCCCTCTTCCCCGGGGCAAGACGCCTTTACCCCCTGGCCTTCCGCCCCCGGGCCCACCCCTTCCCCGAGCCCTTTCATCTCGTTTCCGACCTCCCGCCCCCTGAGGGCTACCGGGCCTTCTTCCACCCGGAGAAGCTGGAGGCCGTCGCCCTAGCCCTACGCTCCTTAGGGCTTTCCCCGGAGGAGGCCCTCTACCTGGACGACAACCCCCTCCTGGTGGCAAGGGCTAGGGCCTTGGGCTTCCAGGCGGAGGTCTTCCGCCCTTAGGGCCGTTCCGGCCAGGGGTGCTTGGGGTAGCGGCGCATGAGCTCCTGCCGCACCCTGGGGTAGTGCCGTTCCCAGAAGCCCCCCAGGTCCTGGGTCACCTGCACCGGGCGCCCCGCGGGGGAGAGGAGGGCCACCGCCACGGGAACCTTCCCCCCCAAAACCCTGGGGGTCTCCCGCAGGCCGAAGGCCTCCTGGATGCGCAAGGAGAGGAGGGGCGGGGCGTCTTGGCGGTACTCCAGGCGCTTCCGCCTCCCGGAGGGCAGGGGGAGGGCCTCGGGGGCGAGCTCCTCCAGGGTCCTCCGGGCCTCCCCCAGGAGGGAGAGGAGGATCTCCTTCCAGGGAAGGGCCCTCAGGTCCTCCTGCCGCCTCACCTCCCCTGTCCAGGGGAGGAGCCAGGAGAGGTCCTTGAGGAGGGCCTCCTCGGAGAGCTCCGGCACCGCCACCCCGTGGGCCTTCAAAAAGGAGAGGCGCAGAAGGACCTGCCGGGCCTCCTCGGGGAGGGGAAGCCCCTCCTTCAGGGCCTCCCGCAGGTGGGCTTCTGCGGGCGGGCCTGGGTCCACCGCCACCCGCTCCAGGGCGATGGCCCCGTAGCGCCGCTCCAGGTACCCCTTGAGCCTCCCCTCCTCCCACCCCGTCCAGGCGGCCACCTCCGCCCGCTCCAGGAGGTCTTCCCGGGCCAGGGGGGCGAAGAGGAGGATGCGCCCCTCCTTGGGGCCCGCCTCCGCTCCCACCGCCACCAGGTAAGGCGGGCCCTCCCCCGAGAGGCGCAGGAGGGGGCCGGTGGCCAGGCGGTAGCGCCCGGGGGCCACCCTTTCCGCCACCCGGTCGGGGTAGGCGGCCAGAAGGAGCCTCCCCACCGCCTCCGGGGCGGGGAGGCTTTGCAGGGGAGGCACCCTAAGCCTCCCCCGCCAAAGCGCGGAGACCCGCTCCACCCCCAAGAAGGCCCCCCGGCCCTCCCGGCGGGCCTTTAGGACCCCCGCAAGCTTCTCCAAAAGGTCCGCCTCCCCCTCCAAGGGGTCCCGCTCCTCCAGAAGGGCCAGGAGGTCGGCGGCCAGGGGGAGGAGGCCGAGGCCTTCCGCCTCCAGGACCATGCGGGCCAGGCGGGGGTGGGTGGGCAGGAGGAGCATCCTCTGCCCCAAGGGGGTGAGGCCCTCCCCCTCCACCGCCCCCAGGAGCCCGAGGAGGTTCCAGGCGGCCTCGAGGGCCCCTTGGGGCGGCGGGGTGGGGAGGGGCAGGGCCTCCAGCCTTTCCCCCAAGGCCAGGGCCAGGAGGAGGGCCCGGGAGAGGTCCGCCTCCAGCACCTCGGGCCTTTTGGGGGGGAAGGGGCCTTCGGGGTAGAGGCGGTACACCCGCCCAGGCCCCGTGCGTCCGGCCCGCCCCGCCCGCTGCCGGGCGGAGGCCTCGGGGATGCGCACCAGGGCCAGGCGGGTGAGGCCCGTGCGGGGGTCAAAGCGGGGCTTCCTGGCAAGCCCGCTGTCCACCACCACCCGCACCCCCGGCAGGGTGAGGCTGGTTTCCGCCACGTCCGTGGCCAGGACGATCCTCCTTGGGCCTGGCCTTAGGAGGGCCATCTGCTGGGAAAGGGGAAGCCCCCCGTGGAGGGGGAAGGCGGGAAGGCCCTCCAGGAGCCTCCTGGTCCTTTCGATCTCGGCTTTGCCCGGCAGAAAGACCAAAACGTCGCCTTCCCCCTCCAGGAAGGCCTTTTTGGCGTAGCGGGCGGCCAGGGGTTCCAGGGGGCCCTCCGGGGGTTTGGGCAGGTGGAGGACCTCCACCGGGTGGCCCTTCCCTTCCACCTCCAAGACCGCCCCGGAAAAGGCCCGCCTTAGCTCCTCGTCCGGGGTGGCGGTGAGGAGGGCGATTTTCAGGTCGGGCCTCAGGGTCTCCTGCACCCTGAGGAGGAGGGCCAGGGCCAGGTCGGACTCCAGGTGGCGCTCGTGGGCCTCGTCCAGGAGAACGGCGGAAACCCCCTCGAGGGCCGGGTCCTCCAGGAGGAGCCGGGTGAGGAGGCCCTCGGTCATCACCAGGAGCCGGGTGGCCCCGCTCTCCTTCCCCTCCAGGCGCACCCGGTAGCCCACCGTCCGCCCCAAGGCCTCCCCCAGGTTTTCCGCCAGGCGGGCCGCCACCGCCCGGGCCGCCACCCGCCGGGGCTCAAAGAGGAGCACCTTGCCGGGAAGGGCCCGGAGCACCTTTAGGGGAAAGAGGGTGCTCTTGCCCGTCCCCGGGGGGGCCACCAGGAGGAGGCGGCCCTCCTTTTGGAGGAGGGCCACCCCTTGGTCCAGCCAGTCCGCCATCGCTTTTTGTTAGCTATCCCACCTAGGCGAAAGCTACCCCGGGCGCTTAGATGTCCAGCTCCGCGTAGCGGGCATGCTCCTCAATGAACTCCCGCCTGGGGCCCACCTCCTGCCCCATGAGCTTCTCAAAAAGCTCGCTGGCCTCGAGGGCGTCCTGGAGCTCCACCCGCTTGAGCACCCTTTTCTCCGGGTTCATGGTGGTCTCCCAAAGCTGCTCGGGGTTCATCTCCCCCAGGCCCTTGAAGCGTTGCACCTCAAAGCTTTTCCCCTCAAGCTCCCGAAGGCGGGCGGAAAGCTCCTCCTCGGAGTAGAGGTACTCCACCTTCTTCCCCACCTGCAGGCGGTAGAGGGGAGGCTGGGCGATGTAGACGTGCCCCTTTTCGATCAGGGGCCGCATGTAGCGGTAGAAGAAGGTGAGGAGAAGGGTGCGGATGTGGCTGCCGTCCACGTCGGCATCGGTCATGATGATGATCTTGTGGTAGCGGAGGCCCTCGAGGTCAAAGTGGGCCTCGTCCCCCGTCCCCCCGATCCCCGCCCCGATGGCCGACACCATGGCCCGCACCTCGGCGTTTTTGAGGGCCTTGGATAGCCCCGCCTTTTCCACGTTGAGGATCTTGCCCCTCAAGGGGAGGATGGCCTGGAAGCGCCGGTCCCGCCCCTGCTTGGCGCTACCCCCCGCCGAGTCCCCCTCCACGATGAAAAGCTCCGCCTCCATGGGGTTTTCCGTCTGGCAGTCAGCGAGCTTCCCGGGAAGGTCGTCGGACTCCAGGGGGTTTTGCCGCCTAACGAGCTCCCGGGCCTTCCGGGCGGCCTCCCGGGCCTGGGCCGCCCGCAGGGCCTTCTCGTAAACCGTCTTGGCGATGCGGGGGTTCTCCTCCAAGATCTCCAAGAGTTTCTCGTAGACCACCTGGCTTACGGCGCTTCCCGCCTCGGGGTTCAAAAGCTTCCCCTTGGTCTGCCCCTCAAACTGGGGCTGGGGAAGCTTCACGCTCACCACGGCGTAAAGCCCTTCCAAGAGGTCATCCCCCGTGGGCTGGGGGCCCTTTTCCTTGTTGAGGCCCGCCTTCTTGGCGTACTGGTTGAGGGCCCGGCTGTAGGCGCCCTTGAAGGCGGTGAGGTGGGTGCCCCCGTCCCGGGTGGGGATCATGTTGGCGTAGGTGAGGATCTCCGCGGTGTAGCCCTTGGTGTGGATGAGGCCCACCTCCACCTCCACGTCCCCCTCCTGGCCCCGAAGGAGGAAGGGCTTCTCGTAGAGAAGCTCCTCCCCTTCCGCCAAGGCCTTGGCGAAGGAGGCCACGCCCCCCTTGTCCAGGAAGACCTCCTCCCGCCCGTGCTGCAGGTCCTTGAAGAGGAGCTTCAGCCCCGCCACCAGGTAGCTCACCTCCCGCAGGCGGGCCCTTATCTTGCTGGGGTCAAAGGCCAGGTTCCCGAAGATCAGGGGGTCGGGCTTGAAGGTGACCCGGGTGCCCCTTTTGCCCGTGGGGGCGGGGCCCACCACCTGAAGGGGCTCGGTGACCTCCCCCCGGCTGAAGGCGATGCGGTAATGCCTTCCTTCCCGGAACACCTCCACCACCGTCCACTCGGAGAGGGCGTTCACCACGCTGGCCCCCACCCCGTGGAGGCCCCCGGAGACCTTGTAGGCCCCGCTTTCAAACTTGCCCCCCGAGTGCAGGGTGGTGTAGATGACCTCCACCGCGGGCTTGCCCTCCTCGGGCATCAGGTCCACGGGGATGCCCCGGCCGTTGTCCTCCACGGTGAGGGAGCCATCGGGATTGAGGGTGGTGACGATCTCCGTGGCGTAGCCCGCCAGGGCCTCGTCCACGGCGTTGTCCAGGATCTCCTTGAAGAGGTGGTGGTAGCCCTCCACCCCCGTGCCCCCGATGTACATGGCCGGGCGGTGGCGCACCCCTTCCAGGCCCTTGAGCACCTTAATGGCGGATGCGTCGTAGCTCACCCCCTTAGTATACCACAGGGCGCGGTCCGGGAGTTTTGCCTTAACCATGGGCCTCGGCGGGATGCCCCCTTCCCCATCTTCCTGTGTTCATTACCGATTATTGGCCTTGCCCCGGACCCGCACGAGCCTGTAGGATGCCCGCCGTGCCAGCTTTGCTTTTCCTTCACTCCCTTTTGGGCGTGGTCCTGCTGGTGGCGGTGCTGGGCTTGGCCCTAGGGGGGGTCAGGGGGTTTTTCCGGCCCTTGCCGGCGCTTTTTTACCGGGTTCTGCGGGGTGCCGCCTGGGTGGCCATTCTCCAGGTGGTCCTGGGGTTCCTCCTCCTTTGGGCGGGCCTCAGGCCCAAGGACGGCCTCCACCTCCTCTACGGCCTCCTCCTGGCGGCAGGGCTTCACTACCTGGGGGGCCTCGAGCCCGGGGGCTGGTTCCACCGGGGGCTCAAAGACCCCCCCAGGCGCCCGGAGGTCTTCGTGGCCCTGGGCCTCCTCTTCGCCGTGGGGCTGGTGCTCCGGGTCTACTTCACCGGGCGCTGACCAGGTCTTGGGGCAGGGGGAGGCGCTCCAGCATGGGCCGGGTGAGGTGGGGCACCACCTCCCGGTAGAGGCCCCGGTAGTAGGCCTGGACCAGGGGGCTGTTCAGGTAGGCCACCAGGGCCTCCGGGTCCAGGCGCACCCCCTCCTTGGGGAGGAGGTGGAACTCCTCCCGCCAGGGGTAGGCCCGCCCGTCCCAGGCGGCCACCACCCGGTAGTGGCGGGTGTGGGCCACCACCAGGTGGGGGGTGGCGTAGAAGGGCTTCAGGAGGTCCACGGCCGCCTTGGGGAAGTAGAGGCCGGAGTAGGGGGTTTCGTAGTCGATCTCTCCCGGCTTCAAGTTCCTTCCCGTGAGCACAGGCACCAGGCCGGGGCCTGGCTCCTTGCGGGTAAGGGGGTGGGCTTGGATCTCAGGGCTTCGCGCGGCGAAACGGAGGTGGAACACCTCCCCCAAAGGTATCCCCCTGGCCTCCATCCCCAGGGCCTGGGGGTCGGGGAAGCGGATCATCTCCCCCTGCCAGGCGGGGTCCTGGAGGAGCAGGGTGGGGCTTTGGGGGCGAAGCCCTTCCGCCTCGTAGAGGCTTAGCCCCTTGCCCCCCTTGCGGAAGCGCACCACCGTGGCCCGCACCTTGAGGCCGGGGAAGGCCCGGCCCAGGTAGAAGACCTCCAAAGCCCCCTCCCGGGCCAGGAAGGTCCGGAGCCTTCCGAACTCCTCCAGCACCATCCAGCCCGCGGGGACCACGTAGACCAAAACCCCACCCGGCTTTAGAAGGCGCACCCCCTTTTCCAGGAAAGCCCCGTAGAGGTTGTACCGCCCCCGCCAGGTGGCGAAGCGCTCCCGGTAGGCCTGGCGGCGCTCGGGGGAAAGCCTGGCCCCCGCCCCCAGGGCTCCGTAGGGGGGGTTGCCCAGGATGAGGTCGAACCCCTCCCCGGGTTCCCAGAGGAGGAAGTCCCCCCGCACCCCCTCCGCCCAGGGGGGTAGGTCCAAGGCCAGAGGGTCCACCTCCACCCCCAGGAAGCGGTAGCCGGTGCCGTGGGCCTCGCGGAAGGCCCTTAGGAAGGGTCCTTCCCCGCAGGCGGGCTCCAGCACCCGGCCCCCCTTGGGGGCCTCCGCCAGGCCCACCATGAACTCCACCAGGGCCTTGGGGGTGGGCACCTGGCCCAGGCTCCGGGAGGGGAGGGCAGGGCCAGCCATCTAGCGGATGACGCCTAGCTTCCGGCCCACCTTTTCGTAGGCCTCGAGGGCCCGGTCCAGCATCTCCTTCGTGTGGGCGGCGGTGACGATGTTGCGGATCCTGGCCTTGCCCCTGGGCACGGTGGGGAAGCCGATCCCCACCGCGAAAACCCCCTCTTCCAGGAGGAGGCGGCTGGCCTCAAAGGCCAGGGGGGCCTCGCCGAAGAGGACGGGGGTGATGGGGGTCTGGCTTCCCAGGGTGTCGTAGCCCATGCGGGCAAGCTCCCTCTTGAAGTAGCGGGTGTTCTCCCAAAGCCTTTCCACCCGTTCGGGCTCTTTCTGGATGAGTTCCAAGGCTCCCAAAAGGGCCCCCACCACCGCTGGGGGATGGCTGGTGGAGAAGAGGAAGGGGCGGGCCTTGTTGATGAGGAGGTCCTTGAGCTCCAAGGCCCCGGCGGCGTACCCGCCCACCACCGCCCAGGCTTTGGAGAGGGTGGCCACCTGGATCACGTCGGGGTCGGCGTGGAAGCCAAAGTGGTGCACCGTGCCCTTGCCCATCTCCCCCAAGACCCCGCTCCCGTGGGCGTCGTCCACGTAGACCACCGCCCCGTACCGCTTCGCCAAGGGGACGATGCGGTCCAGGGGGGCGATGTCCCCGTCCATGGAGAAAACCCCGTCGGTGACGATGAGCTTGAGGCCTTCGGTGTCGTGGGTCTTGAGGAGCTCCTCCAGGTGGGCCACGTCCGCATGGCGGTAGACCAAACGGGTGGCCTTGGTGAGGCGGAGGCCGTCAATGATGCTGGCGTGGTTGAGCTCATCGGAAAAGACCAGGTCACCCTCCTGCAGCAGCGCCCCCAGCACCCCCTGGTTGGCGGTGAAGCCCGACTGCAGGACCAAGGCGCTTTCCGTGCCCTTGAAGCGGGCCAGGGCTTCCTCCAGCTCCAGGTGGTAGGTGAAGGTGCCGGCGATGGTGCGCACGGCGCCGCTACCTGCCCCCCACCTTTCCAGGTACTGGCGGGCTTTCTCCTTCAGGTAGGGATGGTTGGCGAAGCCCAGGTAATTGTTGGAGGCGAGGTTCACCACCTCCCGCCCCTCCACCCGGGTCACGGGCTCCTGGGGGGCCTCGAGGACCCGGGGGCGGATGTAAAGCCCTTCCCGCTTCAGCCGCTCCAGCTCGCTCTGCACGCGGGCGCGCAAGGACAGGCTCATGCCCCTACTCTAAACCCCGGTAAACCCCCCCTGTCCAGGTGGGGGGTTTCACACTCCCCTGACAGGGGGATGCTACCCTGGGATTGGGAGGTGGTAGCGCTTCCATGAGGGGGGTGTGGCAGGCGGAGACCGAGGCCGAGCGGCTGGAGCGCCGGGTGAGGTTCCAAGAGCTCCTCCACCGCCTCAAGGGGGAGCCGGACACCCTACTGCCCTTCCACCAGGCCCTGGCCCTGCGCCCCAGGGGGGAGCACCACCTGGGCCTCCGCACCATTGAGGTGGACAAAGTGGTGGGCTCGGTGGACCGTTACGAGGACTTTGACCGCCACTTCCTGCCCAAAACCCCCCACACCCTGGAGCGCTGGAAGCGCCTTAGGGCCCTGGAGCTTGCCGGGACCGTTTTCCCCCCCATTGAGGTCTACCAGGTGGGGGAGGCCTACTTCGTCAAGGACGGAAACCACCGGGTGGCCCTGGCCAAGGCCACGGGGCAACGGTTCATTGACGCCTACGTCATCGCCTTGGAGGTGCCCGTGCCCGTGGAGCCCGGGGATACCCCCAAGGACCTGATCCTGAAGGCGGAGTACGCGCACTTTCTGGAGAAGACCCGGCTTAAGGACCTGGTTCCCGAGGCGGAGGAGATCCGCTTCACCACCTTGGGCCGCTACGACCTCCTCTTGGACCACATCGCCACCCGGAGGTACTTCCGGGGCCTCGAGGAGGGCCGGGAGATCCCCTGGGAGGAGGCGGTGGTGGACTGGTACCAGAACCTCTACAGGCCCACGGTGGAGGCTATTCGGAAGCTCGGGCTCCTGGCTGAGTTCCCCGGGCGCACCGAAGCCGACCTTTACCTCTGGGTCATGGACCACCGCTACTTCCTGGCCCGGGAGCTCGGGGTGGACCTCTCCCCCGAGGAGGCGGCCCGGAGCTACGAGGCCCGGTTTGGGCCGTGGTGGAAGCGGATGGGGGGTGGGCTCAAGGCGTGGCTAAGGGCTCGGTGGGGTAAATAGGCAAGCTTAGCCCTGGCATGTCTTGATGGTTGTTCATCTGTACTTGACCGTTCCTTACGAGAGCACTAAAATTCTAAAGTAGGTGCCTAGAAATTATCCTAGGTGCCTAGGAGTGAGGTGAACCCTATGAGAAAAGGCCTTGGCCTTCTTGGTGTGGTTTTATTGGCGGTTTTAGCGGCTTGCGCTCCCAGCGTCACCACCAAGACTTCTTCAGGCTTGGAGGGCGAAAATCCCTATGCCAACTACACGGGGCCACGGGCCAAAGCGGTGGTGGCCAACTTCATCTGCGCGGCAGCCCAGTGCCCTCCGGGCGTTGGGGCTTCCATCTCAGAGCTCTTGATGACCGCCCTGATCAACACCAACCACTTCATTCTCTACGACCGCTCGGTGCTTGCGCAAATTCAACAAGAAGCCTACCTCGGGGGCAAACCCCTCAACTTGCAGGGGGCTGAGCTTTTGGTGGTGGGTTCCATAACCGCTTTTGAGCCCGATGCGGGCGGTACCCGGGGGGGTGGTGGTGGTATTCTGGGGGGCCTCTTGGGTGCCTTCGGTGGTGGACAGAAACGCTCGTACGTTGCGGTGGACATGCGGATCGTGGACGCCCAAAGCGGCGCTATCGTTTCCGCTTTCCGCGTGGAGGGCGAGGCCACGGATGTGGATTACGGGGGTCTCCTGGGGATCTTGGGTCCGGGCGCTGCCCTTGGGGGGGGGTTGAAGCAGTACGAGAAGACCCCCATGGGCAAAGCCTTGGCTGTGATGACCTCTAAGGCGGTGGAGGAGATCATTAAGCGTACACCCAGGAGCTACTTCAAGTATGCGCCGGACGGAAAACCTTACCAGCAGCCTTAGGCGCCTTTTTCTCCTTCTGGCCACCCTGATTTTGGGGATGGCCTTGGGCCAAGGGCCCAAAACCCTCGTCCTTGTGAGCCAAGGTGAGCATTGGTGGGATGAGGAGGCGGGTCTTTACGAGGCGGCTTTACGGGAAGAACTCTTGCAGGGGGGCTTTCGGGTGCTGGACGCCGCCCAGGTGCAAAGGGTGGCGGACCGGCAGCTTCTCACCCGCCTGGTGCAGGGGGACGCCTTGGCGGCCATCACCTTGGCCACCAACTTTAAGGCTGACGCCTTGGTGGTAAGCCGGGTCTTCACCTCCCGCGTCCTTGCCACTCGGACCAACGTGGCCACCTTCTACACCTACAAGGCTACGGCGGACGTGCGGCTGGTGATGGCCAGTACAGGCCAAGTGGTGGGCAGTTGGAGTCCGTCCCAGACAGGGACCGGTACCTCCGAGCGGGAAGCGGCTTTTGCGGCCCTGCGCAACCTGGGCAGACAGGTGGGGCAGGAATTGCGCAAGCAAAACTTTTCCGCTTCGGGAGCCAGCCCCGTGGTTCGCTTGACGGTAACTGGCCTTAAGGGCTTCACCGATGCTTCCGTGCTCCTAAGGGAGCTTGGAGCTCAGAAGGGTGTGGTCTCGGCTGAGCGTAAAAGCTTCGCCAACGGCGTCCTCGAGGCCGAGGTGGTCTTCCAAGGGTCCGTGGACGAGCTGGCAGCGCTTCTAGAAAGCCTTCAGCTCCTCCCCTTAGAGATTACGGAGGTGAGCGGCTTTGCCATAGAGGCCCGGGTACGCTGAGGGGGATGGATTTTGAGGGGCGGGGGTTTCCCCGCCCTTGATTTTGGCCCTGGATCGTCCTTACTCTGTATACAGGATGCAGACCCTGGGCTTCCGCCGACCCAACCAGGTGCGGGAGGCGGTGTACCGGCACCTCAAGGAGCTCCTCCTCTCCGGAAGGTTTGCCCCGGGGGAGCGCCTCTCCGAGCCCCTTTTGGCCCAGGAGCTGGGGGTTTCCCGTACCCCCGTGCGGGAGGCCCTTATGCGCCTCACCGAGGAGGGATTGGTGGAGCTGGTGCCGGGGAAGGGCGCCAGGGTTCGGGTCTTCAGCCTCGAGGAGGTCCAGGAGGTCTATGGGGTCAGGGCCCTCCTGGAGGGGGAAGCCGCGCGGGAGGCGGCCCTGAGGGCCACCCCTTGGGAGCTGGCCGACCTGGAGGCCCGCCTTAAGGCCATCGACGAGGCCCCTCCTGAGGACTACCCCGAGCAGATGCGCCGGGACCTGGAGTTCCACCGGGCCTTGGTGCGCCTTTCCGGGAACAAGACCCTTTACCGCCTTTACGAGGACCTCCTCTCCAGCCTGGCCCTGGTGAGGAGCGCCCTTCCCACCCTCTCCCAGGAGGAGGCCACCCGCAAGGAGCACTGGGCCATCCTCGAGGCCCTAAGAAGGCGGGACCCGGAAGGGGCCAAGCGGGCGGTGGAGGCCCACGTGGGGCGCTTCCGCGACCTGGTGGTGGCGCGGCTTCGGAAAGGAGGGGTATGAACCTGGACCTCGTGTATCGGCAGGCGGTGCTTTCCGTGGCGGGAAACCCTAAGGTGGAGGGCCTCATCAAGACCCGGGCCAGGAGCCTGGTCCGCCGCTATGTGGCGGGGGAGACCCTGGAGGAGGCCCTCCAGGCGGCGGAGAGGCTGGAGGCGGGAGGGGTGCACGCCATCTTGGACCTCCTGGGGGAGATGGTGAGGAGCGAGGAGGAGGCCCGGGCCTTCCAGGAGGGCATCTTGGAGCTGGTGCGGACGATCTCCGGGCGCCCCTGGCCCAAGTACGTCTCCCTCAAGCTCACCCAGCTGGGCCTGGACCTTTCCGAGGCCCTGGCCCTGGAGCTCATGCGGGGCATCCTCCGCGAGGCCGAGCCCAGGGGGGTCTTTGTGCGCATGGACATGGAGGACTCCCCCCGGGTAGAGGCCACCTTGCGCCTCTACAAGGCCCTGCGGGAGGAGGGGTTTAGCGGGGTGGGCTTGGTCTTGCAAAGCTACCTCTACCGCACGGAAAAGGACTTCTGGGAGCTCCTGCCCTACCGGCCCAACCTGCGCTTGGTGAAGGGGGCCTACCGGGAGCCCAAGGAGGTGGCCTACGGGGATAAGCGCCTCATCGACGCCGAGTTTTTGCATTTGGGGAAGCTCGCCCTAAAGGAAGGGCTTTACGTGGCCTTCGCCACCCACGATCCCCGCCTCATCGCCGAGGTGAAGCGCTACACCCAGGCCATGGGCATCCCCAAGGACCGCTTTGAGTTCCAGCTCCTCTACGGGGTGCGCCCCGAGGAGCAAAGGCGCCTGGCTGGGGAGGGCTACACCGTGCGGGCCTACGTGCCCTACGGCAAGGACTGGTACCCCTACCTATCCCGGCGCATCGCCGAACGGCCCGAGAACCTGTTTTTGGTGCTGCGAAGCCTCTTGGGAGGCTAAAGGAGGTGCGGCATGACGGTGGAACCTTTTCGCAACCAGCCCATAGAGACCTTCGGGACGGAGGAGGCCAGGCGGGAGATGCGCGAGGCCTTGAGGCGGGTCAGGGCCGAGTTTGGCCGGCACTGGGGCCTTTACATCGATGGGGCCTGGGCCGATACCCGGGAGAAGATCCTATCCCTCAACCCCTCGGCTCCCAGCGAGGTGGTGGGGAGCACCGCCAAGGCCGGGCCTTCGGAGGCGGAAGCCGCCCTGGAGGCCGCCTGGCGGGCCTTTAGCACCTGGAAGGACTGGCCCCAGGAGGACCGGAGCCGCCTTCTTCTAAAGGCCGCCGCTCTCATGAAGCGGAGGCGGCGGGAGCTGGAGGCCACCTTGGTCTACGAGATCGGCAAGAACTGGCTCGAGGCCAGCGCCGAGGTGGCCGAGGCCATTGACTTCCTGGAGTACTACGCCCGCCAGGCCCTCAAGTACAAGTACCCCTCGGTGGAGGTGGTGCCCTTTCCGGGGGAGGATAACGAAAGCTTCTACATCCCCCTGGGGGCCGGGGTGGTCATCGCCCCTTGGAACTTCCCCATTGCCATCTTCACGGGGATGATCGCCGGGCCGGTGGCCGTGGGGAACACCGTGGTGGCCAAGCCCGCGGAGGATACCCCCGTCATCGCCGCCAAGGTCTTTGAGATCTTCCACGAGGCGGGCTTTCCCCCTGGGGTGGTGAACTTCCTGCCTGGGGAGGGGCGGGAGGTGGGGGCCTATCTGGTGGAGCACCCCAGAACCCGCTTCATCAACTTCACGGGGAGCCTCGAGGTGGGGCTTTGGATCCACGAGAGGGCGGCCAGGCTGGCCCCGGGCCAGCGCTGGATCAAGCGGGTCTTCCTGGAGCTCGGGGGCAAGGACGCCATCATCGTGGACGAGACCGCGGATTTTGAGGCGGCCACCGAGGGCATCTTGGTCTCCGCCTATGGCTTCCAGGGGCAGAAGTGCTCCGCGGCAAGCCGCCTCATCGTCACCGAAGGGGCCTTTGAACCCTTGATGGAAAGGGTTTTGCGGCGGGCCGAGCGCCTGGTGGTGGGCCCCGCCGAGGAGAACCCCGACCTGGGCCCCGTGGCCTCCAAGGCCCAGGAGGAAAAGGTCCTCTCCTACATCGCCCTCGGCCAGGGGGAGGGCCGGCTGGTCCTTGGGGGAAAGCGCCTGGAGGGAGAGGGCTACTTCATCGCCCCCACCATCTTCACCGAGGTGTCCCCCACGGCCAGGATCGCCCAGGAGGAGATTTTCGGCCCGGTGCTTTCCGTGATCCGGGTGAAGGATTTCGGGGAGGCCCTCGAGGTGGCCAACAACACCGTCTACGGCCTCACGGGCGGGGTCTACTCCCGCAAGCGGGAGCACCTGGAAAGGGCCAGGCGGGAGTTCCACGTGGGGAACCTTTACTTCAACCGCAAGATCACCGGGGCCTTGGTGGGGGTCCAGCCCTTCGGCGGCTTTAACCTCTCCGGCACCGACACCAAGGCCGGGGGGCCCGACTACCTTCTCCACTTCCTGCAGATGAAGACCGTGGCGGAGCGCTTCTGAAGGCCTCGCCAGGGCGAGGGTTCCCAAGGTAGGCCCAAGACCCCCCTAGACCCCTGGGGGGGTTTGGGCTATCCTAGGGGCATGACCCTTTTGGCCGCCCGCTGGTGGCCCGGCTAGGCCCCGGGGCGGAGGTGGTCTTTCCCCCGGGGTACACCCCGGGGGCTTCCTTTAGGAGGTGGGATGGCAACCCTCAGGCCCTTACGCAAGACCCTGCTCGCCGACCTGGAAACCCCGGTGACCGCCTACCTGAAGCTTTCGGAGAAGGCCTCCGTGAGCTTCCTTCTGGAGTCGGTGGAGCGGGGAAGGCAAAGCCGCTTCTCCATCGTGGGGGTGGGGGCGAGGCGCACCTTCCGGCTCAAGGACGGGGTCTTCACCCTCAACGGGGAAAGGGTGGAAACCCAAGACCCCTTGCGCACCCTTTACGAGGCGGTCCACGCCCCCCTGGGTCAGCCCGAGGGGCTAGGGGATCCCGGCCTCGGGGGCCCTCCCGACCTGCCCCCCTTCTTCGGGGGGGTGGTGGGCTACGCCGCCTACGACCTCATCCGCTACTACGAGCGCCTGCCCTCCCTCAAGCCCGACGACCTGGGCCTTCCCGACCTCCTCTTCGTGGAGCCCGAGGTGGTGGCGGTCTTTGACCACTTGAAAAACCTCCTCCACCTGGTGGCCCCGGGGGCGGGGCCGGAGGAGGCCGAGGCCCGCCTTCTTTGGGCCGAAAGGAGGCTGAAAGGCCCCCTTCCCGGCGTGCCCGGGGAGCGCCCCGGGGGAAGGGCCCGTTTTGCGCCCAACATGAGCCGGGAGGAGTACCTCGAGGCGGTGGAACGGGCCTTGGCCTACATCCGCGCCGGGGACATCTTCCAGGTGGTCCTCTCCTTGCGGCTTTCCTCCCCCCTTACCGTGCACCCCTTCGCCCTTTACCGGGCCCTCCGCAGTGTGAACCCGAGCCCCTATATGGGCTATCTGGACCTGGGGGAGGTGGTCTTGGTCTCGGCGAGCCCCGAAAGCCTCCTCCGCTCCGATGGGCGCAAGGTGGTCACCCGGCCCATCGCCGGCACCCGGCCCCGGGGGAGGGACGAGGAGGAGGACCGGAGGCTGGCGGAGGAGCTTCTAAAGGACGAGAAGGAGCGGGCGGAACACGTGATGCTCCTGGACCTTTCCCGCAACGACATCGGCCGGGTTTCCGCCTTCGGCACGGTGCGGGTTCTGGAGCCTTTGCACGTGGAGGGGTACTCCCATGTGATGCACCTGGTGTCCACGGTGGAAGGGGTGTTGGCGGAGGGCAAAACCCCCTTGGACGCCTTGGCCAGCGTGCTTCCCATGGGCACGGTCTCGGGGGCCCCCAAGATCAGGGCCATGGAGATCATCGAGGAGCTGGAGCCCCACCGCCGGGGGCCTTATGGGGGGAGCTTCGGCTACCTGGCCTACCACGGGGCCATGGACATGGCCTTAACCTTGCGCACCTTCGTGATCGCGGATGGGAAGATGCACGTGCAGGCGGGGGCGGGGATCGTGGCGGACTCGGTGCCGGAGAGGGAGTACGAGGAGTGCTGGAACAAGGCCAGGGCCCTCTTGAGGGCGGTGGAGATGGCGGAGGAGGGGCTATGACTGGAGGAGGGCGACGTGAGGGTGCTCGTGATTGACAACTACGATAGCTTCACCTACAACCTGGTGCAGCACCTGGGGGAACTTGGGGCAGAGCCCATCGTGTGGCGGAACGACCGCTTTGAGCTGGAGGAGGTGGAGGCCTTGGACCCGGACCGCATCCTGATAAGCCCCGGGCCCTGCACCCCCCTCGAGGCGGGGCTTTCCCTCCCCCTCATCCGCCGCTACGCCCCCCGCTACCCGATCCTCGGGGTCTGCCTGGGGCACCAGGCCATCGGCATGGCCTTTGGCGGGAAGGTGGTGCCGGCCCCGGTGATCATGCACGGCAAGGTGAGCGAGATCCACCACGACGGCACCGGGGTTTTCCGCGGCCTTCCCAACCCCTTCCCCGCCACCCGCTACCACTCCCTGGTGGTGGAGGCGGTGCCGGAGGACCTCCTGGTGAACGCCTGGGTGGAAGAGGCGGGGGGGCGCACGGTGATGGGCTTCCGCCACCGGCACTACCCCACCCACGGGGTGCAGTTCCACCCGGAAAGCTACCTCACGGAGGCGGGTAAGATCATCCTTAAGAACTTTCTGGAGGACCCATGGAGGCAGTGAAGCGGGCGCTTTGGGGCGAGGTGCTTACCGAGGAGGAGGCCTATGGGCTCATGGGGGCCATGATGCGGGGGGAGCTTTCCCCGGTGCAGATGGCAGGGGTGCTCACCGCCTTGGCCCTTAGGGGGGAGTCCCCTTCCGAGATCGCCGCCATGGCCAGGGCCATGCGGGAGGCGGCCCGGCGTATCCCCGTAAGCCGCAGGCCCCTTTTGGACATCGTGGGCACGGGAGGGGACCACAAGGGGCTTTTGAACCTCTCCACCCTGGGGGCCCTGGTGGCGGCGGCGGGGGGGGTGGCGGTGGCCAAGCACGGGAACCGGGCGGCCAGCTCCCGTGCGGGCTCGGCGGACCTCCTCGAGGCCTTGGGGGTGGACCTGGAGGCCCCGCCCGAAAGGGTGGGGGAGGCCATTGAGGAGCTGGGCTTTGGCTTCCTCTTCGCCCGCCTCTTCCACCCCGCCATGCGCCACGTGGCCCCGGTGCGGGCGGAGCTTGGTATCCGCACCGTGTTCAACCTCCTGGGCCCCCTCACCAACCCCGCAGGGGCCGACCGCTACGTGCTGGGGGTCTTCAGCCCAAGGTGGCTTACCCCCATGGCCGAGGCCCTGGGGCGCCTGGGGGCCAAGGGGCTCGTGGTCCACGGGGAGGGGGCGGACGAGCTCGTGCTGGGGGAGAACCAGGTGGTGGAGGTGGGAAGGGGGGCCTACACCCTTACCCCGGAGGAGGTGGGGCTGGAGGCTTATCCCCTCGAGGCCCTCCAGGGGGGTTCCCCAGGGGAGAACGCCGAGCTGGCCAAAAGGATCCTCAGGGGAGAGGAGAAGGGCCCCCACGCCCAAGGGGTGGCCCTGGCGGCGGGGGCGGGCTTCTATGCCGCGGGAAAGGTTCCTTCCCTCAGGGAGGGGGTGCGCCTGGCCCAGGAGGTCCTGGCCTCGGGGGAGGCCTACGGGCTTTTGGAGCGCTATGTGGCCTTCCTCAAGGGGTGAGCCTTAGGAAGCCCTTTACACCCAGCTCACCGCCCCAAAGGTGTCCTCCCGCCTGGGGCTTGTGGAGAAGAGGACCACGGGCACCCCGGTGTATTCCTCTATGAGCTCGAGGTAGCGCCTTAGGGAAGGGGGAAGGTCCTCCCGGCTTCGCACCCCGGAGAGGTCCCCCCAGCCCGCAAGCTCCAGGTAGCGCACCGCCTCGGGGGCCGCCTCCCCGGGCCGGGCCCCATCCAGGTACTCCACCGCCACCTTCACCTTCTCCAGCCCCGAGAGCACGTCCAGTTTGGTGAGGGCCAGGCCGTCAAAGCCGTTCACCTCGCAGGCGTACTTGAGGGCCACCAGGTCCAGCCAGCCCACCCGCCGGGGCCTGCCCGTGGTGGTGCCGTACTCCCCGCCCCTTTCCCTTAGGTAATGGGCCAGGTCCCCGGTGAGTTCCGTGGGGAAGGGGCCTTCCCCCACCCGGGTGGCGTAGGCCTTGGCCACCCCGTACACCTTGGTGATGGCCTTGTGGGAAAGCCCCGTGCCCACCAGGATGCCCCCCACGGTGGGGTGGGAGCTGGTCACGTAGGGGTAGGTGCCGTAGTTGAGGTCCAAGAGGGTGGCCTGGGCCCCCTCAAAGAGGAGGCGCTTGCCCCGCTTCAGGGCCTCCCGCAGGAGGCTTCCCGTGTCGGCCACGAAGGGGGCCAGGATCTCCCGCATCCTCAGGAGATCGGCCAGGGCCTTTTCCTCCGTGTCCCAGCCCGCCTCCCGGGTGGAGTTGGGCTTTTCCAGGAGGAGGCGGCGCACCCTTTCCCGCAGGACGTCTTCCCTCAAGAGGTCCCCCGCCCGGATCCCCACCCTTCGCGCCCGGTCGGAGTAGGCGGGGCCGATGCCCCGGCCGGTGGTGCCCACGAAGTTGTGGCGGCTTTCCACGTGCTTGTGGTGGGGCAGGACCAGGTGGGCCCGCTCGGAGACCAGGACCTGGGGGCGGAAGCCCTCCCTTTCCAAGGCCGAAAGCTCCTCCTGGAAGCGGAAGGGATCGATCACCATCCCGTCTCCCAGGATGTTCACCGCATGGGGGTGGATGACCCCCGAGGGCAGAAGGTTCAGCTTGAAGACCCGGCCTTCCGCCACCACCGTGTGCCCGGCATTGGCCCCCCCTTGGTAGCGGATCACGTAATCGGCCTCCTGGGCCAGGGCGTCCACCACCTTCCCCTTGCCCTCGTCCCCCCACTGTGCCCCGATGATGGCGACTCCCGGCATCCCCTTAAGCTTACGACGCCTCCTCCAGGAGGGCCATCTCCTCTGGACCGAGGACAATGCGCAGGGCCTGGGCGTTTTGCTGGGCCTGATGGGCGTTCTTGGCCCCAGGGATGGGCAGGGCCCCCTTCTCCATCAGGTAGCGGAGGGCGATGGCCGCCGGGCTAACCCCCTTGGCCTCCGCCAGCGCCCGCAGGAGGGGTAAAAGCCTCCTCACCCGTTCCAAAAAGGGGCGGTACTTGGCCCCCCGGTAGCTCCTGGGGGGGTTTTTCGGGTCCAGTTTGCCCGTGAGCCAGCCCATGGCCAAGGGGCTGTAGGCCATGAGGGCGATGCCCTCCCGGCGGAGGGCTGGGAGGTGGGCTTCCCAGTCCCGCACCAGAAGGCTATGCTCCACCTGGTGGGCCAGGAGGGGCACCCCGTGCCGGTCCAGGACGCCCTTGACCTCCTCCAGCTGGGCCAAGGAGCAGTTGGCAACCCCCACCCCCCGGGCCAGGCCCCGTTCCTGGACTTCGGCCAGGGCCTCGGCCCAGACCCTGAGGGGCACCGGGGGCCAGGGCCAGTGCAGGAGGTAAAGGTCCACCGCCTCCACCCCCAGGCGCTTTAGGCTTCCCCGGAGGGCCCGGAGGAGGCTTTTCCGGGAAAGCCGCCAGGGGTAGGGGAAGAACTTGGTGACCAGGAAGGGGCGGGCGCCGGTTTCCGCCATGAAGCGGCCGATGAGCCTCTCCGACAGGCCGAACCCGTAGAACTCGGCGGTGTCCAAAAGGGTTACGCCCCCCTCGAGGCTCGCCCGGAAGGCGGCCTTCAGGTCCTCCTCCCCGTAGCCCTGGCCGTAGCCCCAGAAGATTCGGTCGCCCCAGGCCCAGGTGCCCAGGCCCATGCGGTGGGCGAAGAGGGGGTTCATGCCAGGCGGAAGGGGTTGAAGTCCGTGTCCCGGTCGTAGGCGTCCAGGCCCTCGGCCCGCTTCAGGAAGCCCACCACCCCGTAGGTGAGGGGGAGCATGAGGGCCTCCACCCCCACCTTGAAGGCGTAGTTGGAGAGGAAGACGGCCAGGAGCACCTCCTCGGGCCAGACCCCGTAGAAGGCCACCAGCAGGAAGACCCCGGTGTCCAGCCCCTGGCCCACCAGGGTGGAGAGGAGGGCGCGGAGCCAGAAGAAACGCCCCTCGGTCCGCACCTTGAGCTTGGCCAGCACGTAGGCGTTGGCGAACTCCCCGGCGAAGTAGGCGAGGAGGCTTCCCAGGACGATCCTGGGGGTCAGGCCCAAGAGTAGGCCAAAGGCCTCCCCGAAGCGCTGGCTTTCCCCGTCCTGGGGGGCAGGGAGGGCGGCCACCATTTGGAAGGTGAGGGTGGCGAGGAGGAGGGCGAAAAAGCCCGTCCAGATCACCCGGCGGCTTTTCCGGTAGCCGTAGACCTCGGTGAGGACGTCGCCGAAGATGTAGGCCAAGGGGAAGAGCAGGGTGCCCCCGTCAAAGGTGAAAGGCCCCAGCACCACCAGCTTGGTGGAGGCCACGTTGGACACCAGGAGCACCGTGGCGAAGAGGGCGGTGATCAGGTCCAGGTACTTCATTCTTCCTCCGGGCGGATGGAGGTGATGAAGGGCAGGTTGCGGTCAAACTGGGTCCGGTCCAGGCCGTAGCCGTAGACGTAGGCGTCCTCGATCTCAAAGCCCAGGTAGTGGATGGGGACCTCCACCTGGCGGCGGCTGGGCTTGGAGAGGAGGGCGGCCACCCGGATGGAGGCGGGCTTGCGGGCCTCGAGGTAATCCAGCAGGTAGGAGAGGGTAAGCCCCGTGTCCACGATGTCCTCCACCACGATCACGTCCCGGCCGTGGATGGGAAGGCGGAGGTCCTTCACAAGCTCCACCTCGCCGGAGGAACGGTAGGCGTTCCCGTAGGAGCTGATGGAGATGAAGTCCAGGGTGAGGGGCAAGGGGATGGCCCGGACCAGGTCGGCCATGAAGATGAAGGCCCCGTTCAGCACGCAGATGAGATGGGGGGTTTTCCCCTGGTAGTCCTGGGCGATTTTGCTACCCAGCTCCCTTACCCGTTTCGCTATGGCCTCCTCGCTGATCTGTACGGGTCCATTCCCCGCGGTGAACATGGCCCTCATTCTACCGAGGTTTCCCGCAAAAGGGCCTCCACCTCCTCCTGGGAAAGCTGCCGCCACTTCCCCGGGGGTAGGCGGCCCAGGCGGATGGGCCCCACCTGCAACCGCAGAAGCCTCTTCACCGGGTAGCCCACGGCCTGGAGCATCCTCCGCACCTCCCGCTTCCTTCCCTCGGCCAGGGTAAGGAGGGCGCCGCCAGGGGCCGGGCGGCAGGCCAGGGCCCGGGCGGGGCCATCCTCCAGCTCCACCCCCTCCAGGAGCCTCTGGCAGACGGACCTGGGCAGGGTGCCCCTTTCCGTGTAAACCCGGTAGACCTTCTTGACCCCGTACCGGGGATGGGTGAGGCGGAGGGTTAGGCTTCCGTCGTTGGTGAGGAGAAGGAGCCCCTCGGAATCCCGGTCCAGCCGGCCTACGGGATGGAGGCCGGGGATATCGGGCAGGAGGTCAAAGACCGTCTTCCGGGCGTGGGGGTCATGGCGGGTGGTGGTGTAGCCCCGGGGCTTGTGCAGGGCCAGGACCACCCGCTTTCCGGGGGGTTCCACCCGCCTCCCGTCCACCTCCACCACGTCCCCTGGCCCCACCCTTTGCCCCAGCTGGGCCACCTCCCCGTTCACCCGCACCCGGCCTTGGCGGATGAGCTCCTCCGCCTTCCGGCGGCTTCCAAAGCCGGCGCGGGCCAGGAAGGCTTGCAGGCGCAAGGGGCTTTCCATGGCTAGAACCGGGGTTTTCGCTTTTCCCTAAGCGCCCGAAGCCCCTCTTCCAGCTCCTCCCCCTGGAAGCCCAGAAACTCCAGGGCCAAGGAGACCTCAAAGTGGGGCAGGAAGGTGTGGAGCCAGTTGTTCAGGGCGTGCTTGGTGAGGCCTAGGGCCTCCTTGGGGCCCTCGGCCAGCCGGGCGGCCACCTCGAGGGCCTTTTCGTACACCCTCTCGTCCTCCACCGCCAGGGCCACCAGGCCCAGCCTTTCCGCTTCCTCCCCGGTGAGGGGCTCGTTCAGAAGAAGGTGGTACTTGGCCTTGGCCAGGCCCACCAGGAGGGGCCAAAGGAGGACCGCATGGTCCCCGGCCGCTACCCCAAGCCTGAGGTGCCCGTCCAGGAGCCTGGCCTTCTTGCCCGCCACCACCACGTCGCTGGCCAGGGCTAAGGCCAGCCCCGCCCCCACTGCCACCCCCTCCACCGCGGCCACCACGGGCCTAGGGAAGTCCAAGGGCCCCGCCACCAGCTCCCTGGCTTCCCAAAACACCCGCATCAGGGCCCGGTGGGAGGCGCGCATCTCCTCGATGAGGGCGAAGGAGCCCCCGGCGGAGAAGACCCCGCCCTCGCCCCTTAGGAGCACGGCCCTCACCTCCTCCAGCTCCCTGAGGTCCCGCCAGATCCGGGCCAGGTCCCGGTGGGCCCCTGGGCCTAAGGCGTTCAGCTTTTCCCCCCTTAGGGTGATCTCCAGCACCCCGGGTCGGGGCCAGGCGAAGGCGAGGCTGGGGTAACGGCCACTCAGGTCCATGCCTCCATTCTTCCCCCCACCGGGTGGTGATACAATCCCCTAGGCATGGCCCTCTATGCGGTGGACAAGCCCCTCCACCTCACCTCCCATGACGCGGTGGAGGAGGCGAGGCGCCTTCTTGGCACCCGCCGGGTGGGGCATACCGGCACCCTGGATCCCTTGGCCACGGGCCTGCTCCTTTTGGTTTCCGAGGAGAGCACCAAGCTGGTTCCCTTCCTCTCGGGGGAGGAGAAGGAGTACATCGCCTGGGTTTCCTTCGGGGCCACCACCCCCACCTTGGATGCGGAGGGGCCGGTGAGCGAGGAGGCCCCGGTGCGCTTTGACCGCAAGGAGCTGGAAGGCGTGCTCCCTTCGTTTTTGAAGCTTAAGGAGCAGGTGCCTCCCCTCTACTCCGCCATCAAGGTGGGGGGCAAAAGGGCCTACGAGGCGGCCCGGGAAGGAAGGCCCTTGGAGCTTGGCCCCAGGCCGGTGAAGTACCTGGAGGTGGAACTCCTGGCCCTGGACCCCGAGCCCATCCCCCATCCCATTGCCCCCTCGGCCAAGGGGTGGCGGCTTGCGGAAAAGGGGGGGCGCAAGGTGGAGCTTCCCAAACCCTTGGGTTCTTACCCCACCGCGGTGATCCGCCTGGTGGTGGGCCCCGGCACCTACGTGCGGGCCTTTGCCCGGGACCTGGGGGAGAGGCTCAAGACCAAGGCCTTCCTCTCCGGGCTTGTGCGCACCCGCATCGGCAAGGTGGGGTTGGAGCGGGCGGTGAAGCTTTCCGAGCTTTCCCCGGAAAAGGCCATCCCCGAGACCGATGCCCTGCCTTTCCCCGTGGTGGAACTTTCCCACACCGAGGCCCGCCGCGTGCTGGAAGGGATTCCCTTGCCCATCCCCGCCTTGGGCTATGTGGCCTTGGTGGATTCCCGAAGAAGGCTTTTGGCCATCGCTGAGGGCGACGGCTTCAAGCTCAAGATAAGGCGCGTCTTTGTAAAGGAGGCTTAGTATGGTGATCGGCGTACCCAAGGAGATCAAGACCCTGGAGAACCGGGTGGCCATGACCCCGGGTGGGGTGGAAAGCCTGGTCAAGCGCGGGCACACCGTTTTGGTGGAGCGGGGTGCAGGCCTGGGCTCCGGCCTATCCGATGCCGAGTACCAGCGGGCGGGGGCTGAGCTGGTGAGCCGGGAGGAGGCCTGGGGGGCGGAGCTGGTGGTGAAGGTGAAGGAGCCCCTGCCCGAGGAGTATCCCTTTTTGCGCCCCGGCCTCATCCTCTTCACCTACCTGCACCTGGCCGCGGACCGCACCCTCACCGAGGCCATGCTGCAAAGCGGGGTCACGGGGATAGCCTACGAGACCGTGCAGCTTCCCGACGGCTCCCTCCCCCTTCTGGTCCCCATGAGCGAGGTGGCGGGGCGGATGGCCCCCCAGGTGGGGGCCCAGTTCCTGGAGAAGCCCCATGGGGGGCGGGGGGTGCTCCTCGGGGGGTGCCCGGGGTGGCCCCGGCCAGCGTGGTGATCCTGGGGGGCGGCACCGTGGGCACCAACGCCGCCAAGATCGCCCTGGGTATGGGGGCCCAGGTGACCATCCTGGACGTGAACCATAAGCGCCTCCAGTACCTGGACGATGTCTTTGGGGGCCGGGTGGTCACCCTCACCGCCACGGAGGCCAACATCAAGAAGAGCATCCAGCACGCAGACCTCCTCATCGGGGCGGTGTTGGTGCCCGGGGCCAAGGCCCCCAAACTGGTGACCCGGGACATGCTGCCCCTCATGAAGGAGGGCTCGGTGATCGTGGACGTGGCCGTGGACCAGGGGGGGTGTGTGGAGACCATCCGCCCCACCACCCACGCCGAGCCCACCTACGTGGTGGAGGGGGTGGTGCACTATGGGGTGGCCAACATGCCGGGGGCGGTGCCCAGGACCAGCACCTTCGCCCTCACCAACCAGACCCTGCCCTACGTGCTGAAGCTGGCGGAGAAGGGCTTGGAGGCCCTTTTGGAGGACGATGCCTTCCGCAAAGGCCTCAACACCCACCGGGGGCTTCTCACCCATCCCGGGGTGGCGGAGGCCTTCGGCCTGCCCTATACCCCCCCCGAGGAGGCCCTGAGGAGGTAGGATGCAAGGACGGGTGACGGTAACCGAGGGGGCCTTGGCCTCCTTGCTGGCCCTGGCGGCCCACGAGGTGCCCGGGGTGGTGGGGATGGCCCCGGCGGGGCTTAGGGACCAGGTGGTGCGCATTCTTGGGCGGCAGGAGGCCAGCGAGGGGGTGGTGGTGCGCCAGGACCCGGCGAGCCCGGGCAAGTACACCGCCGACTTCTACGTGGTGGTGGCGGTGGGCACCCGCATCCCCACGGTGGTGGAGTCCCTAGCGGAGCGGGTGGCCTTTGCCGCCAAGAAGCTTGCGGGGGTGGAGCTTTCCCAGGTCAAGGTCCACGTGGTGGGGGTGGGGCGTGGCTAGCCTGAGGCCCGAGGAGCTTGCCGAAACCTTTCGCTACGCCACGGACTGGTTTGCCGTGTTCGTGGAGGAGCTCAACGCCCTCAACGTCTACCCTGTCCCCGATGGGGACACGGGCACCAACATGCACCTCACCCTCCTGTCCGCTCGGCGGGAGCTGGATCTGGCCGACACCTCCAAGATGTCCGAGGTGGCCCGGGCCATCGCTTACGGGAGCCTTTTGGGGGCTCGAGGCAACAGCGGGGTGATCCTTTCCCAGATCCTGAAGGGGTTCAGCGAGGCCATCCGCCAAAGGGAGGTGCTGGACGCCCCCGCCTTGGCCGAGGCCCTGCGCCTGGGGGCAGAAACCGGCTACAAGGCGGTGATGAAGCCGGTGGAGGGCACCATCCTCACCGTGGCCCGGGCGGCGGGGGAAGGGGCTAGGGGAGGGAGCGTGGAGGAGGTCCTGGAAAACGCCCTTAAGGCCGCCCGGGAGGCCTTGGAGAAGACCCCCGAACTCCTTCCCGTGTTGAAGCAGGCGGGGGTGGTGGACGCCGGAGGTGCCGGGTACGTGCGCTTTCTGGAGGGTATCCGGGGGTATGTCCTGGGGCTTCCCCTGCCCGAGCCCCCCAAGGTGGAGCGCTACGCCCAGACCGCCTTCGCCACCGAGGAGTTCGGCTACTGCACCGAGTTCCTCATGGAGGGGGTGGAGGTGCCCATTGAGAGGGTCCGGGAGGCGGTGGCCCCTTTTGGGGACTCCCTCTTGGTGGTGGGGGCCGAGGGGTACGTGAAGGGGCACATCCACACCAACGATCCCGATGGCCTCCTGGCCACCGTGGCCCGTTTTGGGCGCATGGTGCGCACCAAGGTGGAGGACATGACCGAGCAGCACACGGAGATCCTGGCCATGGTGGGGGCGGGGCAGGAGGCCCCCCCGCCCACCGGCCTGGTGGCCGTGGCCCTGGGGCACGGGGTGGCCCGGGTTTTTCGCAGCCTGGGGGCCCGGGTGGTGGCGGGGGACAAGACGCAAAACCCCAGCGTGGAGGACCTCCTGGCCGCCATCCGGAGCCTGGCCAGCCCCAAGGTGATCCTGCTCCCCAACAACCCCAACGTCTTCCTGGCGGCGGAAAAGGCGGCGGAGCTGGCCAAGGGATTGGGCAAGGAGGTGCATGTGCTCAAGACCCGCACCCTGGGCCAGGGCTTGGCGGCGGCGGTGCGCTACCTCCCCGAGGTGGAGATGGAGGAACTCCTTCCCGAGATGGAGGAGGCCATGAGGGGGGCGGTGACCCTCGAGGTCACCTGGGCCAGCCGGGACGCGGAGGTGGATGGGGTGAAGGTCCTGAAGGATAAGCCCATCGGCCTTCTGGATGGCCGGCTTGTCCTCATGGGGGAGACCCCGGAGGAGGTTCTGGAGGGCCTCCTTCGCTTGGCCGGGGAGGGGAAGGAGGTTCTCACCCTCTTCCTGGGCCCCAACACCTCCAAGGAAAAGGCCGAGGAGGTGGTCAGGAGGTTTCCGGGGCTGGCGGTGGAGGTTCTCCCTGGGGGGCCCGACCTTTACGCCTACCTGGGGGTCTTGGAGTAGGCTAAAGAAAGCCTAAGCCTTTTCCCCCTTTCCCTGGGCTATGCTGAAGGGAAAGGGGGATTTTATGTGGCAAGGCCAAGTAGGGATGACCAAGAGGTGGCTTGGGGGTCTTGCGGTGCTGGCGCTTGCCGCCTGCAACCTCCAGGGCCCCCCGCCGGTGAGCGGGGACTTGCCTGTGGGGGGGTCGGTGATCGCCCACCTGCCCGCGGCCCAGGAGAGCGGCGGGGAGCTAAGGCCGGGGGTAAAGGTGTACCGCATAGCCCTAACCCAGGACCAGGCGGTGAAGGTGAGTGCGGTTTCCGCAGAGCTTCAGCAAAGGGCGCGGCTCCGCCTGGTGCTTTTGGACGACAAGGGCGTGGTGCAGGCGGTGAGCGTGGCCCGCAACTGGTTCGCCGCCTGGCAGGAGCTTGCGCCCCTTGCCCTACGGCCCCAGATCACCCTTGACCCGGGGTACCGCCTGAACTTTAAGGGGCAGGCGGGCCAGGTCTTTTACCTTCGGGTGGAAAACTATGCCTTAAGCCAGGATCGGGTAACCCTGTACGCCGATCCCTTCACCCCCAATCCCGCGGGGAAGGGGGAGGCCTTCTCCTCGGGGAGCAGGTGGGGGGCCATAGAGTTCGTGCGCGAGTTTGACCGGTACGACGTGTCTGATGCCACGGGTTACCTTAGGTTCACCTATTCCGGTCCCTTGGACCTGGTGGCCCTTCTCTACCTCTCGCCCACGGATGCCAGCCCCCTCGTCTTGGACCCCGTGATGAACTGCGCCCCCGTTTCCCCCGCCACCCTCCTGGTGGTGCGGGATCGGGGCCTAGCCCGGGCGGGGTTTGACGAGGCAAATAGCGGACGCTACGGCCTGGAGCTCTCTTCCACCCCATGCCCCTAGGCTTCTTTGACGGGACTGAGAGTGGGGTAAAGAGGTTTAAGGAATCTCTCATGCAAGACGCCTCAAAGTGGTCCCTTTCCTGCGTGGTTCCTTAGTTGTTGTAAACATTCCATCCCTATTGGGGGGCGGCCTGGATGAGGCTCCCCCTTCATGCTTCTCAGAAACCTCCAGGTTTGCCCCGCATACTCAGGGGCGCTATGCGGGGTTTGCTGATCGTGCTCCTTTCCGCCCTGGCCGTTGCCGGGGCTTGGGCCCAGGTGGGGGGCCGGAAGGTTTTGGTCCTCGAGGCCACCGCCTACACCTCCAGCGTGCGGGAAACCGACTCCACCCCCTTCATCACCGCCACCGGCATGCGCACCCGGCTCGGGGTCTTGGCGGTGAGCCCAGACCTTCTTCGGGCTCTGCCCTACGGCACCAAGGTGCGCCTTAAGGACCTGGGTTCCGTGTACGGCCGGGGCCGCGGGCAGTTTGATTACCTGTTTCGCGAACGCATCTTTGTGGTGGCCGACGTGATGCACCCCAGGATGCGGGAGAAGGTGGACGTCTGGCTTCCCGATCGGGCCACCGCCTTGCGCTTTGGCCGGAGGCTCCTCCAGCTGGAGGTGGTGGAGTACCCCAGGCGGTAAGACCCCGTCCCTTGCCCGTATCCTGAGAGGGTGCGCTTCGCCCTCTTCCTGGCCCTGGCCCACCTTCGGCGTAGACCCCTGCAGACGGCCCTGGCCCTGTTAGGGGTAGGGGTGGGGGTGGCGGTGCTCCTCACCGCCCTCTCCCTCACCAACGGCTTTGTCAGCGGCTTGGTGCGGGCCACCTTGAAGGCCTATCCCCATCTGGTCCTCTTCAGCTTGAGCGAGGAGCTTCCTCCCTTTCCCGCCGGGGAACTCCCCGAGGTGGAGGCCTACGCCCCCTTCGCCGCCACCAAGGCCCTCTTGACCCGCCCGGCGGAGGGCGCCAGGGGCCCGGGGGTGGACTTCGCCACCCTGGTGGGCCTGGGCGAGGGTGGAGAGGCCCTTTACCCGGAGCTGGGCCTAAGGCTGGAGCCCGGGGGCATCTACCTGGGCTCGGCCTTGCAGCAGTCCCTGGGGGCCTTTTTGGGGGACAGGCTCTACGCCATGTCCGCTACCCAGGAACGGGTAGAGCTTAGGGTGTTGGGGGCTTTCCGTACCGGTAACTACCTCTTGGATTCCGCCTATGCCTTTGTGGACCTGAAGACGGTGGAGAGGCTTTCCGGGGTCCGGGCCCAAGGCTACCAGGTGCGCCTCAAGGACCCTTGGCGGGCCAAGGAGGTGGGGGTGGCCCTCGCCGGTACCCGCTTTTTCCCCCAGGCCTGGCAGGACACCCAGCGGACCCTTTTGGAGCAGCTTTCCCTGCAGAAGCGGGTCCTGGGCATCCTGGTCTTCCTCATCGTGGCCGTGGCCGCCTTGGGGGTGGCCAACCTCTTGGTGCTCAAGGTGGTGGAGAAGACCCCGGAGATCGCCCTCCTCCGGGCCATGGGCGCCTCGAGGTTCACCGTGGGGATGGTCTTCGCCCTGGAAGGGGTGTTCCTGGGGATCGGGGGGGTTCTTTTGGGCAACCTCCTGGGGTACCTCCTCTGCCTCTACCTTTCCCTCCGCCCGGTGGACCTTCCCGGGGAACTCTACTTCCTCACCCACCTGCCCGTGGAGATGCGCCTTTCCGACTTCCTTCTGGTGAGCGGCGCAAGCCTTTTCGCCACCTTCCTCTCCGCCCTCCTGCCCCTTTTCCGCGCCCTCAGGGTTCAGCCTGGGGTGGTCCTGCGGTAGTTGCGCAAACGGGCCTCCTGCCCTAGACTCTTTAAGGCGGGCCGGTGTAGCTCAGCGGTAGAGCAACCGCCTCGTAAGCGGTAGGCCGCCGGTTCAAATCCGGCCACCGGCTCCAGGCCAAACCCATCCCCTCGAGCCCCGCCAGCAGGCGGGGTTTTCCTTCAGACTTGACCGCTATTCTGCATAGAGCCCCAGGAACCGCAGGGCAGCCAGGGGGTTGAAGGAGAAAACCTCCAAGGCCGCCTTCTTCCGGCGCACCCCCTTCCAGTTCAACCACGAGACCAAGTGCGCCCGCAACACCGCCAGCACCTCACCCCCTCGCCCCCGCACCTGAAAGGCGTCCTCCCGCAAAAGCACATCCCGCACCCAGAAGGAACCATTCTCCACCCCCCATCGCCCCACCCAAATCTCCCCCAGCACCCGGGCGTCCGCCTCCTCCGGCCCAAGGCTCGTGAGCGCGTACCCCTCCGTCCGCCTCACCTCCCCCGTCCCCTTCACCACCACCTCCCGCACCAGCCGCACCGCCTGCCTGGCCCCAGGAAAGGCCGCCACCTCCGGGGGCAACACCGGAGAAGCCCACACCTCGTACCGCCTCACCTCCCCGTCTGCCTCCCGCACCCACTCCGCCCGCGTCTCCCCAGGCAGGGCTCCTCGCGCCATCCCCGCAAACACCTCCCGCACCCACCCCAAAAGCCCCCCCTGGTTCCCCTTCAGCACCAGGAGGTACTCCCCCCCTTTGCCCGCACCCGGCGGGCCACCTCGGGGTACAAAAACCCCGCATCCCCCACCACCACCTTCCCCACAAGCCCCTCGGCCCCCAGGCGCTCCAAAAGCTCCAGAAGCGCCTTGTCCTCCCTTCCCTCCGCCCTGGCCTGGGCCAGGGTGCGCCCCAGGGAAAGGGCCCAGGCCTCCACCAGGCGGACCTGGGGGCTCTTCCCCTTACCGCTCCCTCGCAGCACCTTGCCGTCGGCCACCAGGACCTTTTCCCCTTCCAGCTCCCTTCCCGGGAAGACCTTGGCCAGGGCCTCCGCCAGGGCCTGGGGGTCCAGGCGGTGGAGGAGTTGGGTGAGGGCGGTGTGGCCCGGGGCCTTGCGCAGGCCCAGGTGGGGGAGGAGGTGGGGGTTGGCGCGGGCAAAGCGGGAGACGCCGCGCAGGGAGTCCACGCGGGAGAGGAAGGCCAAAAGAACCAGGGCCAGCAGGCCCCAGAGGGGGTAGCGGCGGTTGTGGGCCCGGGGGTCGGGAACCTGGGATAGGGCTTCGCGCAGGGTCATGGGAATCATTTACCCCAAAAGGGGTATAACGGTCAAGTCTGGGTTTTCCTTTGCCGCGCTGGGCTTGCCTTGCAAGCCCTCTTGAGTTATGCCTTTCCCGAGATGGGCAAGCGCGGCTTCGTCCGAAGGGAACCGAGGCCCAAGGAAGTCCTAGAGCTCTGCCTGTACCTGGCCCAAGAGGTGGCCCCACCCACCCCCAAAGGCCACCGCGGCAGACCCTGGCGCTACACCCATGCCCTGTACCTGGCCCTCCTCCTCTTCCGCGCCTTCTACGGCCTCACCTACCGAGCCACAGAGGCCCATCTCCAGGACCTCCTAGAGGGCCCCTTCCCCTCCCACCAGGCCCTGGCCGCCTATGCACAGAAACACCTGAACGAAGAGGTGCTGCAGGCGCTGCTGGAACGGCTGGTACAGGAGGTGGAAGCCCGGCTTCCCCAAGAGGAAGGGGACCCCCCCTTTTCTTGATGGACAGCACGGGGCTGGCCTACCGTAGCAAAGACACGGTGCTGCGCTGGCACAGGGGGCAGGAGGAGCGGCGGATGCGGGGGCACAGCCGGCTTTTGGCCCTGGTGCGGTGGAGGAGGGGGCAGAAGCTTTTGGCCCCTTGGGGGGGCGGGGTGGGGCGGGCGTATGCCCCTGACCCGAGGCTTGGGGCGGGGGTGCTCCTGCGGTTTGGGCTGGGGGGCGGGGTGCTTTTGGGGGACGCGGGCTTTGACGGGAGGGAGGTGTGGGAGGTGGTGCGAGGGCTTGGGGTGTGGCCCCTGATCCGGCTGCGGGGAGGGGGAGAGGTGCGGGATGAGGTGCGGCGGGAGGTAGCGGCGAGGTGGGACGGGGAGGTGTATCGGAGGCGAGGGGTGGTGGAGGGGGTGTTTGGGGGGATGAAGACGCGTTTGCGGAGGGGTTATTTGCAGGAGCGGAAACCGCATACGGCCATGTGGCGGGCCTTTATGGAGTTCCTTGCCTACGGCCTGCGCATCCTGCTCACCCTGCTTCCCCCTCAGGGGGGGTACAAGGCGATTTACTAGGCAAGCCCTGCCGCGCTTGCCAAAATGCCCCTTGCCCTGTACACTAGTCAAGTTGAGGGCCCTCAGGGCCAGCCCCTGGCCCTGAGGGTGCTGCCCTGTGTGGGCGAAGGTCGGGGGAAGGGAGCTTCCCCCGGGTGGATCTTGAGAACACGGGGGCAAGTCCAAGAAGAAGGGAGTGGTGGCACTGCCGACGATCAACCAGCTGGTCAGAAAGGGCCGCGAGAAGGTCCAAAAGAAGAGCAAGGTTCCGGCCTTGAAGGGGTCGCCTTTCCGCCGGGGAGTGTGCACCGTGGTGCGCACCGTAACCCCCAAGAAGCCCAACTCCGCCCTGCGTAAGGTGGCCAAGGTGCGCCTTACCTCCGGGTACGAGGTCACCGCCTACATTCCCGGCGAGGGGCACAACCTGCAGGAGCACTCCGTGGTCCTCATCCGGGGTGGCCGTGTGAAGGACCTGCCGGGTGTGCGCTACCACATCGTGCGCGGGGTCTACGACACCCAAGGGGTGAAGGACCGCAAGAAGAGCCGCTCCAAGTACGGAACCAAGAAGCCCAAGGAGACCAAGGGCGCGGCTCCGGCCAAGAAGAAGTAGGTGAGCTATGGCACGGAGAAGAAGAGCAGAGGTACGCCAGCTCCAGCCCGACCTGGTTTACGGGGATGTGGTGGTGTCGGCCTTCATCAACAAGATCATGCGGGACGGTAAGAAGAACCTGGCTGCCCGCATCTTCTACGATGCCTGCCGCATCATCCAGGAAAAGACCGGGCAGGAGCCTTTGAAGGTCTTTAAGCAGGCGGTGGAGAACGTGAAGCCCCGGATGGAGGTGCGTTCCCGCCGCGTGGGTGGGGCCAACTACCAGGTGCCCATGGAGGTCTCCCCCAGGAGGCAGCAGTCCCTGGCCCTGCGCTGGCTGGTGCAGGCGGCCAACGCCCGTTCCGAGCGGGGGGCTGCCGTGCGCATCGCCCACGAGCTCATGGACGCGGCTGAGGGCAAGGGCGGGGCGATCAAGAAGAAGGAGGACGTGGAGCGCATGGCCGAGGCCAACCGCGCCTACGCCCACTACCGGTGGTAAGCCATGGCGGTTAAGGTAGAGTACGACCTCAAGAGGCTCCGCAACATCGGCATCGCCGCCCATATCGATGCCGGTAAGACCACCACCACCGAGCGCATCCTCTACTACACCGGCAAGATCCACAAGATCGGTGAGGTGCACGAGGGTGCGGCCACCATGGACTTCATGGAGCAGGAAAGGGAACGGGGCATCACCATCACCGCCGCCGTGACCACCTGCTTCTGGAAGGACCACCGCATCAACATCATCGACACCCCGGGCCACGTGGACTTCACCATTGAGGTGGAGCGCTCCATGCGGGTCTTGGACGGGGCCATCGTGGTCTTTGACTCCAGCCAGGGGGTGGAGCCCCAGTCCGAGACCGTCTGGCGCCAGGCGGAGAAGTACAAGGTCCCCCGCATCGCCTTCGCCAACAAGATGGACAAGACGGGGGCCGACCTTTGGCTTGTCATCCGCACCATGCAGGAGCGCCTGGGGGCCAGGCCCGTGGTCATGCAGCTCCCCATCGGCCGGGAGGACACCTTCTCGGGGATCATCGACGTCCTCCGGATGAAGGCCTACACCTACGGCAACGACCTGGGCACCGATATCCGCGAGGTTCCCATCCCCGAGGAGTACCTCCCCCAGGCCCGGGAGTACCACGAGAAGCTCATCGAGGCGGCCGCCGACTTCGATGAAAACGTGATGCTCAAGTACCTCGAGGGCGAGGAGCCCACCGAGGAGGAGCTGGTGGCGGCCATCCGCAAGGGCACCATCGCCATCCAGATCACCCCCGTGTTCCTGGGTTCCGCCCTGAAGAACAAAGGGGTCCAGCTCCTTCTGGATGCGGTGGTGGACTACCTGCCCTCCCCCTTGGATATCCCCCCCATCCGGGGCACCACCCCGAGGGGAACGAGGTGGAGATCTACCCCGACCCCGAGGGGCCCTTGGCGGCCTTGGCCTTCAAGATCATGGCCGACCCCTACGTGGGCCGCCTCACCTTCATCCGGGTCTACTCCGGCACCCTCACCTCGGGCTCCTACGTGTACAACACCACCAAGGGGCGCAAGGAGCGGGTGGCCCGCCTCTTGCGCATGCACGCCAACCACCGCGAGGAGGTGGAGGAGCTTAGGGCCGGGGACCTGGGGGCGATCGTGGGGCTCAAGGAGACCATCACCGGGGACACCCTGGTGGGGGAGAATGCGCCCCGCATCGTCCTGGAATCCATCGAGGTCCCCGAGCCGGTCATCGACGTGGCCATCGAGCCCAAGACCAAGGCGGACCAGGACAAGCTTTCCCAGGCCCTGGCCCGCCTGGCGGAGGAGGACCCCACCTTCCGCGTTTCCACCCACCCCGAGACCGGCCAGACCATCATCAGCGGGATGGGGGAGCTCCACCTGGAGATCATCGTGGACCGCCTGAAGCGGGAGTTCAAGGTGGACGCCAACGTGGGCAAGCCCCAGGTGGCCTACCGGGAGACCATCACCCGCCCCGTGGACGTGGAGGGCAAGTTCATCCGCCAGACGGGTGGCCGTGGCCAGTACGGCCACGTGAAGATCAAGGCCGAGCCCCTGCCCAGGGGGTCTGGCTTTGAGTTCGTGAACGCCATCGTGGGTGGGGTGATCCCCAAGGAGTACATCCCCGCGGTGCAGAAGGGCATCGAGGAGGCCATGCAGTCCGGCCCCCTGATCGGCTTCCCCGTGGTGGACGTGAAGGTCACCCTCTACGACGGCTCCTACCACGAGGTGGACTCCAGCGAGATGGCCTTCAAGATCGCCGGCTCCATGGCCATCAAGGAGGCGGTGCAGAAGGGGGAGCCGGTGATCCTCGAGCCCATCATGCGGGTGGAGGTCACCACCCCCGAGGAGTACATGGGCGACGTCATCGGCGACCTGAACTCCCGCCGGGGCCAGATCCTGGGCATGGAACCCAGGGGGAACGCCCAGGTGATCCGGGCCTATGTGCCCCTGGCGGAGATGTTCGGTTACGCCACCGATTTGCGTTCCAAGACGCAGGGTAGGGGTTCCTTCGTCATGTTCTTCGACCACTACCAGGAGGTCCCCAAGCAGGTGCAGGAGAAGCTCATCAAGGGTCAGTAGGAGTGCCTGGGGGAGGGCCGCTAGGCCCTTCCTCCCATGCGGAAAGGAGAGCAAAGATGGCCAAGGGCGAGTTTATCCGTACGAAGCCTCACGTGAACGTGGGGACGATTGGGCACGTGGACCACGGGAAGACGACGTTGACGGCGGCGCTGACGTTTGTGGCGGCGGCGGAGAACCCGAATGTAGAGGTTAAGGACTACGGGGAGATTGACAAGGCGCCGGAGGAGCGTGCGCGGGGGATTACCATCAACACGGCGCACGTGGAATACGAGACGGCGAAGCGGCACTATTCGCACGTGGACTGCCCGGGTCACGCGGACTACATCAAGAACATGATCACGGGTGCGGCCCAGATGGACGGGGCGATTTTGGTGGTATCGGCGGCGGACGGGCCGATGCCCCAGACGCGGGAGCACATTTTGCTGGCCCGCCAGGTGGGGGTGCCGTACATCGTGGTGTTCATGAACAAGGTGGACATGGTGGACGACCCGGAGCTTTTGGACCTGGTGGAGATGGAGGTGCGGGACCTTCTGAACCAGTACGAGTTTCCTGGGGATGAGGTTCCGGTGATTCGCGGGAGCGCGTTGTTGGCGCTGGAGCAGATGCATAAGAACCCACAGACGAAGCGTGGGGAGAACGAGTGGGTGGATAAGATTTGGGAGCTTTTGGACGCGATTGACGAGTACATTCCCACGCCGGTGCGGGACGTGGACAAGCCGTTCTTGATGCCGGTGGAGGACGTGTTTACGATTACGGGACGCGGGACGGTGGCCACTGGGCGGATTGAGCGCGGGAAGGTGAAGGTTGGGGACGAGGTGGAGATTGTGGGGCTTGCTCCGGAGACGCGGAAGACGGTGGTGACCGGGGTGGAGATGCACCGTAAGACGCTGTCGGAGGGGCTGGCTGGGGACAACGTAGGTTTGTTGCTGCGTGGGGTAAGCCGGGAGGAGGTGGAGCGGGGGCAGGTGCTGGCGAAGCCTGGGAGCATTACGCCGCACACGAAGTTTGAGGCTTCGGTGTACATCTTGAAGAAGGAGGAGGGTGGTCGGCACACGGGGTTTTTTTCTGGGTACCGGCCGCAGTTTTACTTTCGGACGACGGATGTGACGGGGGTGGTGGAGTTGCCCCAGGGGGTGGAGATGGTGATGCCTGGGGACAACGTGACGTTTACGGTGGAGCTGATCAAGCCGGTGGCGTTGGAGGAGGGTTTGCGGTTTGCCATCCGGGAGGGTGGTAGGACCGTGGGCGCCGGCGTGGTCACCAAGATCCTGGAGTGAGGTGAAGCATGCCCAAGATCCGCATCAAGCTACGGGGCTTTGACCACAAGACCCTGGACGCCTCGGCCCAGAAGATCGTGGAGGCCGCCCGGCGCTCCGGGGCCCAGGTCTCGGGTCCCGTGCCCTTGCCCACCCGGGTGCGGCGCTTCACCGTGATCCGGGGTCCTTTCAAGCACAAGGACTCCCGGGAGCACTTTGAGCTCCGCACCCACCACCGCCTGGTGGACATCCTGAACCCCAACCGCAAGACCATCGAGAGCCTCATGTCCTTGGACCTGCCCACCGGGGTGGAGATTGAGATCAAGACCGTGGGGGGTGGCAAATGAAGGGCATCCTGGGCATGAAGGTGGGCATGACCCGGATTTACCGGGAGGACCAGGCCATTCCCGTCACCGTGATCCTGGCAGGGCCCTGCCCCGTGGTCCAGCGCCGGACCCCGGAGAAGGACGGGTACACGGCGGTGCAGCTGGGCTTCCTGCCCCAAAACCCCAAGCGGGTGAACCGGCCCATGAAGGGGCATTTCGCCCGGGCTGGGGTGGGGCCGGTGCGCATCTTGAAGGAGATCCGCGACTTCAACCCTGAGGGCGACGTGGTCACCGTGGAGATCTTCAAAGCGGGGGAGCGGGTGGACGTCACCGGCACCTCCAAGGGAAGGGGTACGGCGGGGGTGATGAAGCGCTGGAACTTCGCGGGCGGCCCTGATTCCCACGGTGCCCACAAGATCCACCGTCACCCGGGTTCCATCGGGAACCGCAAGACCCCGGGCCGCGTGTACAAGGGCAAGAGGATGGCCGGCCGTTACGGGGCGGAGCGGGTCACGGTGATGAACCTCGAGGTGGTGGACGTGATCCCCGAGGAAAACCTCCTCTTGGTCAAGGGTGCGGTGCCTGGGCCCAACGGGGGCCTGGTGTTGGTGCGCCAGACCAAGAAGGTGGCCAAGTGAAGGAGGGTATGGTGTACCAGATTCCTGTTCTCTCCTCTTCGGGCAGGCGGGCGCTTGCCGCGGACCTTCCCCAGGAGATCAACCCCCATCTCCTCTGGGAGGTGGTGCGCTGGCAGCTGGCGAAAAGGCGCCGGGGGACGGCCAGCACCAAGACCCGGGGCGAGGTGGCCTATTCCAGCCGCAAGATCTACCCCCAAAAGCACACCGGGCGGGCCCGCCACGGGGACATCGGGGCCCCCATCTTCGTGGGAGGGGGTACGGTCTTCGGCCCCAAACCCCGGGACTACAGCTACACCCTGCCCAAGAAGGTGCGGCAGGCGGGCTTGGCCATGGCCGTGGCCGACCGGGCCAAGGAGGGGAAGCTCCTCCTGGTGGAGGACTTTGCCGGGGTGAACGGCAAGACCAAGGAGTTCCTGGCCTGGGCCAAGGGCGCGGGGCTGGAGGGCTCTGAGAGCCTGCTCCTGGTGACGGCGAACGAGGCGGTGCGCCGGGCCGCTCGGAACCTCCCTTGGGTGGTCACCCTGGCCCCCGAGGGGCTCAACGTCTACGACATCCTGCGCACGGAGCGGCTGGTCATGGATTTGGCAGCTTGGGAGGCCTTCCAGGCCCGCATGGGGGGTGAGGCATGAAGACCGCCTTTGACGTGATCCTGGCCCCGGTGCTCTCCGAGAAGGCCTATGCGGGCTTTGCCGAGGGCAAGTACACCTTCTGGGTTCACCCCAAGGCTACCAAGACGGAGATCAAAAACGCCGTGGAGGCGGCCTTTAAGGTCAAGGTGGTGGGGGTGAACACCCTGACGGTGCGGGGCAAGAAGAAGCGCCTGGGCCGCTACCTGGGCAAGCGCCCCGACCGCAAGAAGGCCATCGTGCAGGTGGCTTCCGGGCAGAAGATTGAGGCCTTGGAGGGCCTCATCTAGACCTGGCCGGGAGGGGGGCCCGGCCCCGATCCGGCAAGGGAGGCGTAGAGGATGGCAGTAAAGAAGTTCAAACCCTACACCCCAAGCCGCCGCTTCATGACGGTGGCGGACTTCTCCGAAATCACCAAGACCGAGCCGGAGAAGTCCTTGGTCAAACCCCTGAAGAAGACGGGGGGGCGGAACAACCAGGGCCGCATCACCGTGCGCTTCCGGGGGGGCGGCCACAAGCGGCTTTACCGCATCATTGACTTCAAGCGCTGGGACAAGGCGGGCATTCCCGCCAAGGTGGCGGCCATTGAGTACGACCCCAACCGCTCCGCCCGCATCGCCCTTCTCCACTATGCCGACGGGGAGAAGCGCTACATCATCGCCCCAGAGGGCCTCGAGGTGGGCCAGCGGGTGGTGGCCGGGCCGGATGCCCCCGTCCAGGTGGGCAACGCCCTTCCCCTGCGCTTTATCCCGGTGGGTACCGTGGTGCATGCGGTGGAGCTGGAGCCCAAGAAGGGGGCTAAGCTGGCCCGCTCCGCCGGCACCAGCACCCAGATCCAGGGCCGGGAAGGGGATTACGTGATCCTGCGCCTGCCCTCGGGGGAGCTCAGGAAGGTGCATGGGGAGTGCTACGCCACCATCGGCGCCGTGGGCAACGCCGACCACAAGAACATCGTTTTGGGCAAGGCGGGCCGTACCCGTTGGCTGGGCCGCAAGCCCCATGTGCGCGGCGCCGCCATGAACCCGGTGGACCACCCCCACGGCGGTGGCGAGGGCCGGGCGCCCCGGGGCCGTCCTCCGGCTTCCCCCTGGGGCTGGCAGACCAAGGGCCTCAAGACCCGGAAGCGGCGCAAGCCCTCCAGCCGCTTCATCATCGCCCGGCGCAAGAAGTGAGGTGAGCCATGCCGCGTAGCTTGAAGAAGGGCGTGTTCGTAGACGACCACCTCTTGGAGAAGGTGCTGGAACTCAACGCCAAGGGGGAGAAGCGGCTCATCAAGACCTGGAGCCGCCGCTCCACCATTGTTCCCGAGATGGTGGGCCATACCATTGCGGTCTACAACGGCAAGCAGCACGTGCCCGTCTACATCACCGAGAACATGGTGGGGCATAAGCTGGGGGAGTTCGCCCCCACCCGCACCTACCGGGGGCACGGGAAAGAGGCTAAGGCCACCAAGAAGAAGTAGCCATGGAAGCGAAAGCCATTGCCCGTTACGTGCGCATCGCCCCCAGGAAGGTCCGCCTTGTGGTGGACCTGATCCGGGGGAAGAGCCTCGAGGAGGCCCGCGCCATCCTGCGCTACACCAACAAGCGGGGGGCCTATTACGTGGCCAAGGTGCTGGAGTCCGCCGCCGCCAACGCGGTCAACAACCACGACATGCTGGAGGACCGGCTTTTTGTGAAGGCGGCCTTCGTGGACGAGGGGCCTGCCCTAAAGAGGGTGCTTCCCCGGGCCCGGGGCCGGGCGGACATCATCAAGAAGAGGACCAGCCACATCACGGTGATCTTGGGGGAGAAGCATGGGAAATAAGATCCACCCCATTGGGTTTAGGCTCGGCATCACCCGGGACTGGGAGTCCCGCTGGTATGCGGGCAAAAAGCAGTACCGCCACCTCCTGGTGGAGGACCAGAAGATCCGCGAGCTCCTCACCAAGGAACTCTATCCCGCCGGCTTGGCCCGCATCGACATCGAACGGGCTGCGGACAACGTGGCCGTGACCGTGCACGTGGCCAAGCCCGGGGTGGTCATCGGCCGGGGCGGGGAGAAGATCAAGGTCCTCAGGGACACCCTTTCCCAGCTCACCGGCAAGAACGTGGCCCTGAACGTCCAGGAGATCCATAACCCCAACCTCTCCGCTCCCCTGGTGGCCCAGCGGGTGGCGGAGCAGATCGAAAGGCGCTTTGCCGTGCGTCGCTCAATCAAGCAGGCGGTGCAGCGGGTCATGGAAGCGGGGGCCAAGGGGGCCAAGGTGATCGTCTCCGGGCGCATCGGTGGCGCCGAGCAGGCCCGCACCGAGTGGGCGGCGGAGGGCCGGGTGCCCCTTCACACCCTTCGTGCTAACATAGACTACGGCTTTGCCTTGGCCCGCACCACCTACGGGGTGCTGGGGGTCAAGGCCTACGTGTTCCTGGGCGAGGTGATCGGCGGCCAGAAGCCCAAGGCCCGCCCCGAGGAGCCAAGGGCGGAGGAGAGGCCCCGCCGCCGCCGCCCAGCGGTGCGCGTGAAGAAGGAGGAGTAGGCCATGTTGATGCCCAGGCGCATGAAGTACCGCAAGCAGCACCGGGGTCGCATGAAGGGGGCGGCCAAGGGGGGGGACTACGTGGCCTTCGGGGACTTCGGCCTGGTGGCCATGGAACCCGCCTGGATCACCTCCCAGCAGATTGAGGCGGCCCGTGTGGCCATGGTGCGCCACTTCCGCCGCGGGGGCAAGATCTTCATCCGCATCTTCCCCGACAAGCCCTACACCAAGAAGCCCCTCGAGGTGCGGATGGGTAAGGGTAAGGGCAACGTGGAAGGGTACGTGGCGGTGGTGAAGCCGGGGCGGGTGATGTTTGAGGTGGCGGGGGTCACGGAGGAGCAGGCCCTCGAGGCCTTGCGCATTGCCGGCCACAAGCTTCCCATCCGGACCAAGATCGTGAGGAGGGATGCCTACGATGAAGCCCAGTGAGATCCGCAAGCTCTCTCCCAATGAGATTGAAAAGCTGGTGCGGGAGAAAAAGCGGGAGCTGATGGAGCTTCGCTTCCAGGCCTCCATCGGCCAGCTTTCCCAAAACCACCGGGTGCGGGAGACGAGGCGCCTCATCGCCCGGCTCCTCACGGTCCTGAACGAGAAGAGGAGGGCCAATGCCTAAGAAGGTGCTGACCGGGGTGGTGGTGAGCGACAAGATGCAGAAGACCGTGACGGTCTTGGTGGAGCGCCAGTTTCCCCACCCCCTTTACGGCAAGGTGATCAAGCGCTCCAAAAAGTACCTGGCCCACGACCCCGAGGAGAAGTACAAGGTGGGGGACGTGGTGGAGATCATCGAGTCCCGCCCCGTCTCCAAGCGCAAGCGCTTCAGGGTCTTGCGCCTGGTGGAGGGGGGAAGGTTGGACCTGGTGGAGAAGTACCTGGTGCGTAGGCAGAACTACGCCAGCCTTGCCAAGCGAGGAGGTAAGGCATGATCCAGCCCCAGACCTACCTGGAGGTGGCCGACAACACCGGGGCCCGCAAGATCATGTGCATCCGTGTGCTTAAGGGCTCCAACGCCAAGTACGCCACCGTGGGGGATGTGATTGTGGCCAGCGTCAAGGAGGCCATCCCTCGCGGGGCGGTGAAGGAAGGCGACGTGGTGAAGGCGGTGGTGGTGCGCACCAAAAAGGAGGTGAAGCGCCCCGATGGCTCCGCCATCCGCTTTGACGACAACGCCGCCGTCATCATCAACAACCAGCTGGAGCCCCGCGGCACCCGCGTCTTCGGCCCCGTGGCCCGCGAGTTGCGCGAGAAGGGCTTCATGAAGATCGTTTCCCTGGCTCCGGAGGTGCTCTAATGCAGGCCAAGGTGCACGTGAAGAAGGGGGACACGGTTTTGGTGGCCTCCGGCAAGTACAAGGGCCAGGTGGGCAAGGTGAAGGCCGTGCTCCCCAGGAAGGGGGCGGTCATCGTGGAGGGGGTGAACATCGTCAAGAAGGCGGTGCGGGTCAGCCCCCAGTATCCCCAGGGTGGCTTTGTGGAGCAGGAAGCCCCCCTGCACGCCTCCAAGGTGCGCCCCATCTGTCCCGCATGCGGCAAGCCCACCCGGGTGCGCAAAAAGTTTCTGGAGGATGGCCGCAAGATCCGGGTTTGCGCCAAATGCGGCGGGTCTTTGGACGTGGAGGAGTAAGATGCCCCTGGATGTAGCGCTGAAGAAGAAATACTACGAGGAGGTCCGGCCCGAGCTCATCCGCCGCTTCGGCTACCAAAACGTCTGGGAGGTGCCCAGGCTGGAAAAGGTGGTGATCAACCAGGGCTTGGGCGAGGCCAAGGAGGACGCCCGCATCCTGGAGAAGGCCTCACAGGAGCTGGCCCTCATCACCGGCCAGAAGCCGGCCATAACCCGGGCCAAGAAGTCCATCTCCAACTTCAAGCTCCGTAAGGGAATGCCCATCGGTCTGCGGGTCACCCTGCGGGGCGACCGCATGTGGATCTTCCTGGAGAAGCTCCTCAACGTGGCCCTTCCCCGCATCCGCGACTTCCGCGGGGTGAACCCGGGGAGCTTTGACGGTCGGGGCAACTACAACCTGGGCCTTCGGGAGCAGCTGATCTTCCCAGAGATCACCTACGACATGGTGGACGCCCTTCGGGGAATGGACATCGCGGTGGTCACCACCGCCCGGACCGACGAGGAGGCCAGGGCCCTCTTGGAGCTCCTGGGCTTCCCCTTCCGCAAGTGAGGCGAGCATGGCGAGAAAGGCGTTGATCGAAAAGGCCAAGCGTACCCCCAAGTTTAAAGTGCGGGCCTACACCCGTTGCGTGCGCTGTGGGAGGGCCAGGAGCGTGTACCGCTACTTCGGGCTCTGCCGGGTCTGCCTTCGGGAGCTGGCCCACAAGGGGCAGCTTCCCGGGGTGAGGAAGGCCAGCTGGTAGGCCGTGGCCGGTCGGGGGGGTTCCCTCGAGACCGCATGGTCCAGGAGTGAGGTAAAAGGAGAGAGGAAATGCTGACGGACCCCATTGCCGACATGCTGACCCGGATCCGGAACGCCACCCGGGTCTACAAGGAGAGCACCGAGGTTCCCGCCTCCCGCTTTAAGGAGGAGATCCTCAAGATCCTGAAGCGGGAGGGCTTCATCAAGGGGTACGAGCGGGTGGAGGTGGACGGCAAGCCCGTCTTGCGCATCCACCTGAAGTACGGGCCAAGGCGCCAGGGGCTTGATCCCCGGCCTGAGCAGGTCATCAACCACATCCGCCGCATCAGCCGTCCTGGGCGGCGGGTGTACGTGGGGGTCAAGGAGATTCCCCGGGTGCGCCGCGGCCTAGGGATTGCCATCCTGTCCACGCCCAAGGGGGTTCTCACCGATCGGGAGGCCCGGCGGTTGGGCGTGGGCGGGGAACTTATCTGCGAGGTGTGGTGATGTCTAGGATTGGCCGGCTTCCCATTCCCTTGCCCAAGGGGGTCACCCTGGAGGTGGCTCCGGGACTCGTGAAGGTCAAAGGCCCCAAGGGCGAGCTTTCCGTGCCCATTTCCCCGGAGATGCGGGTGGTGGTGGAGGAGGGGCTGGTGCGGGTGGAGCGGCCCTCGGATGAAAGGCGCCACAAGAGCCTCCACGGCCTTACCCGAACCCTCATCGCCAACGCCATCAAGGGGGTTTCCGAGGGGTACGTGAAGGAGCTCCTCATCAAGGGCATCGGCTACCGGGCCCGGCTTGCGGGCCGGGCGGTGGAGCTCACCGTGGGCTTTAGCCACCCGGTGGTGGTGGAGCCCCCGGAGGGGATCACCTTTGAGGTGCCCGAACCCACCAAGATCCGCGTGCTGGGCATAGACAAGCAGAAGGTGGGCCAGGTGGCGGCCAACCTCCGGGCCGTCAAAAAGCCCAGCGCCTACCACGAGAAGGGCATCTACTACGCGGGCGAGCCCGTCCGCCTCAAGCCCGGCAAGGCCGGGGCCAAGAAGTAGGGGGAACCATGGCACGGCTTACCGCATACGAACGCCGCAAGTTCCGGGTGCGTAACCGCATTAAGCGCACGGGTCGGCTCCGCCTATCCGTTTTCCGGAGCCTTAACCACATCTACGCCCAGATCATTGACGACGAAAAGGGCCATACCTTGGTGGCCGAGTCCAGCCTGGCCCTCAAGCTCAAGGGCAACAAGACGGAGGTGGCCCGGCAGGTGGGCCGGGCCTTGGCGGAGAAGGCCAAGGCCTTGGGGATCACCAAGGTGGCCTTTGACCGCGGTCCCTACAAGTACCATGGCCGGGTAAAGGCCTTGGCGGAAGGGGCCAGAGAAGGGGGCTTGGAGTTCTAGCTTAGCGAGGAGGAAGCATGCCCGAGACCGATTTTGAAGAGAAGATGATCCTGGTGCGGCGCACCGCCAAGACCTACCAGGGTGGCCGGCGCTTCCGCTTCGGGGCCTTGGTGGTGGTAGGGGATCGGCAGGGCCGGGTGGGCCTGGGCCTGGGCAAGGCCAAGGAGGTCCCCCTTGCGGTGCAGAAGGCGGGGTATTACGCCCGCCGCAACATGGTGGAGGTGCCCCTGCAAAACGGCACCATTCCCCACGAGATCGAGGTGAAGTACGGGGCTTCCAAGATCCTCCTGAAGCCCGCGGCTCCGGGCACGGGGGTGATTGCCGGGGCGGTGCCCCGGGCCATCCTCGAGCTTGCCGGGATCACGGACATCCTCACCAAGGAGCTGGGGAGCCGTAACCCCATCAACATCGCCTACGCCACCATGGAGGCCTTGCGTCAGCTTCAGACCCGGGAGGACGTCAAGCGCCTGAGGAAGGGCGGGGAGGAGTGATGGCGAAGCTCAAGGTCAAGCTGGTGAAGAGCCCCATCGGCTACCCCAAGGACCAGAAGGCGGCCCTAAAGGCCTTAGGGCTGACCAAGTTGCAAAGGGAGAAGGTGCTTCCGGACACCCCTGCCGTGCGGGGCAACGTGCGCAAGGTGGCCCACCTTCTCCAGGTGGAGGTGCTGGAATGAAGCTTACCGACCTCAAGCCCAACCCCGGAGCCAACAAGAAGCGCAAGCGGGTGGGGCGGGGCCCTGGCTCCGGCCACGGCAAGACGGCCACCCGGGGCCACAAGGGCCAGAAGTCCCGCTCGGGCGGCCTCAAGGACCCCCGCCGCTTTGAGGGGGGGCGCTCCACCACCTTGATGCGCCTGCCCAAGCGGGGCATGCTGGGCCAGGTGCCCGGGGAGATCAAGCGGCCCAAGTACCAAGGGGTTAATCTGAGGGACCTGGCCCGCTTCGAAGGGGAGGTGACCCCCGAGGTGTTGGTCCGGGCCGGGATCCTGAAGAAGGGGTACAGGCTAAAGGTGTTGGGGGAGGGGGAGGCCAAACCCCTCAAGGTGGTGGCCCACGCTTTCTCCAAAACCGCCCTGGAGAAGCTGAAGGCTGCGGGCGGCGAGGCCGTCTTGTTGGCTACCGCACCCGAAGGGCAAACGCCTAAGGAGGCTTAGGATGCTTAAGGCCTTCCGGAGCGCCCTGGCCATTCCCGAACTGCGCCAGCGGATCCTCTTCACCCTGCTGGTGTTGGCCGCCTACCGCCTGGGGGCCTTTATCCCCACCCCGGGGGTGGACCTGGACAAGATCCAGGAATTTTTGCGCACCACCCAGGGGGGGGTTTTCGGCATCATCAACCTCTTTTCGGGCGGGAACTTTGAACGCTTCTCCATCTTTGCCCTGGGGATCATGCCCTACATCACCGCGGCCATCATCATGCAGCTTCTGGTGAGTGTGGTCCCCGCCCTGGAGAAGCTTTCCAAGGAGGGTGAGGAGGGCCGCCGCATCATCAACCAGTACACCCGCATCGGCGGCATCGCTCTGGGGGCTTTCCAGGGGTTCTTCCTGGCCACCGCCTTCCTAGGGGCGGAGGGTGGGCGCTTCCTCCTTCCGGGCTGGTCCCCCGGTCCCTTTTTCTGGCTGGTGGTGGTGGTCACCCAGGTGGCGGGGATCGCCCTCCTCCTCTGGATGGCGGAGCGCATCACCGAGTATGGCATCGGCAACGGCACCAGCATGATCATTTTCGCCGGGATCGTGGTGGACTGGTTGCCGCAGCTTGTCCGCACCGCAGGCCTAATCCGCACCGGTGAGGTGAACCTGGTGGCCTTCCTCTTCTTCCTGGCCTTTATCGTCCTGGCCTTTGCCGGGATGGCGGCGGTGCAACAGGCGGAGAGGCGCATCCCCGTGCAGTACGCCAGGAAGGTGGTGGGCCGGAGGGTCTACGGGGGCCAGGCCACCTACATCCCCATCAAGCTGAACGCTGCTGGCGTCATCCCCATCGTGTTCGCCGCGGCCATTCTCCAGATCCCCATCTTCCTCACCGCCCCCTTCCAGGACAACCAGGTCCTTCAGACCATCGCCAACTTCTTCAACCCCACCCGCCTCTCCGGCCTCCTCATCGAGGTGGTGCTCATCGTCCTGTTCACCTACGTCTACACCGCCGTCCAGTTTGACCCCAAGCGGATCGCGGAAAGCCTCCGGGAATATGGGGGATTCATCCCGGGCATCCGCCCAGGGGAGCCCACGGTGAAGTTCTTGGAGCACATCGTCTCCCGCCTGACCCTGTGGGGGGCCCTCTTCCTGGGTCTGGTGGCGGCGTTGCCCCAGATCATCCAGAACCTCACCGGGGTGAAGAGCATCGCCTTCTCCGGCATTGGGCTTCTCATCGTGGTGGGGGTGGCCCTGGACACCCTGAGGCAGATCGAGAGCCAACTGATGCTGAGAAACTACGAGGGGTTCCTTTCCAAGGGCCGCATCCGCGGCCGCACGCGCTAGGAAGGGGGTAATGCGGATGGGGGAAGCGGTGATCTTCTTGGGGCCGCCAGGGGCGGGAAAGGGCACCCAGGCGGCCAGGCTGGCGGGGGAACTGGGCTTCAAAAAGCTTTCCACCGGGGACATCCTGCGGGACCACGTGGCCCGGGGCACGCCCTTGGGGCAACAGGTGAAGCCCATCATGGACCGGGGAGACCTGGTGCCGGACGAGCTCATCCTGGCCCTCATTCGGGAGGAGTTGGCGGAGCGGGTCATCTTTGACGGCTTCCCCCGTACCCTCCCCCAGGCGGAGGCCTTGGACGGGCTCCTTAAGGAGACGGGTACCCGGCTCCTGGGCGTGGTGCTGGTGGAGGTGCCGGAGGAGGAGCTGGTGCGCCGGATGCTCCGGCGGGCCGAGCTGGAGGGCCGCTCCGACGACAACGAGGAGACCATCCGCCGGAGGCTCGAGGTCTACCGGGAGAAGACCGAGCCCCTGGTGCGGTATTATGAGAAGACGGGCGCTCTGAAGCGGGTGGACGGCCTGGGTACCCCTGACGAGGTTTACGCCCGCATCCGGGAAGCCCTGGGAATCTGATGGCCATCAAACTGAAAAGTCCGTGGGAGATTGAGCGCATGCGGGAGGCGGGAGCCCTCCTCACCGAGGTGGTGGAGGAGGTAAGGCGGCACGTGGAGCCCGGCGTCACCACCAAGGAGCTGGACCGGATCGCCTATGAGGCCATAAAAAGGCGCAAGGCCAAACCGGCCTTCCTGGGCCTTTACGGGTTCCCCGCCACCCTGTGCACCTCGGTGAACGAGGTGGTGGTCCACGGCATCCCCTCAGAGGAGCCCCTCAAGGAGGGGGATATCCTTTCCGTGGACGTGGGCCTCATCTATGGGGGCTTCGCCGCGGACATGGCCCGCACCTTTCCCGTGGGCAAGGTCTCCCCGGAGGCGGAAAGGCTTATCCAGGACACGGAGGCCGCCTTCTGGGAGGGGATGAAGTACCTTAGGCCCGGGTACCGCATCGGGGATGTGGCCCATGCGGTGCAGACCTATCTGGAGAGCCGTGGATACGGGGTGGTGCGGGAGTTCGTGGGGCACGGGGTGGGGCGGGAGATCCACGAGGATCCCCAGCTGCCCAACTTCGGCAAGCCGGGAACGGGCCCCAAGATCCGGCCCGGGATGACCCTGGCCCTCGAGCCCATGGTGACCCTACGCCCGGCTTCCGTGGTAATATTGGAAGATGGCTGGACGGCGAGCGCCGGAAGGGGCAACCTCGCCGCCCACTACGAGAACACCGTCTTGGTGACGGAGGAAGGCCCGGAGCTCCTCACCGGGGTTGCCCTGGTGCGGGCAGGGTAGGAGGGGTATGGCGAAGGAGAAGGACACCATTCGGGCAGAGGGCGTGGTTACCGAGGCTTTGCCCAACACCACGTTTCGGGTGAAGCTGGACTCGGGACCCGAGATCCTGGCCTACATTTCGGGCAAGATGCGCATGCACTACATCCGCATCCTGCCTGGGGACCGGGTGGTGGTGGAGATTACCCCCTACGACCCCACGCGGGGCCGCATCGTGTACAGGAAGTAGGAGGCGAGATGAAGGTACGGGCGTCGGTTAAAAAGATGTGCGAGAAGTGCAAGGTGGTGCGCCGGCACGGTCGGGTGTACGTGATCTGCGAGAACCCGAAGCACAAGCAACGGCAAGGGTAAGGAGGGAACGTGGCGAGGATTGCAGGCGTGGAGATTCCCAGGAACAAGCGGGTGGATGTGGCCCTCACCTACATCTATGGGGTGGGGCCCGCCCGGGCCAAGGAGGCCTTGGAGAAGACGGGGATCAACCCGGCGACCCGGGTGAAGGACCTCACCGAGGCGGAGGTGGTGCGCCTTCGGGAGTACGTGGAGAACACCTGGAAGCTGGAGGGTGAGCTCAGGGCGGAGGTGGCCGCCAACATCAAGCGCCTTATGGACATCGGTTGCTACCGGGGCCTCCGCCACCGCCGCGGATTGCCGGTGAGGGGGCAGCGCACCCGCACCAATGCCCGTACCCGTAAGGGACCCCGCAAGACCGTGGCGGGTAAGAAGAAGGCGCCTAGGAAGTAGTTCTAGGGCCAGTGGATACTCCTAAAGCTGAGGGAGAGTATGGCCAGGAAACCGACCAAGAAAAAAGTCAAGCGACAGGTGGCCAGCGGGAAGGCGTACATCCACGCCTCCTACAACAACACCATCGTCACCATCACCGACCCGGACGGCAACCCCATCACCTGGTCCTCGGGCGGGGTCATCGGCTACAAGGGAAGCCGCAAGGGCACGCCCTACGCGGCCCAGCTTGCGGCCATGGACGCCGCCAAGAAGGCCATGGCCTATGGCATGCAGAGCGTGGACGTGATCGTGCGCGGCACCGGGGCGGGTCGGGAGCAGGCCATCCGGGCCCTCCAGGCCTCGGGCTTGCAGGTGAAGTCCATCGTGGACGACACCCCCGTGCCCCACAACGGCTGCCGGCCTAAGAAGAAGTTCCGCAAGGCTTCGTAAGGAGTAGGAGAAGATGGGTCGTTACATTGGTCCAGTTTGCCGTCTTTGCCGCCGGGAAGGAGTCAAGCTCTACCTGAAGGGGGAGCGTTGCTACAGCCCCAAGTGCGCCATGGAGCGCCGCCCCTACCCTCCGGGGCAGCACGGGCAGAAGCGCACCCGCCGTCCTTCCGACTACGCGGTGCGCCTTAGGGAGAAGCAGAAGCTCCGCCGCATCTACGGGATCTCCGAAACCCAGTTCCGCAACCTCTTTGAGGAGGCGAGCCGCAAGAAGGGGGTTACGGGTACCGTCTTCCTGGGTCTTTTGGAGTCCCGCTTGGACAACGTGGTCTACCGGCTGGGCTTTGCCGTAAGCCGCCGCCAGGCCCGGCAGATGGTGCGCCACGGCCACATCACCGTGAACGGCCGCCGGGTGGACCTTCCCGCCTACCGGGTGAAGCCGGGGGATGAGATCGCCATCGCCGAGGGCAGCCGCAACCTGCCCTTCATCCGGGAGAACCTCGAGGCCATGAAGGGCCGCAAGGTGGGCCCCTGGCTTTCCTTGGACGTGGAGGGGATGAAGGGCAAGTTCCTGCGCCTGCCCGACCGGGAGGACCTGGCGCTTCCCGTGAACGAGCAGCTGGTGGTGGAGTTCTACTCCAGGTAGCCCTAAGGGGGCCCGGCCTGTCCGGGCCCCGGTGTACCGGCAAGGAGGTCTATGTTAGAGAGCAAGCTGAAGGCCCCGGTCTTCACGGTGCGCACCCAGGGGCGGGAATACGGGGAGTTCGTCCTGGAGCCCCTGGAGCGGGGGTTTGGCGTCACCCTGGGCAACCCCTTGAGGCGGATCCTCCTTTCCTCCATCCCCGGGACCGCGGTTACCAGCGTGTACATTGAGGACGTTCTCCACGAGTTCTCCACCATTCCCGGGGTAAAGGAGGACGTGGTGGAGATCATCCTGAACCTGAAGGAGCTGGTGGTGCGCTTCCTGGACCCCAGGATGCAGACCGCCACCTTGGTCCTGAAGGCGGAAGGCCCGAAGGTGGTCAAGGCGGGGGATTTTGTGGTGCCCCCCGATGCGGAGATCCTGAACCCCGACCTCCCCATCGCCACCTTGGACAAGGGGGGGAAGCTTTACATGGAGGTGCGGGTGGACCGGGGCGTGGGGTACGTGCCCGCCGAGCGCCACGGCATCAAGGACCGCATCAACTCCATCCCCGTGGACGCCATCTTCTCCCCTGTGCGCCGGGTGGCCTTCCAGGTGGAGGACACCCGGCTTGGCCAGCGCACCGACCTGGACAAGCTGATCCTGAGGATCTGGACGGACGGTTCCGTGACCCCCCTCGAGGCCCTGAACCAGGCGGTGGAGATCCTTAGGGAGCACCTTTCCTACTTCGCCAACCCGCAGGCCTCCACCCTGCCCCCCCGGAGCCGGCCTCGGTGGAGCGCACGGAAGGGGAGGAGGACCTGGACCTGCCCTTGGAGGAGCTGGGGCTTTCCACCCGGGTTCTCCACAGCCTCAAGGAGGAGGGGATTGAATCGGTGCGGGCGCTTTTGGCCTTGAACCTCAAGGACCTGAAGAACATCCCCGGCATCGGGGAAAGGAGCCTCGAGGAGATCCGCGAGGCTTTGGCCAAGAAGGGCTTCGCCCTGAAGGAGTGAGACCATGCGCCACCTGAAGTCTGGAAGGAAGTTGAACCGTCACTCTTCCCACCGCCTGGCCCTTTACCGTAACCAGGCCAAGAGCCTCCTGGCCCACGGGCGCATCACCACCACCCTGCCCAAGGCCAAGGCGCTCACCGGGTTCGTGGACCACCTCATCCACCTGGCCAAGCGGGGCGACCTGCACGCCCGCCGCCTGGTGCTCCGCGACCTGCAGGACGTGAAGCTGGTGCGCAAGCTTTTTGACGAGATCGCTCCCAAGTACCAGAACCGGCCCGGAGGGTACACCCGGGTGCTGAAGCTGGCGGAGCGCCGTCGGGGGGATGGGGCGCCCCTGGCCCTGGTGGAGCTGGTGGAGTAGCCCCCCTAGGGAAAACGGGTAGCGTCTAAGGCTTTTTTAGGGCCCCGTCGTGGCTAAAGCCACGAGGGGGCCCTTAGCCCTTTCCCTCCCCCGGGCGGCCCAAGAGCTTGAGGAGCTGGTCCTCCAGTTCCCCGATGTAGGCGGCCAGGGTGTTGCCGTGTTTTTCCAGGGTTTCCGCGATGCGGGCCTCGAGGGCCCGGATCTCCTCCTTCTCCACCTCCGCCAGGCGCTTCAGCTCCTCTTCCAGGTAGCGCCTAAGCTCGGTGTACCGGCTTTGCTCCGCCTCCTCGGCCAGCTTCTTGTAGTGGAGAAGCTCCCGGGCGTAGCGCCGCACCTCCAGAAGGGCGGCGGTTTCCAGGCCGATGGTGAAGATGAGGTAGAGGAGGGAAACCACCCCCAAGGCCACCACCAGGACCAGGCCCAGGGGGGCCTGCACCCGGGTGAGGCCCAGGGAGAGGGAGGTGGGCTTGGTGACCTCCCCCCAGTTGAGCCAGGAGAAGAGTACCAGCAGCAGGAGGACGAGAAGGACAAAAAGGGTGCGCGCGCTCATCCGTCAGCCTCCATAGGGCACCGGGGGGATTATACACTCTTCTGGTGGGTTATCTGTACCTGCTCCTGGCCGCTTTCCTTTGGGGTCTCATCGGTCCCGTAAGCCGCCTGGCCTTTCAGGAGGGGCTTACCCCGCTTTCCGTGGCCTTTTTCCGAGCGGTCATCGCCTGGGTGTTCTTCGGTGTGCATGCCCTCCTCCTGCGCCAGGTGAGGGTGGAGGGCCGGGACGCCCTGCCCCTCCTTCTTTTCGGTCTGGTGGGGGTTTCCCTTTTCTACGGCTCCTACCAGCTGGCGGTGGTCTACGGGGGGGCATCCCTGGCCTCCGTCCTTTTGTACACGGCCCCAGCCTGGGTGGCCCTCCTTTCCCTGGGGGTCTTAAGGGAACCCCTGGACCCCAGGGGGCTTTGGGCGGTGGCCCTGACCCTTCTGGGGGTGGGGCTCATGGGGGCGGGAGGGGGGAGTGGGGTGCGGGCCCTGTACCCGGCCCTTTTCTTCGGGCTCCTTTCCGGGTTTACCTACGCGCTTTACTACATCTTCGGCAAGCTTTACCTCCCCCGCTACCCCACCCCCACCCTCTTCCTCTACGCCCTACCCGTGGGGGCCTTGGGGCTTTTGCCCTGGGTGGGGTTCACCCCGCTCAGCCCAAAGGCCATGGGGGCCTTGCTGTTCTTGGGAACCTTTTCCACGTACGGGGCCTATCTGGCCTACTATGCGGGTTTAAGGCACCTTCCCGCCACCCGGGCCAGCGTGGTGGCCACCTTGGAGCCCGTGGTGGCCAACCTGTTCGCCTTCCTCCTCTTCCGGGAGGTGCTTTCCCCTTGGGCCTACCTGGGGGCGGGCCTAGTGCTCCTGGCGGTGCTCCTCACGGTGCGGCGCTAGGGCGTTAGGTTAGCCACGCCTGGAGGTAGGGCTGCCAGTCCTCGGGGATCTCCTTCAAATCGGAAAGAAAAAGGGGCGCCCTGGGCGCCCGAGGGGGCTTTAAAAGGCGCATCCCCGCCTCCTCGGGGGTGCGGTCCCCCTTCTTCAGGTTGCAGGGGCGGCAGGCGGCCACCAGGTTTTCCCAGGTGCTCTTGCCCCCGCGGCTTTTGGGGAGGACATGGTCCACAGTGAGGTCCCCCCCTTGGCGGCCGCAGTACTGGCAGGTGTAACGGTCCCGCCTCAGGACGTTGCGGCGGTTTAGGGGGATGCGGCTTGGCCCCCGCCTTACCAGGCGCTTGAGGCGGATGACGCTGGGGACGGGGATCTGGGTGGAGGGGGTGTGCAGGTGGCGCCCGCTTTCCGAAAGCATCTCCGCTCCCCCGGAGAGCACCAGGAGGACGCTACGCTTGATGCTGGCCAGCCCCAAGACCTCGTAGGCGGCGTTCAGGACCAGCACCCTGGGGGCATCCAGGTCCAGGGCCTTGCCGGGAGGACCCACGCCCTTAGGATAGCAAAGGCTCTTCCCCTGGAGCTGTGCTATGCTAAAGGCAACGACGGGTTTGGAGGCCCTTATGACGAGACCTTTTCCCAAAGCCTTAACCCTTCTCCTGGGGCTTGGACTGGCTTTGGCGCAACCCGCTTGGGAGCGGGCGGAGTCCTTGTTCAAGGCGGGGGAGTATGCCCAAGCGGCCCTGGCCTACGAGGAGGTCCTGGCCCAGGACTATGGCCGTTTTGCAGCCCACCTGGGCCTGGGGGTGAGCCTCTTCCGCCTGGGCCGCCTCGAGGAGGCCCGCTTCGCCTTTGACCAGATGGTCCGGGTCTTCCCCGACCGCTACGAGGGCCACTACAACCTGGGCCAGGTCTACCTGCGCCTGGGCAAGCCCAAGGAGGCGGCGGAGGCCTTCGCCAAGGCCGCGGAGCTTTCCCCCACGGAGGAGGCCTACTTAGGATGGGCCACCGCCCTCACCCAAGCGGAGCAGGCCAAGGAGGCGGCGGAGGTTTTGCGGAGGGGGCTTACCCCGGAGCGGAGCCCCGCCTACCACCTGGCCCTGGCCCAGGCCCTTTACGCCGCGGGGCGGAGGGCGGAGGCGGTGCCGGTGCTCTATGGCCTTTTGAACCGGGAGCCCAGGATGGCCGAGGGCTGGGACCTTCTGGCCCGCATCCTGGCGGAGGAGGGGCTGAGGGAACGGGCCCTCAGGGAGCTGGACCGGGGGCTTGGGGCGGTGGAGGGGAAGGCCAGGGCCAGGCTCCTCCTGCGCAAGGCCCTCCTTTCCCCCCGCCCCGAGCCCCTGTTGCGGGAGGCCTATGCCCTGGACCCTTCCCTGTGGGAGGCCGCCTACCTCTTGGGGCAGGCCCGCCTCGAGGCGGGGGACCCCAAGGGGGCCTTGGGTTTTCTGCTTTCCGCCTACAGGACAAGCCCCGAGCCCCAGGTGGCCTTGGCCTTGGCGGTGGCCTACCTGCGGCTTAAGGATTACCGGAACGCCTACCGGTATGCGGAGGAGGCGGGTCCGCCGGGTGGCTTCCTCAAAGCCCAGGCCGCCTACGCCTTGGGCCGGCGGGAGGAGGCGTTGGGGCTCCTCGAGGGGATGAGCTCCCCAGAGGCCCAGGCCCTTAGGGGTACCCTGCTTTTGGAGATGGGCCGTCTGGAGGAGGCCTTGGCCCTCCTCCGCCCCCTCTACGCGTCCGGCCGCGATCCAGGGGTGGGGGTAAACCTGGCGGCGGCCCTGGTGGGCCTTGGCCGCTTTGGAGAGGCGGAGATGGTGCTAAGGGAGGTGCTGGCCAAGGCGCCTAAGCAGGCGGCGGCCTGGTACAACCTGGCCCTGGCCCTGAGGGGCCTGGGCCGGCAGGCGGAGGCGGAGCGGGCCTTGGCCCAGGCGGCCGCCTTGGGCTCAAGGGAGGCCCAGGCCTTGCTTCGGAGGTAGGATGCGCTGGCTACGGGAAAACTGGCTGGATTTCCTCATCTTCCTCCTGATCGCCCTGGTGGCGGCGGGCATCGTCCTTTACCTCACCGGGATCAATCCCTTTGCCCGGCCCAAGGTGGGCGCTTCTTCCCTACCTGAACCTGCGGTGACCTCCCCATCCGCGCCCTCTTCGGCTCCTCCGCCCCAGGGGGCGCCCACCCCCCAGCCTTCCCCTTCCGAGGCCAAGCCTCCTGAGCCCGTGGTTACCGTGCTTCCCTTGCCGCAGGCCCCGGCGGAGCCGGCCCCCACCAGGCCCGCCACGGAAGCCAAGCCCAAGGCCCCCACTGGGTCCAGCTCCTCCTCCCCGCCTCCTTCCCCTCCCAGCCCTACCCCCAGCGGGGCTTACCGGGTGGCGGTGGGGGCTTTCGCCAACCCGGAGAATGCCGCCCGGCTTCGCCAGGAGCTGGTCCAGAAGGGGTACCCGGCCCGCCTGGAGCCTTCGGGAGGCCTCACCCGGGTGGTGGTGGGCCCGTATGCCACCGAGGCCGAGGCCCGCCGGGTGGCGCAGGCCCTGGCCTCCTACGGGGCCCAGGTGTACCGGGGCCAGGGGGCGGCCCCGCCCGCCTCGGGCACCCTCTACCTCCAGGTGGGGGCCTTCCAGAAGGAGGAAAACGCCCTGGCCCTGGTGGGGAAGCTTAAGGGGATGGGCCTCCCGGTGGTTTTGGTGAAGGACGGGGTCTACCGGGTGCGGGTGGGCCCGGTGGCCGAGGGGGAAAAGGAGGCCACCAAGGCCAAGCTACAGGCCTTGGGCCTCGAGGCCTTGGAGGTGCGATGAAGGTTCCCAGCGCTGCCATCAGCCGGTTGGTCACGTATCTGCGCATCCTGGAGGAACTGGAGGCCAAGGGGGTTCACCGCACCAGCTCCGAACAGTTGGCGGAGGAGGCCCAGGTTACGGCCTTCCAGGTGCGCAAGGACCTTTCCTACTTTGGCTCCTACGGCACCCGGGGGGTGGGGTACACGGTGCCGGTCCTGAAGCGGGAACTCCGCCACATCCTGGGCCTAAACCGCCGCTGGGGGCTTTGCATCGTGGGGATGGGCCGTTTGGGAAGCGCCCTGGCCGACTACCCTGGGTTTGGGGAGAGCTTTGAACTCCGGGGCTTCTTTGACGTGGATCCGGAGAAGATCGGCCGACCGGTGCGGGGCGGGGTGATTGAGCCCCTAGAGCTCTTGCCCCAGAGGGTCCCGGGGCGCATAGAGATCGCCCTCCTCACCGTGCCCCGGGAGGCGGCCCAAGGGGCTGCCGACCTCTTGGTGGCCGCTGGGGTGAAGGGCATACTGAACTTCGCCCCCGTGGTGCTGGAGGTGCCCAAGGAGGTGGCGGTGGAGAACGTGGACTTCCTGGCGGGCCTAACCCGCCTCAGCTTTGCTATACTTAATCCCAAGTGGCGCGAGGAGATGATGGGGTGAAGGGGGTGAGGTGGATGCGAAAGGTGTTTTTGCCGGTGCTGATCCTGCTCCTGGGCTTGTCCGGTTGTAGTTCCTTCTTCGAGGGAGGTCTTGTGGTGGGTGCTCCCACTGTTCAGGTGGCCCGGGAGAACTTTTCTTTGACCTTTGAGCGTGACCAAAACGGCAACGTGGTGGCCTATAACTACGCCTACACCCTGCTCCTCTATCCCCTGCCGGGCTCGGGCAGGGGGTATGTGGTGCTCTTGGATGAGAGCGGCAACCCTGTGGAGGCACCTTTTACTTTTTCCGAGCCCTGCCTGGCTCAGGCCCAGTCCTGTCCCCCGGTTTCCCGAACCATAAGCAAGAGCTCTGCATCACCCCTTGCCCCCACTCAAGTAGTGAGCTACCGAACAGTTTCCCTGGGCGGCCAAGCCAAGGTGGTCCGTTTGCCGGCTCCCATAGAGGTTTACTGAGGCCCCAAGGGCTATACTGGGGGGCGTGACGGTCCTTGCCGACCTCGAGGCCCCCCTCCTTCAGTTTGAGGAGGCCCTTTCTGAGCTTGTTCAGTCGGACGTCCTCTTCGTCCGCCTCATCCACCAAGACCTGGTGACGGCTGGGGGGAAGCGCATTCGGCCCCGGCTGGTCTTCCTGGCCTCGAGGGCCCTTGGGGGGGCGCCCCACGAGATGGAGCTGGCCCTGGCGGTGGAGCTTTTGCACTCCGCCACCCTCCTCCACGACGACCTCATTGACGACGCCGAGACCCGCCGGGGCAAGGAGGCGGCCTTCCGGCGGTACGGGAATGCGGTTTCGGTTCTCTCGGGGGATTTCCTGCTCTCCAGGCTCCTCCATGTGATCGCCAAGACGGGAAGGATGGAGCTGGTGGAGCGCTTTGCCCAGGTGGCCAAAACCTTGAGCGAAGGGGAGGTTTTGCAGTTCCAGGTGGCGGCTTTGGAGGACTACTCCCTGGGGAACTACGAGAGGATCATCACCGCCAAGACGGCGGTGCTCATGGAACTCTGCACGGAGGGCCCCGCCCTCCTCCAGGGCGCGGATGGGGAGGTGCGCCAGGCCCTGGCCCGCTTCGGTCTTCTCTACGGCCAGGCCTTCCAGATGCGGGACGATTACCTGGACCTCATGGGCACCCCTGAGCGCCTGGGCAAGCCGGTGGGCGGGGATGTGCGGGAGGGCAAGGCCACCCTCATCACCCTCCTCCTCATGGAGCGCTTCCCCGAGGTGCGGGAGGTGCTGAGGCGCAGGGGGAGGGAGGAGGGGGATTTGGAGCGCCTGCGCCTCCTGGCCCGGGAAAGCGGGGTGGCGGAGGAGGTGGAGGCGCGCATCCGGGAAAGGGCCCACCTGGCAGCGGAGGCGCTTCGGCCCCTGCCCCCTTCCCCCTACAAGGAGGCCCTCGAGGCCTTGGCCCTGAAGGAGGCGGAGAGGCTCTCCTAAGTGCCCCGGAAAGGCTTTGGGCCTCGCTCTTCTTCCCGGGTATATTGCGGCAATCCTCCACGCATGGGCCCATGGGGTGCTGGTCCTGGGGGACTGGGCTTTGGCGCGGGGTATAATCCCCTTCGGTGATGGTATGAGCCTTCCCGCCTATCGGCCTCCGGAGGACCCTGGCCTCTGGGAGGCCTTCCTGGAGCGGCTGGAAAGAACCTTGAAGGTGGCGGAGATCCATCCCACCACGGTGGAGTACCTGGTCCACCCCAAGCGCCTGGTCACGGTCTCCCTGCCCGTGATCATGGACGACGGCAAGGTGCGGGTTTTCCAGGGCTACCGGGTGGTGCACGACATCGCCCGGGGGCCGGCCAAGGGGGGGGTGCGGATCCACCCCGGGGTCACCCTGGGCCAGACCGCGGGCCTGGCCGCCTGGATGACCCTGAAGGCCGCCATTTACGACCTCCCCTTCGGTGGGGCAGCGGGGGGGATTGCCGCCGATCCCGAGGGGCTTTCCCCTAGGGAGCTGGAGCGGTTGGTACGCCGTTACACCGCTGAGCTCGTCAACCTGATCGGCCCAGACATGGACATCCTGGGCCCCGACCTGGGCACGGACCAGCAGGTGATGGCCTGGATCATGGACACCTACTCCATGACCGTGGGTTCCACGGTGCCCGGGGTGGTCACGGGCAAGCCCCACGCCCTGGGGGGCACGGAGGGCCGGGACGACGCCGCCGGGCTTGGGGTGGCTTTGGTCCTGAAGGAGCTGGCCCGGCGCCGGGGGCTTCCCCTGGAGGGGGCCAGGGTGGCGGTGCAGGGCTTCGGCCAGGTGGGGGGAAGCTTTGCCCTCCACGCGGAAAGGATGGGCCTCAAGGTGGTGGCGGTGTCCACGCGCCGGGGGAGCATGTACCAGGCGGAGGGGCTCGAGGTGGCCGGGGCCCTGCGCCATTACGAGGCCACGGGGGAGCTTCCCCGCTACGACCTTGCCCCGGAGGAGCTTTTCGCCTTGGATGTGGACTACCTGGTCCTGGCGGCCCTCGAGGGGGCCCTAGACGGGGAGACGGCCAAGGCGGTGCGGGCCAAGGTGGTGCTGGAGGCCGCCAACTTCGGCCTGACCCAGGAGGCCGAGGCCTACCTTCTGGGCAAGGGGGTTTTGGTGGTGCCGGACCTCCTCACGGGGGGCGGGGGGCTTCTGGCAAGTTACCTGGAATGGGTGCAGGACCTTAACATGTTCTTCTGGAGCGAGGAGGAGGTGCGGCAAAGCTTCGCCAAGAGCGTGGCCAGGGCGGTGGCGGAGGTGTGCGACAGGGCCGAGCACCTTTCCAGCGATCTGCGCACCGGGGCCATGGCCCTGGCCCTGGAACGGGTGAACGAGGCCACGCGGCTAAGGGGCGTTTACCCCTAAGGAGTGTCTATGAAGAGCGAACCCCTTTCCTACTTGGGCAAGGACGGCGGACCTTGGGAGATCTTCGTGGAACAGGTGGACCGGGTGGTCCCCTACCTGGGGCGGTATGCGCCCTTGGCGGAAAGCCTCAAGAGGCCCAAGCGGGTCCTGATCGTGGACGTGCCCATCCATCTGGACGACGGCACCGTGGCCCACTTTGAGGGCTACCGGGTCCACCACAACACCGCCCGGGGTCCCGCCAAGGGCGGGGTGCGCTACCACCCCGAGGTCACCCTTTCGGAGGTCATGGCCCTGGCGGCCTGGATGACCATCAAGAACGCCGCCGTGGGCCTACCCTACGGGGGGGGCAAGGGGGGGGTGCGGGTGGACCCCAAAAAGCTTTCCGCGCGGGAGTTGGAGCGGCTCACCCGGCGCTACACCTCGGAGGTGGGCATCCTCCTGGGGCCGGACCGGGACATCCCCGCCCCCGACGTGAACACCGGGGAGCGGGAGATGGCCTGGATGATGGACACCTTCTCCATGAACGTGGGCCGCACCGTGCCCGGGGTGGTGACGGGGAAGCCCATCGCCCTGGGGGGTTCCCTGGGGCGGCGGGACGCCACGGGGCGGGGGGTGTTCGTGACCGCCAGGGCGGCGGCGGAGAAGATCGGCCTCCCCATTGAGGGGAGCCGGGTAACCCTCCAGGGCTTCGGCAATGTGGGGAACGCCGCCGCCCGCATCTTCCACGACCACGGGGCCCGGGTCATCGCCGTCCAGGACCACACGGGCACCATCTACAACGAGGCGGGGATTGACCCCTATGACCTCCTTAAGCACGTGGCGGAATACGGGGGGGTGCGGGGCTACCCCAAGGCCGAGCCCCTGCCCAACCCGGAGTTCTGGGCGGTGCCCACGGAGTTCCTCATCCCCGCCGCCTTGGAGAAGCAGATCACCGAGCAAAACGCCTGGCGGATCCAAGCCAAGATCATCGCCGAGGGGGCCAACGGCCCCACCACCCCGGCCGCGGACGACATCCTGCAGGAGAAGGGCATTCTGGTGGTTCCCGACGTGATCGCCAACGCGGGGGGCGTGACGGTGAGCTACTTTGAGTGGGTGCAGGACTTTAACTCCTACTTCTGGACGGAGGAGGAGATCAACGCCCGTCTGGAGAGGGTTCTCCGCAACGCCTTTGAGGCGGTGTGGCAGGTGAGCCAGGAGAAGAGGATCCCCCTGCGCACCGCCGCCTATGTGGTGGCGGCCACCCGGGTCCTCGAGGCCCGGGCCCTCCGGGGGCTTTACCCCTGAGGCCCTTCCCCCTTCCCGGGCGGGCTTACCCCCGCCCGGGCTTTCCGTTTCCCGGTAGGCTATCCCTGTGGACTGGCCCCGCTATGGCCGGGTAACCCTGAAGCCCTTCCACGCGGGGCTTACCGAGGGGGAGTGGAAGGGCCTTTATGAGACCTTCCGCGACCCCGAGGTGGCGGAGTGGAACGGCTCAAGCCCCTTGCGCTCCCCCTTTTGGCTTTTCAAGCGCCTCGTCCAGGCGGAGATGCGCCGCAAGGACCGCCTGGCCTTCGTCATCCTGGACGAGGGGGGGGAGTACCTGGGTACCCTGGAGCTCTATGACCTCACCCCCGAGGAGGCCACCTTGGGTATCCTCATCGGGAGGAAGGACCGCTGGGGCCAGGGGTACGGCACCGAGGCGGTGCGGGCGGCCCTGGCCTACGCCTTTGGCCCCCTGGGGCTCAAGCGGGTGAGGCTCCGCACCTTTGCCCACAACCTTAGGGCCCGGCGGGCCTTCCAGAAGGCGGGCTTCCGGGAGGTGGGCCTGGGCCCAGGGCCTGGGGGCAGGGAGGACGTGTACATGGAGGTGAGCCGTGACCAGCCGGAAGGCTAGCTTGCGCATCTTGAGCCCAAGGCTTAGGGAGGAGGTCTTCGCCCTTTTGCCCGAGGGGGTGGAGGTGCGCCACCTGGACGAGCCCTGGCCCGAGGCGGTGGACTTTTTCCTACCCCCCTTTGGCCAGGAGGAGGTGGTGCGGCAGGTCCTGGAAAGGGTGGAGGTCAAGGTGGTCCAGACCCTCTCCGCCGGGGTGGACTGGATCCTGCCCCTCGTGCCGGAGGGGGTGGTGCTCTGCGATGGCTCCGGCATCCACGATGTCCCCGTGGCCGAGTGGGTGGTGATGGCCCTTTTGGCCCTCCTGAAGGAACTTCCCAGCTTCCTCGAGGCCCAGCGGGAAGGGCGTTGGGCCCCAAGAAGGCTTCCCGACTTGGAGGGCCGGGTCGTCCTCCTCCTGGGCTACGGGTCCATCGGGAAGGCGGTGGAGGCCAGGCTAAGGCCCTTTGGGGTGGAGGTGCTTCCCGTGGCCCGGCACGCCCGTCCCGGGGTCTACACCCCGCAAGACCTCCCCCACCTCCTGCCCCAGGCGGACGCGGTGGTGGTCCTCCTCCCCCTCACCCCGGAGACCCGGGGGTTGGTGGACCGGGGGTTTCTGGCCCGGATGAAGCCGGGGGCGCTTCTCCTCAACGCGGGCCGGGGGGCGGTGGTGGACACGGAAGCGCTCCTCGAGGCGCTGCGGGAGGGGAGGGTGCGGGCGGCTTTGGACGTCACCGACCCCGAGCCCCTGCCCGAGGGCCACCCCCTTTGGCGGGCCCCCGGGCTCCTCCTCACCCCCCACGTGGCCGGCCTCTCCGAGGGCTTTCCCCGCCGGGCGGGCCGGTTTTTGGCGGAGCAGGTCCTGCGCTACCTGCGGGGGGAGCCCCTTTTGAACGTGGTGCGGGAGGGGTACTGATACCGCCCCAGGACTTTTCCGCGTGGGGACCCCAAAGGGAGGGGAGATGGAGGTGATCCTGCACGGCGACCTGCGGCGCTTTGGCGAGCGCCTAGAGGTGGAGGCCAAGACGCCCCGGGAGGCCTTGGAGAAGCTTGGCATCCCCTTGGAGGAGGCCTGGCTTTTGGCGGTGGGGAAGAAGGCGGTGGGCCCCGACGACCCCGTGGAGGGCCCCCTGGAGGTCTACCCCCCCATCGCCGGGGGTGGTATACTGAAAATCCTGCCCTAAAGGCAGGGGGCGCGAAAGGGGGGGAGCCGCCCGACGCCCACCCCGCGTAGAAAGGAGAAGGATGGAGAAGAAGCAACTCCTCTCTACGCCCGTGGTCCCCATAGACATCAAGGCCTTTGACGCCGGGCCCATCCTCGAGGCCATGGGCAAGACCGCCTTCCAGGCGAGGAACCTCCACCGGGCGGCGGAGATCTACCTGAGGATGCTGGAGGACGACGCCGCCGTCATCCTCACCCTGGCGGGGAGCCTGGTCTCTGCCGGCCAAGGCCTCATCGTCCACGACCTGATCCGCAAGGGCCTGGTGGACGTCATCGTGGCCACCGGGGCCAACATCGTGGACCAGGACTTCTTTGAGGCCCTGGGCCACCGCCACTACCAGGGGGACCCCAAGGCGGACGACGAAACCCTAAGGCGGCTTTGGATTGACCGCATCTACGACACCTACATCGACGAGGAGGAGCTCCGCCACACCGACTACACGGTGGCGGAGATCGCCGACGCCCTGGAGCCCCGCCCCTACTCCAGCCGGGAGTTCCTCTGGCACATGGGCCGCTACCTGGCGGAGAGGGGCCTGGGGGAGAAGAGCATCGTGCGGGCCGCCTACGAGGAGGGGGTGCCCATCTTCGTCCCCGCCTTCTCCGACTCCTCCGCCGGCTTCGGCCTGGTCTACCACCAGGTGAAAAACCCCAAGGCCCACGTGACCATTGACTCCGTGGCCGACTTCCGCGAGCTCACCGAGATCAAGCTCAAGGCGGGCACCACGGGGCTGGTGATGCTGGGGGGCGGGGTGCCCAAGAACTTCGCCCAGGACATCGTGGTGGCCGCGGAGGTCCTGGGCCACCAGGTGGAGATGCACAAGTACGCCATCCAGATCACCGTGGCCGACGAGCGGGACGGGGGGCTTTCCGGCTCCACCCTTTCCGAGGCGCAAAGCTGGGGCAAGGTGGACGCCGCCCTTTCCCAGATGGTCTTCGCCGAGGCCACCCTGGCCTTCCCCCTCCTGGCCTCCTACGTGTATCACCGGGCTCCCATGCGGGCCAAGCGGCGTTACGCCGACCTCTTCGCCCAAGGGGTTCCCGCCTAGGGGCCTTTGGCCTCCCCCGCTTGGGGTTATGCCCGGGCGGGGGGTCTTTGCTGGACCAACCCCCCTACCCTTTGGTAGACTGCCGGCAAATGCCCGATGAGCTAAGGCTATACCTGAAGGAGCGGTTTGCCGTCCTGGGGCCGGTGTCCCCAGGGCGTTTTGAGGCGGAGTTGGCCAAGCGGGTGGGGAGCCCCGCCAAGCGGGAGCCGGTCCTCAGGGCCTGGCGGGCCTACCTCTCGGGTGGGGGGAGGGAGGCGGTGCGAAGTTTTTACCGGGAGATCCTCCGGGTGCCCAAGGGGGAGGCCCTGGTCTACGGCATGCACCTCCCCTTCTTGGAGTTTTACGCCCGGGAGGTGCCCTCCCGCCTCGAGGGGCGGGTTTTGGAGGTGGGGGCCTTCACGGGGGCCTTGGTGGGCTATTTGCAAAGGAAGCGGCCCGAGCTTTCCTTCCACGCCTTGGAGGGGGTGGAGGAGGCGGTGGAGCTGGGTAAAAAACGGGTGCCGGAGGTGGTCTGGCACGCCGCCTGGGCGGAGGAGGCGGAGCTTCCCCCCTTTGACACCCTGCTCCTCCTTTCCGTCTTCCCCGAGGGCTTGGTGGACCAGGGGCTGGAAAGCCGCCTGGAGGCCCCTTCTTTTTGGAAGCAATTCGCTTTCTTTGAGCGCCTTCCCCGCTTCGCCCGGCTTTTGCAGCCCGGTGGGCTTTTGGTTTACGGCCACGGGCCCTTCCTGGGCAAGAGCCCGGAAGGGGTGGAGGAGGGGTTGCGGCGGCTGGGGTTTTACCAGGTGGAGCGGGTGGGGGAGGGGGAGTATTTTTTGGTGTTGGCCAGGAGGCCCGAGGTGCTGGCGGTCCAGGAGGAGGCCTGGGAGGCGGAGGCCCCTCCGGAGGAGGCCCCCTTGCGGGTTCCCGTTTTGGCCCAGGCGCGGGATCTCGCCGAGGTGCGGGAGCTTCTGGCCGCGGGGCGGTATGCGGAGGTGTTGGCCCATCTGCCCGAGGGGGTGGAAGGGGAGGCGGCCTGCCTCAGGGGACGGGCCCTTTTTGCCCTTTCCCGCTACGCCGAGGCGGAGGAGGTCCTGAGGCGGGCCCTTTCCGAGGAGGCGGAGGACCTGAGGGCCATGGTTTTGGTGGAGCTTGGGGAGTACGAGCGGGCCAGGCCCCGCCTCGAGGCCCTGGCAGGCCGGGGCGGCCGCTACCGGCTCTACCTGGGCCGGGTCTACCTGAGCCTGGGCCGGTATGCGGACGCCCTCAGGCAGTTTGTGGAATCGGGCCTGCCCGAGGCGGAAGGGTACGTGCGGGAGGCCTTGGAAAGGATCACCGAGCGCATGCGCCGCTTTGCCCGGGAAGGGGAGTGGGCGGAGGTAAGCCGCCGGGCGGAGTTCGTGGAGGACCTCGCCCCCGGCCTCCTGACCCGGGAGATGCTCCGGCTTGGCCTGAAGGCGGCCCTGATCCAGGGGCTTTTTGCCCGGGCGGAGCGGTACGCCCGCAGGCTGGCGGACCTGGACGAGGCCGAGGGCTTCCTGGGGCTGGCCCTGGTGGCCCTCCGGGTGCGCTCCCCCTTGGAGGTGCGGCCCTTGGACGACCTCAAGTCCGTGGAACCCTATCTCACCGAGGCCTTGGCCCGGGCGGAAATCCCCGAGGCCCTGCTCCTTTTGGGGATGCTGAGGGAGCGGGAGGGGCGGTATGCCGAGGCCCTCCGCCTTTTGGAGCGCTCCGCAGAGCGGGGGGAGGGGGAGGTGGCGGGCCTGGCCTACCACCACCTGGCCCAGGTGAAGCGGGCCCTGAGGCGGCCCCTGCGGGAGGTCCTGGGGGACCACAAGCGGGCCCACGCCCTTAGGGCCTACCCCGCCCCCTACCTTTTCCAGCTGGCCCAGGAGGCCTTGAAGGGGGGAGAGGAGGTCCTGGCGCGGGAGCTCCTTTCCCGGGCCCGGGATGCGGGGCTTGCCGAGGTGGCCGAGGCCGACCTCATGGGCTTGCTCTCCCTGGTGGAGAGGCTGGAGGGCCCCTGGGCGGCCTTTAACGTCCTCTACCAGGCCCTAGGCCGTACCCCCAGGCCTCCCTTGGAGCTTCTGGCCATGGCCTACCGCCTTTCCCGCGCCTTTCGGGAAAGCCCCGAGGCGGAGGCGGTGCGGGGGCAGTACCTGGCGGCCCTTTACGCCGAGGGGCGGGGGGAGGAGGTGGAGCGGCTTCTGCTGGAGGAACTGAGGGCCCACCCCCAGGCCCTGGAGGTGCTCTTTGATCTGGCGGAGCACTACGAGGCCAAAGGGGACTGGCGGCAGGCGGCGGAGCAGTGGCAGAAGGCCCTGGAGGTGGCGCTTTACCGGGAGAAGGACCTGGAGCTTGCCCGGGAGGTGCTCCGTAACCTCCTCTTCCTCAGGCCCCACGACGAGAGCCTCTCCCTGTACCTGGAGGAGCTTAAGGCGGTGAGCCGGGGCCTGGAGGCCCTGGGGGAAAGCCCCAAAGCCCTGCCCGAGACCAAGGAGGAGCTTTTGCAGGAGGGCCTCCCCCAGTTCCACGGGGAGCACCTTCTGGTGGTGGGTGGGCACACCCAGCTGAGAAGCCGGCTTGTGCCCCTCCTCGAGGCCCGGGGCCTCAGGGTGGACTGGTTTGATGCGGATACCGCGGGGGTGGGGAAGGAGGCCCTAAGGCGGATCCAGAACCGCCTGGAAAAGGCCCATGGCCTCATGATCGTCTCCAGCTACGTGGGCCACGACTTCTCCGAGCCCGTGCGCCTCGAGGCGGAGCGCCTGGGGGTTCCGGTCCATGTGATCCCCGGGCGGGCCCGGGGGGCCACGGGGTTTCTCAGGGCCCTCAAGGCCTTTGCCCCCGAGCTGTTTAAGCGGGCCCTCAAGGGGGTACAGTAGGTTTCATGGAAGCGCAGGTTTTGCGGCTGGGCTATTCGCCTTGCCCCAACGACACCTTCATCTTTTACGCCCTGACCCACGGCCGGGTGGCGAGCCCCCTTCCGGTGGAGGAGGTTTTGGAGGACGTGGAGACCCTAAACCGCTGGGCCCTGGAGGGGAGGCTTCCCCTCACCAAGCTCTCCTATGCCGCCTATGGGAGGGTTAGGGACCGGTACGTGGCCCTGCGGAGCGGGGGGCCTTGGGCAGGGGCGTGGGCCCTTTGGTGGTGGCCAAGAGGCCCCTAAAGCGCCTCGAGGGGGCTAGGGTGGCCATCCCCGGGCGGAACACCACCGCCTTTTTGCTCCTATCCCTGTATGCGGAGGGGTTTGAGCCCGTGGAGGTCCGCTACGACCAAATCCTGCCCCTGGTGGCCCAGGGGGAGGTGGAGGCGGGCCTCATCATCCACGAAAGCCGCTTCACCTACCCCCAGTACGGGTTGGTGAGGCTTCTGGACCTGGGGGAGTGGTGGGAGGGGGAGACGGGCCTGCCCCTGCCCCTGGGGGCCATCCTGGCCCGGCGGGACCTGGGGGAGGGGCTCATCCGGGCCCTGGATGAAGCGGTGCGGCGGAGCCTGGAGTACGCCTGGGCCCACCCCGAGGAAACCCTCCCCTACCTGAAGGCCCACGCCCAGGAGCTTTCGGAGGAGGTCATCTGGGCCCACGTGAGGACCTATGTGAACGGGTTCAGCCTGGACGTGGGCGAGGAGGGGGAAAAGGCGGTGGAGAGGCTCTTCGCCGAGGCCGAGGCCCGGGGGCTTCTACCTCCGTCCCCGGCTCCCCTCTTCCTGTAGACTCGGGGCATGTTCCAGGAACTTTCCCTCGAGGCCCGGCGGGAGGCGGCCAGGGTGTTCCAGCCCAAAAGGGTCTTGCGGGGCGCCCCCCTCTACGCCCCGGGGCAGCGGGTGGATGGGGTGTACCTGGTGCGGGAAGGGCTGATCTGGCTGGAGGGGCCCCGTTCGGCGGAAGGGGAGCCCGCCACCTTGGGGGTGGTGGGGCCCGGGGGCTTTTTGGGGAGGAGGCCCTGGTGGGGGGGAATAGGCGCACCTCCGGGGCCACCGCCTTGACCTACGCCGAGCTCCTCTTCGCTCCCCGGGAAGGCCTGGACTCCTTGCGGGCGCGCTTTCCCGAGGTGGAGCGCTTCCTCCTGGAGGTCCTCTACGCCCGGCTGAAGGAGGCGGAGGAGCGGCTTTGGGAGTTGCACCACCTCTCCGTGAGCCAGCGCTTGGCCCGGCTTCTCCTCAAACTGGGCCGGGCGGGGGAGGTGGCCTTTTCCCACCAGGACCTGGCCCGCATGGTGGGGGCCACCCGGGAGACCGTGACCAAGCTCCTAGGGGAGTGGGCCCTTTCGGGCCTGGTGGACCTGGGTTACCGCCGGGTGGAGGTCCGGGAGCCCGAGGCCCTTGCCCGCCTGGCCGAGGCGCTTTAGGCTTTGAGGCATGGAAACCCAGGTCCTGGCCCACCTTTTGGGCCTACCCCAGGGGGAAGAGGCCCTTAAAGAGCGCCTGGGCCGGGAGGGTCATCCCCGTCTCTCCTCGGCGCTTGCCGCCTACCTGAAGCGCCTCCAGGCTCCGCGGGAGGCCTTGGCCGCCCTCGAGGGCCTGGGGCGGGGTGCGGTGGTCACGGGCCAGCAGGCGGGGCTTCTGGGGGGGCCCGCCCTCACCTTCTACAAGGCCCACACCGCCTTGGGCCTGGCAGCAAGGGTGGGGGCGGCGCCCGTCTTCTGGGTGGCCTCCCAGGACCATGACGTGGAGGAGGTGCGCCATCTCCATCTCCTGGTGGAGGAGGAGGTGCGCTCCCTATCCCTACCCCTGCCTCCCCTGCCCGCGGGGCGGATCCCCCTTGCCCCCTACCGGCAGGCGGTGGCGGAGTTCCTGGGGCCTTGGTCCCGGGACCCCCGGGTGGCTTACGCCCTGGAGGGGGAAACCCTGGCCGAGTTTTTCGCCCGCACCCTCTTGGCCTTCCTGGGGGAGCGGGGCCTCATCCCCTTTGACCCCATGGCCGAGGAGCTGGCCTTCCTCTTTCAGGAGGCCGTGGAGCGGGAGCTGGAGGATCCCCTGGCCAGCGCCGGGGCCATCAACCGGGAGGCGGAGCGCATCCGTGCCCTAGGGGGCAAGCCTCCCTTGAAGCGCAAACCGGGGGCCACCAATCTTTTTCTGGAAACAGATCAAAGAAGGCTCCTTTTTTACCAGGAAGGGGCCTTTACCGACGGGGTGCGGCGCTATAGCAAAGGGGAGCTTCTGGAGATCCTGCGGACTGATCCCAGCCGCCTCACCCCGGCCGCGGGTCTAAGGCCGGTGTTCCAGGACCTGGTTTTGCCCACGGCAGGCTTTGTGGTGGGCCCCAACGAGTTCCGGTATGTGGCCGAGCTCTCCGGGGTCTACGCCCTTTACCGCATCCCCATGCCCGCCTTGTTTCTCCGCCTGGGGGCTTTGGTTTTGGAGCCCCCCATCCACCGCATTGTGCAGGGGTACCGCCTGGACCCCTGGGCGTTCGTGGAAGGGGGGGAGGATGCCTTCCTGGAGGCGGTCAAGGGGGTGCTGGAGGGGTTTGGGGACCTCGAGGCGGAGCTCTCCCACCTCTTGGAGGGGGTGGAGGCCCTGGGCCAGAAGGCCCGCGCCCTGGAGCCCACCTTGGAAAGGCCCTTCCGCCGCTTCCAGGCCCGGCTCAGGGGGGAGGGGGAAAGGCTTTTGAAGAAGCTTCTCCGCGCCCGCATGGGGCGGGATGCGGTCCTCCTCCACCATCTGGAGCGCCTCAGGCGGCACCTTTTGCCGAGGGGCCTGCCTCAGGAACGGGTTTACCCCTTCGCCATGTACGCCTTGCGCCATCCGGAAGCCCTCCAAAGGCTTGAGGAGGCCCCCATCCTGGGAAGGGCCACCCTGGTTTTGGGCTGAGGGCCGAGGCCGGGCCCAAGGCCTTTGGGGGGCTCCCCCCGTGGTAGGATGGGGGCGCGGTATGCGGTACGGGTTAAAGGGCCTCCTTCTCTTCTGCCTCCTTTTTCCCTTGTGGCTCCTGCCTTCCCGCGGCCAAGGGGGGGACCTGCTCCTCAGGGTGCTCCTGAAGGAGGTGCCGGAGGGGCAGGAGGTCTCCCTCCTCCTGCCGGAGGGCCAGGGAACGGTGCGGGCCCGGGGGGAGGCCCAGGGGGTCTGGGTGGAGGGCAAGGTCCAGCCCTTTTGGGAGTTCCCCGGGCCCTATTTCCGCCTCGAGGGCCGCCCTTACCGGGGTGGGGTGCGGCTTCTCGCCCAGGGAGGCAAGCTCCTTGTGATCAACTTGGTCCTCCTGGAGGACTACCTCCTCGGGGTCCTACCGGGGGAGATGCCCGAGGGCTTTCCCCTGGAGGCCCTGAAGGCCCAGGCGGTCCTGGCCCGCACCTTCGCCGTGAACCGCCTGAACCCCAAGGCGCCCTACGACCTCTGCGCGAGCGAGCTCTGCCAGGTCTACCTGGGCTTCGCCGCCGAGAAGCCCAAGCACGCCCAGGCGGTGGCCGCCACCCGTGGCCAGGTCCTGAGCTACGGGGGCAAGGCCATCTCCGCCCTGTACCACGCCGACTCTGGAGGCATGACGGCGGGGAGCGAGGAGGTGTTCCAAAAGGCTCTTCCCTACCTCCGCCCCCGGCCCGACCCCTACGCCAAGGGGCCCAAGAGCGCCTGGCGGGTTTCCGTGTCCAAGGAGGCGGCGGAGCAGGCCCTCAGGGCCTTGGGCTACACCCCTAAAGGGGAGGAGGCGCCCCAGGTGTTGGAGCGTAGCCCCTCGGGCCGGGCCTGGCGGGTGCGGCTTATGGGGGTGGAGGTATGGGGTCCGGAGGCCCAGCGCCTCCTCCGCCTCATGGGCCTTCCCTCCGCCTTGGCCGAGTTCCAAGGCTTTGAGGCGGTGGGCCGGGGGGCGGGGCACGGGGTGGGGCTTTCCCAGTGGGGGGCCAAGGGGATGGCGGAGGCGGGCTTTGACCACCGGGAGATCCTGGGCCACTACTTCCCCGGCACCTTCCTCTCCGAGCTCCTCCTGGCGGGGGTGCCCTAGGTGCTCCTTTCCACCCCCCTAGGCCCCCTTTGGCTGGCGGTTTCCCCCGTGGGGGTGGCGTGCCTAGAGCCCGCCCTTTTTCCCCGGGGCAAGGAGGCGCAAGGTCCCTTGGCCGAAAGGGTGCGGGAAAGCCTCGCCGCCTACTTCGCCGGAAAACGCCCGGACTTTTTGGACATCCCCCTAGACTATAGCGGGCTTTCCCCGGAGCGCATCCGCCTTTACGAGAGGGTACGCCGCATCCCCTACGGCAAGACCACGAGCTACGGGGCCCTCGCCCGGGAACTGGGGCTTTCCCCCCGGGCGGTGGGGGCGGGGCTTCGGGCCTCTCCCTTCTTCCTCCTGGTGCCCGCCCACCGGGTCATCCACCAGGATGGCCGGCTTGGGGGCTTCGCCGGGCAGGAGGGGCTAAAGCTTTGGCTCCTCCGCTTTGAAGGGGCCCTTTAGACCTCGGTCCAGACCGCCACGGAAAAGGGCGGAAGCTCGGGGCCGCAAAGCCTGCCCCCCATGGGGGTGCAGAGGCTACCGGAGAGCAGGTCCACCGCCTGGGCCCCCCGGGGTAGGGCCCCATGCAGGGGAAAGTCCTGCCGAAAGGGCTCGGGGCTGGCGTTCACCACCACCAGGTAGGGGCCGCGGGTGAAGGCCAGGTGGCCGTCCGCGGCGTAGATCCGTCCGTAGGGGGCGGTGCGGAGGAGGGGGTGCTCGCGGCGCAGGCGGGCCATGCGGCGGACCGCCTCGAGGATCTCCCGCCTCCAGCGGGCCTCCTCCCACACCATTCCCCCGCGGTTTTCCGGGTCGTGGCCGCCCTCCATGCCGATCTCCTCCCCGTAGTAGACCGTGGGGTTACCGGGCAAGAGGAAGAGGAGGGAGAGGGCGAGCCTGGCCCGCTCCACCTTCCCCTTAAAGAGGGTGAGGAGGCGGGGGGTGTCGTGGGAGGTGAGGAGGTTCATCTGGGAGCGCACCACCTCCTCCCGGTAGCGGCTGAAGAGGTTTTCCAGACGGTGGCTGAAGGCCAAGGCCTGGAGGGGCTCCACCCGCCCCAGGCCCGACCGGGCGGCCAGCTCCTGGTCCAGGGCCTCCCCTCCCACGAAGCCCAGGATGGCCCGGGAGAGGGGGTAGTTCATGGTGGCGTCAAACATATCCCCCTGGAGCCAGGGGTCGGCCTCTTCCCAGATCTCCCCCACGAGGTAGGCCTCGGGGTTGGCCCCTTTCACCCGGCGGCGGAAGGCCCGCCAGAACTCGGGGTCCGGGATCTCGTTGGGTACATCCAGCCGCCAGCCGTCGGCCCCAAAGCGGATCCAGTACTCCGCCACCTCCAGGAGGTACTCCCGCACCGCCGGGGTCTCCACCCGGAGCTTGGGGAGCTCGGGGTTGCCCCACCAGGCCTCGTAGTTGGGGTTCCGCCCGTAGGGGTTTAGGGGGAAGCCCTTCACGTGGTACCAGTCCCGATAGGGGCTCGCCTCCCCGTTTTCCAAAAGGTGCTGGAAGGCGAAAAACCCCCTCCCCGTGTGGTTGAAAACCCCGTCCAGGATGACGCGCATGCCGTGGGCGTGGGCCACCTCCAGCAGGTGGCGCAAGGCGGCGTTCCCCCCCAGGACGGGGTCCACCTGGAGGTAGTCCGTGGTGTGGTAGCGGTGGTTGGCGGTGGAGGCGAAGATGGGGTTCAGGTAGAGGGCCTCCACCCCCAGGTCCTTGAGGTAGGGGATTTTCTCCGCGATCCCCCAGAGGGTGCCCCCCTTGAAGCCCCGCAGGGTGGGCGGGGCTTCCCAGGGTTCAAAGGGACCGCTGGGGGCGGGCTTGCCCGGGGGGCCTGCCCGGAAGTAACGGTCGGGAAAGATCTGATAGAAGAAGGCGCCCTCGTACCAGGCCACGGGCCCAAGTGTACCACGGGCGGAAGGTGCCTAGATCACAAAAATCCTTGTTCCCAGACCCAGGGTTCTGGTATCCTCCCGGGGTGAGGGGTATGAGGGGGCGGCTTTTCGTCATGACCGGGGCCAGCGGGGTGGGGAAGGGTACGGTGCGGGCCAAGGTGCTGGAACGCACCCGCCTCTTCTACTCCATCTCCATGACTACCCGCCCCCCACGCCCGGGGGAACGGGACGGGGTGGACTACTACTTCGTGGATAGGGGCACCTTTGAGGCCCTGTTGCGGGAGGATGGGTTTTTGGAGCATGCCGAGTACGTGGGCCACCTCTACGGAACCCCAAGGGCCCCGGTGGAACGGGCCTTGGCCCGGGGGGAGGACGTTCTTCTGGAGATCGAGGTGCAGGGGGCCCTGCAGGTGCGCGCCAAGGTCCCCGAGGCGGTCCTCATCTTCCTCCTGCCCCCTTCCCTTTCCGAGCTGAAGCGGCGCCTGGTCTACCGGGGCAAGGATAGCCCCGAGAAGATCGAGAAACGGCTCAAGCAGGCGGAGTGGGAGATCCAAAACGCCCACCTCTTTGATTACGTGGTGGTGAACGAGGTGCTGGAGGAGGCGGTGGCCGATTTCCTGGCCATCCTGACCGCGGAGAGGTTGCGCACCCCCAGGATGGGCGCCGCCTTGGAGAGGGCCCTTAAACGGGATAAGGACTTAGAAGCCGAGTTGGACGAGATTTTGCGGAGGAGTTATGGCGGAACCCGGGATTGACAAGCTTTTTGGCATGGTGGATTCCAAGTACCGGCTCACCGTGGTGGTGGCCAAGCGGGCGGAGCAGCTTCTCCGCCACCGCTTCAAGAACACCGTCCTGGAGCCGGAGGAGAGGCCCAAGATGCGGACCCTCGAGGGCCTCTTTGACGACCCCAACCCCGTGACCTGGGCCATGAAGGAGCTCCTCACGGGGCGGCTGGTCTTCGGGGAGAACCTGGTGCCCGAGGACCGGCTGCAGCGGGAGATGGAGAGGCTTTACCCGGTGGAGGAGGAGGCGTAGGTGGCCCGGGTCCTGGTGGCGGTGACGGGGGGGGTGGCGGCCATCAAGGCCCCCCACCTCCTCCGCCTCCTCAGGGCCCAGGGACACGAGGTGCGGGTCCTGGCCACCCCCAGGGCCCTGGAGTTCATCACCCCCCTTTCCCTGGCGGTAGCCGCCGGGGGGGAGGTGGCCACGGAGGAGGCCTGGTTCAGGCCCGATGGCCGGGCCTTGCACATAGAGCTCGCCCGCTGGGCCGAGGTGGTCCTGGTGGCTCCCGCCACCGCGGATGCCATGGCCAAGGCCGCCTTGGGCCTGGCGGACGATCTCCTCTCCGCCACCCTCTTGGCGGGGGCCAAGCGGGTGGCCTGGGCCCCGGCCATGAACGAGGCCATGTGGCTTGCCCCCAAGACCCAGGAGCATGCCCGGACCCTCGAGGCCCTGGGCCACGCCCTCTTTGGCCCCGGGTACGGCCCCTTGGCGGCGGTGGGGGAGGGGGAGGGGTGGGGAAGGATGCTGGAGCCGGAGGAGCTTGTGGAGAGGCTGGAGGCCTTCCTCACCCCCAAGGACCTGGAGGGCCTGAGGCTTCTGGTCTCCGCCGGCCCCACCCGGGAGTACCTGGACCCGGTGCGCTTCCTTTCCAACCCCTCCTCAGGCCGCATGGGCTACGCCGTGGCCGAGGCCGCCCGCGATCGGGGGGCGGAGGTGGTCCTGGTCTCCGGGCCCACCGCCTTGCCCGCCCCCTGGGGGGTGGAGAGGGTGGAGGTGGAAAGCGCCCTGGAGATGCGCCAGGCCATCCTGGAGCGCTACCCTTGGGCCCAGGCGGTGGTGATGGCGGCGGCGGTGGCCGATTACCGCCCGGCGGAGGTGAGCCGGGAGAAGGAGCCCAAGGTGGCGGCGGAGAAGGTCCTCCGCCTCCTTCCCAACCCCGACATCCTGAAGGAGCTGGGGGAGAACAAAGGGGACAAAGTCCTGGTGGGCTTTGCCATGGAAACCAAGGAGGGCTTGGAGCGGGCCAGGGAAAAACTCCACCGCAAGAACCTGGACCTCATCGTCCTCAACTGGGTGAACCGGGAGGGGGTGGGTTTCGGCAGCGCGGAGAACGAGGTGGTGCTCCTCCTCCGGGATGGCCGGGTACAGGAGCTTCCCCGTATGAAGAAGCGGCAGGTGGCCCACCGTATACTGGATTGGGTTAAAGAATTCTGGCGAGGCTAAGAGGGGTGTCTATGCGGAGCAAAGCGGAGCGGCACCGCGCCATTCAGGAGATCGTGAGCCGGGAGGAGATCGGCACGCAGAAGGAGCTGGTGGAACGCCTGAAGCAACTGGGTTTTGAGGTGACCCAGGCCACGGTGAGCCGGGACATCGCCGAGCTGAGGCTGGCCCGGGTTTCCCTGGGCAAGGGGCGGCACAAGTACGCCCTCCCCTCCGTGGAGCTCCCCGAGGACGTGTATGAGGAGCTGAAGCGGCAGTTTGGCCTCTTTGTCAAGGATGTGGACCGGGGGGAGAATATCCTGGTGGTGAAGACCGCGGAGGGCCACGCCTCGGGGATCGCCCTGTTGATGGACCGCCTCAAGCGGGACGAGATCGTGGGTACCCTGGCGGGGGAGGATACCATCCTGGTGGTGGCCCGGAGCGAGGAGGGGGCCAAGGCCCTGGAGCAGGAGTTCGGGGAACTCCTCGTGGCGGGAAAGGCGCGCCCCTAGGCTTTCGTGCTGGAGCTTTTCCTCAAGTCCTTCCTCACCCTCTTCGTGGTGGTGGACCCGGTGGGGCTGGTGCCGGTTTTCCTGGCCCTGGCCGGGGATCGTCCCCCCAGGAAGCAGGCCCAGATCGCCAGGAAGGCGGTGTTGGTGGCGGGGGGGTTGATGGTCTCCTTTTTCTTCTTCGGCCGGGGGCTTCTGGAGTACCTGGGGATCAGCCTCGAGGCCCTGCGCATCGCCGGGGGGATCCTCCTTTTCCGCATCGCCACCGAGATGGTGTTTGCCCACCATGAGCGGGAGACCGAGGAGGAGAAGGACGAGGCCCGCCTCCGGGCGGACATCTCCGTCTTTCCCCTGGCCATCCCTTTGATCGCGGGCCCTGGAGCCTTGGCCAGCGTCCTCATCCTGGCCCTGGAGGCCCGGAAGGAGCCCCTGGGCTACGCTGTGGTGCTTTCCACGGTGGTTCTCGTCCTGGCCCTGGCCTACGTGTTCCTTCGGCTTGCGGTCCAGGTGCGCCGAGCCCTGGGGCGCACGGGGGTGAACGTGGTGACCCGGGTCCTGGGGATCCTCCTGGCCGCCTTGGCGGTGCAGTACGTGGCCGACGGGGTTAAAGCCCTTTTTTAGCCCTCTTGGCCCGGTACATGCGCCCGTAGGCCTCCTTCAGGTGGATGGGGCTTCCCCAGGCTCCGGGCCTCCCGGAGGACCAGGGGAAAGGCCTCCTCCAAGGCCCGGCGGTTGTCCAGGCCGGTGAGGGGGTCGGTGCGGGCGGCCTCCGGGGGATTCATTCCTGGGCCTCCACCCAGCCCTGGGCAGCCTGGCCGCTCCCTTCCAGAAGGAGGCGGGCGTGGGCCAGGGCGGCCTCGGTGTACTGGCCGGAGAGGAGGCGGGCCAGTTCCCGGATCCGCTTCTCCCCCTCCAGGGTCTCCACCCGCACCTCCTCTCCCTCCTTCGCCACCCGCAGGTGCCTTGTCGCCCGGGCGGCGATCTGGGGCAGGTGGGTGACCACCAGCACCTGCCGGACCTGGCCCAGGCGGGCCAGCCTTTCCGCCACCTTCCAGGCGGTCTCCCCCCCTATGCCGGCGTCCACCTCGTCAAAGACCACGGTGGGGGCCTCGGCCCCGGTGAGGAGGGCGAGGGCCAGGGCGATGCGGGAGAGCTCCCCCCCGCTGGCCGCGGAAAGGGGGGCGGGGGGGAGGTGGGGGTTGGCGGAGAAGCGGAACTGGACCTCTTCCAGGCCCTGGGGTCCGGGTTCGGGGAGGGGCTTCAGTTCCACCTGGAAGCGGGCCTTGGGAAAACCCAAGGCGGAAAGCTCCCCCGCCATCTCCCTTTCCAGCCTGCGTGCCGCCTCGAGGCGGGCTTGGGAAAGGCGCTCCCCCGCCTCCAAGAGGGCCTCCGAGGCCGCTTTCAACGCCCTTTCCAGGGCCAAAAGCCGCTCTTCCCCTCCCTCCAGGGCCTTGAGCTCCTCCTGGGCCCTTTCCCCGTAGCGCAGGACCTCCTCCAAGGTGGGCCCGTACTTGCGCTTGAGCCTCTCCAGGAGGGAAAGGCGTTCCTCCAGCTGGGCCAGGCGGCCTGGGTCTCCCTCCAGGCTTTCCAGGTAGTCCTCCAGCTCCTGGGCCACGGCCCGGCCTCCCTCCAGCGCCGCCTCCAGGTCCCGGGCCAGGGCCTCGAGGGCCGGGTCAAAGCGGCTTCCCCCCCTCAGCTCCCGCAGGGCCGCCTGCAGGAGGTCCAAGGCCCCCCCCTCCGCCAGGAGGGCGTAGGCTTTGCCCGAGCGCTCCCTCAGGGCTTCCAGATGGCGAAGCCTTTGCGCCTCGGCCTCCAGCTCCTCATCCTCCTTGGGCCTGGGGTTCGCCTCCTGGATCTCCCTAAGCTGGAAGCGGAGGAGGTCCTCCCGCTCCGCCTTGGCCCTTAGGGCCTCCTCCAGGGCTCTTTTTTCCTGAAGGAGGGCCTGGTGTCGCCTGTAGGCTTCCCCGTAGCCCTCCAGGAGGCTTGGGGGCAGAAGGGCATCCAGAAGCTCCCGCTGCCGCTTGGGGGAGAGGAGGGCCATGGCGGTGTGCTGGGCGTGAAGGGAAAGCCACCTTTCCGCCTCCTCTTGGAGCTCCTTGAGGCTTACCACCTCCCCGTCGATCCGCGGGGTGGAGCGGCTCCCGATGCGGCGGGAAAGGATGCGCTCCTCCCCCTCACCCTGGAGGAAGGCGGTCACCAGGAGGCTATCGCCAAAGGGCCCCAAGAGCCCTTCGGACCTGGCCCCAAGGAGGAGGGCCAAGGCGTCCACCAGGAGGCTTTTCCCCGCCCCGGTTTCCCCGGTGAGGACGTTCAGCCCAGGGCCCAGCTCCAGGGTGGCCTCGCGGATGACGGCGAGGTTGCGCACCTCGAGGCGCTTTAGCATCCCCTTAATTCTAAGCCCCTGGCGGGAGGGGCCTGGGTGCGGAAGTCAGGGCATGGGGTGGGCCAGGGCGAGCCGGCGAACCTCCTCCCGTAAGGCCTCCGAAGGGCCTTCCATGAGGGCTCGGTCTATGAGCTCCGCCACCAGGGGCATCTCCTCCGGGGTGAAGCCCCGGGTGGTGAGGGCCGGGGTGCCGATGCGGATGCCCGAGGTGACCCGGGGGGGCTTGGGGTCAAAGGGGATGGCGTTCTTGTTGACGGTGATGCCCACCGCATCCAGCCTTTCCTCCGCCTCCTTCCCCGTGAGGCCCTTGGGGCGGAGGTCCACCAGGAAGAGGTGGTTGTCGGTGCCCCCCGTGACGATGCGGTAGCCCCGCCCCGCCAGCTCCTCCGCCAGGCGCTTGGCGTTTTCCACCACCAGGCGGCTGTACTCCTTGAACTCGGGTTGCAGGGCCTCAAAGAAGGCCACCGCCTTCCCCGCGATCACGTGTTCCAGGGGGCCGCCCTGGATGCCGGGGAAGATGAGCTTGTCGATCCTTTTGCCCAGCTCAGGGTCGTTGGAGAGGATAAGCCCGCCCCTCGGACCCCTCAGGGTCTTGTGGGTGGTGCTGGTGACCACGTGGGCGTGGGGAAGGGGGTTCGGGTGGAGCCCGGCCGCCACCAGGCCGGCGAAGTGGGCCATGTCCACCACCAGGTAGGCCCCCACCTCCTCGGCGATCTCCCGGAAGGCCTTGAAGTCCCAGAAGCGGGGGTAGGCGCTGGCGCCCGTCACGATCACCTTGGGCCGGTGCTCCAAGGCCAGGCGGCGCACCTCCTCGAGGTCAATGAGCTCGGTGTCGGGCCGGACCCCGTAGGAAACCACCTTGTAAAGCTTCCCGGAGAAGTTCACCTTGGAGCCGTGGGTGAGGTGGCCGCCGGCCGCCAGATCCATGCCCATCAGGGTATCCCCCGGCTCCATCAGGGCCATGTACACCGCCATGTTGGCCTGGGAGCCGGAGTGGGGCTGGACGTTGGCCCAGGCGGCCCCGAAGAGCGCCTTGGCCCGTTCGATGGCCAGGCTTTCCACCTGGTCCACCACCTCGCACCCCCCGTAGTAGCGGGCCCCCGGGTAGCCCTCCGCATACTTGTTGGTGAGGACGCTTCCCACCGCCTCCCGCACCTGGGCGGAGACGAAGTTCTCGCTGGCGATGAGCTCCAGGCCTTCCCGCTGGCGCTTTTCCTCCAGGGCGATGAGCTGGAAAAGGGCCTCGTCCCTCAGGCTGGTCCTGACCATAGGCTGATTATAGGGCCTGGGCGGGGGTGAGGCTAAGGGCCCCCTCTCCCGGGTCTAGGCCCCTTGGGGACAGGTTTTTCCTCGTGGATGGGCCCTAAGGAAGGCGCTTCCCTTGGTAAGCTTGGGGTATGAGAAGGGCTCTTCCGATTTTGAAGTGGGGGCTGGCGCTGACCCTGGCCATTCTGCTCTTGACCATCATCCTCATCAACTTCACCTCTAGCCGCGACCTGCCGGAGCTGGTCCGGGTGCAGGTGGAGCGGTATGCGGTGTGCAGCTACTGGTTCTTCGGCTGGCACCTGGCTTCCACGGGCGCCTTCGCCTTTATTTTCTTGCTGCTGGGGCTTCTTCTGGGCCTCGGGGCGGGGTTTGCCCTGAGCCGGTGGATGGCCAGGAGGGGCTAAGCACCCCGCCCTCAAGCCACGACACCCTTCCTTGCCCCATGGCCCTGGGCGAAGCCCGGGGCTTCTGGAAGCCTAGGGGGCGGTGCCTAGAAAATCTCCAAGGCCAGTTTTTCCCCTTCCGCCGGCACCCCCGCAGGGTAGCGGCCGTTGAAGCAGGCCAGGCATACCGGGCCTCCTATGGCCTTCTTCACCCCTTCCTCGGAAAGGAAGGCCAGGCTGTCCGCCCCGATGTAGGCCCGGATCTCCTCCAGGCTCTTCTCGGCGGCGATGAGCTCCTTGCGGGCGGCGGTGTCGATGCCGTAGTAGCAGGGGAAGCGGATGGGGGGGCTGGAGACCCGGAAGTGGACCTCCCGGGCCCCGGCCTCCTTCAGCATGGCCACGATGCGGCGGCTGGTGGTGCCCCGCACGATGGAGTCGTCGATGAGCACCACCCGCTTGCCCCGCACCGCAGAGGTGGGGGAGAGCTTCAGGCGGGTCTTCAGGTCCCGCAGCGCCTGGGTGGGTTGGATGAAGGTGCGGCCGGCATAGGGGTTCTTGTAGAGCCCGTACTCCAGGGGGAGGCCCGAGGCCTTGGCGTAGCCCACCGCGGCCCCGATGCCGGAGTCGGGCACGGGTACCACCATGTCCGCCTCCGCCGGGGCCTCCCGGAAAAGCTCCATACCCATGCGCACCCGGGCCTCGTAGGCCTCCACCCCGTCCAGCAGGCTGTCGGGCCTGGCGAAGTAGATCCACTCAAAGGCGCAAGGGGCAGGGTTGGGGGGGAGGGCCTGGAGGCTTTTGAGCTCGCCCTCCTCCACCCAGACCACCTCCCCCGGGCGCACATCCCGGAGGTACCGGGCCCCGATGAGCTCCAGGGCCGGGGGCTCGGAGGCGAAGGCGTAGCCCTTTGGGAGCCTTCCGATGGCCAGGGGCCGCACCCCGTGGGGATCCCGGAGGGCCACCAGGGTCCTGCGGTCCATGAGGAGGATGGCATACCCCCCTTCCAGGGCCTTCATGGCCTCGGCGGCCGCCTGGGGAAGAGGGAGGTGGCCCAGGCGGGCCAGGAGGAGGAGCATCACCTCGGTGTCCGAGGTGCTCTGGAAGGTGGCCCCTTCCTTAAGGAGCCGGTCGCGGAGGGGCTTGGCGTTGGTGAAGTTGCCGTTGTGGGCGATGGCCAGAACCCCGTGGGCGGTGCGGGCGGTGAGGGGTTGGGCGTTGAAGCGCAGGTTGGAGCCCGTGGTGGAGTAGCGGGTGTGGGCCAAGCCCAGCCGTGCCTCGGGAAGCCTCAGGCGGGAAAGCCTTTCCTCGGTGAAGACCTGGTGCACGAGCCCCAGGTCCTTTTCCACCAGGAACTCCTTGCCATCGGATACGGCGATGCCCGCCGCCTCCTGTCCCCGGTGCTGGAGGGCGAGGAGGCCCAGGTGCAAAAGCCCCGGGGCGTCCAGGGGTTCTTCGCTCCAAAGCCCCAAGACCCCGCACTCTTCCCTAGGCTTGTCCATCCAGCACCTCCCGTAGGGGCCGCTTCCAGGCGGCGAGGAGTTCTTGTACCTCCCACTCTAGCACCCCTTCCGGGGTGAGGACCGTGAGGGTGTGCCCTCCGGTCTCTCCTAGGATGCGGTAGGGAAGACCCCTTTCCTCCAGGCGGAAGGTGGCCTCCTTGAGGTCCTCCTTGGCCACGGTGAAGAGGATGCGGCTTGGGGCCTCGCCAAAGAGGGCGGCCAGGCCGGGGGTGCGCACCTCCACCGTGGCCCCCAGGCCATAGGGGAAGGTCATCTCCGCCAAGGCCACCAAAAGCCCCCCCTCCGCCAGGTCGTGGGCGGTGCGGGTGAGCCCCAAGGCGATGAGCTCCCGGATGGCCTCCTGCACCCGCTTTTCCAGCTCCAGGTCCAGCCTGGGGGGATGGCCCGCCTCGAGGCCCGCAAGGAGGTAAAGCACCTCGCTTCCCCCCAGCTCCCCCGCCTCCTCCCCCATGAGGACGATGACCTCCCCGGGGCGCGAAAAGCCCATCTCCGCCCGCTTGCGGATGTCCAAGACCCCCACCACCCCCACCATGGCCGTGGGGGGGATGCGCCGGCCCCCGCTTTCGTTGTAGAGGGAGACGTTTCCGGAGACCACCGGCACCCCCAGGGCCTCGCTGGCCTCCCTAAGGCCCGCGATGGTCTCCCTTAGCTCAAAGTAGCCCTCCGGGGTCTCCGGGCTTCCCAGGTTTAGGCCGTCGGTGTAGGCCAGGGGCCTTGCCCCCACCACGCTCACGTTGCGGCAGGCCTCGGCCAGGGCGTGCATGGCGCCAAGCCGGGGATGGAGGCGGCTGTAGCGGGGGTTCTGGTCCACCTTGGCGGCGATGCCTAGGCTGGTGCCCTTCACCCACAAGACCGCCGCATCCCCCTTGCCGGGAAGGAGGGCGGTGCGGGTGCCCACCTGGTGGTCGTAGCGCTCGTAGACCGCCTCCCGGCTGGCCAGGTTGGGGGAGGCGAGGAGCCTGGGGAGGACCTCCTGGGGGTTGGCCTCGAGGGGGGGAAGGGGCATCTCCCGGAGCCTTTGGATCTCGGGGTCTTCCCTGGCTAGGCGCACGTAGGTGGGGGCTTCCGCCAGGGCCTCGGTGGGGACCTCGGCCACCACCTCGCCCCGGAAAAGGACGCGGAAGACCCTCTCGGGGATGGTGCGGGCCACCCTCACGCAGTCCAGGCCCCACCTCCTAAAGACCTCCTCCAGCTCCTTTTCCTTGCCCTCCTTGGGCACCAGGACCATGCGCTCCTGGCTTTCCGAGAGGAGGAGTTCTATGGGCCCCATGCCGCTTTCCCGGGTGGGGACCTGGTCCAAGTGGAGTTCCACCCCCAGGCCCGACTTGAAGGCCAGCTCCGAGAGGCTACTGGTGAGCCCCGCCGCCCCCATGTCCTGCACGCCCTCCACCAGGTCCTTTTCGATGGCCTCGAGGGTGGCCTCCAAAAGGAGCTTCCCCAGGAAGGGGTCCCCCACCTGCACCGCCGGCCGGTCCTCCTCCTTGTCCTCGGAAAGCTCCCGGCTGGCGAAGGCCGCCCCCCCAATCCCGTCCCGCCCCGTCTTGGCCCCGGCGTAGTAGATGGGCCGGCCCAGGGAGGCCCGGCTCCGCCTCAGGTGCTCCTCCCGGAGGAGGCCCAGGCACATGGCGTTCACCAGGGGGTTTTCCCGGTAGCCCTCGTGGAAGTAGAGGTCCCCGCCCACCGTGGGCACCCCGATGGCGTTGCCGTAGTGGGCGATGCCGGAAACCACCCCCTTGAGCAGGTAGCGGCTTCGGGCGTCTTCCGGAGGGCCAAAGCGCAGGGAGTCCAGGAGGGCGATGGGCCGGGCCCCCATGCTCATGATGTCCCGGATGATCCCCCCCACCCCGGTGGCAGCCCCCTGGAAGGGCTCCACCGCGGAGGGGTGGTTATGGCTTTCTATCTTGAAGGCCACGGCGAAGCCTTCCCCGATGCACACCACGCCCGCGTTTTCCCCGGGTCCCTGCAAAACCGCCTCCCCTTCCTTGGGGAGGTCCTTCAAGAGGGGGCGGGAGTTCTTGTAGGCGCAGTGCTCGCTCCACATCACCTTGAAGAGGAAGAGCTCCACCCGGTTGGGCTCCCGCCCCAGCCGCTTCACCATCTCCCGGTACTCGGTGTCCGGGATGCCGATTTCCTGGGCCAGGCTTTCCATCACTCCAGAAGGGGAAGGAGCTCCCGATGGCTTTTCACCTTGGCCGTGGGCTTGACCTCCCCGTTCACCTCCCTCAAGCCCACGTACTGCACCGCCCAGGGGTAGCCGGTGGCGAAGGCCCCCCGGATATCGGTCTGGGGCAGGTCGCCCACGTGCAGGGCCTCCTCCGGGGCCACCCCCAGGGCCTCGAGGGCCACCCGGAAGGCCTCAGGCCTAGGCTTCACGAACCCCGTCTCGTCGGAGAAGCTGTAGGCCTGGAAGACGTCCAGCCCCTGCCGCCTCAGGTGCTCCCGCAAGAGGCGGCCCGGGGTGAGGCCGGTGTCGGAAACCAGGGCCAGGGGGTATTTGCGGGCCAGCTCCTTCAGGACCTCCAGCCCCGGAAGGGGCTCGAGGTCCACCAAAAGGGAGCTCTCCTCCAGCCGCCTGGCCGTGAGGGCGATGAGCCCGGGGTCGTAGGGGGCTCCCAGGAGGGAGAAGATGCGGGCCACCCGGTCGTATACGGACATGTGCTCCCCGGCCTTCCATGCCTCCTCAAAGGCGATGGCCGCCTGGCGGTAGGCCTCCCGCACCTCGTGCTCCTCCGCGGGATGCCCGGCCTCGGAAAGAGCGTCCAGGAGGATCTCGTACCGGGCGGGCATGACCTTTTCCAAAAACGCCTGCCCCTCGGTGAAGAGGGTGCCCCAGAAGTCAAAGGTGATGGCCTTGGGTTTCATGCGTTTACCTCCTCCAAAAGCCCCAGGAACAAAGGGAGCCCGTCCGTACTGCCCAAAACCTCATCCACCGCCCGCTCGGGGTGGGGCATCATGCCGAGGACGTTGCCCTTCTCGCTCACGATGCCGGCGATGTCGCGGAGGCTTCCGTTAGGGTTGTAATCCCCTTCCCCCCCTAAGGGGGCGTAGCGGAAGACCACCAGCCCCTCCCCTTCCAGCCATTCAAGGGTCTTGGGGTCCGCGTAGTACCGCCCTTCCGCATGGGCGATGGGCAGGCGCAGGACCTGCCCCTTCCCATAGCGCCGGGTGAAGGGGAGGTCCGTGCGTTCCACCCGCACCCCCACCTCCTTGCAGGTGAAGTGCAGGTTCAGGTTGGCCAGCAGGGCCCCGGGGAGGATGCCGGCCTCGGTGAGCACCTGGAAGCCGTTGCAGACCCCAATCACCAAGCGGCCCTCCCGGGCGAAGCGCCTCACCTCCTCCATCACCGGGCTCTTGGCCGCCAGGGCCCCGGCCCGCAGGTAATCCCCGTAGCTGAAGCCTCCCGGCAGGAATACCCCGTCAAAGCCCTTTAGGCTGGTTTCCGTGTGCCAGACGTACGCCGCCTTGATGCCCGCCTTCTCCAAGGCGAAGCGGGCGTCCTCGTCGCAGTTGGAGCCGGGAAAGCGGACGATGGCCCACTTCATGGGAGTTCCTTTATGGCCTCCAGGGTGAAGACCTCCATCACCGGGTTGGTGAGGAGTCTGCCCATGGCCTTGGCTTTTTCCTCCGCCTCCAGGAGGGTTTCCGCGGGGAAGACCACCTCCAGGACCTTCCCTACCCGCACCGAGTCCACGGGATGGCCCAGGTCCCTCAAGACCCCTTCCACCGCCCGGCCCTGGGGGTCCAGGATGCCGTCTTTTAACTCAATGAGCAGGGTGGCTTGGTACCTGGGCATGGCTACCCCTTGAGAACCCGCCTTAGGACCTCCTGGTAGGCCTCCGCCTCGCCCCCCAGGTCTTTGCGGAAACGGTCCTTGTCCATGGGTTCACCCGTCCTCTGGTCCCAAAGGCGCATGGTATCAGGGGAGATCTCGTCGGCGAGGAGGATCTCCCCATTCCTTTTGCCGAACTCCAGCTTGAAGTCAATCAGGTCCAGGCCCCTTTGGGCAAAGAAATCCCGCAACAGCTCCCCCACCCTCAGGGTGGTGGCCTTCACCTGGGAAAGCTCCTCTTCCCCGGCCAGGTCCAGGGCCAGGATGGCCTCAGGGCAGATGAGGGGGTCGCCCAGGGCGTCGCTTTTTAGGGAGAACTCCACCAGGGGGGCTTTCAGGGGGGTGCCCTCCTTCACCCCGTACCGCTTGGCGAAGCTTCCCGCCGCCCGGAAGCGGAGGATGACCTCCAGGGGGAGGATCTCCACCCGTAACACCCGCATCTCCCGGTCGGAGAGCTCCTCCAGGAAGTGGGTTTTGATCCCGTGGGCCTCCAGGTGGCGGAAGAGGGCCGCCGAGACCTTGTTGTTCACCACCCCTTTCCCGGGGATGATGCCCCGCTTCCTGGCGTTGAAGGCCGTGGCTTCGTCCTTGAAGTAGACCCGAAGGGTGTCCGGTCCCTCGGGAAAAAGAACCTTTGCCTTGCCCTCGTAGAGCTTTTCCATGTGCCTCCTTAGGGACCTTAGCCCCGCCTCGCCTTCATTTTAATGCCAGGGGGGAGGCCTGGGAGCCCCTTGGGCAGGGGTGCGGCCCCTTTCCTAAGTGCCGATGCCTGGAGGTGGCCGCAATAGGCAAGGAAGAAGGACGGTGCTCAAAGCGGGGTACCTAAAGCCCAAAGCGGGCGTAGATGGCGTCCACGTGCTGGAGGAAGGGGCTTGGGTCAAAGAGGGCCTTGAGCCTTTCCCCCTTGAGGGGGTTTTCCGGGTCTTCCTCTAGGAGCTCGGGGAAGCTTCGGCCCTCCTCCCAGCTCCGCAGCGCGTTCCGTTGCACGATGGCGTAGGCCTTATCCCGGGGAAGGCCCTGGGCGATGAGGGCGTTGAGCACCTGTTGGGAGTAAACCAGGCCCCGGGTGAGGTCCAGGTTTTTCTGGAGATTTTCCTCAAAGACCACCAGGCCCGCCAGGATGCCCCTAAGCCGCCTCAGGGCATAGTGGGCTACGGTGGTGGCGTCGGGGAGGATGACGCGCTCCACGGAGGAGTGGGAGATGTCCCGCTCGTGCCAGAGGGCGATGTTTTCCAAGGCGGGCCCCAGGTAGCCCCGGAGGAGCCTGGCCATGCCGGTGAGGTTTTCCAGGCCCACGGGGTTTTTCTTGTGGGGCATGCTGGAGCTTCCCGTCTGCCCTTCCCTGAAGGGTTCCTGGGCCTCGAGGACCTCCGTGCGCTGGAGGTGGCGTAGCTCCACCGCCACCCGTTCCAGGTTCCCCCCCAGGATGGCCAAGGCGGCCAGCACCTCCGCATGCCGGTCCCGGGGCACCACCTGGGTGGAGAGGGGTTCGGGCTTTAGGCCAAGCCGCCGGGCCACGTGGGCCTCCACCTCCGGGGGCACGTGGGCGTAGTTCCCCACCGAGCCCGAAAGCATGGCCACCCCGATGGCCTCCTTGGCCCGCCCTAGCCTCTCCTCGTCCCGCTGGAAGGCGGCGTAAAAGCTCAGGAAACGGAGGCCGAAGCTGGTGGGCTCCGCGTGGACCCCGTGGGTGCGGGCGATGGCCGGGGTGCGCCGGTAGCGGAGGGCCAGGCGCTTGAGCTCCTCCTGCACCCCCTTGAGCTCCGCCAGGATGAGGTCCAGGGCCTGCACCAGAAGGGCGTTTTGGGCGGTGTCCACCACGTCCGAGCTGGTGAGGCCCAGGTGCAGGTACCGCCCCACCTCCTCGTCTTTCGTCCACTCCACCAGGGCCCGGGTGAAGGCCACCAGGTCGTGGCGGGTGATTTCCTCCAGCTCCGCCACCCTTTGGGCGAAGCGGGCGTCTAGGGGATGCTCCTTTAGGTGCTCAAGAAGCTTCTGGGCAAGGCCTTGGGGCACCTGGCCCAGGGCCTCCCAGGCCTCGAGGGCGTAGGCCTCCACCCGGGCCCAGGTGCGGTAGCGGTTTTCCTCCGACCATAGCGCGGCCATCTCCGGGGTCTGGTAACGGGGGACCATGCCTTAAGGGTACTAAAAGGGCAGGGTGAGGACGAAGTCCGCCCCATACCCCTCCCCTTCCGGCTTGGGGCTGAGGAGCAGGTCGGCCCGGAAGAGGCCGTCTTGGCGGTTGCCGATGCGGGGCATCCCCCTTTCGGCGTAGGGGGGCCTGGCGTAGACCCTTTGCTGGATTTCCTCGGGGAAGAAGAGCTGGGTGGCGAAGCTTCTCCCTCCCGCTTCCACCCGCAGGTGCAGGTGGGGGGTGCGGCTTGGGTACCAGCCGGGGAAGAGGGTGCGGAACTCCACCCTTCCCTGGCCGTCCGTGGCCTGCCAGCCCCGGCAGAAGACCCCGGGGGCGTTCACCCCGGAGTAGCGCCCCAGGGCGTCCGTGTGCCAGAGGTCCACCCGCAGGCCCCCAAGGGGCTGGCAGGTGCGGTCCTGCACCCGCAAGGTAAGCCGCAGGAGAACCCCAGGAAGCCCCTCCCGCAGGTCCTGCCGCCTGGGCACCTCCCGCAGGAAGTAGGGGCCTTCGGTTAGGGCGGGGGTCGGCGGGCACTGGGCCCGGGCCAGAGGGTAAAGGAAAAGGCCGAGGAGGGCGCGCCGCTTCATTTCCGCCTCAGGCGAAGGTCCACCTCCAGCCGGATGCGGTTTTCCACGCTGAGGAGGATGGGCACCCGGGGCTGGACCAGCTGGAACTTCTCAAAGGGGAACTCCGTCTTGAGGACCACCCGCACCTCCTGGCCCCTGAACTCCGCCTCCCCCTCCCAGACCACCTCCTCGGTGACGTCCCGTATGGTGAGGTCCCCCACCACCCGCACGGGGAACTTGCCGCCTTGGGGCAAGGGGTTGGGCAGGCCCTCCACCGCCTTGGGCCGGAAGGTGGCGGTGGGGAAGCGGTCGGTCTGCAGGGTGTTTTGCCGGAGGTAGTTGTCCCGCCGCGCCTGGTCGCTCTTTAGCTCCCTCAGGTCCACCACGAACTCCCCGCTGGCCTTGCCCCCTTGCAGAACCACCAGCCCCTTCACCGCCCCCGTGGTGCCCACGGCCTCGGCGATGCCGATCTGGACCAGCTGCTCCCGCACCCGGTAGCGGGCCTCCCCGGAAACCACCTCAAAACTCTGGGCCAGGACAGGAACCAGCAATACCCAAAGCCATACCAGCCATCGCATGCCTCACCACCTCCCTTTGCCATAAAGGGCATAGCAGGCGAAGGTTAGACCCCTGTTAGAAGGGCCAGGGTATACACTGGGTTCATGACCCGGGCGGTGCTCTTTGACGTGGGGAATACCCTGATCCTGGCAAGCCCCCGGTTTTGGCTTCTGCCCTTTTTGGAGGAAAGGGGGCTAAGGCCGAGGAAAGACCCCAAGGGGGCGGCCTTGGCGGCCTTTCGCTTTTATGAGGACCACCACCTGGAGGCCCGGGATCTGGAAACCGCCTTGGGGCTTTGGCGGGAGTTCCACCGCAGGCTTTTCACGGGCATGGGCCTCGAGGAGCACGCGGAGGCCCTGAGCCGGGAGCTGGTGGCCAACTGGAAGAACCCCCGGTTCTGGCCCGTGGTGCCTGGGGCCCAGGCCACCCTCCAGGCCCTGAAGGAGCGGGGCTACCTCCTGGCGGTGGTCTCCAACTGGGACGCCACCCTGCCCGAGATCCTGGAGGTGGTGGGCCTGAGGCCCTACTTCCAGCACTTGGCGGTGAGCGCCCTTTCCGGGGTGGCCAAGCCGGATCCTAGGCTCTTCCAGGAGGCCCTTTCGGCCCTTGGGGTTAGGCCGGAGGAGGCGGTGCACGTGGGGGATTCGGAGGCGGACGTGGCCGGGGCCCAGGGGGCCGGGGTTAAGCCCCTCCTCTTTGATCCCTTGGGGGAGAACCCCGAGGCCCTTCCCAAGCTGGAGAGGGTGCTAGACTACCTGCCATGAGCGTGCGGCGGGCCATATGGGGGGAGAAGCAGGAGGCCATTGAGGCCAGCCTCAAGGAGGTGGACGAGGACCTTTTCCGCTACATCCGCGACTTCGCCTACGAGGAGGTTCTGGCCCGGCCGGGGCTGGACCTGAAGACCCGGGAGCTCCTTGCCATCACCGCCCTCATCGCCCTGGGTAGCCCCAAGGAGCTGGCCACCCATTTGGAGGGGGCGTTACGGGTGGGGGCCACCGAGGAGGAGGTGCGGGAGGCCATCCTGCAGTCCGCCCTCTTCCTGGGCTTTCCCCGGGCCTTGGCCGCCATGAAGCTTTTCCACAAGGTGCTCAGGGGCCGTGGTCCTGCTGACGCGGGGGAAGGATAGGGCGCTTTTGGAACGGCTTGCCGCCTTGGGCATAGAGGCGGCGGAGGTGGCCCTGCTGGAGCAGGTGGATCTGCCGGGCCTGCAGGCGCTTCCGGGCAGGTTGCGCGCCGCCGACTGGGTGGCCGTCACCTCCAAGGAGGGGGCGAAAAGGCTTCTTTGGGCTTGGGAGCGGGCGGGAAGGCCCCCTTTAAAGGTGGCGGCGGTGGGGGAGGGGACGGGGGAGGTGTTGCGCCGGGGGGGGCTATCCCCCGCCTTCCTCCCTCCCAGGGCCACGGCCAAGGACCTGGCCTTGGGGTTTCCCCAGGCGCAAAGGGTGCTCTTTGTGGCGGGGGACCTGGCGGGGAAGGACCTGGAGGAGGGCCTGAGGGACCGGGGGATGGAGGTGGAGCGGCTGGAGGTTTACGCCACCCGGGAGCGGGAGCTTTCCCCGGAGGAGGTGGGCCTTTTGCGGGCGGCCCAGGTGGTGGCCTTCTTCAGCCCAAGCGGCGTCCGGGCCTATGCCCGTTGGACCGAGCGGCGGCCCAAGGCGGCTTGCATGGGTCCCAGCACCGCCAAGGAGGCCTTGGCCGCGGGTTTCCCCGTGGTGGAGGCGGAGGTGCCCGGCCTGGAGGGCCTTTTCCACGCCATCTTGCGGGCGCTCCCATAGGCCTTCGGTTAAGGGTGGGGGGACGCTTGTCCCTACCCAGGTGGCGTATACTGGCGGAAGCCTATGGCCCTGCCCCTTTACCTGGTGGGCCTTTCCCACAAGACCGCTCCCCTAAAGGTGCGGGAGAGGGCCGCCCTAGACCCTGCCGTGGCCCTGCCCGCGGCCCTTTCCGCCCTGGGCAAGGCGGTGGTGCTTTCCACCTGCAACCGCACGGAGATCTACGGGGTGGGAAGCCCCAAAGAGGCCCAAGCCCTCCTCCTTGCCCGGGGGGTGGAGGCCCATCACCTCTACCTGAAGGAGGGTGTGGAGGCCCTGCGGCACCTCTTTCGGGTGGCGGCGGGGTTGGATTCCTTGGTGGTGGGGGAGGCGCAGATCTTGGGGCAGGTGCGGGAGGCCCTTTTCCTGGCCCGCCGACACGGGGCCACGGAAAGCCTTTTGGAGAAGGCCTTTCAGTCCGCCATCGCCCTGGGGAAGCGGGCCCGGAGCGAGACCGCCATCGGGGCGGGGGCGGTGAGCGTGGCCTATGCCGCCTTGGACCTGGCCCTGGCCGTCTATGGGGACCTCACGGGGCTTGCCGTGGCCGTCCTGGGGGCGGGGGAGATGGCGGAGCTCTTCCTCACCCACCTGAAGGCCCATGGGGTGGGCCGGGTTTTGGTGGTGAACCGCACCCTTGAGAGGGCTAAGGCCCTGGCGGAGCGCTTCGGGGGGGAGGCCTACCCCCTCGCGGCCCTGCCCCAGGTCCTGCGCCAGGTGGACCTGGTGGTGGCCTCGGCCGCCGCCCCCCACTACCTGGTGGGCCCCGGGGACCTGCCCCGGCGGGCCAAACCCCTTTTCCTCATTGACATCGCCCTGCCCCGCAACATTGACCCCCGGGTGGGCCGCCTGCCCCAGGCCTACCTCTACAACCTGGACGACCTGGAGCGGGTGGTGGAGAAGAACCTCGAGGCCCGCAAGGGGGAGGTGCCCAAGGTGGAGGCCCTGATCCAAAGGGCCGTGGGGGATTACCTGGAGTGGTACGCGGGCCACCGGGTGCGGGAGGCCATCCGGGCCCTGGAGGGCTTGGCCTTTAAAGAGGTGATGCGGGAGTACCCTGGGGCCGATCCCCTTACCTGGCACAAGGAGGCGGGGCGCAGGGCCCATCCCTGGATTGTGGCGGTGAAGGCGCGCACCCAGGCCTTCCTCCAAGGTCCCCCCTGCCCGGGGGAGTGCCCGCTTTTGGCCTTCCGTCCCCCTAGGCTATGACCGTGGCTTCCCTGCTGGCCCTGGTGGGGGTCGTCCTCCTGGCCTTGGGGTTGTTCTGGCCTCGAGGGCTTTTCCTGGGGGCTTTCCTTTACCTGGGGGCCGCCTTGGCCGATGCCTTGGCAAAGGGTTTTTTCTCGGGTCCGGCCCAGCCCGCCCTGGTCCTGGGGGGGCTTTTGGCCCTAAGGAGCGAGAGCCTTTTCCTCCGGCCGAGGCTTGCCGCCTTGCGCCGTTACCTGGTCCTCCTGGCCATGGGGCTGGGCCTCTTCGCCCTCAAGGCCTTGCCCCATCCGGGTGGGAACCTGCCCCTCCTTCTCACCTTGTTGCATGCGGGGGCTTTCCTGGTGGCCTACCTGGCCCTGGCGGTGGGGGTGGGGGCGGGGGCGATGTGCGCCCTGCAGGACCTGCGCTTGCGGTCGGTACCGGAAAAGGCCCTGCTTTCCGCCCCCCTTTGGAGCCTGAAGCGGCTGGAGCAAGGCTACCTGCGGGTGGGGTACCTGGCCACCACCCTGGGGCTGGGAAGCGGCATGGCCTGGGCCTGGGGGTATTTCGGTAGCCCCTTGGCCCTGGACCCCAAGGAGGTGTCCGTGCTCCTGGGCTGGCTGGGCCTCACCCTGTACTTCCTGTTGGAGGAGAAGCTCCGGGGCTACCCGCGCATGGCCCTGCTCCTCCTTTCCTATGCCCTTCTCCTCTTCGCCTTCCTGGGGGCTCCCTTCCTGGGCTCCCGCCACCCCTCGGGGTTGGGTTTCTGATCCCTTTTCTCCAGGTTGGGTGGTGTACCCCGCGGCCAAGGGGCTTTCCGCCAAGATGGCCCGCATCCCCCTGCATACACCCCGCTGGGGGAGGTTCTGGAGGCCTTGCGCCGGGGGGAGATCAGCCTGGAGGAGGCGGTGGCGCGGCTGAGGGGAGGGAAAAGCTGAAGGCGGTTCCCTTGCCCACCTCGCTTTCCACCCAGATCTCCCCTCCGTGGGCCTCGAGGATGGCCTTCACGATGGCCAGGCCCAGCCCCGACCCCCCCGCTCCCGGTCCCGGGCCTTGTCCACCCGGTAGAAGCGCTCAAAGAGGTGGGGGAGGTGCTCCTCGGGGATGCCTTCCCCATCGTCCTCCACCCGCACCACCACCTTCTCCCCGAGATCAAAGGCCCTAAGCCAGATGCGCTGGGCCCTGGCCTTGATGGCGTTGGTGAGAAGGTTGGCCAGGACCTGGTGGAGCCGGTCCGGGTCCCCCTGCACCCAAAGCTCCGGGGGGGCCTCCACCTGGATCTCCCCCTCAAAGCTTTTGGCGAACTCCTCCTTGACCTCCTCCAAGAGGTCCAGGACCCGCACCGGTACCGGTTCCATGCGCCAGGTGCCGCTTTGGGAGAGTTCCAGGAGGTCGGAGACCAGTTTCCCCATGCGCTCCGCCTCCCGCTTGACCACCTCGAGGCTCTCCCGCTGGGCCTCGGTGAGGGGGGTGCGGCGCAGAAGGAAGCCCACGTGGCCCAGGATGGCGGTGATGGGGGTTCGGAGCTCGTGGGAGGCGTCCTGGAGAAAGCGGGTCTGAGCCAGGAAGGCCTGTTGCATCCGGGAAAGCATCCCGTTCAGGGCCCGCACCAGGGTGGACACCTCGTCCCGCCCCTCGGGCTCGGGCAAGGGTTCGGGGCGGGCGGTGATGGCTTCGGCTCGCCGGGCCACCCATTCCAGAGGCTCCAGGGCCCGGGCCACCAGGCTCCTGGCCAGGAGGATGGAGAGGAGGAGGACCAGAAGCGCCGTCCCCGCATAGATGCGGGCGAACTGGGTGAGGGTGCCTTCCAGGTCTTCCACGGGCCTTCCCACCAGGAGGGCGCCTTTCCACACGGTTCCCCCCAGGTTCACCTCCACCCTTCGGGCGTAGACCAGAAGCCTCAGGGGGGTTCCTTCCCGGGGTAGCTCGGCGTAGGCCCAAGCCTCTCCCCGCTCCAGCAGGGTGCGGTATTGGGCCTCGGGGAGAAGGAGGCGCTGGCTTCCCAGGGCGGGGCTTTTCTGGAGGCTGATCCCCCCTTCCTGGGCCAGGAGGGCGGGGTTTTCCTCGGGGATGAGGATGAGCTCGGCATACAAGCTGGCGGGCAGGCCAGCCTCCAGAAGCGCTTGCCCACCCAGGTTCAAAAGACGGGCCACCTGGTTGCTGGCCTCCTGGAGCTCTTGGCGCAGGGAGCGGTAGAGGAAGTTCCTTAAAAGGCCCTCCAGGGCAAGCCCCAGAACCAGAAGGGCCACCAGGAGAAGGCTTGCGGTTAGAAGGGTGATGCGGGAGCGGAGGGTCATCGATGCGGGCAGACGGGCGAGCCAGCCCCATCCCGACCCCGGATGGGGTCGGGATGGGACCCAAGGGGGCACCGGAGGTCCAGGGGCATGGTGGCTTCGGCCCTCAGTCCTCCCGGAGCACGTACCCCACGCCCCGCACCGTGTGGATCAGGCGCCTTTCCCCCGCGGCCTCCAGCTTCTTGCGCAGGTAGCCGATGTAGACGTCCACCACGTTGCTTCCCCCCTGGTAGCCGGGCCAGACCTTCTCCTCGATCTCGTAGCGGCTGAAGACCTTTCCCGGGTTCTTGGCGAGGAGCTCCAAAAGCTCAAACTCCTTGTTGGATAGCTCAATGCGCCGCCCGCTTCGGAAGACCTCCCGCCCCTCCAGGTTGATGATGAGGTCCGCCACCCGGATCTCCCCGGTGATGGCGGGGCTCACCCGGCGCAGGTGGGCCCGCACCCGGGCCAGGAGCTCCTCAATGGAAAAGGGCTTCACCAGGTAGTCGTCCGCCCCGGCATCCAGCCCCTCCACCTTGTCCTCAATGCGGTCCTTGGCGGTGAGGATGAGGATGGGGACGTTGGAGGTCTTTCTTATGCGCTTCGCCACCTCGATCCCGTCCATGACGGGGAGCATCAGGTCCAGGATGACCAGGTTGGGGTTCACCTCCCGGAAGCGGGAAAGCCCGGTGATGCCGTCGTAGGCCACCTCGGTGCGGTAGCCCTCGGCTTGGAGTTCCAGCTCAATGAAGCGGGCGATGTCTTTCTCGTCCTCAATGATCAGGATGAGGGGGGGTTCCATACCCCCCAGGATACTCACTTTCTCATGAGAAAGCTAGGTGTACAGGCTCAGCACCGCCAGGTACATACAAAGGCTCCCCAGGAGGACCAGGAGGTGCCACAGGCCGTGGAAGCCCACCTTCTCCGGCCAAGGGTTGGGTCTTTTGCGGGCGTACACGAGGGCCCCCAGGGTGTAGAAGGCCCCGGAGGTGGCCATGAGGGCGAGGGTGGAGAGGGGCAGGTGGAGCTTGGGGAGGAAGAGGACGGAAAGCCACCCCAGGGCCAGGTAGGCCAGGGTGTAGAGCCAGCGGGGGGCCTTCAGGAAAAAGAGGCGGAAGCCTACCCCCAGGAGGGCCAGGCCCCACACCAGGCCCATGGCGAAGGGCTTCCAGCTCTCCTGGAGGCCTTCCACCAGGAAGGGGGTGTAGCTCCCGGCGATGAAGAGGAAGATGGCGGCGTGGTCCAGGCGCCGAAGCCAGGCCAAGGCCCGCTCCTCCACCCTCAGGGCGTGGTAGAGGGCGCTGGCGGCGAACATGAGGGCCATGGTCAGGCCGAAGAGGAGGAGGGCAGGCCAGGAGGCCCTGGGGGCCAGGAGGAGGAGAAGGAGGCTTCCCAAGAGGGCCAAGGGTACCCCCAGGGCGTGGCTCAGGGCGTTGAAGGGTTCGCGGACCATGCCCTAGCCTACCAGGCCCAAGGCGGCCTCGAGCTCCGCCACCCTCTTCACCGTGCGCAAGAGGGCGTCGGGGTTGAGGCTTAGGGAGTCTATGCCCTTTTCCACCAGAAAGGCGGCGAACTCCGGGTAATCGGAGGGGGCCTGGCCGCAGATGCCCACCTTTTTCCCTTTGGCGTGGGCCTTCTCAATCAGCATGGCAGAGAGGGCTTGCACCGTGGGCCTGCGCTCGTCAAAGAGGGCGGCCACCCGCTCGGAGTCCCGGTCCAGGCCGAGGGCGAGCTGGGTCAGGTCGTTGGAGCCGATGGAAAACCCGTCAAAGAGCTCGGCGAAGGCCTCGGCCTCCAGGATGTTGGAGGGGATCTCCGCCATCACGTAAACCTCGAGGCCCTCTTCCCGCCTAAGCCCCCCCTCCGCCATGGCCTCCAAGACCTTGGCCCCCTCCTCCGGGGTGCGGCAGAAGGGCACCATCACCATGAGGTTTTTCAGGCCCATCTCCTCCCGCACCTTCCTCACCGCCGCCACCTCCAGGGCAAAGCCCTCCTTGTAGTCGGGGTGGTAGTAGCGGCTCGCCCCCCGCCAGCCCAGCATGGGGTTTTCCTCCTTGGGCTCAAAGAGGTGGCCCCCGAGGAGGCGGGCGTACTCGTTGGTCTTGAAGTCGGAGAAGCGGAGGAGGACGGGCCTTGGGTAGAAGGCGGCGGCGATGAGGCCGATCCCCTGGGCCAGGGTGTCCACGAAGTAGGCCTTCTTGTCGGGGTAGGCCTCGGTGAGTTCCTCCACCTGGCGTTGCACCTCCTTAGGGAGGGTCTCAAAGCGGGTTAAGGCCAAGGGGTGGATGCGCACGTGGCTGGCGAAGACGAACTCCATGCGCAAAAGCCCCACCCCGTCGGTGGGCAGGAGGCTTACCCTTAGGGCCTCCTCCGGGGTGCCCACGTTCACCATGATCCGGGTGCGGGTTCTGGGGAGGGTTTCGGGGCGGACCTCCTCCACCTCAAAGGGCAGGGCCCCCCGGTAGACCCGGCCCACCTCCCCCTCGGCGCAGGAGACCGTGACCGTCTCCCCCTCGGGGATGAGGCGGGTAGCCCCCACGGCCCCCACCACCGCCGGCACCCCCAGTTCCCGGGCCACGATGGCCGCGTGGGAGGTGCGCCCACCCCGTTCGGTGACGATGGCCGAGGCCCGCTTCATGATGGGTTCCCAGTCGGGGTTGGTGGTCTCGGTGACCAGCACCTCGCCCTCCTGGAAACGATCCATCTCCTTGGGGTCCCGGAGCACCCGGGCCCTACCCGCGGCGATGGCCTCGCCCACCGCCAGGCCCTCAGCCAGGACCTCGCCCCTTTCCCGCAGGCGGTAGAGGCGGAGCACCGGGGCCTTTTGGGAATGGACGGTTTCGGGGCGGGCCTGCAGGATGAAAAGCTCCCCCGTGGGCCCGTCCTTGGCCCACTCGATGTCCATGGGGGTGGGGACCCCCCGCTTCTGGCTGTAGTGCGCCTCAATCCGGATGGACCAGTCGGCCAGGAGGAGGGCCTCGTCATCGGAAAGGGCGAACTGCTTGCGGAGGTAGGGGGGCGTGGGGCGGTTTCTTAGGCGCCCCTCCCTAGGGTCAAAGGCCAAGGTGAGCTCCTTGGGGCCCAGCTTTTTGTGGACCAGGGCCCGGTAGCCCGCCTTCCGGGCCTCCTTGTGCACGTAGTAGGCGTCGGGCCCCACCCGTCCCTGGACGATGTTTTCCCCAAGGCCGTAGATGGCGGTGATGTAGACAAAGCCCCGGTGCCCGGTGTCGGGGTCCAGGGTGAAGATCACCCCGCTGGCCCCGGTATCCGCCCGCACCATGCGCTGGACCCCCACGGAGAGGGCCACCTTCAGGTGGTCAAAGCCCATGTGGGCCCGGTAGCTGATGGCCCTCGCCGTGAAGAGGCTGGCCATGGCCCGTTTCACGTGGAGGAGGAGGTCCTCTTCCCCTTGCACATGGAGGTAACTTTCCTGCTGTCCCGCGAAGCTGGCGGTGGGGAGGTCCTCGGCGGTGGCGCTACTGCGCACGGCCACGGGGAGGGCCTCCTCCCCAGCCTCCTCGGAAAGCCGCCGGTAGGCCAGGCGGATCTCCTCCTCCAGGTCCGGGGGGTAGGCCCCCTTGAGGATCAGGTTCCTCAGGCGGCGGCTGGCCTGGGCCAGGAGGGTGGGGTTGTCGGGGTCCAGGTCCTTGAGCTCCTTGGCGATGGCCTCCTTGAGCCCGTTGGCCTCCAGGAAGTACCTGTAGGCCTCGCTGGTGGTGGCGAACCCCCCGGGCACCTTCACCCCCAAAGGGGAGAGCTCCCGGAGCATCTCCCCCAAGGAGGCGTTCTTGCCCCCCACCAGGGGGACGTCCTCGAGGCCCACCTCGTGGAAAAACCGTATCCAGCGCATACCCTTCCTCCTTCCTAGGGGATCCCCCCCTTTTTGAGAAGCTGCTTGAGGATTTCCTCGGGGCTTTCCCCCTCGTAAAGGGCCTCCTCCGTGAGGAAAAGCCGGTGGGGGAGGGCCAGGAAGGCGGCATCCTTGAGCTCCTTCCAGTCCACCAGGGGTTTGCCCCTCAGGTAGGCCAGGGCCCGGGCCAGGGCCAGCCAGGCCTTGGCCCCCCGGGGGGAGAGGCCCATGCGCAGGCGGCCATCCTCCCCGCTCAGGAAGGCCACGTGGGTGATGGCCTCCAGGGCTTCCCTGGCCACCCGGATCTCCTGCACCTCCTTTTGCGCCCTAGGGAAGTCCACCGGCAAGGGTTCGGGAAGCCTTGGTTCCTCCGTGAGGATCCTGAGCCAGACCTCCCGCCTGGGGGGGCGGAAGGGGATTTTAGCGGTGAACCGGTCCAGCTGGGCCTCGGGCAGGGGGTAGGTGCCCTCCAGCTCCAGGGGGTTTTGCGTGGCCACCACGAAGAAGGGCTCGGGCAGGGGGTGGCGCACCCCCCCCGCGGTCACCGCCCGTTCCTGCATGGCCTCGAGGAGGGCCGACTGCACCTTGGGCGGGGCCCGGTTGATCTCGTCCGCCAGGACCACCTGGGCGAAGAGGGGGCCCTTCACGAACTCAAACCGCCCTTCCCGAAAGACCTCGCTCCCCGTGAGGTCCTGGGGGAGGAGGTCGGGGGTGAACTGGATGCGCTTGTAGCTAAGCCCGCTCCCCTTGGCGAAGCCCTCCGCCAGGAGGGTTTTCCCCAAGCCCGGCACCCCCTCCAAGAGGGCGTGCCCCCGGGCCAAGACCGTGGCCAGGAGGGCCTCAATCACCTCCTCCTGGCCAAAAAGGACCTGGGCCAGCGCCTCCTTTAGCTGGGAGATGGCCGAAGGCCCTTCCCTCACCCCGCCCCCTCCCTCATTCCTCCGTGGCCTTGCGCTCCTGGATCACCTTCTGGGCCAGGTGGGGGGGCACCTCCGCGTAGTGGCTGAACTCCAGGGTGTAGGCCCCGGCTCCCCCGGTGAGGCTGGGCAAGGCCTTGTAGTACTCCAGGACCTCCGCCAGGGGCACCTCGGCCCGCACCGCCGCCAGGGCCCCCTCCTGCTCCATGCCCAGGATGCGCCCCCTGCGGGCCTGGAGGTCGGAGAGGATATCCCCCACCCGCTCCTGGGGGGCGATCACCTTGATCTGGTAGATGGGTTCCAGGAGGACGGGGCTTGCCTGTTCCATCACCTTTTTGAAGGCCATGCTGGCGGCGATCTGGAAGGCGAGGTCGGAGGAGTCCACCTCGTGGTAGGAGCCGTTAAAGACGATGGCCTTAAAGCCCATCACCGGATAGCCCGCCAGGACCCCCTTTTTGGCCGCCTCGAGGATCCCCTCCTCAATGGCCTCCTGGTACTTGCTGGGGATCACCCCGCCGGTGATGCGCCACTCAAAGCTGTACTCCGGGGCAGGTTCCAGCCTAAGCCACACATCCCCGTACTGGCCGTGCCCCCCGGTCTGCTTCTTGTACTTGCCTTGGCCCTCGGCCACCTTGCGGATGGTCTCCCGGTAGGGCACCTTGGGGACGCTGTAGTCCACCTCCACCCCGTAGTCCGCTAGGCGCTCCTTGGCGGTGGTGAGATGAAGCTCCCCGTGGCCCCAAAGGAGGAACTCCCCGGTTTCCTCCTGGCGCTCCAGCTTGAGGCTCGGGTCCTCCTCCAGAAGCTTCCTCAGGGCTTCCCCCAGCTTGGCCTCGTCGGTTCTGCCCTTGGGCTTGATGGCCACGGGCACGTTGGGCTCGGGCAGGCGGGCGAAGGGCACCGCCTCGCTTTCCGGCCTCTCCCCTTGCCAAAGCACCATGCCCCGGTGGAGCCCCTCCGCCTTGGGCAGGCCCAGGATGTAGCCCCCTTCCGCCTCCTCCACCTCCAGGAGGTCCTTGCCCATGGGCACGTAGAGGTGGGGAAGGCGGACGGGGCCCGCCTCGCTTTGCAAGGTGTCCCCCGGCTTCAACCGGCCCCGGTAAAGGCGCACGTAGGCCACCTGGCCCATGAAGGGGTCCACCTGCACCTTGAAGACCTTCCCCAGGGCGGGGCCTTCCCCGAAGCGCTCCTTGGGGGAGGGCAGGGCCTCCAGGATCAGGTCCAGAAGGGGCAAAATGCCGATCCCCTCGGTGCCCGAGGCCAGGGCCACGGGAAAGAGGAGCCCTTTGCGCACCGCCTCGTGGAAGGCCTTCTCCAGGGCCTCCCCGGTGACCTCCTCCCCTTCCAGGTACTTTTCCAGAAGGGCTTCGTCGGTCTCCACGATGGCCTCGAGGACCTCCTGGCGGAAGCGCTCGGCCCTTTCCTTTTCCTCCGCCGGCAGGGGCACCTCCACCTCGCCCCCGTTCTGGTAGCGGTAAGCCTTGCCGTGGAAGACGTCAATGAGCCCCACCCAGCGCCCGCCCTCGTAAAGGGGCAAGTCTATGGGCAGGATGTGGCCCAGGGTGGCCCGGAGGTCCTCCAGGAGGGCGTAGTAATCCCCCCCCTTGTCCAGCTTGGTCACCACCACCATGCGGGCCAAGCCCAGCCTTTCCGCCACGGTCCAGGCCCTTTCCGTGCCCACCTGCACCCCGCTTTCCGCGGACACGGCCACCAGGGCGGCGTCCGCGGCCTCCAAAGCCCCCCTGATCTCCCCCACGAAATCCCCGTAGCCGGGGGCGTCCAGGAGGAAGATGCGGTGGTCCTGGTGGCGCAGGGGGGCCACCCCGGTGCGCACCGTGGTGCGGTGGAGCTTGGCCTCGGGGGTGTAGTCGGTGGTGGTGGTGCCGTCCTCCACGCGGCCCATGCGCTCCTTGGCGCCGGTTCGGAAAAGAAGGGCCTCGACCAGGGTGGTTTTGCCGCTACCCGCATGGCCCACCAGGGCCACGGTTCGGATGGGAGAGGTTCCTGGGATCATCTTCCCTCCTTCTTGGTGCCCATAGTATAGGCCCAAGGAGGGGGCGATTGTCCCAAGTGCTCTACGTGCCCAGGAGGCTTCTGGAGGAAACCCGCGCCCACCTGCAGGGGGAGGCGCCCAGGGAGGGGGTGGGGCTATGGGCGGGTAGGCGGGAGGTGGAGCGGGTCATCCCCCTGCCCAACGCCCACCCCCAGCCCCTCACGGGTTACCTGGCCGAACCCTTGGCCCTGCTTCGGGCCCTGAAGGAGCTGGAAAGAGAGGGCCTAAGCCTCCTGGCCATCTACCACTCCCACCCCAGGGGGCCCGCCTTTCCCAGCCCCACCGACCTCCGCGAGGCCCGCTGGCGGGTGCCCTACGTGATCTTCGGCACCGATGGGGTCAGGGCCTTCCTACTCCCAGAAGGTCAGGAGGTGGAAATCCATGTAAGTGAAGGTTGAAGCGGCTGCCTATAAATCGCTAGAGGGGTTTTCCCCGGGAGCAGGTTGTTCTTTGGCCCCTTTGGATTTTGCGGCTTTTTTGGGTTGAAATAACTTTTTAACAAGTTTTGCCGCCATCGCTGCCCGTTCTCCCTCTAAGGCTTCTCGTTTGATGACCTCGGCCGTAAGCAAGTCTTTGATTTCCTCGATTTCTAGCTTTAATTCGGGATTGAGTTGACGAAAGAGCTTGCGAAGCGTCTTAAGCACAGGAGGTGTTTGTAAGAGCGCGGCCAATACGAAACGATTCGAGAGCTGTTGTTGCACGTAATACTGTTCAAGAAGGCCTTTGAGCAAAGCCTCCTTGGTAAGGAGAAGAAGATCCTGTATTGTCTTTGTTAAAGCACCTTTGCGATTGCCCAAGTTAAACAAATCTATATCTAAAACAAGTTCCTGCCCAATGGGCTTCGAAAAAACAATGCGGTAAACACGCCAGATGCGGCCATTTGTAAGCATGACCCACTCCACTCCTTGATTGGCTCCGTAGTCCACAGCTTGCTTTAAGTGAGCATCCTTCAACTCAGAGCCAATCGCTTTGACCTCAACAAGGTATTTGACAACTCCTTTGTGAAGAACGGCCAAGTCGCAATAAGTTCCACGGATAGCGAGCTCAGAGGTGATTTCGTTCCATTTATCATAGCCAAATACGTCGCTTAACATGTCTGCGACAATCCGCACCGTGTCAGCCTCGTTAACGTCTTTTGCGTAGGCCGCATCTAAGACAGGAAGAAAACGCTTAAGCCCGGTTATGACGCGATCAATCGTCCTTTTGGAAAAGGTCATGAGTTCCTCCTTGAGACTAACTATAATAGCATGCCTTAAGAAAAGGAGGAGGAAGTTAGGACTAGCCCCCGTAGAACCAGCCCGTGTCCCACATCACTAGGGGCTTGGCCTCAAAGCGCACCCCCGCCCCCACCACCTCCGCCACCACCACGCTGTGGTCCCCACCTTCGTAGATGTGGCGCACCTCCGCCTCCAGCCAGTAGGGGAGCTCGCGGAGAAGGGGAAGGCCGAGGATGGGGGAGGGCTCAAAGGGGTGGCCGTTCAGGGTGTTCCCCTCCCTCTGGGTGGGCTTGAAGAAATCCTGGGCGATGGCCTTCTGGTCCTGGGCCAGGGTCATGAGGGCCAGCTTCCCCGTGCGCCCAATCAGCTCGTGCAGGCGGCTATCCCGCTTCACGCCCAGGGCGATGAGGGGTGGGGTGAAGGAGGCCTGGGTGACCCAGTTCACCGTGCCGGCGGCGTACTCCTCGCCGTCCTTCGCGGTCAGGATGTACAGGCCGTAGGTGAAGCTCCGGAGGACTTTCTTTTTGGCCTCGAGGTCCATACCGGCTTTCATTCTAGCCCTGGGCCAAGAGGGTCTGGATGAGGGCCTCGTGGATGTGCCCGTTGGTGGCCACGATGTAGCGGTGGCCCAGGCGGTAGGGCTTCCCCTCCAGGTCGGTGACCCGGCCCCCCGCCTCCTCCACGATGAGCCAGCCCGCGGCCACATCCCAGGGGTTCAGCTTCACCTCCCAGAAGCCGTCCAGCCTCCCGGCGGCCACATAGACCAGGTCCAAGGCCGCCGCCCCGGGACGGCGCACCAGGAGCCCCTTGGACAGGGCCCGGTGGAAGTAGGTGAGGTTCTCCGGGTCCTTGGCCACGTCGTAGGGAAATCCCGTGGCGAGGAGGCTTCCCAAAAGCTCCTTCCGTTCCGTGACCCGGATGGGCCGGCCGTTCAGGAAGGCCCCCTCCCCCCGCACGGCACAAAAGGCCTCGTCCCGGCTGGTGTCCAGCACCACCCCCACCTGGATGGCCCCCTCCACCTCGAGGGCCAGGGAGACCCCGTAAAAGGGGAAGCCGTGGGCGTAGTTCACCGTGCCGTCCAGGGGGTCCACGATGAAGCGCAGGGCCTTGCCCCCCTCGCTCCCCCCTTCCTCCCCCAGGAAGCCCGCCTCGGGGAAGCGGGAGAGGAGGAGCTCCTTGATGGCCTCCTCCGACTCCCGGTCCGCCTGGGTGACCAGGTCGGTGGGGCCGGACTTGGTGCTGTGGGTGAAGCCCTTTTCCAGGTAGTAGCGGTGGATCCCCTGGGCCAGGTGGGCGGCTTCCAGCATGGCCTCCAGGTAGGGGAAGTAGGGATGCTTCCTGCCAATCACTTCCCCATCATACGCCGGGATCCCAGGCCCTTACTTTAGCGAAAAGGGCGCGGAGCTTGGCCTCGTCCTTTATCCCCGGTGCCCTTTCCACCCCGCTGGCCAGGTCTATGGCGTAGGGCCTGAGGGCCAGGACCTCCTCGAGGTTCTCCGGGGTGATCCCCCCGGCCAGGATGATGCGCTTGCCCGTTGGCAAAAGGGGCTTGGCCCAGTCCCGGGGGTAGGCTTGGCCGCTTCCGGGGGCCTTGCTGTCCAGGAGAAGGGCCTCCGCGGGGTACTGGGCCCATCCCGGGTCCGCGGGCCCCGTGAGGGGAAAGGCCTTGATCACGGGGAAGTGCCTGCCGATGGCCTCGGCCCACTCTGGGGGTTCCTGGCCGTGGAGCTGGGCCACCTGGAGCCGGGCCTTTTCCATGAGCCTTAGCACCGCCTCAGGCTCCTGGTCCTGGAAGACCCCCACCCGCACCACGAAGGGCCCCAGGGCCTCCGAGATCCTCCGGGCGGCCTCCGGGGACACCCACCTCCGGGAGGCGGGGGCAAAGACGAAGCCTAGGGCATAGGCCCCCAGGGCTTCCGCCAAGAGGGCGTCCTCGAGGCGGGTAAGGCCGCAGATCTTCACCCGGACCCTCATGGGGGAAGTATAAGGCCGGGCCCTTAGGCCCGGCCCCTGGCGCTCAGCGCCTTACCCGCACTTGGAGTACCCGCACACCTGGCACTTCCAGCACCCCTCTTCCCGCACCAGGGCCTTTTCCCCGCAGGAGGGGCATTGAGCCGCCCCCGCCAGCTCTATCCCGCCCCCGGAGAGGCTGGGGAGGGGCTCCGCCTCTTGGGATGGGGCCGCCGGGACCCCCTTGAGGTCCTTGGGGATGGTCTCCAAGGCCACGGCGATGAGGTCCGCCTTGCTGGACACGAGCCTCCCCTGGTAGGTGCCGTAGAGCCCGCCGTTGATGCCCCGGAGGGTGCGGATGATGGCCTCGGGGGGCACCCCGTACTGTAAGGCGATGGACACCACCCGGCCCAGGGCTTCGGAGTCGGCGTTGGCCTCATCCCCCGCCTTGCCCGAGGTGAGGATGACCTCAATGGGTTTGTCCCCCAGCAGGTTCACCGTGACCAGGAAGCTCCGCTTCCCTCCGTCCGGGGAGAGGAGCTTCACCATGTCGGTGAAGCCGAGAAGCCTCCCTGGGCGCTCGTGGAGGGGCTGGCCGGGCCGGGAGGGCATGGAGGCCTCTCCCCCGGGAGCGGGGCTTGCCGCCTGGGTTGCGGGCGAGACCCGCGCCTTGGCCTCTTTGGGCTCGGGCGCAGGCTCGGCCTTCTTCTCCACCCCCTCCTCCTTCTTCACCGTGAGCACCTGGAACTCCCTGGAGCCGTCCCGGTAGACGGTGATGCCCTTGCACCCCGTGCGGTAGGCCTCCAGGTAGGCCTCCTCCACCTCCAAGACCGTGGCGTGGTTGGGCAGGTTCACCGTTTTGGACAGACTGTTTGCAGCTAAGCCCTCCGCATCAAAGGCCCGCTGCACCGCCCCCTGCATGCGCACATGGTCCAAGGGGTGGACGTCGTGGGCGCACTCAAAGACCCGCCGGATGGCTTCGGGCACGAAGGAAAGCCCCTTCACCGAGCCGTGCCCGTCCTCCTGGATGGCGGCGATCACCTTGTCCCAGTCCCATCGCCCGTCCTTGGCGTAATCGGGATGGGGCGGGTAGGCCTCCATGAGCTCCACGAAAAGGGGGTGGAGGAGGGGCTTGTACTCCCCCCCGATCCGGCGCCAGACGAAGGGGCTGAAGACGGGCTCGATGCCGCTGGAGACCCCCATGAGCATGCTGGTGGTGCCCGTGGGGGCCACGGTGAGGACGGCCACGTTGCGCCTGGGCCGCACCCCCAGGGCCTGGAAGTACCCCCGGTGTTCCTCGTAGAGGGGGAAGACCCCCCGCTCCTCCGCCAGGGCCTCCGAGGCCCGGATGGCCTCCTCCCGCAGGGCGGACATGATCTCGTAGACCTTCTCCCTGGCCGCCTCCGAGGAGTAGGGGAGGCCCATCTTGATGAGGGCGTCCGCCAGGCCCATGACCCCGAGGCCCAAGCGGCGAAGCTTCTTGGCCGCCTCCTCGTTGTCCTCGAGGGCGAAGCGGTTCACGTCCAGGACGTTGTCCAGGAAGCGGATGGCGGTGTGGACGTCCTTCCGGAACTCCGCCATCTGGAACTCCCCGTCCTTCACGTAGGCCGCCAGGTTCAAGGCCCCCAGGTCGCAGGGCTCGCCTGTGGTGAGGGGTATCTCCCCGCACGGGTTAGTGGAACGAATCCAGTATTTAGGCCCAAGCCCCTTGAGGGCGGAGAGCTCGTTCACCCGGTCCACGAAGATGAGCCCCGGCTCCCCCGTGGCCCAGGCGTGCCAGGCGATCTCGTGCCAGAGCCAGCGGGCGGGCACCTTGCCCCCGTAGAGGGGCACGGCCTTGGCCCCGTCCTCCCGCTCGGGGAGGTTGGGGATCTGGCCCGTGTAGGGGCCTTCCAGGGGGTAGGGGTAGTACTTCCCCGGCACCTCAATGGGGGTCACGGGCCAAAGGGCGTCCTCCTCGAGGGCCTTCATGAAGGCCTCGGTGACCAGGACGGAGATGTTGAAGGTGGAGATGTCCCCCTCGGCCTTTTCCCGGTCCAGGTCCTTGGCGGTGAGGAAGTCCAGGAGGTCGGGGTGCTCTATGGAAAGGGTGGCCATCCCCGCCCCACGGCGGGTGTTATGGCTGACCAGCCCGTTGGCCAGATAGGTGTGGTTGCCCTCCACGGACAGGTCCAGGGTGAGGATGGGGCCGCCCTCCTCCACGGAGGCCACCCGGACGTAGTACTCCTTGAAGTCAAAGTCTGGGGCGGAAAGACCCGCGTGGTGGGCTTTCTCCAGGACCAGGGTGTACCCCGTGGCGGTAAGCCGCCTCTCTCCCCGCATGTAGCGGAGAAGGTCTTTGCGCAGCGGGGCGTGGGGCGAAGGGTGCCCCCTCTTGCCGGCCTGCGTGGCCCCAAGAAGGGGCTCCAACAAGCCCTTGGCGTGGGGAAGGGGCCAGCTGGACTCCCTGCGCGTGTCCGGCTGCCCGGCCAGAAGGGCTTCAAAACGGGACCCCCGGGGGACGCCCACCCGTTCCAAATAGCGCTCGAGCCCCTTGGCGGTCACCACCCGCACCCGGTAGTGCTCGGCCTTGGAGAAACGCCCAGGCAAGGGGTTGTAGCGCATGAGCTTTGCGGGGATGCCCAGGCCGCCCAACAGGACCATGACCTCCTGGGCCAAGCGCCGGGAGGCGGTGGTGAGGGTGGGGTAGCCTGCGGTTATGAAGCCATCCGCCTCGAAGAGCCCCCGCAGGAAGGCACCTAGGACGGGCCTGGGGCTTTGCCGGATGGCCCGTGGGACCTCGAGCTCCCGCGCCTTTCCCTTGAGGAGGCCATTTTTACGGAGCCAAGCCACGAGGGGCGCGCTCCGCACCACCAGGGTCACACCCCTGTCCTGGGGTTTCCTTTCCTCCCGAAGCTCCAGGCCAAAGAGCTCCCGGAAGAGCCGCTTGGCCTCTTCCCGCATGGGCTCGTCCTCGTGTAGGGAGAGGCCTACCCGGTCCCCGCTGACAAACCCCTCTCCCCACAGAAAACCCAACAGGAAGGCCAGCTCCTCCGTCAGCAGGTGAGGGGTGCGGATGGGGGTGGCGTTGGGATGGAGGGGCTCATCCAAAGGGGCCAGCGAAACCGGCGTGCCCGTGTGCTCGTCCAGAACCCAGATAACCCAGTCCCCCGGCCTCAGGTGCTGTAGCTCTACCCATTCCCGGCTGCCGTCTTCCCGGAGCACCTTTAGCTTGTGGTTGGGGGTCCCTTGGACCTCGAGGCCGTTTTCCAGGACCACCCGGAGCGTGGGCGCAACCCCGTTGTTGTAGCCCTCGGGGCTAAAGCGCCATCCCTGGTCGGTGGCCACGCTTAGGACATGGCGCTGCCAACCCTTGCGGAAAGGGTCCACGATTTCCCGAAGCCGGAGGGTTCCCCGGTCGGTGTGCACCAGGGTGTCGGGGTGGAGGCATCCCCCTTGGCGCACCACCCGGAGGACCGGGGCGTACACGTAGCGCAGGGTGGCCACCGGGCCCGCCTCCTCCGCCCCCAGGGCGGCCCACTCCAGGAAGTGGTCAAAGATCTCAAAGAGGAAGCTCACCGGCCCCGAGCTGGTCCCCCCGGAGCCCCGGATGGGGGCCCCCTCCGGCCGCAGGAGGCTGAAGTCCACGTGGGGCTCCTGGCCCTTTCGGGCCAGGTCGGCGGCCTCCTTGGCGGCCTCGATGATGCCCCCCATGTCGTCCGGCACCAGGATGCGCTCCTTGGGAGGCTCCTTCACCGTAAGGACCCCGTGGCGCTCTGCCAGGGCCTTCAGCTCAGGGGCCAGCTCCCCGTAGACCACCCGTGCGAAGTTCTTGAGGGCGATCTCCTCCTTGGGCCCCTCGGGGTTGGTGGGGGGGCGCATGAGGCCCCGGATGAAGTCCTCCACGTCCGGGTGCCCCGCAAAGAGGTAGGCCACCCCCCGCACCCCCTGGCGCTTGCGGTTCCCTTTGGAGCGGTAGGGGTCCAGGTTGACCCCATTCCCCCCGCCCACCTTGGTGACCAGGGCCAGCTTCTTGGCCACCTCCATGATGCCCGCAAAGCTCTCCGGCGGGTTTTCCGTGGCCCCTTGCACGAAGCAGTTCAGGAGGTTGCCGTGGGGGGTGCCCGCCCCCGCCAGGATCCGCCCCCCGGGGGAGAAGCGCTTGCTGGCCATGAGCCGGAAGAAGCGCTCCTCCCAAAGGGAGCGCTCCTCGGGCTTTTCGGGCTTGGCGATCTCCCGGGCCACCCGACGGAACATGCCCAGGATGTCCCCGTCTCCTTCCTGCAAATACTGACGTTTGGCGATGGCCTGTGCGTGTTCGTCAAAGAAATGCTCCATAAAATCCTCCCCGCCCCTTTGGGCAAACAGAACCGCCAGCCCCGAGGGCGTTCCCCCATATCTTGGGGCGGACGAGGGTGATACTACAATCCCTGGGGTTTGCCCCGCAAGTGGGGGGGATCACACTCTGGCTTTAGCTGTTGACTGGGCCCCCTTAGCCTACCAGAATGGAAGGGATGCGCGCGGCCTTTCGCACCTTGGGGTGCAAGGTGAACCAGGTGGAAACCGAGGCCTTGTTGGGCTTCCTCAAGGCCCTGGAGCCCGAGGTGGTCCCCCTCGAGGCGGGGGCCGACCTGGTGGTCATCAACACCTGCGCCGTGACCACCACCGCCGAGGCCGACGCCCGCAAGGAGATCCGCCGGGCCAGGCGGGCCAACCCTGGGGCCTTCATCGTGGTCACGGGGTGCTATGCGGAGCTCTCCCCCGAGGCGGTGCGGGAACTGGGGGCCGACGCCGTGGTGCCCAACGCCCGCAAGGCGGAGCTTCCCAAGGTGATCCTGGAACACTTCGGCCTCCCTTCGGATCCCGTCACCACCCCCCCCAACGAGTTCTGGGGGGCGGGGGAGCGGGGGCTACTCAATAGCCGGGTGCGGGCCTTCTTGAAGGTGCAGGATGGCTGCCAGGCGGGGTGCGCCTACTGCATCATCCCCCGGCTCAGGGGCAAGGAGCGGCACCGGGACCACCGGGATGCCTTGGCGGAAGCCGAGGCCCTTCTCCGGATGGGCATCCAGGAGATCGTGCTCACGGGGGTGCGGCTTGGCAGCTACCGGGGCCATCCCAAGGGCCTTGCGGGTCTGGTGGAGGACCTCCACCACCTGGGGGCCAAGGTGCGCCTTTCCTCCATTGAACCCGAGGATACGGGGGAGGACCTCCTTGAGGTCATCGCCCGGTACGCCCCTGGGGTCAGGCCCCACCTGCACCTTTCCCTGCAGACGGGCTCGGACCGCCTCCTCAGGCTCATGGGCCGCCGCTACGACAAGGCCTACTACCGCCAGCTGGTGCAACGGGCCTACGAGCTCATCCCCGGCTTTGCCCTCACCACGGATGTCATCGCCGGCCTACCCACGGAGACCGAGGAGGAGCACCGGGAAACCCTGGCCTTCCTGGAGGAGCTTAGGCCCACCCGGGTCCACGCCTTCACCTACACCCCCCGCCCCAAGACCCGGGCGGCTTCCATGCCCCAGGTGCCCCCGGAGGTGCGCAAGCGCCGCACCAAGGAGATCATCGCCCTGGCCCAGCGCCTGGCGGAAGAGCGCATGAGGTCCAAGCTGGGGAGCCAGGTGGAGGTCTTGGTGGAGAGGCTCCAGGATGGATGGGCCTTGGGCCACACCCCTGACTACTACGAGGCCCGGCTTTCCGGCCCTGCCCGGCCAGGGGATACGGTCTGGGCCCGGGTGGAGGGGGCGGAGGGGTACACCCTTTTGGGCCGGGTGGAGGGGGTGCAGGAGGAGGCTTCGCTTCCCTTGGCCCTCCCCTTAGGGTAGCCTTTTCCCATGGGGTGCGTGTTCTGCCGCATCATCGCCGGAGAGCTTCCTTCCCGGAAGGTCTACGAGGATCGGGACTTCGTGGCCTTTCACGACATAAGGCCCAGGGCCCCGGTGCATGTTTTGGTGGTGCCCAAGGAGCACATTGAAAAGCTTTCCGACTACCCCGACACGGAAGAGGGGGAGAGGAAGCTCGGGGCCCTTTTCCGCACCGCCAACCGGGTGGCGAAGGCCCTTGGGCTTGAGGGCTACAAGCTCCAGGTGCACGTGGGGGAGAAGGGGGGGCAGGAGGTCTTCCACGTGCACGTGCACGTCATGGGGAGCCCTTCCTGAGGGTGAAGCGGTCCAAGACCCGTCCTTCTGGGGTCAGGGCGTACCCCAACAGGGTCTCCTCGCCCACCTCCAGGAAAAGGGCGTGGTGGGCCACCGCCAGGGCCTGGGTATAGGGGGAAGGGGGCTTGGTGGGGTAGAGGCCCGCCCCACCCCCGCCCACCACCAGGTGGGTGGTGGGGCCCACCTGGAGGCGCTCGTAGTGGTGGTCGTGCCCCGCCAGAACCAGGGGCAGGCGGTGCTGGCGCAAGAGGGGCTCGAGGAGGCTCCGTAGGCTGGGGCTTCCCCCGTGTAGCCCCGAGGAGTATAGGGGGCGGTGGAGGATCACCACCCGCCATGGTGCCTGTGTTCGGCTAAGGGCCTGGGCCAGCCATTCCCGCTGGGCCTTTAGGTCTCCCTCCGTGTAGAGGATGAAGAACGCCATTACCCCTAGGCGCACTTGGTAATAGGGGCTTTCCAGCTGGAAGCGCTTGAGCTGGGCCTCGAGGTGGGGGGCGTCGTGGTTGCCGAAGGCGGGGTAAAGGGGTATGGGAGGAAGCTCCCTTAGGAAACGCTCCACCACCAGCCCCCGGGGATAGAAGTTGTCCCCCGCGGTGAAGAGGGCGGCCATGGGCTTGCGGGCGTGCTCGGCCCGAAGCAGGCTGGCCACCTGGGCCCGGCCCGGGGTGTCCTGGCCCCAATCCCCTATGACCGCCAGGCGCTGGCCGAGGGCCCACCCCAGGAAGAGGACGAGGAGAAGGACCCGCACTAGGCCTCGGCGGCCCCATGGGGTTTGAGGCTGGCCTCCTCCACCCCGGCCTTCTCCACCACCTCCTCCGCCACCAGGATGGGGGCCCCGGCCCTTAGGGCTAGGGCCATGGCGTCGGAGGGCCTTGCGTCCACCTCCAGCTCGATGCCCCGGTGCTCCAGGATGAGGCGAGCGTAGAAGGTGCCGTCCCGCAGGTCAATGATTTCCACCCGGAGGAGTTTTCCTTGAAGCATTTCCATCACGGAAAGGAGGAGATCGGGGGTGAGGGGGCGGGGGGGTTTTTCCCCTTGCAGGGCCACCACGATGTGGTGGGCCTCGAGGGGACCAATGACGATGGGAAGGAGCTTGTCGTTTTCCGTCCTGAGCAGGACCACCACGCTTCCGTTTTGGGGATCCACGCCCAGGGTTTCGATCTTGGCGCTTAGCATACCTAGAGTATAGACTAGCGGCGTGAGGACCTACCCTGTGGAGATCGCTGGGGTTCGGCGCGACCTTCCCATCGTTCAGGTGGGCCCGGATGTGGCGGTGGCCCTTTTGAACCTTCTGGGGGACACCGAGCTCACCGAGGCCGCCGCTGAGGCACTGGCCAAGCATCTTCCCCCCGAGGTGGAAACCCTGGTTACCCCTGAGGTCAAGGCGGTGCCCTTGGCCCACGCCCTTTCCCGGATCACCAAGAAGCCCTACGTGGTGGCCCGGAAGACGGAGAAGCCCTACATGATCAACCCCGTGAGCCGCCAGGTGCTCTCCATCACCACGGGCAAGCCCCAGCTTTTGGTGCTGGACGGGGCGGATATCCCCCTCATCCGCGGGCGCAAGGTGGCCATTGTGGACGACGTGGTGTCCACCGGGTCCACCCTTTCCGGTCTCAGGGAGCTCATTGAGAGCGTGGGGGGCCAGGTGGTGGCGGTCCTGGCGGTCTTCACCGAGGGAACCCCCCGCCAGGATGTCATCGCCCTAGGCCACCTGCCCCTCTTTAAGCCGGAATAGGAGGTCTTATGGAAACCTATCCCATCACCATCGGCGGCGTTACCCGCCACGTTCCCCTCATTGAGCCCTTACCCGGGCGGCGCATCCCCCTGGTGGAGTTTTTGGGGGATCCTGAGCTGGTGCGGGCTGCGGCCCAGGCCCTAAGGCCCTTGGTGCCTGCGGGCACCGAGGTGCTTTTCACCACCGAAACCAGCCCCATCCCCCTCACCCACGTGCTGGCGGAGGAGATGGGCCTGCCTTACGTGGTGGCAAGGAGGCGCCGCCGCCCTTACATGGAGGACCCCATCATCCAGGAGGTGCAGACCCTGACCCTGGGGGTGGGGGAGGTGCTCTGGCTGGACCGCCGTTTTGCCGAGAGGCTTCTCAACCAGAAGGTGACCCTGGTATCCGATGTGGTTGCCAGCGGGGAGACCATGAAGGCCATGGAGAGGGTGGTGCTTAGGGCAGGGGGGCAGGTGGTGGGACGGATCGCCGCCTTCCGCCAAGGTACGCCTGCCGTGGATGTGCTGACGGTGGCTGAGCTTCCCGTGCTGTAAGCAAAGGGTCTGGAGGAGCCCCTTGCCGGTGCGACCGGTGGCCAAGGTGTGGAGGCCCCGGACCGGCTCCTCACGGTAGCCCTCGGGAAACTGGTGCGGATTCAGTTGCCCACGGCCCTTTGGTGAGGGCTATAGACCTCGGCCCGCAGGCCCAGCCTGCGGGCCGCTTCCACGTTTTCTGGATCGTCGTCCAGGTAAAGGGTTTCCTGGGGGGGTAGGCCCAGGCCCTCGAGGGCCATCTGGAACGCCCTGGGGTCCGGCTTGGCTACCCCCAGGGTGCAGGAGGCGAAGAAGCCGTCCACGTACCGGTCCAAGCCGTGGTGGGCCAGGCTCTCCCGCAGGCTTGGCAGGGTGTTGGAGAGGACGCCCACCTTGAGCCCTTGGGCTTTCAGGCGCCGAAGGAGGGCCTCCGCCCCGGGGGCCTTGCGCAGGAAGTGGTAGTAGCGCAAGGGGAGGAGCCGCTCTTTGGGCACGTGGAGTTCCCGGGAGGCTTGGGCCACCAGGCCCCGCCAAAAAAGGACCTCCTCCTCCAGGGTGCGCACCTTGAGGGTGCGCACCGCCTCGTGGATCTGGTGGACCACCTGGGCCAGGACGGCCAGGGCCTTTTCCAGTCCCGCCCCGTGGAGGGAAAGCTCCAGGGCCTTCTTGTAAAGGGCTTCCTCGTCCATGAGGAGGAGGACCCCGTCCCGGTCCAATAGCGCTCCCCGCATAGGGCCAAGTCTAGCACCCGGTACCCATGACCCATGGGTCACCTGACCCGATGCACCCCCTCCTCCGTGGCCAGGTGGCCCACGGGCACGTCCCAGGGGTCGTGGGGGAGACGGGGGAAAAGCAGGGCCGTGGGCACCACCCCCACGCTCTCTGCCCGCACCGAGGCCAGGAAGCGGTCGTAGTAGCCCTTGCCGTGCCCCAGACGGTACCCCTCACGGTCAAAGGCCAGGCCGGGGACCACCACCAGGTCCAGCACCGCAGGGTCCACCGCCTCGGTGGTGGGTTCCAGGAGGCCGAAGGGCCCGGGGGCCAAGGGGCCCAGGGGGTGTACCGTGAGCCCCAGGTCGGCCACCTTGGGCAGGTAGTAGTGGGCAGGGTAAAGCTGGGTGAGGGGAAGGAGGTTCAGCTCGTGGGGCAGGGGATGGTAAAGGAGGATCGCCTGGAAGCCCCGGCGCTTCAGCCAGGGCACCAGGGCTTCCGCCACCTGCCGGGAAAGGCGCTCCCGGTCCAGGGTCCGCCAGAGGCGTAGGCAGCGGCGGCGCAGGGTGGGCTTGTCCACGGAGGGAGGGTACCATTCGCCCCTCTTGACACTCAAGGCATTTGAGTGTCAGAATGGCCCAACGGGAGGGTAGGTATGCCGGTCTACGTCTACAAGGGGCTGGAAACGGGCAACTACTACGAGTTTGAGCAGGGCTTTCACGACGAGCCCCTCAAGGCGCACCCGGAAACCGGGGAACCCTTGAAGCGGGTGATCACCCCGCCCGCCATCGTCTTCAAGGGTTCGGGCTGGCACGTGAAGGACTACGCCAAGAAGGACTCCGGTTCCAAGTCCGAGGGTTCGGAGTCCAAGGAGTAAGGGGAAAGCCACCGGGCCCGAGGCCAAGGCCTTGGGCCTTATACTTTTTTCATGCTGAACCTAGCGGCCTTGGTGCTCGTCCTCCTGGGGGTGGCGGTGTTCTTAACCCCCAAACGGGCGTACGCCCTTCCCCTCCTGGGGGCGGGCGTACTGCTCCTGGTGCTGGCCAACAGCTTCGTGGTGGTCCCCGCCGGACACGTGGGGGTGGTCTTCAACGTGCTCCGGGGGGTGCAACCCACCCCTTTGCAGGAGGGGGTTCACTTCGTGCTTCCGGGGGTGCAGCAGGTGATCCTCTACGACGCCCGGGTGAAGGAGGTGACCCTGTCCGCGCCCCATGAGGGGGAGCGCCGGGCGGACACCTCCATCCGCGCCCGTTCCAAGGAGGGTTTGGAGATCGGGGTGGACGTCACGGTGCAATACCGCATCCTCAAGGACCAGGCCCCCAGGCTGCACCAGGAGGTGGGGCCCGGCTACCTGGAAACCCTGATCGTGCCCCAGGTGCGCTCCAAGGTGCGGGACGCCGTGGGGCAGTACAACGCCGCGGAACTCATCAGCACCCAGCGCACGGCCCTGGAGACCTCGGTGATCCAGGGCCTCGAGGAAACCCTCCGCCAGTACCACATTGAGCTGGTCTCCGTGCTCCTCAGGGAGATCCGCATCCCGGAGAGCGTGGCCAAGGTGATCGAGGAGAAGCAGACCGCGGAGCAGCAGGTCCAGATCGAGATCAACCGCCGCAAGCAGGCGGAGATCGCCGCCCAAAGGCGGGTGATCGAGGCCCAGGGGGAGCGGGACGCCGCCATCCTGCGGGCGGAGGGGGAGGCCAAGGCCATAGAGCTTCGCGGCCGGGCCCTGAAGAACGCCCCCGAGGTGGTTCAGCTCACCTTCGCCGAGAAGCTGGCCCCTGGGGTGCAGACGGTCTTCGTGCCCAGCACGGGGAACTTCCTCCTGGACCTCAGGGGCCTGCAGGGCGGCGGACAGGGCCGCTAGGGCAGGACCCGGTCCCCCGGGGAGAGGTCTAAAACCCCCTCCCGCACCTCCAGCACCCCCCGGTAGGCAAGGCCGGGGGCGTAGGTTCTGTCGGGTTCCAAACGGATTACCTTCAGCACCTGGCCCTGGGCGTCCAGAAAGGCCAGGGTCACGGGAAAACGGTAGCCTGCGGTGCTAAAGGGGGCGTCGGTGGCCTGGGGGAAGAGGTAGAGGAGGGCCTCGAGGGGCTCGTTCCGCACGCCAAGGCCCCGGGCCCAGGCCTCCGGGGTGCGGGCCAGCCGCGCCTGGAGGGTGCGGGGGCCTTTTTGCGTCTCCACCACCACCCGTTGCGGGGGAGGGGGGGTTTGCCACCTTCGCACCGCCAGGAGGTATCCCATGAAGGAGAAGACCGAAAGCGCCACCAGGAGGGCGAAGGCTACCAGGGGGAAAAGGGGGTTGCGGTCCACTATCTGGGCCAGAGCTTGAGGGCCTCGCCCCCCACCCGGGCCCCGGGGGTGAGGCCGCGCCGGGCGAACCAGCCTTGGTTGACCTCGAGGGCGCCCTGGTAGACCACCAGGGGGTAGTAGACGGGGCAGGGGTCCGCCCGGCAGGGTTCCATGTCCAGGATGCGCAGGATGACCCCCTGCCGGTCAAAGAAGGCGATGGAGAGGGGAATGAGGGTGTTTTTCATCCAGAAGCCCCCGTGGGTGGGGGTGGGGAAGAGGAAGACCATGCCTTCGTCCTCTGCCAGGGCCTTGCGGAACATGAGCCCCTGGGCCTGGCGCTCGGGGGTGTCGGCCACCTCCACCCTCAGGGTGTGGCGTTTTCCCCCTTGCTCCACGTAAAGGGTGCTCTTGGGGAAGGTTAAGCCCTGGGCGAGGGCCGCAAGCCCCAGGACCAAGGGGGCCAGCCACCGGGCGAAAGAAGGGCCCATGGGGCCATTATGGCAGATGGGGGCTTTCCCCGAAGAGGGGGAGGAGGCTGGACCGGATGGCCCCTTGCACCTCCGCCACCGGCCGGGTGGCGTCCACCACCCGGAAGCGCCCGGGCTCCGCCTCCGCCAGCCTCAGGTAGCCTTCCCTGACCCGCCTAAAGAACGCCAGCCCCATCCTTTCCAGGCGGTCTGGCGTGGCCACCCGCTTTAGGGCCTCCTCCGGGGAGAGGTCCAGGAGGAAGGTGAGGTGGGGCTTAAGGCCCAGGGTGGCCCTCCCGGCCACCTGCAAAAGCCAGGGGAGGGGAAGCCCGTGCCCATACCCCTGGTAGGCCAGGCTGGAGTCCAGGTAGCGGTCGGATATGACCCAGAGGCCTTCCTCCAGGGCGGGGAGGATGACCTTGCGCACATGTTCCGCCCGGTCGGCGCTGAAGAGGAGGTACTCCGCCTCCGGGGAAAGGGCCTCTCCCCTGAGGAGGAGGTCCCGCACCTCCCTAAGCCCTTCCCCGGGCTCCCGGGTCAGGCGGACCCGGATCCCCCGTTCTTCCAGAAACCCTGCCAGGAGCCGGGCCTGGGTGGTCTTGCCGGAGCCGTCCAGGCCCTCGAGGGTGAGGAAAACGCCCTTCATAGCCCCGTGGGGTGGTCCAGGAAGACCCAGGGCAGGCCGAAGCGGGCCTCCAGGTGCCTTGCCAGGGCCTTGACCCCGAAGACCTCGGTGTCGTAGTGGCCGGCGTAGATGACGTTGAGCCCCCGCTCAAAGGTCTCGTGGAAGACGCTGTGCTTGGGTTCCCCGGTGATGAAGAGGTCCGTGTCCACCTGGCCGATGAGGTTCGCCGCCCCCCCGGATACCAGGGTCACGGTTTCCACCAGGCCCTTGCCCCCTTGGTGGACCAAGGGTTGCATCCCGGTGAGCTGGCCCAGCATCTCCGCCACCTGGACCAAGGGGGTGGGCAGGGGGAACCGCCCCTTCACCCCCACGTCAAAGGGCTCCAGCTCCACCAGGCCCAGGGCCCGGGCCAGCTCGTGGTTGTTCCCCACCTCAGGGTGGGCGTCTAAGGGGAGGTGGGCGGCGTAGAGGCTGATGCCTCCTTGGAGGAGGAGCTCCAGGCGGCGCTTGTGGTGGCCCACGATGGCAAAGGGCCTGCCCCAGAAAAGGCCGTGGTGCACCAGGAGGAAGTCCACCCCTTCCTCCAGGGCCTTCCGGAAGATGGCCTCGGCGGCGTCCACCGCCGCCCCCACCTTGCGCACCTCCCTCTTCCCCTCCACCTGCAGGCCGTTCAGGGAGGGGCCCTGGGGGAAGTCCTTGATCCGCAGGTAGGCGTCCAGGTAGCGCACCAGCTCGTCCCGGTCCATGGGGCCTAGCTTACCCACCCCGGCCGGGGGATGCCAGGCGGGGCGTGGCGAATGACCGGTCAGTATCATGGGGGCATGGAACCGGAAATCCTCCTTAAGCTCCGCTTCCTCTCGGACCTGACCCCTGGTCCTGAAGGCTTTCCCCTCTTCCTTCTCACGGATATCGTGGAAGGGGATCCTCCCCGGTACCGTTCCCGGCTCGCCCTTTTTGACGGCACCTTGCGCCTTCTCACCCAGGAGGAGGCCAAAAAGCCCCGCTACGCCCATCCTTACATCTACTTCCTGCGGAGGGTGGGGGAGGTCCAGGAGCTTTTCCGCCTGGACGTAAGGGGCGGGGAGGCGGAGCGGGTTACGGAAACCCCTGGGGTTTTGGACTTCGCCCTGGGGCCTACGGGCGAGGTGGTCTACTTGGCCCTCAAGGAGGCGCTCAAGCCCGGAAGCCCCCGGGTCTACGAGGGGTGGCCCTTCAAGTTTGACGGGCGGGGCCTTCTGCCCGAGGGGAAGGTGGCCCTCTACGCCCTTAGGGAGGGCAGGCAGGAGCTCCTGCTGGACCGCTACCCCGCCCCCAAGGAGATGGTCTTCGCCCCCGAGGGGCTTTACCTGGTGATGCCGGAGGACATCCGGGCCCAGGCGGAAGGGCAGGACACCCTCTACCTCCTCAGGGAGGGCGCTTTGGAGAAGGTCTACGGGGGCTTTGGCCCCATCTTCGCCCTGGAATGGAGCCCGGAGGGGCTTTTCTTCCTGGGCCACGCCTTTGAGCGGGGAGGGGGCACGGAGGCCCGGCTTTACCACCTGCGGGGCGGGGAGGCCCGGGTGATCCTGGAGGGTAGCCTGCAGAACTCCCTCAACTCCGACCTCCGCCACGGCGCCCACCCCCAGGGGCCCAGGTGGGGCGGGGATGGGGTCTATGTGGTGCGCACGGAGGAGGGGAGGGGCAGGCTTTACCGGGTGGGGCTAGGGGGGGAGGCCGAGGCCCTTTCCGCAGGGGGAAGCGTCCTCTCCTTTGCCCTTACGGAGCGGGGCCTCTTCCTCCTCACCGAGGACTTTACCCGCCCGGCCCGCCTCGAGGGGCCCCTGGGGACCTTTGATCCCAACGAGGGGCTTTCCCTACCCTTGGCCGAGCCGGTCTACACCGAGTGGAAAAGCCCCCAGGGCCACCGGGTGCCGGGCTGGGTGCTCCTTCCGGAGGGGGAGGGCCCCCACCCGGTCATCCTTTACATCCACGGGGGGCCCCACACCGCCTTCGGCCAGGCGCCCATCCTGGAGTTCCAGCTCTTCCGCCAGGCGGGGTATGCCGTGGCCTTTGCCAACCCGCGGGGCTCCACGGGCTACGGCCAGGACTTCGCCCTCCTGGAGGGGGCTTGGGGGGAGAGGGACGAGGAGGACCTCTTGGGCTTCCTGGACCACGTCCTGGCCCACTTCCCCCTGGACCCCGCCCGGGTGGGGGTGGCCGGGGGAAGCTATGGGGGGTACATGGTGAACTGGCTCACCGCCCGCCACCCCGAGCGCTTCCGGGCGGCGGTCACCGACCGCAGCATCTGCAACTGGCTGAGCTTCTTCGGGGCCAGCGACATTGGCCCCCGCTTCACCTTCCTGGAGCTTTTGGCCAAGCCTTGGGAGAGGCCGGAGGTCCTCTGGGAGAAGAGCCCCCTGCGCCTGGTCCACCGGGTACGGACCCCTACCCTGGTGGTCCACTCCGAGCAGGACCACCGTTGCCCCATAGACCAGGGGGAAACCTGGTACACCGCCCTCCTTCACCTGGGAGTCAAGACCCGGTTTTTCCGCGTGCCCGAGGAGGGGCATGAGCTTTCCCGCTCCGGCAGGCCAGACCGCCGGATGGCCCGGCTCAAGGCCTACTTGGACTGGTGGCGGGAAAACCTCTAGAAAGGCCCGAACCCTTAGGCCTGGCTTTCCGCCACCGGCTCGGGGATGGGGCCGAAGGTTTCCTCGTACCGGGCCACGTTTTCCGCCAGGCTCCGGAGAAGGGCCTTGGCGTGCTGCGGGCTGGTGATGACCCGGCTCACCACCATGGCCCCCCCTTGGGGCTGCAACAGGGCGAAGTCCAGGATGAACTCGTTCTTGGTGTGGGCGATGAGGGCCAGGTTGGTGTAGCGGCCCAGGGCGATGTCCTTATCGATTTGGATATCCAGCTTCAGCTCGCTCATCTAAGCGCCTCCTCATTGGGGTCCCTGCCCCAGATGAACCTCTAGCTTGGGAACGGCCCTTTTCAAGGCCAGACGCACCCGTCCCAGGCTTCGCACGCTGTCCAGGAGCAGGAGCAGGTGGTAGCCGGAAAGGGGCACCAAAAGCAGGGCCCCTTCCGGATACTCTACCATGACTTCCTCCACCCCTTCCTGGCCCAGGGTCTGGGCCAAGGCCTTGGCGGTGCCCAAGGCCGTGGCGGCCCGGGCGGAAAGAAGGCTGGCTTCGGGGGCCCCCATCTCCTTCACCTCTTCCACCACGAACCCGTCCTCGCTGAGGAGGGCCGCCACCCGCACCCCCTTGGTGGCCTGGAGTTCTTTTAGGATTTCCTCCACCATGCCTCCTTAATGGCTCAGAGGTTTTGCACCCTAAGGGCGATGCGGGAAAGCTCCTGGCCGATGGCCTTGCGGTCCATGCCCCGCTCCACCACCGCCCCCAGGATGTACTCCCCTACCCGTAGGGCCAGGATCTCGTGGGTGTCCGTGGCCAGGGTAAACCGGCGCACCTCCCCGGAAAGGGCCTCCGCCAAGGGCGTCATATGCCGCACCAGGGAGGCCAGCTCCGCCGCCAGGACCTCGGCCGGGGGGTGGCCCCGGCCTAAGGCCTCGATGACCAGGCCGTCCAGGCCCGTGAGCACCGCCCGCTTGACGCCAAAGGGCCCTAGGCTCTCTAGGTAAGCCATCCTGCCACCTCCGCCAGCTTCCCCGCGGCCTTGGCCGTCTGCCAGCGTGCCTGGCCCAGGTTGGCATCCGGCCCCATGAGGAGGAGGAGGAAGAGTTCCTCTGGGCCCGTGCCTCGCTGAGGGTTTGGACCTGCCCTGCGCACCACGTGGGCATAGCCTACCACGGGGTGGCCTCCCACCAGGAGTTCCTGCACCCTAGGGGTGCCCAGGCTTCCCGCGTAGGCGGCCTTGGCCTGGCGCAGAAGGGCGGCATGTTCGGCCACGGCCGCCTCGAGGTCCACCCGCCTGCGCCTGGCCCCTTCCACCAAGAGCCCGTCCAGGGTCCCGATGGCGGCGGCAAAGGCGCCTTCCACCTGGTCCAGGAGGTGTTGCAAAAGCTCCTCCATACCCCCTTCCCCAGCGCCTAGAGGGGTTTCCTACCCTCCAGGGCCCGGCCTAAGGTGACCTCGTCCACGTACTCCAGGCTTCCCCCCACGGGGAGGCCGTAGGCCAGGCGGCTGGTCCTGATCCCCCGCCGCTTGAGCTCCTCCGCCAGGAAGAGGGCGGTGGCCTCCCCCTCCACGGTCATGGAGGTGGCCAGGACCACCTCCTCCACCCCAGAAAGCCTGGCCCAAAGGCTTTCCAGGTTGAGCTCCCTGGGCCCCACCCCCTCCAGGGGGTTTAGGGATCCCCCCAGCACGTGGTAAAGCCCGTGGAACTCCCCGCTCCGCTCCAGGGCGTAGAGGTCGGAGACCGTCTCCACCACGGCGATCACCGAGCGGTCCCGGGCTTCGTCCTGGCAGATGGCGCAGACCTCCCCTTCCGCCAGGTTCCCGCAGATCCGGCAGACGCCCAAGGTCTCGAGGCCAGCCAAGGCCCTTTCCAGCTCCTCGGCCTCCTCCCGGTGGAAGGCCAGGTGGAGGGAAAGCCTCTGGGCGGTCTTGGGGCCGATCCCGGGCAGGCGGGAAAGGGCGCGGGCCAACTTCAGGAGGCTTTCAGGGTACTTCATGGGTTCTTTCCCGGGGCCCCCGCCAGGGGGCTAGCCCTGGCGGGGCTTCAGAAAAGCTTGCCCAGCATCTGCCCCACGCCCCCCAGCTCCCGGGCCATCTCCTTTTCCGAAAGCTCGTGGGCCTTCCGCTGGGCGTCCTGGATGGCCACCAGAAGGAGGTCCTCCAGGCCCTCGAGGTCGTCCTGGAAGCTCGTTAGCACCTCGGGTTTCAGGCGGACCGCCAGGATCTTGCCGTGGCCGTTGGCCTCCACCTCCACCAGGTTCTGGGCCGTGCCCACCACGGTCATGGTTTCCAGCCGCTCCTGGATCTCGGCGGCCTTCTTCTGGGCTTTTTGCGCTTCCTTCAAGAGCTTCTGCAGGTTCATGCTCCCTCCTCCCTGAGTATAGTGGAAGGCATGGAGCGCCCAAGAAGGCTGCGTTCGCCCCTTCTAAGGCCCTTGGTGGCGGAGGTGGAGCTTTCCCCCCGGCACCTGATCCTGCCGGTCTTTGTGAAGGAGGGAGGGGAGCCGGAGGAGGTTCCCTCCATGCCCGGGGTTTTCCGGTATCCCCTGGCTCAGCTTCCCCGGCTGGGGGAGGAGGTCCTTAGGGCAGGCCTAGGCGGGGTGATCCTCTTTGGGGTGTTGCCCGAGGGGGAGAAGGATCCCCTGGGGCATGGGGCCTACGCGGAGGAGGGGATTGTCCAGAGGGCCATCCGCCTTTTGAAGCGGGAGTTCCCCGGGCTTCTGGTGGTGGCCGATACCTGCCTTTGCGAGTACACGGACCACGGCCACTGCGGGGTGGTGCGGGAAGGCCCCCTGGGGTTTTACGTGGACAACGACGCCACCCTGGAGCTCCTGGCCAGGACCGCCCTCTCCCAGGCCCAGGCGGGGGCGGACGTGGTGGCCCCCAGCGCCATGATGGACGGGCAGGTCAGGGCCATACGGGAGGCCTTGGACCAGGGGGGGTTCGCCCACGTGCCCATCCTCTCCTATGCGGTGAAGTACGCCTCCGCCTTCTATGGCCCCTTCCGGGAGGCGGCGGGGAGCGCCCCCCAGTTTGGGGACCGCACAGGCTACCAGATGGACCCGAAGGCGGGCCTTTGGGACGCCCTGAGGGAGGCGGGGCTGGATGACCTCGAGGGGGCCGATATGCTCATGGTCAAGCCCGCCCTGCCCTACCTGGACGTGCTCGCCGCCCTCAAGGGCCGCTTCGCCAAGCCCCTTTTCGCCTACCAGGTCTCCGGGGAGTACGCCATGCTGAAGGCGGCCAGCCAAAGGGGCTGGCTGGAGGAAAGGAGGGCGGTTCTGGAAAGCCTTTACGCCCTTAGGCGGGCCGGGGCCCAGGGGATCCTCACCTATTATGCCCTGGATGCGGCCCGCTGGTTGCAGGAGGCTTGAGCATCCCCCCCTGGCGCTTAGGCCTCCTGGGTCTTGTGGGCCTCCCGGGGGGCGGGGATGCCTCCGGTGAGGAGGGTGTAGAGGGCGGCCAGGCTCACCAGGCTGCCGGCCAGGAGGAAAACCCCAGGGGCCCCGAGGGAACCCTCCAGGGCCCCGCCCCACATGGTGCCCAGCAGGACGGCGGCGTTCATCACCGCCCCGAAGGCGGCGAAGATCCGCCCCCGCATCTCCTGGGGGGTGTTGAGCTGCAGGATGGAGCGGGCGGGGACGATGAAGGCCATGTTGAGGAAGCCGCTGATGAAGAAGGCCGGGAGCACCCAGGCGAAGACGGGGAAGGCCCCGATGGAGGCCTCCACGATCCCAAAGAGCAAAAGGCCCAAGAGGAAGAGCCTTTCCCTGGGGATGCGCCTTAGGAGGTAGGGGAGGGCGAGGCCCCCCAGGATGGCCCCCAGGGCCATGGCCGCCTCCATGAAACCGAAGCCCGCCGAACCCACCCCCAGCCACTTGATGGCCAGGACCACCCCAAGGGCGGTCTCCACGGAGCCGAAGGCGGCGGCCGCGAACAGGGTGCCCACCGCCCGGCGGAGGGCGGGATGGCTTGCCAGGTGGCCGATCCCCTCCTTCACCCGGGCGAAGAAGCCGGCCTTGGGAAGCCTTTGGGGCTTGAGGGAGGGAAGCCCCATCAGGATGAGCCCCGAGACCAGGTAGGTGGCCGCATCCAGATAGAAGGCGAAGGCCGGTCCCACCGCCGCCACCAACACCCCCGCCACCCCCACGAAGAGCACCTCGGAAAGCCGGTCTGCCAGGAGGACCAGGCTGTTGGCCTCATCCACCTCCTCCTTGGGCACCAGGTCGGGGACCACGGCGTTCTGGATGGGGTCGTGCAGGTCCCGCAAAAGCTCAATCAGGAAGACCAAAAGGAGGAGGACGGGAAGGCTTTTGGCCCCCAGGAGGGGGATAAGGGCCACCAGGGGAGCCCGCAGGAGATCCGACCAGACGAGAAGGCGCTTGCGGTCCTGGGTGTCGGCCCAGGCGGAAAGCAGGGGGGAGAAGACCACCGTGCCCAGAAGCTGCGCCCCCAGGACCAAGGAGACCCATAGGGCCTTTTCCGTGAGCAGGTAGACGAGGACCAGAAGGGCTACCCGGTGTACCTTGCTCCCCGCCTGGGAAACCAGGTAGGAAAGGATCAGGCGGGCGAAGGCCTTGTGCCGCAAGGTTTTCATAAAACCCCCTTGTCCAGGAGTATACCAAGAGCCTTTTCATATCAAGGTTTATCCAACACCAGATAGGCCAGCCGCCTTCCCTCCCGGGCCAGGACCACGGTTCCCTCCGGGAGGCGGTAGACCAGGAGGTCCTTAAGGCGGCGCGGCATCTCGCCCGCCTGGCCCACATAGAGGGCATCCCCCAGGGGGTCTTCCGCGGGGGCGTTCCTGGGGCGTACGTAAAGGACGGTGGCCCCCACCTTGAGGGCCAGGGGTTCGGCGCCGAGGGAAAGGAGGTGCACCTCCCCCCCGAGGGTTTCCCGGGTGGGGGGGCGGCGGCCCAGGTACTCCCTTAGGGCGGAGGCCAACGCCAGGGCTTCCCGCTCCCGTCCCAGGGCCTGGCCCACCTCCTGGAGGAGGGGGGCGGGGTCGGCGGCCCCCAGGCGTCTGGTGGCGAGTTCCAAAACCTTACGGGCAAAGTCCTGAAGCGCCTCAGGGGGGGCTTGCCGGTACTTTTCCGAGAGCTCGGGGCCGAAGGCCTGGGGGGTGAACTCCCCCTTGAGGCGGGCGGAGAGGGCCCGCAAGAGGCGCAGGTGGGCATAGTCTTGGGCGGGGTCCAGGAGGAGGGTCAGCACCCGCCCCTCGGAGAGGAGCTCGTAGAGCCGAAGCCCGCTTCGGGCCTCGAGGCGGAGGTGAAGGAGCCCTCCCTCCCGCACCGCCAGGACCTCCAGGTCCTCCCAGGGGATCACCAGGGTGTCCTCCAGGATGCGGTCCTCCCCCGCCATGCCCAGGTGCCAGTTCCCCTCCACCTGGCTTAGGGTGAGGGTAAGGGGGCCCAGGGTGATCCGGCCGGGCTTCAAGGGGAGGGTGAGGAGGCTTTCCTCCCCCTGGCCGGGCTCGGGGACCTTGGGCCAGGGGGTCTCCCCCTGGGGTGTGGGGAGGAGCTGAAGCAGGGCCAGCACCTTTTCCAGGGCCACGTGGAAACGGCGCCTTTCCTCCTCCAGGAGAAGTGCCCGCCGCCTTTCCTCCTGGGCTTCCTTCCTCAGGCGCTCCTCCAGCCGGGCGATCTCCTGGGCGCTGGCCCCCAGGTGCTTGGCCTCCTCCAGGGCCTTTTTCAAGGAGAGGAGGTCCCGCTTGGGGGGGAGGCCGAAGGCTTCCTCCCATTCCAGGATGCGGTTCAGGAAGCGGCGGATGTAGGTGCGGGTTTCCTCGGGGGGCAAGGGGAGGTCCTGGGGAATGCGCAGGGCGGTTTCCAAAAACTCCAGCACCAGGGCCTCGGCCACCTTGGGGTCCTCGAGGTCCACGAGGCTGTCGGAGAGGGAGGGGATGGGGTGGGTGGGATGGAAGCGGGAGAGGTTGAAATCCCGCTTGAAGGTTTCCTTCTCCCGGTAGTCCAGGTAGTTCTGCAAAAAGGCATGGATGAGCCGGAGTTCCTCCCGCCTGCCGGCGAGAAACTCCTTGGCCCGGGCCTTGACCTCCCGGACGGTGAGAAGGCGCCAGACCTTTAGGGCGAGGGCCCGCAAGGGGGAGGCATCCTGCCCGGGTTCCTCTTGGGCTTCGGGGATCGCGATGGGAAGGTCCAGGGGCAGGGCCTCCGGGGGTGGGGGAGGGTTTTGGCCTTGCCGCAGGGCCCTAAAGCGGGCATCCGCCTGGCGGAAGCGTTTGGCCAGGGCGCCAGGCAGACGGGACTGGATCAGGAAGGCCCGGAGGGCCAGGAGGGCCTTCCTGCCCCCCTTGGGGGTGCGCCCTGCCACCAGGTCCTCCACCCGGTACTCGTAGAGGTCCACCAGGTCGGCCAGGTGCTCCACCCCTTCATCCTATAATGGGTCCGATGCGCCTTGCCCCCCGTTACACGGTGGCTGCGGTTTCCCACGTGGGCCGCCGCCAGAACAACGAGGATTTCCACCGGGTCATGCGCCTGGAGGTTCCCCAGGGCCACCTTTTCCTCCTGGCGGTGGCCGACGGCATGGGGGGGATGGAGGCGGGGGAATGGGCCAGCAAGGTGGCCATAGAGGCCCTTTCCGAGGCGGTGCGGGCCTACGCCGACCACCTGAAGGGGGGCCGGCCGGCGGTGGGCCTGGCCAAGGTGATGGAAAAGGCCTTTACCCTGGCGGCCAGGCGGGTGGAGAAGGAGGCGGAAAGGTTGGGGAAAAGGGGTATGGGCACCACCCTCACCGCCTTTCTCTATGCGGACTGGCTCAAGGAGGGGGTGGTGGGGCATATCGGGGATTCCCGGGCTTACCACCTCACCCCCAGGGGGCTGAAACGGCTCACCGAGGACCACTCCTGGGTGGCGGAGCGCGTGAGGGAGGGGGTTCTCACCCCCACCGAGGCGGAGCGCCATCCCTACCGCAACATCCTCACCCGGGCCTTGGGTCTGCCCGAGGCCCGCTTTGACCTGAGGGAGGTGCGCCTCGCCCCAGGGGAAGGGGTGCTTTTGGTCACGGATGGGCTCTACGGCCTGGTCCCTGAGGAGGAGTGGGTCTTGGGGAAGGACCTGCAGGGGAGCCTCGAGGGCCTCCTGGCCGAGGCCTTGCGCCGGGGCGGGGACGATAACGTGACCGCCATCGCCTTACGGGTGGAGTGATGCAGGGGCTATTGGCTTTTCTCCTGGTGCTCCTTACCGCCGCCTTGGCCTCACGCCTCTTCCCTTGGCCCCTTTGGTTCCTCCTGGCCTTCCTCTCGGGGGCCGCCTGGGCTACGGGGGTACGGGCGGAGGCGGTTTTCCCCTGGCTTCTCCTGGGCCTGGGGGTCATGGCGGCACCTAGGGTCTACCTGGGTTCCCGGCGGCGGGCCCCAAGGCGCCCCCGTACCCAGGCCCGGGCCTCCACCGCCTCCAAAACCACCGAGGAGGCCCGGGCTCTGGGAAAGCAGTACGAGATCCTGGAGAAGGTGGGGGTGGGGGGCATGGCCACCGTCTACAAGGCCAAGGACAAGAAAACGGGCCGCCTGGTGGCCCTCAAGGTGCCCCAGGAGCGCTTTGTGGGTGACCCCCGCTTTGTGCGCCGCTTCCACCGGGAGGCGGAGGTCTTGGCCAAGATGGACCACCCCAACATCGTCAAGGTCTACGACCACGGCCAGGTGGATGGGGTGCACTTCATCGCCATGGAGTTCCTGGAAGGGGAAGGGCTGGACAAGCTCATTGAGGAAAGGCGCCTTTCCCTTAGGCAGGCGGCGGCCATCCTGGCCCGGGTGGCGGACGCCCTCAGGCACATCCACGCCCAGGGCATCGTCCACCGGGACATCAAGCCGGGCAACATCATGGTCCTCAAGGGGGCCCTAAGGGAGGACGGGGTGGACCCCCGGGGGGTGCGCCTCATGGATTTCGGCATCGCCGCCGGCAAGGTCCTCACCCGCCTCACCATCACCGGGGCCCGGATCGGCACCCCGGTTTACATGAGCCCCGAACAGGCTAAGGGGCAGAAGCTGGACCACCGCTCGGACATCTACTCCCTGGGCATCGTCCTCTACGAGGCCCTAACCGGCCAGCCCCCCTTCACCGGGGGGTACGAGACCGTGATCCACCAGCAGATCTTCCAGGTGCCCACCCCTCCCAAGCAGCTCAACCCCCAGATCCCCCAGGTTCTCTCTGACCTGGTTTTGAAGATGCTGGAGAAGGACCCAGCCAAGCGGCCTTCCTTGGACGAGGTGATCCAGGTCCTCTCCGGTTCCTGGGAGGAGGAAAAGGGCTTGCCCCATCCCTTCTACCTCCTGGTGGGGGTGGAGGCCAAAAAGGGCACGGTGCGGCTTCTGGACCTTTCCGGCACCGCGGCTCGGCTCATTTCCGGCATCGGCTCGGGCCCAGGCTTCTTCCCGGCCCCTCCCCTTTCCGTGGCCGCGGATGGGGAGGGGGGCATCTGGATCTCGGTGTTTGAACATGGGGCCAAGCTCCTTCACCGGTTTTCCCCGGAAGGGGAGTTGCTCCTTTCCACCGGGCCCTATGGCATGAAGCCGGGGGAGTTCCTCTTCCCCGTGGCCCTGGCGGTGGCTGACGGTAGCCTTTTCGTTTTGGACTCGGAGACCGCCACGGTGAGCCGGCTGGACTTAAAGGGGAGGTACCAGGAGCGCTTTGGTGGCCAAGGGATGGGGCGGGGCACCTTCCAGGATCCCAAGGGCCTGGTGGCTTCTTCCGGGTTTCTCTTCGTGCTGGATTATGGAAACCGGCAGGTGCAGCGCCTTTCCTTGGATGGCCGCTATTTATCCCGCTATGCCTTCCGCCGCTCTAAGGAGAGCGAGGAGCTCAGGCTCCTGGGCGGGGTGGGGGTGGAAGGGGAGAGGCTTTACCTCTACGATGTGGAGGCGGCCAAGGTGCGGGTGGTGGATCTGGCCGGGTCCCTCCTCGCCTCCTATGCCCTACCCCTTTTGGAAGGGGAGGACCGGATGAGCCTGGTGGAGCTTTTGCCCTTCGGGGGCATCCTCTACGCCGCCCGGCGCGGGGCGAGCCGCATCCACCGCATAGACCTGAAGACCGGGGAGGCCCTGCCGCCTTTGGAGGCGTACGCCCCGGTGCGGAGCCTCTCCCTTTGGCGGAACCCGGCATGAGGGTGCTTCTGGTGGAGGACGACCCAGGGGTGCGGGAGGCCTTGGAGCTGGGGCTTTCCCTCGAGGGGCACGAGGTCAGGGCCACGGAAAGCCCAAAGGAGGCCTTGGACCTCCTCTCCTGGGCGGAGGTGGTGGTCTTGGACGTGCTCCTGCCCGAAAGGGATGGCTTTTCCCTGCTTAAGGATATCCGCGCCCGCTCGGAGGTGCCCGTGCTGATGCTCACCGCTTTGGATGCGGTGGAGTGGCGGGTGAAGGGCCTGAAGGAGGGGGCGGACGACTACCTGGTGAAGCCCTACAGCCTCTCCGAGCTTCTGGCCCGCCTCGAGGCCCTCCACCGCCGGGTCCACCGCAAGGAGGAGGTGCTGGCCTACAAGGACCTCCGCCTCTACCCCAAGCGCATGGAGGCCTACCGGGGGGAGAGGCGCCTGGAGCTTTCCCCCAAGGCCTTCCTGCTCCTGAAGGCCTTTTTGGAGGCCCCGGAGGAGGTGATCCCCAAGGGGGCCCTGATGCTCCGGGTCTGGGGGGAGGAGGTGGAGCCCGCCACCTTGGAGGTGCACCTTTCCCTCCTGAGGAAGGCCCTGGGGGAGCCCAATCCCATCCAGACGGTGCGCGGCCATGGCTACCGCCTTTTCCTCCCTTAGGGGGAGGCTTTTCCTCCTCCTCTTCCTGGCCCTTCTGGCCCTGGCCTTTCCCTTGGCCTTCCTCTCCGCCAAGGAGGCGGAACGGGCGGCCAGCGAGGACCTGCGGAGGGCCCTCTTCACCCGGCTTTACCTCCTAGGGGAGGAGGGCCCGAGGGAGGAGGAAGCCCTCCTCTTGGAGCTTTTCCGCCTGGCCCAGGTCTACGGGGGCGGGACGGGGTTCGTGGTGGGGGAGGGGGGTGTGGCCTTCACCGAGGAGCCCCCGCCCCCCCTGCCCCCGGACCTCCCCGCGCTTTTGGCGGAGGGGCGGGCTTACCAAGGGGTGTGGCGGGGGACGCTGTACGTGGCCCTGCCCCAGGCGGGTGGGGGCTTTGGGCTGGCGGTGCCCTTGGAAGGGGTTGCGGGGCTTGGGCGGCGGCTTCTGGGGCTGTACGCCACCTGGGGCGGGGGGGTGCTCCTTGGGGTCTTCCTCCTCTTTGCTTTGGGCCTCTCCCTGGCCCTCCGGCCCCTGGAGGGCCTGGCCCGCCTCCTTGCCCTCCGTCCCCCCGAGGACCTCAGCCCCCTGCCCGACCCTGGCCTCCGGGAGCTCCGGCCCCTGGTGGAGGCCCTGAACCGCCGCCTGGCCCAGGTGGAGGGGCTTTTGCGGGAGCTTTCGCAGAAGGAGGAGGCGGCCCGCCGCTTCGCCCGCCACGCCTCCCACGAGCTCCGCACCCCCCTCACCGCCCTAAAGGGGTACCTGGAGGTGCTCCGGCGGGTCCCCGAGCCAAGGGCCCTGGAGGGGGCTTGGCGGGAGGCGGAGCGCATGGAGGCCCTCCTTTCGGGCCTCCTCCGGCTTTCCCGCCTCGAGGCCTCCCCCCTAAGCCCCAGGCCCCTGGACCTTAGGGCCTTCCTGGAGGAGCGGGGGGTGGCGGTGGCGGGGGAAGGGGTGGTCCTGGCCGACCCGGAGCTTCTGGCTTTGGCGGTGGAGAACATCCTGGAAAACGCCCGTCGCCACGGAAAACCCCCCGTGCGGGCCGAGCTCCACCGCGAGGGGGAAGGGGTCTGGCTCTGGCTGGTGGACGCCGGCCCCGGCTTCCCCGAGGCCCTCCTGCCCCGGGCCCTGGAACCCTTCGTGCACGGGGGGAAGGGCACGGGCTTGGGCCTGGCCCTGGTGGCGGCGGTGGCCCGGGCCCACGGGGGCAGGGCGAGGGTGGAGAACCGGGGCGGGGCGGCGGTGGGGCTCTACCTGCCTTTGGCTTCCCTTAAGGTTTCCCCCGGTGCGCCCTTTGGGAAGGGGGGCTAGCCTGATTCCTTGGAGGTGAGGGTATGCGCAAAGGGTTGTTGGGCGTGATGTTCCTTTTGGCGGGCCTTTCCCTGGCCCAAGGGGTGGACTACCGGCAGGCGGCGGTGGCCTCGGCGGCCTTGGCCCGGCTCCAGGCGGTGGCGCAAACCGCCACGGGTGAGGAGAAGTTCCTCACCTGGGCCAAGGAGGTGAAGGCCCGGGCGGAGAAGAGCTACGAGGCCAAGGCCTACTTCAAGGCGGCCCGTGAGGCCCAGGCGGCCCTCCTCCTCTTCCGGGCGGCCCAAGGGGAGCTCCAGGTGCGGGCAAAGGTGCCTGCCGCTCCCCGCATGGGGATGGGCCTGCACCATGGTTGGGGGCATGGGCGGTGGGATAGGGGCGCCATGGGCCAGCCTCCCCGCGCGGTAGCCCCCCAGGCCAGGCTGGCCCAAGGGGCCCAAGCGGCGGTGGACCGGGCGGAGAAGGAACTGGCCTACTACCGGGCCCAGGACAGCCTGGTGAAGGACCTGGTGGCCGAGGCCAAGAATAGGCTTTCCAAGGAGCCTGACCGGGCCTTCCTGCTGGCCCGGGCGGCCTTGGCCCTGATCTCGGCGGAGCGGGGCTTCTAAGTGCCGATGGGTGGAGGTTGCCGCCATAGGCAGGGAAGAAGGGCGATGCCCAAAGCCTTTCTGGGGTCCCCGTCGTGGCGTAAGCCCCGGCGGGGTACTTAACCCCACCCTGGCCAAGCCAGGGTGGGGACCCCGTTAAGCCCCATCCCGGGGCGGGTATGGGCGAGAAAGGGCCTAAGGCCAGATCGGTCAAACTGGGAAGGATGCGGTGGCTTGGGGTCTTCCTCCTTCTGGCCCTCGGGGGCTGGGCCCGGGGGGAGGAAGGCCCCTGGGGTTTAGGCCCTCCCCCGGAGGAGGTGCGGGAGCGGTGCTTTGCGGTGGTGCGGACCCTCGAGGTCCAGGCCCTCTACCGGGAAGGGGATACCCTGGTCCTGGTCCTGGGCAGGGCGGCCAAGGAGAGCCCCCTCCTCCTCTTGGCCCTCGAGGGGGGTAGGCCCATGCCCCACATGGGCCCCATCCGGGGAAAGCCCGTGCGGATGCGCCCCTTTTTCTTTCTGCAGGAGCTTTCCCTGGCCCGGCGGGTGGTGGCCCTGCCGGGGGAGTACCGTTGCTTCGTCCTCCACCGGGGGCGGGTGGTGGGGGTGTTGCGCCTAGGCCTGGACCTCACCCCCTTGCCCCTCCCTCCCGGGAACGCCCTTCCATACCCGGACCCCTCCCAGCGTGCCCCTTAGGTGCCCCGGGGTGGCCTGCGCGCTTGGGCAGGGCCTTTGCCCCTGGGTCGCCTAGCCCCGTTTAGGCCCAAAGCCCCTTGGGTTTTAAACTGTCCCCGTATGAAGCCCGGCCTCTATCCCCTCCTGGGCCCCCCTGCCTCGGGGAAGACCACCTTGGCCCGGGAATGGGCCTTGGAGGTCTTGGGGCGGAGGGGAAGGGTCTACTGGGTGGGCTTGCCCCACCAAAGGGCCTACGTGTACCGCCTGTTCGGGGCCCAGGGGGCGGTGCTGGGCCTGGAGTTTTTGTCCTTCCAGGCCCTCTACTACCGGGTCCTGGCCGAGGCGGGCCGGCTTGGCCCCTTGCTTCCCGGGGCGGGAAGGGTGGCCCTGGTGGGGGAGGCCTTGAGGAGCCTCCAGGGGGAGGGGATCGCCCCGGGGGAGGCCCGGCTTTTCGCCCGGGCCATTGCGGAACTCAAGCGCTATGGCCTCTCCCCCTTCGCCCTGCCCAAGGAGGGGGAGGCGGGGCGGCTCAGGCGGGTCTACCTCACCTACGAGCGCCTGAAGGGAAAGGCGCTGGACTACGACGACGTCCGCCACCGGGCGGGCCGCGCGCCCCTTCGCCTCTTTCCCAGGCCGGATCTGGTGGTGGTGGACGGCTTCCGGGAGGTGGGGCCTTTGGACCTGCGCTTCCTAAGGCGCCTGGCCCGGGAGGTGCCCGTCCTTCTCACCCTGGAGCTCCTTCCCGAGGGGCTGGAGCCCTGGCGGGAGCTTCCCCCTAGGCCCGTCAGGAAGGAGGTCTGGGCCCTGGCCAACCCCGTGGAGGAAACCCGCCATCTCCTCAGGGCCTTGAAGCGGGCCCTGGCCCCAAGGGAGATGGGCGGGGAGGGGCTGGACCCTTGGGAGGTGCTGGTGGTGGCCCCGGAGGAGCGCATCGGGGGGCTCCTCCTCCTCAAGGACGAGTACGGCCTCCCCCTTTACGACGGCCGGGAGAGGGCCCTGGGGGAGACCGAGGAGGGAGAGCGGGTTTTGGCCCTTTTGAACCCCTTCCCCACGGGGCGGGACCTCTTGGCCCTGGGGTTTGCCGCCTTGGGGAGGAAGGCCTTGAGGCTGGGCCTGGTGGGGGAGGAGGCCTTGGGGGCCTTGGCGGAGCGGGAGGGGCTTGGCGAGGAATGGAGGGCCTTCCAGGAGCTCCGCACCCCGGGGCCCGACCCCTTGGCCTGGGAGGAGGAGGTCCTGGAGCGGCTTGGGGTTTCGGCCAAGGAGCCCTTTCTCCTCCGCCTCCGCCTGGCCTTAAGGGCGGATGCGGGAAACCCTTTGGCCTGGTGGCGGAGCCTTTTGCTGGACGAAAGCCTTCCCCCGGAGCCCAACCGGGGGGTGGCCCTGCTTCCCCCCTTAAGGGCCCTGGGTATCCGGGCGAGAAGGGCTTATGTGCTGGACTGGGTGGCGGGGCGGTACAGCTTGCGGGAGCGGGAGGACTACTTCCTCCTGGAGGAGCTTAGGGAAAGGGGTTTCCTGAAGGGGCTACCCCGGCGCCTCAAGGGCCTTGACCCCCTTTTTTGGGAGGAGGTGTCCACCCGGGGGGAGGAGGTCTTCCTGCTCTACCCAGAGGCGGGGCCCTCAGGGGCCCACGCGCCCCTGGAGCGGGGGGTGAGGCCCGAGCCCTTGCCCCCGGCAAGCCGCCTCGAGGCCCTGCCGGAGGAGCCCTTTGCCGCCCCTTTGCCCACCTCCAGCGCCCCCCCCGCCCACCTGGAGGTGCTCCGCCGCCACGGGGAGTGCCCCTTCCGGGCTTACCTGGAGCGCTTCCCCCTCCGGGCGGAGGATGGGGCCTTGGGCTGGCACCTCCTGCCCGAGGGGTGGGACAGGCTCCTGGCCGACCCACGGGTGGGCCCTTGGCTCAAGGCCCATGAGGACCTCCTTCAGGCCATGAGCTTTTGGGTGCGTTGGCCGGGGAAGAGGTTCGCCCTGCGCCTGGACGGGGTGCGCCGGGAAGAGGGGGGCCGGGTGGTCCACCTTTACCGCCTCCTTCCCCCAGGGAAGGATCCGGACCTGGGCCCCCGGCACCGCTGGACGGAGTGGTATGCCCTTTGGGCCTTCTTGCAGAGGGAAGAGGTTAGGGAGGTTTACCTCTGGACCTGGGCCTTTCTGGGGGAGCCCCGCCCATACCGCAAGAACCCCTACCGAAGGGGCGAGAGGCTCCCTCAGGTGGAGGAGGTGCGCCCGCAGGTGGACGAGGCCCTCCGCCGCTGGGGGATGGGGGGGTTTTCCCCACGGCCTGGCCCCCACTGCTTCACCTGCGGCCTTCAGGACCTCTGCCGAAAGGAGGACGTGTGAGGCTCTACGTGGCCTCGGCGGGCACGGGGAAGACCCACACCCTGGTGCAGGAGCTTTTCGCCCTCCTGCGCCAGGGGGTACCCCTAAGGCGCATGGCCGCCCTCACCTTTACCCGCAAGGCGGCGGAGGAGCTCAGGGAACGCATCCTGGAGGAGGTGAGGGCCCTTGGGGACGGGGAGGCGGGGATAAGTGCCCCGGGACCCCAGAAAGGCTTTGGGCATCGCCCCGCTTCCCTGCCCATGGCGGCACCCTCCATGCATTGGCACTTGGCCCAGCGGGAACTCTATGGCGCCCTTTTCACCACCATCCACGGCTTCATGGCGGAGGCCCTCCGCCACACCGCCCCCTTCCTCTCCCTGGACCCCGACTTCAACGTCTTGGACGAGTTCCTTGCCGAGGCCCTTTTCCTGGAGGAAGCCCGGAGCCTCCTCTACCTAAAGGGCCTGGACCCCGGGCAGGAGGGGGAGCTTCTGGACGCCCTGCAGGGCCTGTACAAGAAGCGCTCCCTGGCGACGGCCTTCACGCCCTTACCGGGGGCGGAGGGGGTCTGGGCCCTTTTCCAAGAGGCCCTCAGGAGGTATCGGGCGCGCACCCTGGACCTCTTGGGGCCCTCGGACCTGGAGGCCCACGCCCTCCGCCTCCTGGAAAACCCCCAGGCGGTTAAGCGGGTGGTGGAGCGGTTTCCCCATATCTTCCTGGACGAGTACCAGGATGTAAACCCCTTGCAGGCGCGGTTTTTCCAGGCCCTGGAGGAGGCGGGGGCCAGGGTGGTGGCCGTGGGGGACCCCAAGCAGTCCATCTACCTTTTCCGCAACGCCCGGGTGGAGGTTTTCCGCCAGGCCTTGGCGAGGGCCGAGGTGCGTCTTTTGGGGGAGACCTTCCGCCACGCCCCGGGGCTGGCCGCCTTTTTAAACGCCTTTGTGGAGAAGTTCTTCCCGGGTCCGGAAGGGGTGCAGGTGCAGCCCCGGCGCGAGGGGGAAGGGCGTGTGGAGGTTCACTGGGTGGTGGGGGAGGGGCAGCTGGAGGCGAAGCGGGAGGAGGAGGCGGGGGTGCTGGCCCGCAGGCTTCTGGCCCTCAGGGAGGAGGGCTACGCTTTTGGGGATATGGCGGTCTTGGTGCGAAGCCGCAGCAGCCTTCCCCACCTGGAGCGGGCTTTCCGCGCCCTCGGGGTGCCGTATGGGATCCGCAGGGGGCGCAGCTTCTTTAGGCGGCCAGAGGTGCGGGACGTGTACCATGCCCTGAAGGTGGCCCTTTTGGAGGGGCCCTTTTCCCCGGAGGAACGCCTTTCCCTCTTGGCCTTCCTCCGGGGTCCTTTCCTGGGCCTGGACCTGGGGCAGGTGGAGGAGGCCCTTCGGCAGCCCAACCCCCTGGACCACCTGCCCCCGGAGGTGAAGGGCCGCCTGGGCTGGCTGAGGGAGCTGGCGGGGAAGCGGCCCCTCGAGGCCCTCAAGACCCTGGTGCGGGACGAGACTTTCCTCAAGCGGCTTTCCGCCAGAGCCCGCACCAACCTGGACACCCTGCTTCTTCTGGCCGCCTCCGAGCGCTTCCCTGATCTTGAGGCCCTTTTGGAGTGGCTAAGGGCGCGGGCGCAGGATCCCGAGGCCGCCGAGCTTCCCGAGGGGAGCGAGGGGGTGAACGTCCTCACCGTCCACGCCGCCAAGGGGCTGGAATGGCCGGTGGTGGGGGTCTTTGACCTTTCCCGGGGGGAGTTCTCCCGGGAGGAGCCCCTTTTGGTGGGGCTTGGGGGGGAGGTGGCCCTGAGGGGCACCCCGGCCTATCCCCAGGTGAGGCAGGCCCTGAAGGAGGCGGCGGAGGAGGAGGCCTTGAGGCTTCTTTACGTGGCCCTTTCCCGGGCCCGGGATGTCCTTTTGCTCACGGGGAGCAGCTCGGCCCACCCGGGCCCTTGGGCCAAGGCCCTCATGGACTTGGGCCTGGGTCCGGACTCCCGGGATCCCCGGGTGCGGCTCCACCCCTCAGGGGGCGCCTTGCCGCCCCCTTCCCCGGGGCCTGGGGTTCTGCCCCCTCCCGCCCCTTACGCCTCCTTGGCCTTGGCACCCAAGCCCTTTCCCCCGGTGTATTCCCCCAGCGCCCACCGCAAGGCGGAAGGGGAGCCCTTGCCCCTGGCCGAGGCCATGGAGGGGGAGGTGTTGCCGAAGTTCGCCCGGGCCCTGGGCACCCTGGTGCACTACGCCCTGGCCCGGAACCTGGACCCGGAGGACGAGGGGGCCATGGGGGCCCTCCTCCTGCAGGAGGTGGCCCTGCCCTTCGCCGAGGGGGAGCGGGCGCGCCTCCTGGCCGAGGTGCGCCTCCTCCTTCGGAACCACCGGGGCATGCTGGGGAGGGCGCTTCCGCCCCTCGAGGCCCGGGAGGAGGACCACGCCGAGCTTCCCCTGGTCCTGCCCCTTTCCGGCACCGTCTGGTACGGGGTGCTGGACCGCCTTTACCGGGTGGGGGGGCGGTGGTACCTGGACGACTACAAGACCGACCGGGAGGTGCGCCCCGAGGCCTACCGCCTCCAGCTCGCCCTCTACTGGGAGGCCGTCCGCCGGGCCTGGGGGGTGGAGGCCGAGGCCCGGCTCGTGTACCTGCGCCCGCAAAGGGTGCACCCCTTTACCCCCGAGGAGCTGCGGGAGGCCCTCCGGGAGCTGGAAGAGGGGAAGACCCCCGGGGAGGTGCCCCCGGGGGTCCAGGGAGGTCTGCCCTAGCGCTTGGAGTACTGGGGTGCGCGGCGGGCCTTGTGCTTGCCGTACTTCTTGCGCTCCACCACGCGGGCGTCCCGGGTGAGGAAGCCCAAGGGCTTGAGCTTGGCGCGGTAGTCGGGGTTGTAGCGGAGAAGGGCCCGGGCCACCCCCAGCTTGATGGCGTCCACCTGGCCGCTCTTGCCGCCCCCCCGCACGGTGATGTAGGCGTCAAAGCGCCCCAGGGCGTCCACCACCCTAAGGGGCTCCAGGGCCGCCACCGCCCGCACCAGACCCTGGAAATAGTCTTGGAAGTCCTGGCCGTTCACGGTGATCTTGCCGCTACCGGGCCGGAGGAAAACCCGAGCCACCGCCTCCTTACGCCTTCCGGTGCCGTAGTACTGCTCCATCACTTGACCTCCAGCTTCACCGGCTTCTGGGCCTGATGGGGGTGGGTGGGGCCGGCGTAGACCTTGAGGCGCCTAAAGAGCCTCCGGCCCAAGGGCCCCTTGGGGAGCATGCCCTTCACCGCGTGCTCCAGCACCCTCTCGGGGTGGGTGGCCAGCATCTTCTCCGCGGGGATCTCCTTAAGCCCCCCCTGGTAGCCGCTATACCGGGTGTAGATCTTCTGCTTCAGCTTCTTGCCCGTGAGGCGGATCTTGTCGGCGTTCACCACCACCACGAAGTCGCCCATGGCCATGTTGGGCGTCCAGTCGGGGCGATGCTTGCCCCGGAGGAGGGTGGCGATCTGGGTGGCGAGCCGCCCCAGGGTCTTGCCCTCGGCGTCAATGAGAACCCACCGGGGTTCAATCTTTTCCGGCACGTACGTCTTGGGCTGCATTTCCAGGGCCCTCCTTAGCGATACACCCTGTTCTTGCCGGGGGATCGGGGGACCCCGCAAGAACGCCAAAGAAAACTCTACCATAACCCTAGCCCCTTTTGCCAGATGTGGTAGGCTAAGGTCCCGTGAACGGGGTTTCCGAGAGCAGGCCAAGGCCGAGAAAGTACGTGTTCGTGACCGGGGGTGTGGTGTCCAGCCTGGGGAAGGGCATCCTCACCTCCTCCCTGGGGGCCCTCTTCCGGGCCCGGGGCTACCGGGTCACGGCCATCAAGATTGACCCCTACGTGAACGTGGACGCGGGCACCATGCGCCCCTACGAGCACGGGGAGGTCTTCGTCACCGCCGACGGGGCGGAAACCGATCTGGACATCGGCCACTACGAGCGTTTCTTGGATCTGGACCTCTCCCGGGGCAACAACCTCACCACGGGCCAGATCTACCTTTCCGTCATCCAGAAGGAGCGCCGGGGGGAGTACCTCTCCCAGACGGTGCAGGTGATCCCCCACATCACCGACGAGATCAAGGAGCGCATCCGCAAGGTGGCGGGGGAGCAGGAGGCCGAGGTGGTGGTGGTGGAGGTGGGGGGCACGGTGGGGGACATGGAAAGCCTGCCCTTCCTGGAGGCCATCCGCCAGTTCCGCTTTGACGAGGGGGAGGCCAACACCTTCTACATCCACCTCACCCTGGTCCCCTACCTGGAGACCAGCGAGGAGTTCAAGACCAAGCCCACCCAGCACTCCGTGGCCACGCTGAGGAGCGTGGGCATCCAGCCGGACGCCGTGGTCCTGCGCTCGGTGAAGCCGGTGCCGGAGGAGGTGCGCAAGAAGGTGGCCCTTTTCACCAACGTGCGCCCGGGGCACGTCTTCTCTAGCCCCAACGTGGAGCACCTCTACGAGGTGCCCCTCCTCCTGGAGGAGCAGGGCCTGGGCCGGGCGGTGGAAAGGGCCTTGGGCCTCGAGCCCGTCTTCCCCAACCTCTCCTTCTGGCAAGAGGCGGTGCGGGTCCTCAAGCACCCCGAGCGCACGGTGCGGATCGCCATCGCCGGGAAGTACGTGAAGATGCCGGACGCCTACCTTTCCCTCCTCGAGGCCCTGAAGCACGCGGGCATCAAGAACCGGGCCCGGGTAGAGGTGAAGTGGGTGGATGCCGAGGCCCTGGAGGGGGGGGACCTGGAGGAGGCCTTCCGGGACGTGGCGGGCATCCTGGTCCCGGGGGGCTTTGGGGTGCGGGGCATCGAGGGCAAGGTGCGGGCGGCCCAGTACGCCAGGGAGCGCAAGATCCCCTACCTGGGCATCTGCTTGGGCCTGCAGATTGCGGTCATTGAGTTTGCCCGGAACGTGGCGGGGCTTTCGGGGGCCAACTCCACGGAGTTTGACCCCTATACCCCCCACCCGGTCATTGACCTCATGCCCGAGCAGCTGGAGGTGGAGGGCCTGGGGGGCACCATGCGCCTGGGGGACTGGCCCATGCGCATCCGCCCCGGCACCCTCCTCCACCGCCTCTACGGGAAGGAGGAGGTCCTGGAACGCCACCGCCACCGCTACGAGGTGAACCCCCTCTACGTGGACGGCCTGGAGCGGGCGGGCTTGGTCATCTCCGCCACCACCCCGGGCATGCGGGGCCGGGGGGCGGGGCTGGTGGAGGCCATTGAGCTCAAGGACCACCCCTTCTTCCTGGGCCTCCAGAGCCACCCGGAGTTCAAGAGCCGCCCCATGCGCCCCTCGCCTCCCTTCGCGGGCTTCGTGGAGGCGGCCTTGAGGTACGCTGGGCTCTAAGAGCCGCTGCGTGGAGGTTGCCGCAAGGGAAGAAGGGCGCTGGTCAACGCTTTTCTGGGGCCCCCGTCGTGGCTTAGGCCACGACGGGGTACTTAGAGCAGGCTTTGGGCGAACTGCCGGGCCACGCGCCCGGAGAAGCCCTTTTGTAGGGCGAAGCGGAGGGCCTTCCTTTCCTCTTCCGGGGTCAGGGGGCGGCCCAGGTGGTGGGCCACCGCCCGCAGGAAAAGGCCCTTGTCAAAGGGCGGGAAGGTGAGGACCAGGCCGAAGCGCTCGGAGAGGGCCAGGGTGTCCTGGAGGGCGTCCCAGGCCTGGGGATCTTCCCCGGGAAGCGGGTTTTCCCCGGTCCTGCGCACCAGGTGGCGGCGGTTGGAGGTGGCCAGGAGGAGGACGTTCTCCGGGGGCCCCTCGAGGCTTCCCTCCAGGAGGGCCTTCAGGTGGTGGAAAGCCTCCTCCTCGGGGTCCAGGGAGAGGTCGTCCAGGAAGAGGAAGAAGCGGTGGGGGAGGAGGGCAAGCCGCTCCAGGAGGCTTTCCAGGTGGGCCAAGGCCTTAGGCTCCACCTCCACCATGCGGGCTTCGGGAAGGCGCAGGAGGCCCTTGGCCGCGGTGCTCTTGCCCGTGCCCCGGGCCCCGTAAAGGAGGGTGTGCAGGGCGGGTTTGCCGGAGAGAAAGCGCCTGGCGTTGGCCTCCAGGGCCTGGAGCTGGGCCTCGTAGCCGATGAGCTCCCCCTCCCGGGGCAGGCGGGGCTGGGGCAGGGGGCGCACCTCCCCCCCGAAGCGGAAGGCCCGGTGGAGGGCGAAGGGGTAGGGGCCATGGGCCTGAAGCACCCGGGCCAGGGCCTCGGGGTTGCGGGCGAGGAGGGCGGCCAAGGCCTCCTCCTCGGCGGGGTGGGGGGGGCGTTCCCCCAGGTCGGACAAGGGGTACGCCCTTCGCCTCTCCTCCAGTTCCCGGGAGAGGGCCTCGAGGTCCTGCCCCATGAGTTGCAAAAGCCCCGGGGTGGGCCGCAAGGCGCGCCAGGCCCAGGGGGCTTGGAGGAGGCTTTGGGCAAAGGCGTAGCCCCAGGGTTCGCCCCGGGGGAGGTCCAGGTCCAATAGGTCCAAAGGGGTTCGGGGGAGCCTCATGGGCCCCATGGTAACGGAAAACCCCGGGGGTTCCCCGGGGTCGTTTGGTGGGCCGCACAGGACTCGAACCTGTAACCCACCGATTAAGAGTCGGTTGCTCTACCGGTTGAGCTAGCGGCCCAAGCGCCAAAGGCTAGTCTAGCCTTCCCCCTTTGCCCTGTCAAGGAGGTGTAGTCGGTCAACACATTTGAGACTCTGTGGGGACCGCCTCCCCCCGTATTCTAGCCAGGTACTCTAAAGGGGCCAGGCCCCCCAAGGCCCGGTGGGGTCGCCGGCGGTTGTAGTGGTCCAGGTAGGCGTCAAGCTCCCTTTGGAGCTCGGGGATCTGTGAAGGCAACGGCCGTGTGTAGAACTCATCCCTAAAGGTCCGCTGCATCCGCTCCACGTGACCATTGAGCTTGGGGCTCCTCGGAGGAAGAACGAAGAGCTTAACGCCCAAACGTTCACAGACCTCCTCAAAATCGGACATAAACTCGCTGCCCCCATCCACCTGCACCGCACGGATAGGAAAAGGCGCTTGCACCATCAGGCGGGCAAGAAAGCTGGCCGCCAGGTTGGCCGTGGCTCGGGTGTGGACTTCCGCAAGGGAGAAACGGGTGAAGAGGTCGACGGCCGAGAAGTGCTGGATCGTCTCCCCAGGGCCCAGGGTCACGGTGAGGGTATCCACCTGGATAAGGTCGCCAGGGTGACCCACCTCGTATCCCTTGGGCTTCCTTTGCGCATAGGGCCTCCTGGGTCTTCCCCTTCCCTTTCCCCTTCCCCTCCTGGCCAAAAAACTGGCCACGCTCTCCACGCGTCCGCTCCCTTCAAGGTAGGCCAGGATCCGCCCCACGGTGCGCTCGCTCACCGCAAAGCCCTCCTTCCTTAGGGTCAGCCAAATCGGCCAGCGGCCCCAGGTGGGGTTCTCCTTCCTTAGGGCTTCCACCCGGATCAGCAGATCGGAAGACCAGTAAATCCTCCTCCGCAAGCGCTGAGGACGTCTTGACCGAGGCTTAAGACCGGCAAGGCCCTCTTCCTTGAGGCGTTTCCGCCAGCGGTAATAGGTGGCCCGGCTGATCCCCAAAAGCTCCTGGATCTCGGGCCAGCCCACCCGGTATTTCCTGAGCGCCTCCACCTGTTTGAGCTTCCGTAAGCGCTCCTGAACCGTGGGATCGCCGGCCCCGGCCTCTTGGAGTTCCCGGGCCTTCCGCGCTCCCCCAGACTTGACCGTTATACCCCTTTTGGGGTAAATGATTCCCATGACCCTGCGCGAAGCCCTATCCCAGGTTCCCGACCCCCGGGCCCACAACCGCCGCTACCCCCTCTGGGGCCTGCTGGCCCTGGTTCTTTTGGCCTTCCTCTCCCGCGTGGACTCCCTGCGCGGCGTCTCCCGCTTTGCCCGCGCCAACCCCCACCTCCTCCCCCACCTGGGCCTGCGCAAGGCCCCGGGCCACACCGCCCTCACCCAACTCCTTCACCGCCTGGACCCCCAGGCCCTGGCGGAGGCCCTGGCCAAGGTCTTCCCGGGAAGGGAGCTGGAAGGGGAAAAGGTCCTGGTGGCCGACGGCAAGGTGCTGCGAGGGAGCGGGAAGGGCAAGAGCCCCCAGGTCCGCCTGGTGGAGGCCTGGGCCCTTTCCCTGGGGCGCACCCTGGCCCAGGCCAGGGCGGAGGGAAGGGAGGACAAGGCGCTTCTGGAGCTTTTGGAGCGCCTGGGGGCCGAGGGGCTTGTGGGGAAGGTGGTGGTGGGGGATGCGGGGTTTTTGTACCCCGAGGTGGCCCGCCAGGTGCGGGCAAAGGGGGGGAGTACCTCCTGGTGGTGAAGGGGAACCAGGGGGGGCTTTTGGGGTGGGTGCGGGAGGTGTTTGCGGGGATGGCGCGAGGAGCCCTGCCTGGGGAGACGCGGGCGGAGTGGGTGCGGGAGGCAGACGGGGAGGTGAGGCGGTACGAGGTGTGGGCTTCTCCGGTGTTGCCCCCGGAGGTGGCGGCCTTTCCTGGGGCCAGGCAGGCGGTGCGGCTGGTGCGGGAGGTGGTGGTGAAGGGGACGGGGGAGGTGAGGCGGACGGAGGGGTACGCGCTCACGAGCCTGGGGCCGGAGGAGGCGGACGCCCGGGTGCTGGGGGAGATTTGGGTGGGGCGATGGGGGGTGGAGAATGGTTCCTTCTGGGTGCGGGATGTGCTTTTGCGGGAGGACGCCTTTCAGGTGCGGGGGCGAGGGGGTGAGGTGCTGGCGGTGTTGCGGGCGCACTTGGTCTCGTGGTTGAACTGGAAGGGGGTGCGCCGGAAGAAGGCGGCCTTGGAGGTTTTCTCCTTCAACCCCCTGGCTGCCCTGCGGTTCCTGGGGCTCTATGCAGAATAGCGGTCAAGTCTGCGCGCTCCCCGCAAAACCTCTTTGCCAACCGTGGTAAGCTGCATCCGTGGGGACCCCCTCTCTCCTGGAGTGGTCCCCACATTTTTACTCGTCCAGTCTCACATGTGTCTGTCCGGGTTCAGGAGGGGCGGGGCCACCTTCCTCTCCCGGCCGGCCCCCTGCTGGGCTTCCGGGGGTGGGGTTTTTCAGAAGAGGTAAAGCACCGCCCGCCCCGCCTCCACCCGAACCCGGATGGGCCCTAGGGCCTGGTTTTCCAGGGTCAGCGAGGTGGCCTTAAGGGGGGTAGGGGGAAGGTTCCAGCGGGCTCCCTCCAGGGCCAAGGTGGCTTCGGGGAAGGGCAGGAGGCTGAAGGAACGCCCGGCTTCCAAGGGAAAGGCATGGCCCCCAGGAAGGAGGGGGAAGGCCCGGGTAAGCCCCTCGGTGAGCTCCACCCTGATCCCTCTTTCCGCCAGGTGAAAGGCCAGCTCCAGATGGGCCAAGGTGTGGTCCAGCCGGCCGCCAATGCCCCCCAGGAGGAGGACCTCCTCCGCCCCCAACCCCAGGGCTTTCCGCACCAAGGCCTCCCCGTCCGTGAGGTCCTTTTCGCGGGGGAGCACCTCCTTGGGGGCGGGAAGGAGCTGCTGGAGCCAGGGGGGGCTGGAGTCAAAGTCCCCTAGCCAAAGCTCCAGGGGGAGCCCCAGGGCTAGGGCGTGCCGCCCGCCGGAGTCCGCCGCCAGGAGGCGGTAGCCTTGCAGGCGGGCCCGCAGGGCCTCGGTGACCAGGAGGGGACCCCCTAGGAGAAGGGCAAAGCGCCTCATCCCTCCAAGGCTACCGCCTGGGAAGGGTCTAGGCTTAGGGAGACCTTGGCCCCTTCCTGAAGGTCGGGCAGAGGCTCCAGGGCCTCCAGGTAAAGCCTAACCCCCTCGAGCCGCACCCAAAACCCCACCCGGTTTCCGAAAAAGAGGCGCTCCTCCACCCTCCCCTCCAGGCCTCCCCCTAGGCGCAGGGCGGCTTGGGGCAGGAGATGGGGCCTGGGGGGCAGGCCCAGGGCCTGGCTCTCCGCGGGGGAAAGAAGGTTCTTGTGGCCCAGGAAGCGGGCGGTCCAGGCGTCCTTGGGCTGGGTGTAGACCTCTTCGGGCCGGCCCACCTGGACCAGGCGCCCTTGGCGGAGCACCGCCACCCGGTGCGCCAGGAGGAAGGCCTCCCCCTGGTCGTGGGTGACCACCAGGGTGGTCACCCCCTCCCCCCGGAGGGTCCTCCGGAGGAAGAAGAGGAGCTCCTCCCGTAGCCTTAGGTCCAGGGCCCCCAAGGGTTCGTCCAGGAGGAGAAGCCTTGGCCTTGGGGCCAAGGCCCGGGCCAGGGCCACCCGTTGTTGCTCCCCTCCTGAGAGTTCCTGGGGCCTTTTCCTGGCGTGGGGTAGGAGCTCCATCCGCTCCAGGAGTTCTTGCACCCGGGCTTCCCGCTCGGCCTTGGGCCAGCGGGCCTCCACCAGGCCGAAGGCGATGTTTTCCGCCACGGTGAGGTGGGGGAAGAGGGCGTAGTCCTGAAAGAGGAAGCCCACGCCCCGCCTTTCCGGGGGCAGGGGGGTGAGGTCCAACCCCCCAAAGCGCACGAAGCCCCGGTCTGGGGTCAGGAGCCCAGCGATGAGCCGCAAGAGGGTGCTCTTGCCGCTTCCCGAAGGCCCCAGAAGGGAAAGAACCTCTCCTTCTTGGGCGGTGAGCTCCAGGGTGAGCCGGAAGCCAGGAAAGGACTTCTCCAGGGAAAGCTCCAGCACCCCTTCATTAAAAAGGAACCCGGAGCCTTAGGCCCCGGGTTCCAAGGGAAGATAATCCTTACTTCAAGCCCAGCTTCTTCCGCTCCTCCAGCACCTTCTGGGGCGTCAGCTTCTTGTCCCTCAGGGCCTTGACCTCGGCGGCGGTGAAGGGCTTGAAGCCTTGGACCTTCTTGTCGTCGCCCCAAGCGGTGGCGATGTGGTTGAGGACGGCGGCGATCTCCTCGTCCTTAAGGCCGTTGTAGGCGGGCATGGCGCCATTGTACTTCATGCCCTTTACCTCTATCTGGCCCTGGAGGCCCCAAAGGAGAACCTTGATCAGGTACTCCCGCCCGCCCTGTTTGCCTAGGATCTCCGCCACGTGGCCCGCCAGGGGCGGGAAGGCCCCAGGGAGCCCCTGCCCGTTGGCCTGGTGGCACCCTGCGCATTGGGCATACACCTTGGCGCCGTCCGCCTGGGCAAAAGCCAGGCTGCCGAGAAGGAGGAGAGCTATAAGGGTCCGCTTCATCTTTACCCTCCGGGGTATCAGGGTATTTTGTCCTTTTGCCCCTTGTCAAGAGCTTTGGCTAAGCCTCAGACTTGACCGCTATTCTGCATAGAGCCCCAGGAACCGCAGGGCAGCCAGGGGGTTGAAGGAGAAAACCTCCAAGGCCGCCTTCTTCCGGCGCACCCCCTTCCAGTTCAACCACGAGACCAAGTGCGCCCGCAACACCGCCAGCACCTCACCCCCTCGCCCCCGCACCTGAAAGGCGTCCTCCCGCAAAAGCACATCCCGCACCCAGAAGGAACCATTCTCCACCCCCCATCGCCCCACCCAAATCTCCCCCAGCACCCGGGCGTCCGCCTCCTCCGGCCCAAGGCTCGTGAGCGCGTACCCCTCCGTCCGCCTCACCTCCCCCGTCCCCTTCACCACCACCTCCCGCACCAGCCGCACCGCCTGCCTGGCCCCAGGAAAGGCCGCCACCTCCGGGGGCAACACCGGAGAAGCCCACACCTCGTACCGCCTCACCTCCCCGTCTGCCTCCCGCACCCACTCCGCCCGCGTCTCCCCAGGCAGGGCTCCTCGCGCCATCCCCGCAAACACCTCACGCACCCACCCCAAAAGCCCCCCCTGGTTCCCCTTCAGCACCAGGAGGTACTCCCCCCCTTTGCCCGCACCTGGCGGGCCACCTCGGGGTACAAAAACCCCGCATCCCCCACCACCACCTTCCCCACAAGCCCCTCGGCCCCCAGGCGCTCCAAAAGCTCCAGAAGCGCCTTGTCCTCCCTTCCCTCCGCCCTGGCCTGGGCCAGGGTGCGCCCCAGGGAAAGGGCCCAGGCCTCCACCAGGCGGACCTGGGGGCTCTTGCCCTTCCCGCTCCCTCGCAGCACCTTGCCGTCGGCCACCAGGACCTTTTCCCCTTCCAGCTCCCTTCCCGGGAAGACCTTGGCCAGGGCCTCCGCCAGGGCCTGGGGGTCCAGGCGGTGAAGGAGTTGGGTGAGGGCGGTGTGGCCCGGGGCCTTGCGCAGGCCCAGGTGGGGGAGGAGGTGGGGGTTGGCGCGGGCAAAGCGGGAGACGCCGCGCAGGGAGTCCACGCGGGAGAGGAAGGCCAAAAGAACCAGGGCCAGCAGGCCCCAGAGGGGGTAGCGGCGGTTGTGGGCCCGGGGGTCGGGAACCTGGGATAGGGCTTCGCGCAGGGTCATGGGAATCATTTACCCCAAAAGGGGTATAACGGTCAAGTCTGGCTAAGCCTGGGCTTTAGGTTTTCTTAAGGGTATAGCCCCGGGGGGTAGGGGGAAGAGGCCATATAAGCGAACTCCTATGAGAAGGGGATCTTGTGTCAAAGGAGCTTGACACGGCCCCAGGGGGGATGCTAGGGTGCAAATGTCCTTGGGTGTACCCAGGCGGTGTATAACATGTACGCATACCGGGTACTCTGGCTCCTCTCGGTGCTAATCCTGACCGTAACCCTGGCCGCGCCGGACTTTGCGCGGTGGTATCCCCATGGCACGGCGCTAGAGCTGGCCCAGGCCCACGGTCGGGTGGTCATGGTATACTTCCATTCCCCCCATTGCCCCTACTGCGATCAGATGAACACCTTCGTCCTCTCCGATCTCCAGGTGAGCCGGCTTCTAGAGGACCGGTTTGTGGTGGCCTCTGTGGGTACGGAGACCCCGGAAGGCCAGGAGCTTGCTCGGCGTTATAGGGTGCCGGGTACCCCCACCTTTGTCTTCCTCGTCCACCGCAAGGGGACGTGGGAAGAGGTGGGCCGGCTTTTTGGCAGCCGGCCCCGGGCGCAGTTCCTTTTGGAGCTGCGCCAGATGTGTGCCAAGGGAGGTGTGTGTGAATAGGCGAGCGTTTTTAAGGACCACCGGCGTAGCCCTCGGGGCCGTGGCTTTGGCGGGGCTTCCCGTAAGGGCGCAGGGTTTAGAGGGCGAGGACTTGGCCAACCTGGAGAAGGCCCTGCAGGCAGTTTTGGGCAAGGGGTTTAAGGACCTCACCCCCTCCAACCTCATTAAGCTCACCATGCCGGCCATTGCCGAAAGCGGGGCCAACGTTCCCGCTGAGGTGGAGGTGAACCTGCCCTCCAATCAGGTGAAGGCCATCCACCTCTTCGCCGACAAGAACCCCACCCCCCATCTGGTGGCCTTCATGCCCATGAAGGCCCTGCCCTACTACGCCACCCGGGTGCGCCTGGCGGAGACCAGCGCGGTGCGGGCGGTGGTGGAAACGGCAGACGGCAAGCTCCTGTTGGCTTCGGCCAGCACCCGCGTGACCGTGGGTGGTTGCGGTTAAGGAGGTAGAGGATGCCCATTCGCACCATTGTTCGCTTGACCCCGGCCAAGCCCAAGGCGGGCGAGAACTTTAAGCTCCAGGTGGTGGCCCAGCATCCCAACGAGCCCGGCACTCGTAAGGATGCCGAGGGCAAGCTCATCCCGGCCAAGTACATCAACCTGGTGGAGGTCTACTTTGAGGGGGAAAAGGTGGCGGAGGCCCGCCCCGGTCCCTCCACCAGCGCCAACCCCCTTTACGGCTTCATGTTCAAGGCGGAAAAGGTGGGGACCTTTACCGTAAAGCTGAAGGACACCGACGGGGACACCGGTGAGGGCACGGTAAAACTGGAGCTGGCCTAAGGTTGGGCGCCCGGAAAACCGGGCGCCTTTATGGAGGAGGATATGCCCCTTAAGGCGTGGTTGGCGGCTGCTGTTTTGGCCCTGGCGGTCCTTGCCCTAGCCCAGGAGGGGGTGGACCCCCGGGAGGAGGCCAAGCGGCAAAAACAGCTCCTTTTGGAAACTGCAGGCATTCTGCCCACCGAGCTCATTGTGGAGCAGGGCAAGGAGCTTTTTAACCGCAAAGGGCCCAGCGGCAAGACCATGGCCGAGTGCGACTTTGGCCTGGGCAAGGGGGTGCTGGAGGGGGCTGCTGCCCGGCTTCCCCGCTACTTCCTGGACACAAACCGGGTGGAGGACTTGGACGGCCGCATCGTCACCTGCATGACCCGGGTCCAGGGGTTTAAGCCGGAACAGGTGAAGCGGTCCGAGGTGGTGGCGGTGGCCTTCTACATCGCCAGCTTCTCCACGGGGAAGCCCATCCAGGTGAGGCTTCTCTTTCCTCAAGAAAGGGAGCTCTATGCCCTTGGGGAGAAGCTCTTCTACGCCCGCAGCGGCTCACGGGACATCGGTTGCGCCACCTGCCACGTGACCTACGTGGGCAGGCGGGCCGGGGTCTTGCCTTACGCGGACGTCCTGGGCAAGGACAAGTCCTGGACCCACTGGCCCGCTTACCGCTACTCCAACGACCAGATCTGGACCATGCAGGACCGCATCCGGGCCTGCTACGGCAACATCGGCCATCCCCAGCCCAACCTTTATTCCCTGCCCATCCTGGCCCTGGAGCTTTTCATGGCCTACAACAACAACGGGGCGGTGGTGGAGGAGTGGCCGGCTTTTGTGCGCTGAGGAGGGGGCGATGAAGGCGAAGAAGTCTATCTTTTTGGCCGCGTTCCTGGTGGGGGCCTTGGCCCAGTCGTACCTCAACCCTCCCGAGCTGGAGGCCGTCAAGACCGGCGGCAAGGCCTATGCCGAGGTCTTCTTGAACCAGCGGCCGGATCAGGCTCTTTGCTCCATCCACCGGAACCGCCTGCCCTCTGACCTCCTCCCCAAGTTCCTGGAGGAGCAACGGGCCCTCATCCGCTACCCCCAAAGCGGCAAGCTCATGGGGGACTGGAGGAAGGGCGGGGCCATCTTCAACAACCTGCAGAAGGCCAACTGCTTCTCCTGCCATTTCGGCTCCCCGGTGCACCTGGGCGGGGACGTGGGGCCCAGCTTGGAGAAGTACGGCCTAAAACGGGGGCAGTCGGAGGCCATCCAGCGCTACACCTACGAGGTCATCTACAACGCCTGGGCTTATTTCCCCTGCACCGTCATGTACCGCTTCGGGGCCCAGGGGCTTCTTACCCCGGAGGAGATTGCGGACATCGTGGCCTACCTCCTGGATCCGGAGTCGGACTTCAACACCAAGCCTGCGGTGGGGTCTAAATGAACCGGAGAGAGCTCCTCTACCTTTTTTCCGCTTTGGCGGGCCTAGGTCCCAAGGCCCTGGCCCAGGTCCTGGAAAACCCTGGCCGGCTCTATGAGCTTCCCCCCTACGGCGACGCCACCCTGCTTTACTTCTCCGACCTTCACGGGCAGGCCTTCCCCCACTACTTCATGGAGCCGCCCAACCTCATCGCCCCCAAGCCCCTCATGGGCCGCCCCGGATACCTCACCGGCGAGGCCATCCTGCGTTACTACGGGGTGGAGCGGGGCACGCCCTTGGCCTATCTCCTTTCCTACGTGAATTTTGAGGAGCTGGCCCGGGCCTTTGGCCCCATTGGGGGGCTTTCCGCCTTGACGGCCCTGATCCGCCAGCAGAAGGCCCAGGTGGAGGCGGAGGGGGGCCAGGCTTTGGTCCTGGACGGGGGGGATACCTGGACCAACTCCGGCCTTTCCCTGCTCACCCAGGGGGAGGCCATCGTGGAGTGGCAGAACCTCACCGGGGTGGACCACATGGTCTCCCATTGGGAGTGGACCCTGGGGCGGGAGCGGGTGGAGGAGCTCTTGAAGCGGTTCCGGGGTGAGCACCTCTCCTACAACGTGGTGGACGAGCTTTTCGGCGATCCCCTCTTCCCCGCTTACCGCATCCACCAGCTGGGCAAGCACGCGGTGGCCGTGGTGGGGGCCACCTATCCGTACGTGAAGGTCTCCCACCCGGAGGAGTTCACCCAGGGGCTTTCCTTCGCCTTGGACGAGCGGCGGTTGCAGGAGGCGGTGGACCAGGCCCGGGCGGAAGGGGCAGAGGCGGTGGTCCTCCTCTCCCATAACGGCTTGCAGCTGGACGCCGCCTTGGCGGAGCGGATCAAGGGCCTTGACCTCATCCTCTCGGGCCACACCCACGACCTCACCCCCAGGCCCTGGCGGGTGGGGAAGACCTGGATTGTGGCGGGGAGTGCCGCGGGCAAGGCCTTGATGCGGGTGGACCTGAAGCTCTGGAAGGGGGGCATCGCCAACCTGCGGGTGCGGGTCCTGCCGGTGCTCTCCCAGCACCTTCCCAAGGCGGAGGATGTGGAAAAGTGGCTTCAGGAGCGGGTGGCTCCCCACCGCCAACACCTCTTTGAGCCCTTGGCGGTTTGCGAAAGCCTCCTTTACAAGCGGGATACCCTCTATTCCACCTTTGACCAGATGGTGGGGGAGGCGGTGCGGGCTCTTTACCCCGAGGTGGAGGTGGTCTTCAGCCCTGCGGTGCGCTGGGGGACCACCCTCCTTCCTGGCCAGGCCATCACCCGCGACCACCTCTACGCCTACACCGGTTTCACCTATCCGGAGCTCCACCTTTTCTGGCTCCGGGGGGAGCAGATCCGGGGCGTTCTGGAGGACATCGCCAGCAACGTGTTCAGCCCCGACCCCTTCTACCAGCAGGGCGGGGACGTGAGCCGCACCTATGGTCTGCGCTACGTCCTGGACCCCGACGCCCCCACGGGCCAGCGGGTGCGGGAGGTGGAGGTGGGCGGCAAGCCCCTGGATCCCAATCGCCGGTACCTGGTGGCCGCCTATGGGGGGAGGCTGCAGCGGGTGGGGGAGGCCAAGGCGGGCTTCGAGCCCAGGCCCATCTACGCGGTGCTGGAGGAGTACCTGAAGGGGGTAGGCAGGGTGAGGGTTCTCCCCAACCCCAACGTGCGCGTGCTCGGCAGGACGTATCAGGTTCCGGAGGTGAAGGGATGAGAAGGACAGCGGTTGCGATTGGCGGCCTTTTGCTTTTGGGGCTAGGGCTTTCGCAGGTGGGCCCCTTCAGAGCCCGCTTTGAGGCGGCTTTGCATGCGGGCGGCCATGAGTTCGCCCAGGTCATGCTCTCCCAGGACAAGGGGCAGGCCCTCTGCTCCCAATACCGGGACAAGCTCCCCGCGGACCTCATCCCGGGCTTTTTGGCGGAGCAGAAGGCCCTCATCAAGTACCCAGCGAGCGGCAAGCTCATGGGGGACTGGAGAAACGGGGAGAAGGTCTTCACCGACCCCAAGCGGGGCAACTGTTACGCCTGCCACGCGGGGGTGGCCACGGAGGTGGCCTACGGCACCATGGGGCCGAGCCTGACCAACTATGGGCAGCGGGGCACCTCGGAGGCGGTGGTGCGGTACACCTACGAGAAGATCTACAACGCCTGGGCCTTCGTGCCCTGCTCCCTCATGTACCGGGGAGGGGTGCACGGCCTCTTCACCCCGGAGGAGACCGCTGACCTGGTGGCCTTCCTCTTGGACCCCAGCTCTCCCATTAACCGGAGGTGAGCCGTGAGGAGCCACAAGATGCGTTTCATGTTTCTGGGTGCGGTCGCTTTTGGCGCCCTGGCTGGCGTGGTGGCGTATACTCAGCAAAGCAAGCCCCTGGATCCTTTTGAGGAAGCCATGCGCCAGCGGCAGATGTATCTGGAAACCTTTGGGGTGCTTCCGGGCGAGCTCTTCGCTAAGGAGGGCAAGGAGCTCTTTTTCCGCAAGGGGCCCAGCGGCAAGACCCTCGAGGAGTGCGACTTCGGCAAGGGGAAGGGGGTTTTGGAGGGGGTTTACGCCATTCTGCCCAAGTACTTCCCGGACAGCCGCCGGGTGGAGGACCTGGAAACCCGGGTGTACACCTGCATGCAGACGGTCCAGGGGTTTAAACCCAACGAGATCAAGCGGGACGAGGTTAAGGCCATCACCACCTACATCGCCTCCTTCTCCTCCAAGGCCAAGATTCAGGTGGTGCCCAAGCACCCCGCTGAGCTTGCCATGTACAACCTGGGGCGGGAGCTTTGGTACACCCGGGCCGGGGCCCGGGACATGAGCTGCGCCATCTGCCACGACCAGTACGCGGGCCAGAGGGTGCGGCTTTCCCCCGTTAGGAGCCCCAAGCAGGGCTTGGGCAACGAGTGGCCCGCCTACCGCTTTGAGGAGGACAAGCTCTACACCATGGAGGACCGCATCAACTTCTGCTACGAGTCCATCGCCATCCCCAAGCCCGAGTTCTACTCCGACGTGCACATCGCCCTCACCCTGTACATGCTGGCCGAGGCCACCAAGTCCGGGCACTCCTTTGAGGAGCTGCCCTTCTTCACCCGCTAGCCATGCGCCGCCGGGACCTCCTCGCCCTTCTTCCCATCCTGCCCTGGGCCCAGGCCCAGGGGGGAGGGGGCGTGGGGGGGGGACTGGGTGGTGGCCTTCGGGGCCTTTCTCAAGCGGGTACCCCCGGCCAGCTACCTGGTCTACCCCACGGAGGCCAAGGACCTTCTCCTCTTTGACCCCTTTATCCTGGACGTGCGCACGGAGGAGGAGCGGAAAAAGGGCTACATCCCCGGTTCGGTGCACATCTACGCCGGGCAGGTGCCGGACCGCCTGGCGGAGCTTCCCAAGGACAAGGAGGCCCTGATCTTGGTCTACTGCAACTCGGGGAGCGTCTCCATGGTGGTGGCGGCCTACCTGCAGGCTTTCGGTTACAACAACGCCAAGAACATCGCGCACGGCTTCAAGGGCTGGCTGGACGCCGGCCTGGAAGTGGAGGGAGGATCATGAGGAAACTGCTGGCTCTTTTGGCGCTGATGGGCCTTTCCCTGGCCCAGTCCCTGGTGGTGGAGGTCCGGGGCTCCTTGGAGGAGGTGGAGGCTAAGACCCTGGAGGCCCTGAGGTCGGTGGGCCTGGAACCGGACCGGGTCCTGAACCTGGGGGAGCAGGTGCGGCAGGTGACCGGCCCTGGCTTCCCCGAATACCGCCTGGTGGTGCTGAAGCCCGAGAAGGGAAGCGTGGAGGCCGTGTCCAAGAACCCCATGGCCGCCATCGTCTTGCCCCCCACCGTCTTCATCACCGGGCAGGGGCAGAAGTACCAGGTGGGCACCTTTGACGGGCGGCTCCTCTTCGGCATGCTGCAGGTGTACGGGGGTGAGGTGGAGCGGCTCACCTGGCGCCTCGAGGCCGCCTTGGGCCGCCTGGGCATCGTGCGCCGCCTGCCCCCTGCGGTGATGCCCGACCCCAGGAGCGGCATGATGCCTGCCCTCCTCTACCGCGTGCCCTCCGCCAAGGTGGAGGACGTGGTGCTCATGGTGGAGACCGAGCTCACCTCCAACGGGCTTAACCTCCTCCCCAACGTGAAGGTGGGCCCGGTCACGGTGATCATGCCCTGCAAGAGCGAGTGGGCCCGCATCATGTTCCTCACGCAACCCGCGGGTGGGTTTGCCGCCCCTTGCCGCTTCTTCGCCATGCAGATGGGGCCGGATGTGCTGGTGGGGGCCATTGAGCCCATGCTCATGACCATCATGCCGGGGGTGATGGGTAGCCCGGCGGTGGCCATGCTCCAAGAGGCCCGCCAGGTGATGTCCCAGATCCTGGAAGCCACGGGCGGTAGCCCTTACCGTCCTGGCCAATAGGTGCGTTCAAGGGAGGGAGCATGAGCAAGGTTAGTCGGCGTCAGGTTCTCAAGTCGGGGGCGGCCTTGGCCGCGGCGGGGGCCCTTTCCGGGCAGGCCTTCGCCCAGGAGTTCTACAGCCGCCCGGCCACCCTTCTCCCCCGGACCCGCAAGCCGCGGGTGGTGGTGATCGGGGGTGGCTGGGGGGGCACCACGGTGGCCCGGAAGCTGGCCCAGTCCGGGGTGGATGTGGAGGTGGTGCTCATTGAGCAGAAGCCCATCTTCATGTCCTGCCCCATGTCCAACCTCTTCCTGGCGGGGGTGAAGCCCCTGGAATGGCTGGTCTTTGACTACACCAACGTGGTCAAGGACGGGGTCATCTTCGTCCAGGAAAGGGTCTTGGACATCAACCGGGACCGCCGCCTGGTGCGCACCAGCGGGGGCTACATCGGCTACGATTATTTGGTCTTGGCCCCGGGCATTGACTATATGTACGAGGCCATCCCAGGCTACGCCGAGGTGAAGCACCTCATGCCGGTGGGCTTCAAGCCCTTTGAGCACATCGCCTTGAGGCGCCAGCTGGACCAGTTTGATGAAACGGGCGGGGAGCTGGTCATGTACATCCCCAATCCCCCCTACCGTTGCCCCCCTGGCCCCTACGAGCGGGCGGCCATGCTGGCCTGGCGGCTCAAGGAGAAGAAGGTCAAGGGGAAGCTCATCGTCCTGGATGCCAACCCCCAGCCCGTCTCCAAGGCCCCGGGCTTCCTCGCCGCCTACAACGAGCTCTACAAGGGCTACCTGGAGTACGTGCCCAACACCCGCATCACCGGCTTGGACTATGGGCGAAAGGTGGTCAAGACCGAGCTCGGGGACGTGCCCTTCACCGTGGCCGACATCATCCCCCCCATGAAGGCGGGGGAGCTGGTGCGCACCGCGGGCCTGGGGGAGCGCTGGGCCAACGTGAGGATCCCCTACTTCCTCTCCGAGAAGGACGACCGCGTTTACCTGGTGGGGGATATCACCGGGAACACCCCCTACCCCAAAAGCGGCATGGTGGCCTACGTGTCCGGCACCATCGTGGCCCGGCACCTGGTGGAAAGGCTTAAGGGCAAGCCCCTGGCGGAGATCCCCCCTGAGCTTCCCCATAACATCTGCTACTCCTTCGTGGACAAGGAGGAGGCCATCTGGGTGGCGGCCAACTACTCCTGGGACGAGGCGGCCAAGCAGATCAAGGCCCAAAGCTCCGTGGACAACCAGCGCTCGGCCGCCAACGGGACCGCCGCCATCGGCTGGGCCACCGGGATTTGGAACGACATGTTCGGCCCCGCCTGAGGCGGGGGCCCCGCCCCGGAGTGGGGCGGGGTTTTTCTTGCCGGCAAAGGATACGATGGGAGGGTATATGGACCGAAGGAAGTTCTTCCGGCTCTTAGGCGCGGGGGGCGTGCTGGGCCTCCTCAAGGCCAAGGCCCAGACGGCCCCTTGGGACGAGGAGACCTTTGCCCCCACGAAGACCCTGGGGGCTCCCCTTTCCGAGTACGGCCAGAGGAGCCCCTTTGAGGAGGGGGTGGTGCGCTACATCTCCCCCAACCTGCGCACCCGCCATTCCGGGGCGGACTTCGCCCCCTTGGAGAAGCTGGAGGGGGTCATCACCCCCAACGGCCTGCACTTTGAGCGCCACCACGGGGGGGTGCCGCAGGTGGACCCGGCCAAGTACCGGCTGGTGATCCACGGCATGGTGGAGCGCCCCCTGGTCTTTACCCTCGAGGACCTCAAGCGCTTCCCCTCCGTGACCCGCACCTACTTCATTGAGTGTGCAGGCAACGGGCAAAACGGCTACCGCAACCCCCCAGACCCCAACCTCACCGCCACCCGTAGCCGGGGCCTGGCCTCCAACGCCAGCTGGACGGGGGTGCCCCTGGCCCTCCTCCTCAAGGAGGCGGGGGTGAAGCCCGAGGCCAAGTGGCTTATCCCCGAGGGCATGGACGCCGCCATGTACACCCGCTCCCTCCCCTTGGAGAAGGCCATGGAGGACGTCCTGGTGGCCTACGCCCAAAACGGGGAGGCCCTGCGCCCCGAGCAGGGCTACCCGGTGCGCCTGGTGGTGCCGGGTTGGGAGGGGAGCATCCAGGTGAAGTGGCTCAGGCGCATCCTGGTCACGGACCTCCCCGCCATGGCCAAGGACGAGACCAGCGAGTACACCGACGTGATGGCGGACGGCAAGGTTTGGGCCTTCACCTGGGTCATGGACCCGGAGTCCATCATCACCTACCCCTCCGGCCTCCAGGAGATCAAGCCGGGCTTCCACGAGATCCGGGGCCTGGCCTGGAGCGGGTACGGGCGCATCACCAAGGTGGAGATCTCCTTTGACGAGGGGAGGACCTGGCGCCAGGCCACCTTAGAACCCCCGGTGGAGCGCTACGCCTTCGTGCGCTTCAAGATGCCCTGGCACTGGGACGGCAAGGAGGTGGTGCTTTGGAGCCGGGCCTGGGACGAGAAGGGGAATACCCAGCCCACCCGGGAGGAGTTCTTCAAGAAGTGGGGCAGGAACAACCGCTACCACTACAACGCCATCCAGGCCTGGCGCATTCTGCCCAACGGCCGGGTGGTGAACGGGGACAGGCCCTTGGGCCAGCAGGCCTTCGGGCCCATGGGCGGATGCGGGGGGGAGGTGTTTGATGGCTAAGCGCGTTTTGGTCCTTCTGGCCCTCCTGGGCCTGGCCGTGGGGGCCCGGTACAACCTGGGCACCCCCATCTCCGAGGAGCTTGCGGCCCAGTACGACCTTAGGCCCGTGGTCCTCCCGGACGGCCGGGGGCTTCCCCCGGGGGAGGGGAGGGTGGAGGAAGGGGAGCGGATCTATGCGGAAAAGTGCGCCTCCTGCCACGGGGCTAGGGGCGAGGGCTACCCCTTCAACCGCCTGGTGGCGGAGCCCTTCCCCATCACCCCGGATACCGAGCCCGCCGAGTTCGCCATCGGCAACTACTGGCAGTACGCCACCACCCTTTACGACTACATCCGCCGCGCCATGCCCTTCGGCGCTCCCGGCACCCTCACGGACGAGGAGGTCTACCACCTGGTGGCCTTCCTCCTCTACATGAACGGCATCATTGACGCCCAAGAGCCCATCAACCAGAAGACCCTGCCCCAGGTGCGGATGCCTGCCCGGGAGCTTCTGGAGTTGGATCCTGAAACCAAGCGCCGCTTCCCTTGGCTCACCTTGCCCTAGGATGAAGGCATGAGCGTTTCCCTGGCGGCGGCGTTTTTTGCGGGGGTGCTCTCCTTCCTTTCCCCCTGCGTCTTGCCCCTGGTGCCCACCTACCTGGTCTATTTGGGGGGGGAAAGGGGGCGCCCCCTTTTCAACGCCCTCTTCTTCGTTTTGGGTTTTGGGTTGGTCTTCTTCCTCTTGGGGCTACCCTTTACCTTGCTGGGAGGGCTTCTTTTTGAACACCGCCAGACCTTGGCCCGGGTGGGGGGAGTGGTCTTGATCCTCTTTGGCCTATATATGCTGGGCCTCAGGCCCCGATGGGGGGTGAACCTGCGCTACGAGGGGGAGACGGCCCGCCCCTTGGGGGCTTTTCTCCTGGGGGCTACCCTGGCCCTGGGCTGGACCCCCTGCATCGGGCCCATCCTGGGGGCCATCCTCACCCTGACGGCGGTGGGGGGTGGGGTGGGGTTGCTTGTGAGCTACATCCTGGGCCTGGCCGTGCCCTTTTTGTTGGTGGCCCTGTTTGCCGAGCGCATCAAGGGGTGGCTGCGGCGGGCGGGGCGGCTTTCCCACTACGTGGAGTTGCTGGCGGGGGTGGTGCTCCTGGTGGTGGGGGTTTTGCTTCTCACGGGGACCTACAGCGCCCTGAACGCCTTCTTCCTCCGGATTACGCCGGAGTGGCTGCAGAAGTACCTGTAGGGGTGAACCCGGGAGGTCTTTCCCCCTCAGGGGGACGATTGGCCCTCCGGGATACCCCTAAACTGGTATAGGCATGTTGCTTCGCTTGCAGGGGATCTCCAAGCGCTTTGGCCGGGACTGGGTGCTCCGGGACCTTTCCTTCACCCTGGGGCGGGGGGAGGTGGTGGCCCTGTTGGGTCCGAACGGTTCGGGGAAGACCACCCTCTTGCGCCTTATGGCTGGGCTTCTCAAGCCCACCCGGGGGCGGGTGGAGCGGGCGGGGGAGGCCCTCTTCCTGGCCAACCCCCCGGCCTTCCACCGCCACCTCACCGCCCGGGAACACCTTCTTTACGACCTGGCCTTTTACGGCAAGGGGGGGGACTGGAAGGGGACCTTGGCCCGCTTTGGCCTGCCCGAGGACCTGCCCCTCCTGGCTTTTTCCAGCGGCATGAGGAAGAGGCTGGCCCTGGCCCGCCTCAGCCTTCTGGCTCCCGAGATCTGGCTTCTGGACGAGCCGGAAACCGCCTTGGACCGGGAGGGGCGGGGGCTTCTCCTGGCCCTTTTGGCCGAGGCCCGCCAAAAGGCGGGGGTGGTCCTGGCCACCCACGACCGCCACCTGGCGGAGGAGGTGGCGGACCGGGCCTTGGAGCTGGGGGCATGAGGCTTCCTGCCGAGGGATGGCCGCAAGCCGCGGGAAGCGGTAGGGTAAGCGGGGTGGGACGGATTTGGCTTTTGGCCTTGCGGGATCTGCGCCTCGAGGTCCGAGACCGGGCCGGCCTCCTTTCCATCCTGGCCTTTTTTGCCGTGATGCTCTTCATCATGGCCCTGGCCCTGGGGCCGGAGGAGGAGCCCCTGCGCCGGGCCGCCCCTGGGGTGCTCTGGGTGGCCTTGGCCTTTGGGAGCACCTTGCTTTCCACCCGGGCCTTTGCCCTCGAGGTGGAGGAGGGCACCTTGGACGACCTCCTCCTGACCCCAGGGGGGAAGGAGTGGATCTACCTGGGCAAGCTTCTTTTCCAGATGCTCCTCCTCCTGCCCTTGGCCGCCCTGGCCCTTTTGATGGTGGCGGGCCTCTTTTACCTGCCCCTGGAGCGCCTTCTCCCCCTTTTCCTGACCCTGGCCCTGGGGGTCTTGGGGTACGCCAGCGTGGCCACCTTCTACGCCGGCCTCCTGGCCCGCCTTAGGGGGCGGGAGGTGCTTTTGCCCCTGCTCCTCTTCTCCCTGGTGGTGCCCGTGGTCCTGGCCTCGGTGCGGGCCACCACGGGCTTGGCGGAAGGCCTACCCCTGGCGGAGGTTTCCGCCTGGTGGCAACTCCTCTTGGTTTTTGATGTGGTCTACCTCACCGCCAGCGCCCTCCTTTTCCCGGTGGTTATGGAAGGGTAGGGCCTGGGGTATGGGGGCCACAGATTTTTAACCCTCCCCTTGGCTATGCTGGGGGCCGTGGAGGTCAAGATGCTAAAGGCAGCGCAACCCGACCGGCCGGATGCCCTCACCTGGGTCTTTCTGGGGCTAGGGCTTTTGCTCCTCCCCGTGGGGCTCTATTTGGCCCTCTCCGCTCCTCCCGATGTGAACCAAGGCTACCTGGCCCGCATCATGTACCTGCATGTGCCGGGGGCCTGGCTGGGCTATCTGGCCTTCTTCGTCACCTTCCTCTACTCCCTCCTCTACCTCTTCCGGCAGAACCCCAGGTACGACCGGGTGGCCCTGGCGAGCGCGGAGATCGGCCTGGTCTTCATGGGGCTGGCCCTGGTGACGGGGATGCTCTGGGCCCGGCCCACCTGGGGGGTCTACTGGACCTGGGAGCCCCGGCTCACCACCACCGCCATTCTCTTCGCCGTCTACGTGGGGTACTTCCTCCTCCGGGGGGCCATCGAGGACCCGGAGCTTCGGGCCAAGGCGGCGGCGGCGGTGGGCATCCTGGGCTTCATCAACGTGCCCATCAGCTACATGTCGGTGAAATGGTGGCGGAGCCTGCACCAGACCCAGTCCATTGACCTCACCACGGGGAAGATCCACATGGACCCGGCCATGCTTCAGGCCCTTCTTTTCAACCTCTTCGTCTTCACCCTCCTCTATTTGGGCTTTGTGCGCTTCCGTGCCCTTTTGGCCGCCCTCGAGGCCAGGAAGGAGGAGGCGTGAGCGAAATCTTCGTCACCTGGGTCTACGCCCTCACCTACCTCACGGTCTTCGGCTACCTGGCCTACCTCTTCTGGCGCTACCGGAGGGTGAAATGAGGGCCAAATACCTGGTGGGGCTTTTGGTCATCCTGGGGGCCTTGGCCTACTTGATCTTCGGCGGCCTGGGCCAGAACCTGGTTTACTTTCTCACCCCTTCCGAGTACCTCCAGGACCAGGCCCGCTACCAAAACCGTCCCGTGCGCCTGGGCGGCTTGGTGAAGGAGGGGACGGTGCGCTACGACAAGGACCAGCTGGAGCTCCGCTTCATCCTCACCGACGGGGTGGCCGAGGTGCCCGTGGTGCATAAGGGGACGCCTCCTGGCATGTTCAAGGAGGGGCAGGGGGTGGTGGTGGAGGGCCGTTTCCAGGAAGGGATCTTCCGGGGCACCAACCTCTTGGTGAAGCACTCCGAAACCTACCAGGCGCCCAAGGCGGGCTGGACCCCGGAGGAAGTGCGCAAGCTGATTGAGGAGGCCAAATGACCCCGGCCCTTCTGGGCAACCTGGGCGTCAGCCTGGCCCTGGCCTTTAGCCTGCTGGGCCTGGCCCTGGCCCTCCTTGCCTATTCCCAAGGGGATGGGCGCTTCCTCAAGGGGGCCAAGGCCTTGGTCCTGCCCGCCTTCTTGGCGGCCCTGGTGGCCTTTTTGGCCCTGGAATGGGCCCTTCTCACCCACGACTTCAGCCTGGCCTATGTGGCCCGGAACCACTCCACCCAAGACCCCCTTTGGGTCACCCTGGTGACCCCCTGGGCGGCCCTCGAGGGGAGCATCCTCCTCTGGGGTCTCCTGCAGACCCTCTACACCCTGCTGGCCAGCCGCAGGGCCTTAGATCCTTGGCGGGCCTCCCTGGTGCTGGCGGTGCTCTTTGGCGTCCAGGTCTTCTTCTTCGGGGTCATGGCCACCATCGCCAGCCCCTTTGAGACCCTGCCCAACCCCCCCATGGACGGCGCCGGGCCGAACCCGCTTTTGCAGAACCACTGGATGATGGCCGTCCACCCCGTGCTCATGTATCTGGGTTTCGTGGGCTTAAGCGTCCCCTTCGCCTACGCGGTGGCGGCCATGGCGGTGCGGCGCTACCAGACCTGGGTGGGGGAGACCCGGTGGTGGACCCTCATCGCCTGGGGCTTCCTCACCGCTGGGAAGGTGGCGGGGATGTGGTGGAGCTACGAGGTTTTGGGCTGGGGCGGGTACTGGGCCTGGGACCCGGTGGAGAACGCCAGCTTCATCCCCTGGCTCTTGGCCACCGCCTTCTTGCACACCGCCATCGTCCAGGAGGCCCGGGGGGCCTTTAAGGCCTGGAACTTCGCCTTCGTCACCCTGGCCTTCGCCGCCACGGTGCTCGGCACCTTCCTCACCCGGAGCGGGGTGATCCAGTCGGTGCACGCCTTCGCCGAGGGGCCGGTGGGGCCGGCCTTCTTGGGCTTCTTCCTCCTCGCCACCGGCTTGGGCTTGGGCCTCCTCTCCCGGGTCAGCCGGGAGGTGCGGGACCCTGTGGCCTTCCGGCTCCTTTCCCGGGAGGGGGCTTTGCTCCTTGGGGCCTTCTTCTTCGCCGGCTGGGCCTTGGTGGTGGTGCTGGGCACCTTTTACCCCTTGCTGGCCGAGGCCTTCACCGGGGCTAAGGTGAGCGTGGGGGCCCCCTTCTTTAACCAGGTTTCCGCGCCCCTCGGGGTGGGGATCCTCCTCCTCATGGGGGTGGGGCCCATCCTGCCCTGGCGGAGGCCTAGGGCGGAGGTCTTCCGCAACCTGTACCTCCTGCTGGCGGTCTTGCTGGTGGGTACCCTGCTTGGGCTTCTTCGGGGCTATACCGTGGGGGCTTCCTTGGCCCTGGGGCTTTTCCTTTACAACACCGCCGCCATCTTCCTTCTGGTGCGGGAGGGGGTGCTGGCCCGCCTTAGGGCCGGGCTTTCCCCTTGGGGGTTCTTGGGGAACCGCCGCCGGGTGGGAAGCCTTTTGGCGCACTTCGCCGTGGCCCTTATGGGCCTGGGCATCGCCTTCAGCCAGGCCTACCGCCTCGAGGCGGAAAAGACCCTCTACCGGGGCCAGGCCTGGGAGGCGGGTGGGGTGCGCATGGAGTTCCTGGGGGTGCGGGCCTTGGACGAGGGGCGGCGCTTTGCCGTGGAGGCCCTTTTGCGCACCGACCGCTTCGGGGAGGTGCGCCCCAGGCTCCACTTCTACCCCCAGATGAACGCCCCCCTGCCCGCCCCCAAGGTCCTCTACACCCCCGGCAACGACTACTACTTCCTCCTCATGGACTTTGACCGGGAGAAGGGGGGGTGGGCCTCCGTCCGGCTCATCGTCACCCCCCTGGTCTTCTGGATGTGGGTGGCCGGGGGGCTTTTGGCCTTGGCCACCCTGTACATCCTCTGGCCCGCGGGGAGGCCTGAGGAGCTCAAGGGGGTGAGCCCGGCATGAGGGGCTGGCTCTGGGTCCTGGTGGTCCTGGCCCTGGGAGGGCTTTTCTACTGGGGGATGCAGCGCAACCCCAAGGAGCTGCCCTCGGTCTTGGCCAAGGAGCGCCGACCGGCCCCCGACTTTACCCTTCCCCTCCTCCCCCCCTACCGGGAGGCGTGGGGGGAGACCCTGCGCCTCGCCGACCACCTGGGCCAGCGCCCCATCCTCCTCAACTTCTGGGCCAGCTGGTGCTACCCCGCCTGCTACGAGGAGGCCCCGGTCCTCGAGGCCACCTGGCGCCGGTATAAGGACCAGGTGCTGTTTGTGGGCATCAACACCCAGGACAAGGAGGGGGATGCCCTGCGCTTCATAGAGCAGTTTGGCCTCACCTTTCCCCAGGTCTTTGACCCCCGGGGCCGGGTGGGGGTGGACTACGGGATGTACGGGGTTCCAGAAACCTTCCTCATCGATCGGGAGGGCCGGGTTTTGCTCCGCCACGCGGGGGCCATTGACCAGGAAAGCTTGGAGAAGTACCTGAAGGAGGTGTTGCCGTGAGGGCTTGGCTGCTGGTCTTCTTCCTGGCCCTGGGGGTCTGGGCCCAGGAAGGCCCCGCCTCCCCGCCCCCGGACCTCCCTCCTGAGGTCTTCGCCATCGCCCGGGAGCTTCGCTGTCCCGTGTGCCAGGGGGAGTCGGCGGCGGAGTCCAACTCCGGGGTGGCGGTGGAGATGCGGCGCATCATCGCCGAGATGCTCCAGGAGGGCAAAACCAAGGACGAGATCAAGGCCTTCTTCGTGGACCGGTACGGGGAGTGGATCCTCTACGAACCCCCTAAGCGCGGGGTGACCCTTTGGGTCTGGGTGCTGCCGGTTTTGGGTCTGGCCCTTTTGGGCATGGGCCTGTTCGCCTACTTCCGGCCCAAGAAACCCCTGCCGCCTGAGCTTTTGGAGGAGGCGGAACGCCGTTTAAAGGAGCCCCCCGCATGATGGCTACCCTGATCTTTCTGGTCCTCTTTTTCCTCGGCCTGTACCTGGCCCTGAGGCCTCTTCGCGGACCCAGGGAACCCTTCCCCGAGCCTCCCAGGCGGGAGGAGCTTTTAAGGGAGCTGGAGGTCCTGAAAGAAGAGGTGCAGAACCTGGAAGGGGAGGAGAAGAAGCTGGCCCTGGCCCGGATGGTGGAGCTGGAGCGGGCCCTGGAGGGCTGGCGGCCGCCAGCGCCCCGCCCCTTCAACCCTTGGCCCGTGGCCCTGGCCCTGGGGGTGGTGGTCCTCCTGGGGGTAGGGCTTTGGCGCTACACCCTGCCCAGGCTTCCCGGGGAGACCACGGTCACGCAACGGGCCGAGGCCCGGGAGCTCAAGGCCCTGCAGGACAAGGCCAAGCGCACGGGGGAGGTGGCGGACCTCCTGGCCTGGGGAAGGCGGGCCTATGAGCTACAGGCTTTTGACCAGGCGGCGGAGGCCTACCTGGAGGTCTTGAGGAAGGACCCCAGGAACGTGGAGGCGGTGCGCCGGGTGGGGATTCTCCTTTTCATGGGGGGGCGGCTGGAGGAGGCGGAGATGTTCCTCCAGATTGCCCAGCACGCCGACCCCAAGGCGGCGGAGGGCTGGCTTTTCCTCGGGAACCTCTACTTCCAAAAGGGCCAGACAGAGGAGGCCATCGCCGCCTGGGAGAAGTACCTGGAGGTGGGCGGGGAGGCCAGGGAAAGGGTGGAGGGCCTCATCGCCATGGCCCGGGCCCAAGGGGGGAAGGATGGGAAGAGCGTGTACCAGGCGCGTTGCGCCGCCTGCCACGGGGCGGAGGCCCAGGGGGGGGTTGGGCCCAGGCTGAAAGGAAACCCCATCGTAAAGGCCCCGGAGGCGGTGCGGGAGATCGTGCTCAAGGGCCGGGGCCAGATGCCGGCGGTGCCCTTGGCCGAGGGGGAGCTTAAGGCCCTTCTGGACTACCTATCGGGCTTATGAGGCGGCGCGACCTCTTCTTCTACGTTCCCGTGGCCGTGGCCGGGGGTTTTTCGCTTGGTTTGGGGTGCGCACCTACAACCTCCGCTTCCGCTCCAGACCCGGGGCGGGGGAGCCCACCTGGAAGGAGGGGCCCAAGGTGGCGGTGGCCCGGCGGGGGGAGCTTGGGGTTTGGCAGGGGAAGCCCTTTGAATACCCCCTGCCCCTTGGGCCCCTAAAGGCCTTCCTCCTCCGCCTTCCCGAGCCCGTCCTCGGGGGGCTCTCCCTGGGGGAGGAGCACTACCTCGCCTTAAGCCGCATCTGCACCCACCAGGGGTGCACCGTGAACTACGTGCCCGACCCCGAGGCGGCCTCCATCCTCTACAACTTCCGCCACGAGAGGCCCTTTTTGGGATGCCCCTGCCACTTTGGGGCCTTTGACCCTCTCCTGGCGGGCAAGGCCATCTATGGGCCTCCCCGCTACCCCTTGCCCCGGCTCCGCCTCGAGGCGGAGGGGGATACCCTCTTCGCCACCGGGCACGAGGTACCCCTTAGGCCCATGGAGGGTTCTTAAGGGGGGCCCCAGAAAGACCTTGGGCATTGCCCTTCTTCCCCGCCTATTGCGGCAACCTCCAGGCAAGGGCGCTTAGTCTCCTAGCCGCACCCGCACGAAGCGGTCCTTCCCCCGCTGCAGGACCCGGGGACGGGAGAGGTCCACCTCCAGTCCCGGGTCCTCCACCAGCTCCCCGTCTATGCGCAGGCCCCGGTTCCCGATGAGCCTTCGGGCCTCGGCGTGGGAAGGGGTGAGGCCCGCCAAGGTGAAAAGCCTCGCCACCCAGATGCGCCCCTCCTTCAGCTCGGAGGCGGGGATGAGGACCTCGGGCAGGTCCTCAGGGATGAGGCCCTTGGCCACCTGGTCGTAGCGGGCCTCGGCCTGGCGCACCGCTTCCGGCCCCGCCTCCTTGTCCCTCCCCAGGGCCTCCCAGGCGTAGCCCAGGCTCTCGTAGAAGGACCGGTCGATGCGGGCGGGGAGGGTGGGAAGGGCGTAGGCGGCGGTGAGGAGACGGGCCAGGACCCGGTGGGCGGGGACGGGGCCCGCCTTTAGGAGGGTTTGGATCTCGTCCTCCTCCAGGTCCGTGAGGAGGCGGAAGTAGCTCTCAAGGAGGGCGTCGGGCACCCACATGAGCTTCTTGAACATCACCTCGGGGGGCTCCGCCACCCCGATGTAGTTGTCCAGGCTCTTGCTCATCTTCTCCCGCCCGTCCAGGCCCACCAGGAGGGGCATGAGGAAGGCCACCTGGGGCGCTTGCCCGTAGGCCCGTTGCACCTCCCGGCCCACCAGGAGGTTGAACCTTTGGTCCGTGCCCCCCATCTCCACGTCCGCCCGGATGGCCACGGAGTCGTAGGCCTGGGCGAAGGGGTAGAGGAACTCGTGCAGGGAGATGGGCACGCCCTCCTCGTAGCGCTTCTTGAAGTCCTCCCGTTCCAGCATCTGGGCCACGGTCATGAGGGAGGTAAGGCGCACCACCTCCTTGAAGGTGAGGCCCTCCAGCCACTCGGAGTTGTAGCGGAGCTCAAAGAGGTGGGGCTCCTGCCTGAGGATCTTTCCCGCCTGTTCCACGTAGGTCCTGGCGTTTTCCCGGGTTTCCTCGAGGGTAAGGGGCGGCCGGGTTTTGCTCCGGCCCGAGGGGTCCCCGATCATGCCCGTGAAGTCCCCGATGATGAGGACCACCTTGTGCCCCAGCTCCTGGAACTGGCGCATTTTCCTCAGGACCACCGCATGCCCCAGGTGCAGATCCGGCCGGGTGGGGTCGGCTCCCAGTTTGACCACCAGGGGGCGGTTCTCCTTTAGTTTTTCCAGGAACTCCTCCTCGGGGATGATCTCCTCGGCCCCCCGCTTGAGGAGGGCCAAGGCTTCTTCCAAAGAGGGCTTGATCTCGGCGCCCGCCATGAGCCCAAGTATACTGAAGGCAATGCGGAGCCTGCTCTTGTTGGCCCTTTTGGCCCAGACTTGACCGTTATACCCCTTTTGGGGTAAATGATTCCCATGACCCTGCGCGAAGCCCTATCCCAGGTTCCCGACCCCCGGGCCCACAACCGCCGCTACCCCCTCTGGGGCCTGCTGGCCCTGGTTCTTTTGGCCTTCCTCTCCCGCGTGGACTCCCTGCGCGGCGTCTCCCGCTTTGCCCGCGCCAACCCCCACCTCCTCCCCCACCTGGGCCTGCGCAAGGCCCCGGGCCACACCGCCCTCACCCAACTCCTTCACCGCCTGGACCCCCAGGCCCTGGCGGAGGCCCTGGCCAAGGTCTTCCCGGGAAGGGAGCTGGAAGGGGAAAAGGTCCTGGTGGCCGACGGCAAGGTGCTGCGAGGGAGCGGGAAGGGCAAGAGCCCCCAGGTCCGCCTGGTGGAGGCCTGGGCCCTTTCCCTGGGGCGCACCCTGGCCCAGGCCAGGGCGGAGGGAAGGGAGGACAAGGCGCTTCTGGAGCTTTTGGAGCGCCTGGGGGCCGAGGGGCTTGTGGGGAAGGTGGTGGTGGGGGATGCGGGGTTTTTGTACCCCGAGGTGGCCCGCCAGGTGCGGGCAAAGGGGGGGAGTACCTCCTGGTGGTGAAGGGGAACCAGGGGGGGCTTTTGGGGTGGGTGCGGGAGGTGTTTGCGGGGATGGCGCGAGGAGCCCTGCCTGGGGAGACGCGGGCGGAGTGGGTGCGGGAGGCAGACGGGGAGGTGAGGCGGTACGAGGTGTGGGCTTCTCCGGTGTTGCCCCCGGAGGTGGCGGCCTTTCCTGGGGCCAGGCAGGCGGTGCGGCTGGTGCGGGAGGTGGTGGTGAAGGGGACGGGGGAGGTGAGGCGGACGGAGGGGTACGCGCTCACGAGCCTGGGGCCGGAGGAGGCGGACGCCCGGGTGCTGGGGGAGATTTGGGTGGGGCGATGGGGGGTGGAGAATGGTTCCTTCTGGGTGCGGGATGTGCTTTTGCGGGAGGACGCCTTTCAGGTGCGGGGGCGAGGGGGTGAGGTGCTGGCGGTGTTGCGGGCGCACTTGGTCTCGTGGTTGAACTGGAAGGGGGTGCGCCGGAAGAAGGCGGCCTTGGAGGTTTTCTCCTTCAACCCCCTGGCTGCCCTGCGGTTCCTGGGGCTCTATGCAGAATAGCGGTCAAGTCTGCCTTTTGGCCTTGGGGCTTTACTGGTATGCGGAGCGCTACGGCCTGGCGGTGGGCTACCCCCCCTTCCTCCCGGTCTTCTACTGGAACTACACGGGCGAGGCCCGGTATGCCCTCCGGGTCAGTGGCCTCCACGATGCGGTGAAGGTCAAGGTGACGGGAAGCTTGCAGGAAGGCGAGCTCTCCGTGTCCCTCCTCAAGGAGGGCCGGTCCGTGGGGGAGCGGGTGTACAGGGGTAGCTTCCAAGAAGAGGTGCGCTTCCCCGTGGACGCAGGGGAGTACCTCCTCCGCTTTAGGCTTCAGGGGGCCAAGGGCCAGGTGCGCTACGACTGGGTGGCCACCAAGTTTGCCCCTTAGGGCGGGGTGTGCTACACTTAGGCCTGGTCTGCCCCTAGGGGGCACGAGGGGAGAACGATGGCGCAGAAGAAGCCCAAGAAGAACCTTTCCGCTCTCAAGCGGCACCGGCAGTCTTTGAAGCGCCGGCTTCGCAACAAGGCCAAGAAGTCGGCCATCAAGACCCTGAGCAAGAAGGCGGTCCAGTTGGCCCAGGAGGGCAAGGCCGAGGAGGCCTTGAAGATCATGCGCATGGCGCAAAGCCTCATCGATAAGGCGGCCAAGGGGTCCACCCTGCACAAGAACGCCGCCGCCCGCAGGAAGTCGCGCCTGATGCGCAAGGTGCAGAAGTACCTTTCCGCGGTGAGCGCCTAGGAGGGGGAGGATGGGCAAGGGCGACCGTCGCACCCGTAGGGGCAAGATCTGGCGGGGCACCTACGGCAAATACCGTCCGCGCAAAAAGAAGTAAGCCTTCGGCCCATGGCGGTGCCCGGGCATGGGGGTTGCCGCAAGATGGGGCTTTTCCCCCTGGCAGGGCCCCCGCCGGGGCGCAGGCCAAGGGGGCCCTTAGGCCTAGGGGAAGCCCCTAGGCCTTTTCTTTTTCCATCTCCCAGGTGAGGTCCCTCAGGAGCCAGCCCCGGCCCGGGGGGGCAAGTTCCCCCGAGGCCAGGGCCTGCACCAGGTAGCGGCGCACCAGGCCGAGGGGGACCCCTGAGGCGATCACCTCCCCCAGGTTGCGGGTGCCGTCTAGGAGGGCCTGGAGCTGACCGAACTCCTCCAGGGTCTTGCTTCTTTTCCCTTGGTACTTGATCCGCAGGGCGTACCAGGCGTAGCGGCGCAAGGGGTAGAGGTCCCCCTCCCTCACCCCCATGTAGGCCCTTTCCATGGCGATGAGGAGGGGCACGCCCCAGGCCTTGGCGGCGGCCCGTACGCTCTTGCCCCCTTGGAAGACCTCGTAGGGGGGTTTGGGGCGGATGGCCTCCAGGACCCGGCTTGGGGAGTCCACCAGGGTGCGGAACCGGTCCCACTCGTCGTTGACCCGGGCCCACTCCCCCAAAAGGGCGGAGAAGGGCATCAGGGGTGGCTCTGCGGTGGGCGGGGTTACGCCGAAGCGGAAAACCCCTTCCTGGGGGTGCAGGGGGAAGCTGAAGAGGGCCTCGAGGCCCTCCCAGTCCAGAATGGCCGCCCCCACCACCTCCCCCCCGCTGAAGCGCAAGGAGAGGGGCAGGTAACCCACGGAGAGTTCCAAGACCCCGGAACGCCGGTGGCCGTGGATCAGTTCCAGAAGCTCCACCAGGGGGATGGCGTTCAGGTTTCCTTCCAGAAGTATCCCTCCCCTATACCCAAGATTAAGGTACGCCCCTCCCCCCGGTAGCCCTCTAAGGCCTTGGCCACCTTTTCCAGGCTATCCTCCCAGGCCAGGGCGGCCACGGTGGGACCCGCTCCCCCCACGAAGGCAGCCAGGGCCCCCGCCTCCAGGGCGGCCTCGAGGGCCTCCAGCGCCCCCGGCATCAAGTGGGCGCGGTAGGGCTGGTGCAGGCGGTCGCGGCAGGCCTCCCGGAGGGCCTCGAGCCTACCCGAGTAGAGGGCGGCAGGCCAAAGGGCACTGCGGGCCAGGTTGAAGACGGCATCCCGTAAGGGGACCTGTTCCGGCAGGGCCGCCCGGGCCGAAGGGGTGGGCACCTCATAGGGGGGTATGGCCAGGACAAAGTAGACCCCTTGGGGCCTGGGAAGGGGGATGGCCAGGGGGGGGTCGGCCAGGGCGGCCACAAACCCCCCATAGACCGCCGGGGCCACGTTGTCGGGGTGGCCCTCCAGGCTGGCGGCTACCTGGAAAACCCCTTCCCGTCCCAGCCTTCCCCCCGAGTACCGGTCCGCCAAAGCCACCCCGGCCACCAGCGCGGCGGAAGAGCTTCCCATCCCCCTGGCCAGGGGGATGGGGTTGAAGGCGCGGATGAGGAGGGGTTCAGGGCGGAGGCCCAAGGCCTCCATTCCCGCCCGGTAGCCCTGGTGGATGAGGTTGTCCGTCCCCTCCACGTGGTCCTCGCCCTCGTAGAAAAAAGCGTCCTCCCTTGCGGGCTCGGCCTCCACCTCCAGGTAGAGGTCCAGGGCCACCCCTAAGGCGTCAAACCCCGAGCCCAGGTTGGCCAGGGTGGCGGGGACATAGAGGCGGGTTGGGTGATCCATACGTCCTACACCGCCCCCAGAATACCAGGAGCTTTCTGGGGTCTTGACAAGAAGAAGAAGAAGAAGAAGAAGAAGTCCTATCTTAGGGGTGGAGGTGGTACAATGAAGCTGGCCACGCTAGGAGGGCTTGTGTTTATGGTCTTGGGTTTGCCGGTGGCCATGGCTCAGGCCATGCCCTTCCCTCAAGAAGGGCCTTCTTGCCCATTGCCGGGCAATGAGATGGTGAAACCTCTAGAGAACCAGTGCTTGGACCCCGGCAATGGTGGCTCAGCGGTATGCGGGAGCTATAATTGCTTTACAAGGTGTGAGACTATAACGGTCAACAATTGCGTGTGGCGATGGGTTTGCGCAGCCTTTGCTGCGACATGTGTTTATTGGACCACAGATCCCAGGGGAAAGGCGGTCTGTGCATTAACAGCCTTTGTGTGCACTGCCTATGACTGGCAGCAAGTTTGCACCCCGAGGCAGGAGGAGAGATGCCAAACGTATTGCGTTCGCTAAGGGAAAGGTTTCGGACTTTGGTAGACATTGCTTTCTACTCTTCTTTAGCGGCGCTGCAATTTAAGCTGTGGCTCTCCGTTTTTGATGATCTTTTTCGCAATGAGAGGCTTGAAACCGGGGACGTTTTCGTGGTGTTTTGCCTCCTCCTGACCCTCTGGTTTGCCTATAGGCGCATAGGCCTACCTTATGCCAGCGCTCTTCTCGGAATGATCTGGGCTGCCTATCTTCAATCCGGGCACTGATAAGGCAGGAAGCTGCCTTCAAAGATCGTTTCTCAAGAAGAAGAAGAAGAAGCCCTATCTTAGGGGTGGAGGTGGTGCAATGAAAGCGAAGGGGGGTGTTGGGATGGCCTTTCGGAACCGAGAAGTCCCAAAAAGACTCCTCTCATTTGGGCTATTTGTGATTTTCACGGTTCTTGCGTTTCTTCTTGAACAGAAGGGCATTTGGGGTGGGTTGCAGCTGCTGTTGGGCTTGGGTGCGATTTTGGCCTTCTACCTGGGCTGGGGTAAGGGCGTGGTCCTTAACTTCCCGAAAGCCTTGGTCTTCTCCCTCTTTGCCGTAATCCTCTTTTACCTCTTCCTGGATTTGGTATTTCCTGGGACTTTTGCCTGTCGCCTGGGCGATATGGCCGTGGAGCCCTACGCTATAGGGGTCGTCTTGGCCCTGCTTCTTTTTCGCCCAGGGCGTGTTTCGAGTGTTTGAAGGGGACCGGTAGGGGTGGGTGGCGGAGTACAGACCCGCTTACCAGCCCGCCTTCTACCAGCATCCTTGCTAGGAGGGCTTGTGTTTATGGTCTTGGGTTTGCCGGTGGCCATGGCTCAGGCCATGCCCTTCCCTCAAGAAGGGCCTTCTTGCCCATTGCCGGGCAATGAGATGGTGAAACCTTTTGAGAAAGCGGGGGTGGAGGAGCAGGTTTCGCCCCTCAGCTGTGGCGCCCAGCCTTGTCTGGATCCGGGGGATGGCGGGGGTGGCGGAGGTGGATCAAGCCTCAATCCTGTCTGCTTCCTTGTCTGTCGACAGGTTTGCCGACCGGTTGTTGAGTATGCTTGTAGGCGCGTTGGGGGTGCGTGGTCTTGCGAGGCCGTTTCGCGAATTGTTTGTACCGAGGTTTGCCAAAATGTTTGTAGGTAGGAGGTGCTGCTATGGATAGATTTCAAAGGCTTTGGGGTCTTGCAAAGAGAACGCTAGCCTTGGGCATTTCTGTTGGGCTAGGGCTCTTAGCCCTCCGGTTTGAGGGTGTCCTCGGACCCGCTACCTTTGCCCTTGGGGTTATCTCCGGGGCCCTGTTGGACTATGTCTCCCTTGGGCAGGTGCGCTTAACGAACAGGATAGAAGTGGTGGCTCTCCTAGCAGCCACTTTGGCGGTTGGTTATTTCGTTGAGCTGGTTAGCCCGGGGTACTGGACCCGTTTCCTTCAAGGACCCGCCGGTACCCCGTATTTTTTGGGGCTTTTCCTGGGCGAGCTCCTTTTCTACTCATATAGCAAGGCCGAGGGTAAGGTTATCCGCTGAATGAGGGCAGGAGGAGGCGCTCATACCCGGGAAAAGGGCCAGGGCGCCTGCCCTCCTTCCAAAAGCCTCCGCGCCCGGGGAAGAGCCTCCGCCACCTCCCGGGCCAGGAGGCCGACCCCCTTTTCCTCCGCTAAAAGGTCCCCTGCCAGGCCGTGGAGGTAAACCCCAAGCCGGGCGGCGTCAAAAGGGGGAAGGCCTGCCGCCAGGAGGGCGGCGATGGCCCCAGAGAGCACGTCCCCCGTTCCCCCGGTGGCCAAGGCGGGGTTGCCGGTGGGGTTCACGGAGAGGCGGCCACCTTCCGCCACCACCGTGGGGTTTCCCTTCAGGACCACCACCTGCCCCGTGGCCTCCGCCAGGGCCTGGGCCGAGGCCAAGGGGTCCTGGGCCACCTCCTCGGGGGCCTTCCCAAGGAGCCTGCCCGCCTCCCCCGCATGGGGGGTGAGGACGGTGGGGATCCCCGCCTTGCGGTAGGCCTCAACCACCTCAGGCTGGAGGGCGTCGGCGTCCAGCACCGTGGGGAGCCGGGCTTCCAGGGCCTTCAGGGCCCACTCCCGCCCCCAAGGCCCCCGCCCATCCCCACCGCCAGGGCCTCCACCCGCATGGGCGGCAAGGCGGGGGCCAAGACGGGGTGGAAGACGGCCTCGAGGGGCTCCAGGGGCGTCCCTTCCGGGGCCACCAGGTGCACCAGCCCCGCCCCCATGCGGTAGGCGCCCAGGGCGGAAAGCACCGGGGCCCCGGCGTAGCGAAGCCCCTCGCCCCGAAACCCCCCTAAAACCCCCACCCGGCCCACGCTCCCCTTGTGGGCGGTGAGGGGGCGTCTTGGCAGGAGGGGCAGGAGGGCCTCCGGGGTGGCCACCTCGGGAAGGTCCTCCCGCTCCAGAAGGGCCTTGGGTAGGCCGATCCCCGCCAGGAAAAGCTGCCCGCAGGCCTCCCGCTTGAGGAAATGGGGAGTTTTGAAGGCGGCGAAGGCCACGGTGGCCGTGGCCTGCACATGGGGGGAATAGGGGAGCCCCGAGGGCAGGTCCAGGGCCAAGATGGGCAGGCCGGAGGCGTTCATCCGCTCCACCAGACCCCTGTGGAAGCCTTCCAGGGGCCCCTTCAGCCCGGTGCCGAAGAGGGCGTCCACCAACACCTCTTCCCGGTCCCAGGCGGCTTCCTCCAGGGAGCGGATCTTCACCCCGTGGGCCTGAAGAGCCCCTCGGGCCAGGAGGGCATCCCCCTGCTGGCCCTCTGCGGCGTAGACCCGCACCGCCACCCCCTCCAGGAGGAGGTGCCGGGCCAGGACCAGGCCGTCGCCGCCGTTATTCCCTTTGCCCGCCAGGATCACGGCGGGGGCCTTTCCGAATAGCTCCCTATAGACCCTTGCCGCCTTCATCCCCGCCCACTCCATGAGGAGGAGGGTGGGGTAGCCCATTTCGGCCGCCTTCTGGTCGGCCTCCCGCATGGCCTCAGGGGTAAAGAGCCTCAGGGAGGTGGCCATGGCTTCCAGAATACTCCGGAAAGTACCATGGATTTATGGGGTTGGGGAAAGCTCGTTCGCGGCTTAAGGAGGCCCGGAGGGTGGCGGTCCTAACGGGGGCGGGCATCTCCAAGCCCTCGGGCATCCCCACCTTCCGCGATGCCGAAGGGCTTTGGAAGGAGTTCAATCCCTTGGACTACGCCACCCCGGAGGCCTACGCCAGGGATCCGGAGAAGGTCTGGGGGTGGTACGCTTGGCGCATCGCCAAGGTGCGGGAGGCCCTTCCCAACCCCGCCCACCTGGCCCTGGTGCGCCTGGAAGAGGAGGTTTTGGCGCGAGGGGGGGAGTTTCTCCTGGTCACCCAGAACGTGGACGGCCTCCACGCCCGCGCCGGCAGCCGGAACCTGGTGGAGCTCCACGGCAACCTTCTTCGCGCCCGGTGCGAGGCCTGCGGGCACCGTTTCCCCCTCCCGGAGCCCTTCATCCCGCCCCCGCACTGCCCCCGCTGTGGGCATAGGGCCCGGCCCGACGTGGTCTGGTTCGGGGAGTTCCTGCCGGAAGGGGCTTGGGAGCGGGCGGAGGCCGCCTTTGCCCAGGCGGAGGTGGCCCTGGTGGTGGGCACCAGCGCCGAGGTGGAGCCCGCCGCCTCCCTGGGGCGCATTGCCTACGCTTCCGGGGCTTACCTCATTGAGGTGAACCCCGAGCCCACCCCCCTTACCCCCTTGGCCCACCTCTCCCTAAGGATGGGGGCGGTGGAGGGGTTGGGGGCCCTTTTGGATGAGGATGGCCTGGACCCGGCTTCTTGCTGATCTCGCCACCTTGGCCCGGGGTGGGGTGGTGGTCCTGGTCCTCCTCCGGGTAGGGGAAGGGCCCGAGGCCTTGGCGAGCGTGGTCCGCCTGCTCCTTTTGGGCTGGACCTTGGATGTTCTGGATGGCCTTCTGGCCCGGGCCTCTTCCCTGAGGGGCCGGCGTGGGGGCTTGGGGTGGCGGCCTTGGTGCTCCTTCTTTGGCGCTAGCCTTCCTCCCGGCGCCCGCGGAAGACCAGGCGGAAGGGGATTTCCTTAAGGTCCAGGTCCTCACCGATGCGGTTTCTCAGGTAGTTCTCAAAGGCCCGGGTCACGAACTCGGGGTGGTTCACAAAGAAAACGAAGGTGGGTGGGGCCACCTCGGGCTGGGTGGCGTAGAGGATCTTGAGGGGCTTGCCCTTGAAGTTGGGAAGCTGGACCTTGGCGGTCCACACGGAAAGCCAGCGGTTGAGCTCGGCGGTGGGGATGCGGGTGTGGTTGAGCTCGTGGAGGCGCACCGCCTCACTGAAGATCCTGTCCAGGTTCTGCCGGGTAAAGGCGGAGGTGTAGACGCGGGGCAGGTGCTCCAGGTGGGCGAGCTTTTCCTTCAGTTCCCGCCGCACCTTGGGGGCCTCCTCCTTCCGCACCAGGTCCCACTTGCTGATGACCAGGAGCACGGGCTTTCCCTTTTCCAGGGCGTGGTTGGCCAGCTTGAGTTCCCGGTCTCCCACCTGGAAGGGGTCTATGACCAGAAGGACCACGTCCGCTTCCTCAATGGCCTTGAGGCTTCGCCGGATGGCCAGCTCCTCCACCAAGGTTTCCGGGCGCTTGCGGATGCCGGCGGTGTCCACCAGGATGAAGGGCTGGCCGCGGAAGGTGAAGTGGACGTCAATGGCGTCCCGGGTGGTGCCGGGTTCCTCGGAAACGATGACCCGTTCCTCCCCCAAAATGGCGTTGAGGAGGCTACTTTTCCCGGCATTGGGCCGGCCCACGATGGCGAGCCTGATGCCCGCCACCTCCGGTTCCGACTCAATGTGCCTGACGGGAAGTTTGGCCCAGATGGCCTCGAGGAGCTCCTCCAAACCCCTGGCGTGCTCGCTGGAGGTGGGGATGGGCTCGCCGAAGCCCAGGGCGTAGAGGGGGCCCAGGTAGTGCTCGTGCTTGGGGTCGTCCACCTTGGTGGCCACCAGGATCACGGGCTTGCCCTTTTTGCGCAGGTACTCCGCCACCTCGTAGTCCGCCTGGGTGAGCTCGGCGCGGCCGTCCACGGCGAAGAGGACCACCTCGGCGTCCTCTAAGGCCTGGTCCACCTTTTCCTGGATCTTCTTTTCCCAGCGGTCCCCCGACCAAAGCCCCCCGGTGTCCACCAGGAGGAAGCGTCCCTTCTCGCTTTCCACCACACCTTCCTTGAGGTCGCGGGTAACCCCGGGAACATCGGCCACCACCGCGCTCCTTTTGCCCAGGAGGCGGTTGAAGAGGCTGGATTTGCCCACGTTGGGCCGGCCTACGATGACCACCTTATGCATCTTCACCCCAACAAACCGGGGTGGGGAAGCCCCCACCCCGCCTTTGAACAGTCTACCACAGGGGGTATACTTTCAGGGTATGCGGAAGCTGGCAGGTCTGGTGTTGCGGAGCCTGGGGTGGCGGTACCACATGCCGCCCCCTCCCAGCAGGAAGTACGTCCTCATCGGTGCCCCCCACACCTCCAACTGGGATTTCCCGATTGGCCTTTTGGCCCTATGGGCCTTGGGGATTCGCGCCCGCTGGTTGGGGAAGAAGGAGCTTTTCCGACCCCCCTTGGGCTGGCTCTTGAGGCTTCTCGGCGGCATCCCCGTGGACCGCTCCCGCCGGAACAACCTGGTGGACAGCGTGGCGGAGGTTTTTCGCCGGGAAGAGGAGATGGCCATCCTCATTACCCCAGAGGGTACCCGGGGGAAGGCCCCTTACTGGCGGACGGGTTTTTACCACATGGCCCTCAAGGCCCAGGTTCCCATTGCGCTGGGCTATGTGGATTTCCGGAGGAAGGAGGTGGGGATTGGGGGCTACCTTTGGCCCAGTGGGGACATAAAGCGGGATTTTGAATCCATCCGGGCCTTTTACCAGGACAAGGTGGGCCTTAGGCCGGAAAAGCAAGGGCCCATCCGCATCCGGGATGAGGAGGAGGTGGTGGCCTAAGCGCCCCGGGGTGGTTTGCGCCACGATGGTGCTCCAGAAAAGCTTCGGGCATCCCCCTTTTTTTCTGCCCAGGGGTCCCAGGCAAAGCCCGTGGCTTGGGGCAGCCCCCATGCACCGCCCCTTAGGCAAGCGGGAGCCTCGAGCCCCCCTTTTCATGGAGCAACCCCCTCCCTTGACGGAGGCGGAGCGCACCTGGGCGGTGGTGGCCCACCTGGCGCTCCTTGCTCTTTGGAACATGGTCCGAGGGGCTTTGGCGGCGGGCAAGGGGGAGAGCTACGCCTACGCCCTTATCCTGCGCCTGGTGCCCTAGCCTCCAGGACCACCACCGCCAGGGCGTGGCCCTTCTCGTGGCTTAGGGAGAGGTGGGCGAAAAGGCCTTCCGCCTCGAGGCGGGCCCTTACCCGCGGAGCAAAGCGCAAAACCGGTCTTCTCCCCTCCATCCCCACCCAGACCTCCTTCCAGGAGAGGTTTTCAGGCCAGCACTTCTGAAAGGCCTCCTTGGCGGCGATCCGGGCGGCCAGGCTGGGGACGGGGTCCTGATGGCGGAGGGCGTAGGCCAGCTCCTCCTCGGCAAAGAGCCGCCTCAAGGCCCTCTCCCCGTGCTGGGCGAGGAGCCTCCGCACCCGGGCGATCTCCACCAGGTCGGCGCCCAGGGCCCGGATCATCGGGGGTCAGGGCGGACGCACGCCCCCCGCCCCCGGGGGCTTTCCGGCCGGCTTCCTCCTGCGGCATCCTGAGGGGAAAATCCCGGTTTCCGCCCTCCTCGGCTCATGGCCCCATTCTAGGGGGCCTTTGGCTTGTGCCGGGGGGGTTGGTTGTGCTAGGGTACTCCGGTGCTGCCCAAGGCCTTCCTCTCCCGCATGGCGGAGCTATTGGGGGAGGAGTTTCCCCTTTTCCTCAAGGCCCTCACCCACGGGGAAAGGACCTATGGCCTGCGGGTAAACACCCTGAAGCTGGCCCCGGAGGACCTGGCGAGGATCGCCCCCTGGCCCTTACGGCCCATCCCTTGGTGCCCGGAGGGGTTCTACTACCCTCCGGAGGCCCGTCCCGGCCCCCACCCTTTCTTCTACGCCGGGCTTTACTACATCCAGGAGCCCAGCGCCCAGGCGGTGGGGGTGCTGGTGGACCCGCAACCGGGGGAGAGGGTTTTGGACCTGGCGGCGGCCCCCGGGGGGAAGACCACCCACCTTCTGGCCCGCATGGGGGGAAAGGGACTCCTTTTGGCCAACGAGGTGGACGGCAAGAGGATCCGGGGCCTTTTGGAGAACGTGGAGCGCTGGGGGGCGGGCCCAGCGGTGGTCCAGGCCCCCCTAGGGTTTTGGCCGAGGCCCTCGGTCCCTACTTCCACCGGGTGCTTCTGGATGCCCCCTGCTCCGGCGAAGGTATGTTCCGCAAGGACCCGGAGGCCATCCGCCACTGGGGGCCTGGGGCTCCCAAGAGGGCTTCCGAGGTCCAGAGGGCCCTTCTTTCCCAGGCGGCAAGGTTTCTTGGGCCAGGGGGGGTGCTCGTCTACTCCACCTGCACCTTTGCCCCCGAGGAGAACGAGGGGGTGGTGGCCCATTTCCTGAGGGAGCACCCGGAGTTCCACCTGGAGGAGGCCCGCTTCCACCCCCTTTTCGCCCCGGGGGTACCGGAGTGGGGGGATGGCAACCCCGAGCTAAGGAAGACCGCCCGCCTCTGGCCCCACCGCCTCGAGGGGGAGGGCCACTTCCTGGCCCGCTTCCGCAAGGAGGGGGGCGTCTGGGGCACGCCGCCCAAGGAGCGCATCCCTCCTTTGGGCCAGGAGGTCCGAAGGGCCCTCGGGGGCTTTCTGGAGGAAACGGGCCTGGTTCTGGAAGGGCCCATCTGGGAGCGCTCGGGCCACCTCTACCTGGTGCCGGAGGGGCTTCCCTCCCTGGCTGGCCTCAAGGCCCCTGCCCCTGGGCTTTACCTGGGCCAGGTGCAAAAGGGCCGCTTCCGTCCGGCCAAGGCCCTGGCCCTGGCCTTTGGGGCCACCCTTCCCTGGCCCAAGCTTCCCCGGGTGGCTTTCCCGCCGGAGGATCCCCGGGCCCTAGCCCTGGCCACGGGGGCAGGCGTGGCGTGGGAAGGGGAGGACCTCCCTTTGGCCCTTCTGGTCCTGAGGACGGAGGCGGGGGAGTTTCCCTTGGACTTTGGCAAGGCCAAGGCCGGGGTGTTGCGGCCGGTGGGTTTGGGGCTTTAGGCTTCGCACCGCACGCCCTAGGGTTTTCAGGGCTTCCTCGTGGTCAAAAGGGCCCCGCTGACTTCCGGGAAGCCTGGGGCGGGGAGGGCCTGGGGGCCATGGATGGGAAGCCCTTAGGCTTTCAGCCGAGAAAAGCCTTGGGCATGCCCTTTATTCCCCGGCTACGGCGGCAACCCCTTGGCACCTAACCTTCGCCAAAAAGGCCAAGCCCCTCGAGGGCCTCCCGCCACGAGGCGAAGGCCTCCTTTAGGGTTTTTTCGGGAAGGGGCTGGACGACGAGCCGGCCCAGGCCCAGGGGCACCACCCAGTGGAGGCTTTCCGAGACCTTCTTCTTGTCCCGGGCCAGGTAGGGGAGGAGGTCCTCCCAGGCCAGCCGGGGCAGGGGGGGTGGGGTCAGCCAGCGGAGGAGGCGGAGGGTGAGGGGAACCAGGTCCTCCCCTCCCAGGGCCCGACCCAACAGGGCGGCGTAGAGGAGGCCATAGGCCACCGCCGCCCCGTGGGGCAAGGCGTGGCGGGTGTAGGCCTCCAGGGCGTGCCCCAGGGTGTGGCCCAGGTTGAGGAGGCGCCTTTCCCCCTTTTCCAAGGGGTCTTGCTCGGTGATGGCGATCTTCACCCCCACCGCCTGGGCCAGGTAGGCCTCCAGCCTGGGGCTTTCCGGGGTGAGGCCTTCCACCTCCAAAAGCCCCTCGTCCCCGGAGATCAGCCCGTGCTTGAAGGCCTCCACCAGGCCCTCCCTGAAGGTGAAGGGCGGGAGGGTGCCAAGGGTCTTGAGCTCCGCATACACCCCTTGGGGGAAGTGGAAAGCCCCCACCAGGTTCTTCCCCTCGGGGAGGTTGAGGCCGGTTTTGCCCCCCACGCTGGCGTCCACCACGCTCAGGGTGGTGGTGGGGAAGGCAAGGTAGGGGATGCCCCGGAGGTAGGTGGCGGCCACGAAGCCCCCCAGGTCGGTGAGGGTGCCCCCGCCTGCCACCAGCAGGGTGGTGTTCCGGGGGAGGCCCCGTTGTGCCAGCCAGGAAAGGACCCGGCCGTAGACCTCCAGGGTCTTGGCCCCCTCCCCCCCCTCCAGCCCCAGGCGGTGGGGTACCCCTAGGGCCTCGGCCACTTCCTGGGCGAAGCCCTCCACCTTGCGGTCGTAGAGGAGGGCCTTGGGGCCCTCGGGCAGGTTCACCTCGGCCAGCACCCCTTTTCCGATTCGGATGGGGTAGGGAAAGGGTTTACGGACGCTTAGCCTTTGCATGGCTCCAAAGCTTCTCCACGATCTCCTCCACCACCTCCTCCACCTTCCGGCCGTCCGTGGAGACGTGGATGTGGGCCTCCTGGTAGATGGGCCTGCGGGCCTCGAGGAGGGTCCTTATGCGCTCCAGGGGGTTTTCCACCTGTAGGAGGGGCCTTTGCCCTGGTTTGCGGGTGGCCCGCTCCAGGATGGTCTCGGGGCTCGCCCAAAGGGCCACCACGGGGCCCCGCCCGAGGAGCATGGCCCGGTTTTCCGGGTCCACGAAGGTGCCCCCGCCCAAGGAGAGGACCAGAAAGTCCTTGGCCACCAGTTCCCGCACCGCCTCCTTCTCCATGCGCCGGAAGGCCTCCTCCCCCAGGTGGCGGAAGATGTCGGGGATGGAGAGGCCGGTGCGCCTTTCGATGTAGCGGTCCAGGTCGATGAAGTGGAGCATGAGGGCGCGGGCGAGCTCCCAGCCGATGCGGCTTTTCCCCACCCCCATGAAGCCGGTGAGACTTACGAAGGTGGCGGGACGGGGCACCTCGAGGCGGGTCATGGGGCCATCCTACGCCTTTAGTAGCTCCGGACCCGGGTTTTGTACCGCTCCACTCGTTCTTGTATCTCTTCCATAGTGTCCCCGCCAAACTTCTCCAGGTAGGCCTGGGCCAGCACGATGGCGGAGAGGGCGCAAAGGATCACGCTGGCTGCGGGTACGGCGGTGACGTCGGAGCGCTCCCTGGCGGCGTCCGCGGGCTCGTGGGTCACCACGTCCACGGTGGGAAGGGGTTTCATCAGGGTGGCGATGGGCTTTAGGGCGGCCCTCAGGATGAGTTCCTCCCCCGTGGTCATGCCCCCCTCGAGGCCCCCCGCCCGGTTGGTCTTGCGGTAAAAGCCCCGTTCCGGGTCCCAGTAGATGGGGTCGTGCACCTCCGAGCCCCGCCGCATGGCGTTCTCAAAGGCCGGGCCGATCTCCACCCCCTTCACCGCGGGGATGGAAAGGGCCATCTGGGCCAGGCGCCCGTCCAGCTTCCGGTCCCAGTGCACGTGGCTGCCCAGGCCCGGAACCAGGCCGCGGAAGCGGGCCTCAATCACCCCGCCCAGGGTGTCCCCTTCCGCCTTGGCCTGGTCTATGCGGCGGATGGCTTCCGCCTCCGCCTCGGGGTCGGTCATGCGCAGGGGGCTTTCCTCTATGCGGGGCACCAGGTCCCAGGAGAAGGGCACCCGGGCCCAAACCCCGGCCATCCCCGGCACGTACCCTACGCCTTCCACCCCCAGGAGGGAAAGGAGCTTCAGGGCCACCGCCCCCACCGCCACCCGCATGGCGGTCTCCCGGGCGCTGGCCCTCTCCAGCACGTCCCTAAGGTCCTTGTGCCCGTACTTGATGCCCCCCGAGAGGTCCGCATGGCCAGGGCGGGCAGCGGTGAGCGCCTTCTTGCGGGGCTCGTTCCCCGGGGCGGGGTCCATGATCTCCACCCAGTTCCGGTGGTCGGCATTTCGGATGGCCAAGGCCACGGGGGCCCCCGTGGTGCGGCCGGCCCTGACCCCGGCGCGGAACTCCACCCGGTCGGTTTCTATGACCATGCGCCGGCCCCGCCCGTAGCCCTTTTGCCTTTTTTCCAGCCAGGGGTTGATGTCCTCCTCGGTGAGGGGGAGGCCGGCGGGCAGGCCTTCAATGATGGCCAAGAGCTCGGGCCCGTGGGACTCGCCTGCGGTGAGAAACCTCATGGGGCTATTGTAAGGGTTACCGGAACACGGTTACGCAGGAAGAAAAAATCAAAAAGGCCCCCCTGGGCGAAGCCAGGGGGAGCCTTGTTCGGGCTCTTATTTACCAGCAGCGGCTATTGGAGGCAGAACGGCGAACAGAATATAGTCTAAAGTCCTGCCACCGGTGGTAATACCCTGCCCAGGCGCTGCTAGAGCAGTTTGTATTGCTGTAGGCTACGCTCATGCACTGGGAAGAGGGCCATCCCGAGTAGTAGCAGGGGGCTGGCCAATCGTTGCCAGCCCTTGCCGAAGTTCGCGTTTCCACGCTTCCCCAGATGACGGATCCTGTGCTACAGGTGGCCGTGGCATAGGCCTTGGCTCCTGCTGAGCCCGTGGTGGGCATGGCGGAGGCCGCCAGGCTGCAGGAGGGGAAGAGGGACTGGGGCGTAAGGCTTTGGACGAGGATGGGGAAGGTGTCTGGGCCTATTACCATTCCCCCGTCGGGGGTCCTGAGCTGGGGGGGTAGGTCTGGCTTGGGTAGGTCTTTAGGGTCCATGCCCTGTTTCATCAGGCGGACGATCTCCCGGAGCTTGGCCCGAAGAGCCTGGCGGTCTGCGTCGCTCAAGGGCAGGGGAAAGCGGCTTAGGGTGGCGAACTCCAAGACCATCACTGCCATTTCCTCACTCGCCCAGAGAGCGAGTTGTCTTTTGACCCAGGCGACTTCTTCCTCCCAATACTTTTTCTCCTCGTCCTTGACGGCCTTACCCATTTGTTCTTGGGCAAACTTTTCAAACTTCGCCACCCCTTCCTCGGTGAAGAGGGGAGGGTTGTAGTCCAACGAGACCCGTCCTTCCCCCATCATCTTGTAGTGGATCCCAGGGGCCAGCTCCACCCAGCCATCCGCATTCGGTAATGGGCTGGTTTGGGGTTCTGACCTGGACGTGCTGTATCCGGAAAGAAGGACTAAAAGGAAGGCCGACCAGATAAAGGACCGCATTTTCATCACCCCTCTCTCATTTTAGAAAGAAAAGACTTTGTCAACCCTTTCCTGTCCACAGTTAACACAGAAAGGAAAGGTCAAGTGCCGATGCATGGAGGTTGCCGCAATGGGCAGGAAAGAGGGGCAATGCCCAAAGTCTTTCTGGAGTCCTTCGTCGTGGCTTGTGCCATGACGAAGGACCCCAGGCCATGGGAAGAAAGCCATAAGCCCAGGAAGCTTAGGCCTCTGAGGCTTTAGCTTCCCGGGCTTATGGGAGGCTAGCGGCTTGCGGTTTCCTTCAGGATGTCGGCGGTGATGACCACCAGAAGTTCCCGGTCGGTGGTTTCCTGGGTGCGCTGTTTGAAGAGTTCCCCGATGAGGGGGATATCCATGAGGAGGGGGACTCCCTGCTGCACCTGGTTGTTCTCCTGAGAGGTGAGGCCCCCCAGGACCACCGTCTGCCCGTCCCGCACCCTGAGGGTGGTGGTCACCACCTGCTTGGTGAAGCGGTCCACGTCCCCGTCCACGGGGTTGCGTTGCACGTTGCCGGAGACCTCCGCCTTGATGTTGAGGAGGATCTGCCCATCGGCGGTGATCTGGGGGGTAACCTCCACGATGATGCCGATGTCAAAGGGCACCCTTTCCACCCGGTCCCCCACCACCCGGCGGATGAGGAAGGTCTCCCCGGACTGGAGTCGGGCGGTCTGGTTGTTGAGCACGGTCTGGTTCACGTCCCTTAGGGCCCGGGAGAGGCCTTGGCGCTGGAGGGCCTCGAGGGTGGCCAGGATGTTCAAGGCCGCCAGGCTCCGGGTGCTGTCAAAGATGAGGGAAAGCCCCGAATCCAGAATGCTGGCGGCCACGTTCCCGCCGGCGATGGTGTTCCACTTGAGGCCTAGGTTGCGGGTGAAGTTGGACTGCACCTCCTGGATGCGCACCCTAAGGTTCACCTGAGGCACCGCCTGGTCCAGCCTGGGGATAAGGCCTTCCACCAGGCTCAAGTCCTCCTGGGTGCCCGTGACGATCAAGGTGTTGGTGCGCTCGTCCGCCACCACCGTGGCTTGGCGCAGGGGGGTTGGCGACGGGGCCTGGCCCTGGGGCGTTTGCGCCTGCCGGGCCTGCAAGGCCTCCTGGAGCACCTTGGCCAGCTCCGAGGCCTTGGCGTTGGAAAGCTGGTAGGAGCGCTGGAAGACGGGTGGCCCCTGTTCGGGGGCCCGGTCGATTTGGGCCAGCAGGTTCTCCACCTCCGCCAGTTGCTTCTCCGTGCCCCGCACCGAAAGGACCGATTGCCCAGGCACGGTCTGCACCACGATCCCCGGCACCTCCCGGGCCAGGAAGGGGGCCACCTTTTCCGCGTCGGCGAAGCGCAAGGGGTAGAGCCTGCGCACCGTGGCCTCCTGGGCGGGCGGGGCCACCTGGGGAGGCACATCCGCGGCCTTAAGGATTTCCGTGAAGAGGGCCTGATCGGCTTCGGTGGCCTCCAGGAGGAGGGCTTTGGGATTTCCGGGAATGGCTTCTAGACGGGCTCCCTTCAGCTCCTTGTCCAGGATGGGGCGAAGCCTTTCCTGGGCCTCCTGGAAGGTGAGGTTTTGCAGGGCGTAGACCCGGCGTACCACAGGGGTGGGTCTGGGCACGTCCGCGGTCTTGAGGAGTTCGCTAAGGCGGGTGTGGTCCTCCTCGGTGGCGGTGACGAGGGCCCGTTTGGGGTCCGTGGGGACGGGGGTGATCTGGGCGCCCGGCACCTGGTTTTGCAAGAAGGGGAGGAGCTCGGGGAAGCTGGCGTGGCTGAGGGCGTAGGTGCGTTCCACCCGGGGCTTAGGCAGGGTCAGGGCGGGCAGGGGGCGGAAGTCAATCCCCGCCCGCTGGAGGATGTCGGAGAAGCGGGCGTGCTGTTCCGGGGTGGCCAGGACGGAAAGAAGGGCCCTGAGCTTGCCGCTTTCCTCCACCACGATCCAGTTCACGCTGAGGCCTGCCGCCTCGCGGGAGAGGAAGGGGAGAAGATCGTTTTGCACCCAGCCCTTGGCCCCATCGATGTTCACCACGGTGCGGGTTTGGCCTTGGGCGTCGGTTTCCGTGCGCCGGTAGGCGATCTCGGGGATGGCCACCAGGTAGGGTTTCCGCTCCATGGCCCCGGTGCGGCTTGGGGCGTCCACCAAGGCGGTGATCACCTGGGTGGGGGCCACCACCACCACGTCCGGGGGCAGGAAGAGGTAGTCCAGGTTGAACTGGGTGCCATAGGTGGCGAAGAGGAGCTCCCAGACCTCCCGGAAGGGCTTGCCCTGAAAGTCCAACTTGATGTTGGGCAAGGGGGGCTGGGCCTTGGCCGGGTCCCCGGTGGGGTCGTAGGCCCGGTAGATGAGGGGCTGGAGCCCCACGCTCCGGGCCAGGGCTTCCAGGACCACGTCTAGGGGCAGGGTGAGCCCAGCCCGGACCTGGCTTTCGGAAACCTTCAGGTCCACCTTGGCGTCAAAACGGGGCTCCTGGGGAAGGCTTCCCGCCCATCCCACGCCCAGGGCCAAAGAAAGGGGGATCAGAAGTTTGATAAGGGCTTTTCTCACTGGCCACCTCCTGCTTGCATGCTTTCCAGAGAAAGTTCAAGGCTCTCGTCCTTTAGTGCCAAAACCACCCGGTCGCTTTCGATGCGCCGGAGCACCGCCTCGCTACCCGGAAGGAGGCTGCCCACGGGTAGCACCAGGTACCCTTCCTTGCTTTCCAAGATGGCCACGCTCACCGGGCCTAGAAGCGTGCCGGCAAGCTTGAGGCCCTTTTCCTCCACCAGGGTTTCCAAGGGGGTTTTGGGTGGGGTAGGGGCCGGTTCGGCCTTCCCTTCCCCTTGGGGTGCCTGGGTGGGCAAGGGGGCTTCCACAAGCCCTGCTGGTGGGGTGAGGGTGGGAGGGGCTTCCACCTCAGCCTTGGGCGTTTCCGCCCGGAAGGCCGGGGCCAGCACCTTGGGAGCGGGCAGGGCCCCTTGGCTTCCGGGGAGGGGTTGGGAGGGCGTCTGGGCCACTGGGGGGGTGGGCAAGGGGGTTCCCGGGCTCACCCGGACGGGAGTACCCGTGGGTACGGGTGTGGGCCTGGGGGCAGGGGTGGGGGCGGACAGGGGAGCAGGGGGTGGCGCCTCCACCACAAGGGGAACAAAGGGATTGGGGAGGGGAGCCTCCTTGCGGGGTTGCGGTACCGGCGTGGGGGCTTGGGCCTTTGGGACCTCCGTGGCCTGGGGTTTTTCCGCCTGGGCCTTAGGGGAAGGCGGGGTTGCCGTGGCTTGGCCTTGCGCCTCGAGGGGAGGGATGGGAGGAGCCTCTATGGCCTTGGGGGTGGCCTGGGGCGTGGGGGCAGGGGTGGGCTCGGCCACGGCGGGCACTTGGGCGGGCAAGTAGAAGCCCACGTACCAGATGGCCACGGCGCTCACCAAGAGGAGGCCCGCCAAGAGGAGCTTCGTGGACTGGGGTAGGTTGCGCCAAGCCTCGGCCAGGCGTGAAAGAAGGGGTTTCACTGGCCACCTCCTTGGGCTGTTGGCGGGGGTGCGGCTTGCGTCTGGGTGGAGCCTTCGGGCTCGCCCAGCTCCTTGGCCAGCATGTAGAGGGTCAGGGTCAGGCTGGTGGAGAGGAGGGGGTTTGCCTCCTGGCCCTGGACGCTGAGGTTGAGCCCGGAAAGGGAGCTAAAGCGGGAAAGCCCCTCCAGGCGCCTCAGGTAGGCATAGGTTTCGGGGAAGGGCGCCTCGAGGGAGAGGGCCAGGTTCACCGCCCGCACCTCGGGCACCGGGGCCGAGGTGGGGGAGCGGGTGAAGGAGCGCACCGTGACCCCGCTGCGCAAGGCCTCGGTCAGGATCTCGTTCAAGACCTGGGCCAGGCGTTCTTCCCGGGGAAGGGCCCTGAGGAAGGCCTGGCGCTCGGCCTGGAGCTCGGCGATGGCTGCCCGGAGTTCCGGTAGGGCCCGCTGGGCCTGACGGCCCCTATCCCGCTCGGGGATCAGCCGCGCTATCTCCTGGCGAACGGTTTCCGTTTTTTGGCGCAGGGGGACGATGAGGAGGAAGTACCAAAGGAGGGCCACCACCAGGGTGAGGGCGATGGCGATCAGGGCCCATTCCCGCTGTCCCAGCCTAGCGAGCACCTTCCTCACCTCCCACCAAGCCCACCCGGGCGCTGAAGGTGTAAAGCCCCCGGTTCTGGTCCAAGGAAGCCCCTTGGAACTCTATGCCGAAGCGGGGCGAGGTTTCAAAGGCCCGCACGAAGTTCACCAGGGCGTTTTGGTTCAGCGCCTCCCCCTGTACGGTGAACTCCACCCGCACCCGCTTGCCGTCAAAGGTGCCTGCCTGGGCCATCTGGGTGGCCTCTTCCGCGGGAACCGCCCGGGTGCCCACGGAACGCAGGGCCACGGGAAGCCGGCCCCCCTCCTGGGGGATCTGGCGGATGAAGGCGGCCAGATACTCCGACCAGGGGACGAAGTTCTGCTTGAGGCCTTCCCGGATGGCGAGGAGGGCCTCGAGGGTCCGCCTCTCCTGCTGCAGGCGGTTCTGCTCCGCGATAAAGGGTTTTAAGGCCTCCACCTCCGCCTGTAGGGCATCCCTTTCCTGCTGGGCCAGGGTAAGTTCGGTGTAGGCCGTGTAGTGGAGAACGCCCAAAAGGGAAAGGGTCAGCAGGGCGAAGACCCCCGCCGCCAGACGCCACCAGCCCGGTTCAATGCGGCGGCGTAGATTCTTGGGGAGAAGGTTGAGCCTAATCAAGGGGCATCACCCCCCGCAAGGCCAGGCCCATGGGCACCATGAACTCCGGCCCCATCTGCTTTATCCCTTCTAGGTCGAAGCGCCGGGGATCCACTTGGATGCCTTGCCAAGGATCGGGGACGGTAAAGTTAACCCCCAGGGTATCGGTCAGCAAGGTGGCCAGGCCCCGAAGCCGGCTCCCCCCGCCATAGAGGTACCCCACCTCCGGTTGCACGTCCCCCAGTTGCACCCGGAAGAACTCCAAGCTCCTCCGGATCTCCTGGGTGAGCTCCACCAGAACGGGGCGGATGGCGTCGTAGATTTTGGCGGGGCTGTAGCGTTCCCTCTCGGCGTCAAAGTCCAGAAGAAGCTCCTCGTCCTCGGTGGGGATGGTGGCGAGGCCGTAGGTGCGCTTCACCTCCTCGGCGGTGAGGAAGTCCAGGCCGAAGTTTTTCCCGATGGCTTCGGTGAAGTCCTTGCCGGAAAGGGTGAGGATGCGCACCGCCAAGGGGCGGTTTCCCTTAAGGAGGACCAGGCTGGTGCTTTCCGCCCCGATCTCCACGGCCACGGAAACCCCCTCGGGGTCGCTGGTGAGCTGGGCCTCCAGAGGGTAGAGGCCGGCGAAGGGTTTGACGTCCAGGACGATGGGGGTCAGGCCTGCTCCCCGGAGGGCCTCCAGGAGGGAGGCCACCGCTTCCTGCCGGGCGGCGCCCACCATCACCTCCACCTGCTCCCCCTCGGCCACCTCGGCCAGGGGATCCAAGGGGGCGAAGTCCAGGACCACCTCGTCTATGGGAAAGGGGATGTAGCGTTCCGCCTCCCAGCGCACCGCCTCCTCCATTTCCTTAAGGGGCATCTTGGGTACCTGAAGGGTGCGGAGAATCACGCTGGGGTTGGGGACGGCGGTCACCACATAGCGCTTGCGCACCTTGGCTTCGGCCAGGAGCTCCTTCAGTTCCTGGGCCAGGGCCTGGGGCTCGGTGATGACCCCTTCCGCCAGAATGCCCGTAGGGGTGGGCCGGGTGGCCAGGGCTCTGAGGGCAGGAGGGTTTCCGGAAAGCTCCACCAGCTTTAGGTTGGCGGCGCCGATCTCCAGGCCCAGCGCCTCCACGCGGGGTTTAAATAGCTTGCTCAAACCCGAAAACACGCTACCTCCTTAACCCTGGGTGATGTAGCTCCTATAAGCCATAGGCGAACCTATCTGCAGCATACACGATTTTACCCGGAATGGGGAGGGGAGTCCCTCGGCTTTCGTTCTAAGTGCCCCGTCGTGGCTTGGGCCACGACGGGGGCCCTAGAAAGGCTTTAGGCATCGCCCTTCCCTGCCCATTGCGGCAACCCCCAGGCATCGGCACTTATTCGCCCCGGTCCCAAAAAGCTTTATGCCCCTCGAGGGCCTCCCCTCGAGGGGCGCCTGGGGCCCAAGCCTTAAAGGGCCTTAAGCGTTTCCACCACCGCCTTGGTGAAGGTTTCCGTGGTGGCAGTGCCGCCCAGATCCGGGGTACGGGGGCCCCTTTCCAGCACCAGGTCCACCGCCTTCTCCACCTTCTTGGCGGCTTCCTTCTCCCCCAGGTACTCCAGCATCATGGCGGCGGAGAGGATGGCCGCCGTGGGGTTGGCGATCCCCTTTCCGGCGATGTCGGGGGCGGAGCCGTGCACAGGTTCAAAGACCGCGGTGGTGTCCCCGATGTTGGCGGAGGGGGCCAGGCCCAGGCCCCCCACAAGCCCCGCGGTCAGGTCGGAAAGGATATCCCCCAGAAGGTTGGTGGTCACGATCACGTCAAAGCGCTCGGGGCGCATGACGAGCTGCATGGCGCAGTTATCCACGATGATGTCCTGCACGTTCACCAACGGGTAGTCCTTGGCAACCTCCCGTACGGTGTCCAGGAAAAGCCCCTGGGTCACGGGAAGCACGTTGGCCTTGTGGGCGATGTGCAGGGTTTTACGGGGGCGGCTTTCCGCGATCCTTAACGCCACGCGCCCAATGCGCTCGCTGGCCTTCTTGGAAATCACCGCATCGGCGATGGCCACGTCCAGGTAGCGCCGCTCCTGCTCCACGTAAAGCCCCTCGGTGTTCTCCCGTACGATGACGAGGTCCACCCCACTCCGGCTTCCCGGCACGGGGCGGCTTTTGGCGGGGCGCACGTTGGCGTAAAGGTCCAGCCTGCGCCTCAAGTAGCGGATGGCTCCGAAAAAGCCCGGTACCTTCCTGGTGGGACTGGTGGCGGCCCCGAAGAGGGTGGCCTGGCAAGAAAGGATTTTCTCCACGGTTTCCTCTGGGACGGAGGTCCCTCTTCGCTCAAAGGTTTCCCAGCCCGCCTCGGCCTCCACGAACTCCAGGGGAAGACCGGTGGCCTCCAGAACTTGCCTTGCCGCTGGGATGACCTCGTGGCCGATCCCGTCGCCCTCAATCAAGCAGATGCGATACGCCATGTTGCCTCCGGACATAGGGGTAAGCCCCCTTCTTGGGAATATACACTACACCGGGAGCGCTGGGCTCAAGGGCGAAGGGCAAGTAGGAGGAGGACCAACACGAGGAAGGCCAGCACCCTCAGGGCCCCTTGGCGCAGGGGAAGCCGCCTTCCGCCTACCCTGAGGGCTCCTTCCACCACCACCCCGGCGATCCCTGCCAGGATGAAGAGGTCCCCCGGGCTCACCGCCTTGCGCAGGGGGGGCAGGGCGATCACGTCCCCCAGGAAGGGGAGGCGGGTGTTCTCGTCTAGAAGGCTATGCACCGCATCCCCCCGGGTTTTTAAAAGCTCCTCCCAGCCCTCAATACCCGCCCTTTGCAAGGCCTCCAGGCTCACGGGCATATGCCCCCCGTTGGCGAAGATGACCAGGGCGTTCAAGGCGAGGCCCACCAGGACCAGGTAAAGGCTTTTCAGGTGACGGTTTTGGTAAAGGCCATAGCCCACCAGGAGGAGGACCAAGGCCTTGGCCAGGGGGCCGGCCCACTCGGGCTGGAAAAGGCCCCGGTGGGTGCCGTAGGCCAGGCCCCCCTCCGCCAAGGCGGCCAGGAGGAAGGTCCAAGGGGCCCGGAGCTCTATGCTCCCTAGGTCCTTCGGCCGGGCTCCGAGGGCGAGGGCGAGTCCGAGGCCGAAAAGGGCTGCGGCAAGGTAGAGCGTGATACCGATCCCTCCTTTGCTTCCAGGTAGGCCTGGCGGTCGCGCCACAGGGGATCCTGCTGCCAGAGCTCGGTGAAGAGGCGCACCAGCCGGGGGTCAAACTGTAGGCCGGAGAGGTCCTGGATCTCCCTCAAGGCCTCCTCCGGGGATTTGGCCGGGCGGTAGGGCCGGCCTGCGGTCATGGCCTCGTAGGCGTCCGCCAGGCCCACGATGCGGGCCTCCTCCGGGATATCCTGCCCGGCGAGGCCGTCCGGGTACCCCGGCCGTCCCAGCGTTCGTGGTGGTGGCGGATCACGTTGTAGACCAGGGGGCCGAAGGCCACCTTCTCCGCGGGTTTTAGGAGTTCAACCCCCTTGGTGGTGTGGCTTTGTACCAGTTCGTACTCCTCAGGCGTAAGCTTGTCGGGTTTGAGAAGAAGGCCTTCGGGGATGCCGATCTTGCCGATGTCGTGCAGACGGGCGGCCCGGTAGATCTCCTGGGCTTTGGCCTCGTCCTTGTAGTGGGCCCGGGCCAGGTCGGCGGCGATGTCCGCCACGCGCTCGGAGTGCAAGCGGGTTTCCTTTTCCTTGGCCTCCAGGGCGTGCATGAGGACTTCCAGGGTGGCGTCAAAGGCCTGTTCCAGGCGCACCTTCTCGTCCCAGTAGAAGCGGCTGTAGTAAAGGGGAATCAGGAAAAGGAGCACCGTCCACCCTCCCCAACCGCCGATGAGGGGCGTTTCGTAAGCCCGGGCCAGGAGGAGGGCTATAGGGGAGAGGAGGAGGTAGCTGACGGCAAGCCAGCCGAAGTTCTTCTGCCAGATTTTCCGCAAAGGAGTGCCGCTCGCCAGGTGAATGATAAGGGTGACCAAGCCGGTGTTAACGATAAAAAAGGCCACCGCGGCCAGGCCGATGCCCGCCCCAGCGCTCAGGTCCAGGCTTCCCAGGTAAAGGGGGTTGCTCTGGAAAAACCGCCACACCAGCACGGCGGCCAGGGTGGCCAGGGCATCCTGGGATCGGTTGAAAAGTTGCTTGTACCAGGTGTTCCCGCTGTATTGAAAGAGGAACACCCATAGGGGGGCGAGCCAGGGGGGGGCGAGGACCGCCAGGGCTAGGGCGAAGAGGAAGAGGTGGCTCATGCTGGCGCTTAAGGGGAGGCAGATTCGCACCCGTACACTCCAGAAGAGGAGGGCCGCCCAGAAGAGGAGGTCAAACCAGGAGAGGCCAGGGGGAGGAAGGCGGAAGCCGTGGCCCAGGAGGAGGTAACCTTCTAAGACCAAAAAGATCCCGAAGACGGCCAGGATGAAGGCCAGGACCCGGGGGGGAGGGAGTTCCAGGCGGCGTTTTGGGAGCATCCTGGCCTAAGGATAGCACAAGGCCCCAGCCTTGGGGGGCTAAAAGAAAAAACGACCAGCTTGTGGCCGTTTTTACTTCCAGTGCATGCTTGCCCCAGCCGCCAGGCCCAGAGCCACCAGAGAGCCGAGAAGCGCCAGAACCTTAGCGATCAGCTTCTTCATCTTCATCCCTCCTTTGCTTCCGCTTCCGGGGAGTCGGCCCCGTTTGCTTGTCTTTCACTTTAGGGGGGGTTTGTCAATACTGTCAGGGCTTGCCTAGTAAATCGCCTTGTACCCCCCCTGAGGGGGAAGCAGGGTGAGCAGGATGCGCAGGCCGTAGGCAAGGAACTCCATAAAGGCCCGCCACATGGCCGTATGCGGTTTCCGCTCCTGCAAATAACCCCTCCGCAAACGCGTCTTCATCCCCCCAAACACCCCCTCCACCACCCCTCGCCTCCGATACACCTCCCCGTCCCACCTCGCCGCTACCTCCCGCCGCACCTCATCCCGCACCTCTCCCCCTCCCCGCAGCCGGATCAGGGGCCACACCCCAAGCCCTCGCACCACCTCCCACACCTCCCTCCCGTCAAAGCCCGCGTCCCCCAAAAGCACCCCGCCCCCCAGCCCAAACCGCAGGAGCACCCCCGCCCCAAGCCTCGGGTCAGGGGCATACGCCCGCCCCACCCCGCCCCCCAAGGGGCCAAAAGCTTCTGCCCCCTCCTCCACCGCACCAGGGCCAAAAGCCGGCTGTGCCCCCGCATCCGCCGCTCCTCCTGCCCCCTGCGCCAGCGCAGCACCGTGTCTTTGCTACGGTAGGCCAGCCCCGTGCTGTCCATCAAGAAAAGGGGGGTTCCCCTTCCTCTTGGGGAAGCCGGGCTTCCACTTCCTGTACCAGCCGTTCCAGCAGCGCCTGCAGCACCTCTTCGTTCAGGTGTTTCTGTGCATAGGCGGCCAGGGCCTGGTGGGAGGGGAAGGGGCCCTCTAGGAGGTCCTGGAGATGGGCCTCTGTGGCTCGGTAGGTGAGGCCGTAGAAGGCGCGGAAGAGGAGGAGGGCCAGGTACAGGGCATGGGTGTAGCGCCAGGGTCTGCCGCGGTGGCCTTTGGGGGTGGGTGGGGCCACCTCTTGGGCCAGGTACAGGCAGAGCTCCAGGACTTCCTTGGGCCTCGGTTCCCTTCGGACGAAGCCGCGCTTGCCCATCTCGGGAAATGCATAACTCAAGAGGGCTTGCAAGGCAAGCTCATACTGTCAAGAGGGGAAAAATAGGTATTGGAACGGTAGAAATAGCCATTACCCTGACAATTTTTGGGAGCCAATCAGATTTATACTACCCAGCCTAGCACATCCCTGGCCAGCTGGGTAGTACCCTGTTGGGCGAGGGGGAACCTTCCGGGTTTGGGGGAATTGGCAACCCTAAAAAAACAGGGCGACTGCGGGGCCTAGGCCCTCACAGTCCACCCAATGCACCTACTTGAACACACCCCCAGAATTCCACCGGCAATACCCTATAAATGCCTTGAGCGCCGAAAATGCGTTAACCTGAATACCCACCCGGAATCCCAATCCTTTGTTTCAGGTTCCCACCCCCTTCAGGGGTAGTCTAGCAAAGATGGCGACCCGGGATGGGGGTAAAGAAAAACTGCCCTCCAAGGGAGGGCAGTTTGGCTTTCCCCTGGTGCCGAGGGGCGGAATCGAACCGCCGACACTGCGATTTTCAGTCGCATGCTCTACCAACTGAGCTACCTCGGCCTGGCGGCCCCGACGGGACTCGAACCCGCGATCTCCCACGTGACAGGCGGGTGTGTTAACCAACTACACCACGGGGCCTTGGGTTGTTGCCGGGTCGGGGGCGTCCGACCGGGCACTTAGGATGATAGCCGGGGGAAGGGGCGGTGTCAAGCTTAAGCTGGAGCGAGGTTTTCGCCTACCACCGGACCCGGAAGGGGATTGGGCGGCAGAGCCTCTTGGTGGACCGGGGGGAGTCGGGGTACCGGAACGTTTTCTTGCCGGATGGGCGCATCCTCTACCAGGGGGAGGGGAAGCGGGGAAACCAGGAACCCCTAGGGGGGAACCTGCGCCTCCTTTGGGCCCAGGAGAAGGGCACCCCCCTTCGGGTCTTCCTGCGGGAGCGTCCCGGCCTTTGGCGGGACCTGGGGTGCTACCGAGTGGAGGGGCACCGGTATGGGCTTTTGCCCGAGGAGGGGCGGTGGGTGTACTGGTTTACCCTAGCCCCTTGTGGATGCGAAGGAGGCCCTTAAGGGTTAGGTCCTCGTCCACCACGTCAAAGGAGGGGCAAAGATCCCGTAGGGTTTCCGCAAACCCCCCGGTGGCGATCACCAGGGCCTCCCCGGCTTCCTCCTTGAAGCGGCGCACCATGCCCTCCACCAAGGCGGCGTAGCCCAGGACCAGGCCCGAGCGCAGGGCGTCCAGGGTGTTCTTGCCCACCACCTGGGCGGGGGGGACCAGGTCAATGCGGGGAAGCTTGGCGGTCCGGGCGGCCAGGGCGTCGGCGGCGGTCTGGGGGCCGATGGTGATGGCCCCGCCCAGGTAGCGGCCCGGGGCCTCCACCAGGTCAAAGGTGGTGGCGGTACCGAAGTCCACCACGATGTAGCGCCCCGTGGGGCTAGGGTAGCCCAAGGCGCCCACGGCGTTCACCAGGCGGTCCGTGCCGGCCTCCCGGGGGTTGTCTATGGCGATCTCTAGCCCCGTGGCCCCGGGGTCCACCACCCGGGCCTCTATGCCGAAGAGCTTTTCTATGGCCTGCTTCATCTCCCGCTCCACCGGGGGTACCACGCTGGAGAGGAGGGCGGCCTTGGGAGGGGGAAGGTTTTCTAGGGCGAAGAGGTTTCGTAGCATCACCCGGTACTCGCTTTCCATGCGCATCCGGTCGGTGTGGATGCGGAAGTGGGCGATGAGGTCGTCCCCGGAAAAAACCCCCAAGACCGTGGAGGTGTTGCCGATGTCTATGGCCAGGAGCATGGCGCTTAGCCTTGGGCCTCTTCCCAGGGTTCCAGCACCACCTTGACGGTGATCTCTGCGTTGAGGCTGGCGGAGACGGAGCAGTACTTGGTGTGGGAGAGGTGGGCGGCGCGCTCGAGGGCCTCCAGGGTCACCCCCGGCCCCGAGGCGATGTGGGTGACGGTGATGTGGGTGTAGCGTTTGGGATGGGTTTCCGCCCGGATGCCCTCCACCTCCACCCGGTAGCGGGCCAGGGGCTGCTTTTTCTTCTTCATGATGTCCACCACGTCGTAGGCGGTGCAGGCCCCCAGGGCCATGAGGAGGAGCTCCATGGGACGGGGGCCGGCGGCGGGCTGATCCCCGTCGATCATCACCTTATCGCCTTGCTCGTTCACCCCCAGGAAGCGGTGCCCCACCAGGTGATGGATCACGACCTTCTTCGTCATGAGCCGGATTTTATCAAGCTTTAACCTTTCCCGCTAGAATGGGCGTAGATGCGGGTATGCCTCCTGGTTTGTATCTGGCTATGGAGCCTGGCTTGGGCTTTCCCCCGGATAGGGGTGCACGAGGGCTTTACCCGGCTGGTGTTTGATCTTCCCTCCAAAGAGGTGCAGCACACCCTTTCCCAGGAGGATGGCCTTCTGGTCCTGGTCCTGAAGGGGGTGAAGGCGGCTCCCCTGGACCAGGTGGTGAACTCTTCCGAGGTGGCTTCCGTCCAGACCCTACCGGAGGAAGGGCAGGTGCGGGTGGTGGTGCGCCTGAAGGGGAGGGTGGAGGCCACGGTGCGCCGCTATTCGGACCCGGAGCGGTTGGTGGTGGACCTGAGCCTGAAGAAGGAGGCCTCCGCCCCGGCCAAGCCCGCCCAGGCAAACTCCGACCCGCCCCGCAACCGGCCGCCGAGGCCACCCAAGCCCGTGGTCCTCCTGGACCCCGGCCATGGGGGGGTGGACCCAGGGATGGTGGGGTATGTGGTGGAGAAGGAGGTGGTCCTGGACGTGGCCCTGCGCCTGAGGCGGCTTCTGGAAAGGGAGGGGATTGAGGTGCGGCTCACCCGGGACCGGGATATGCACCTTTCCCCGGAAAAGCGGGAGGACCTTTCCCGCCGGGCCTCCCTGGCCGACAGCTCCCAGGTGAACCTCTTCATCTCCATCCACGTCAACGCTACCCCTACCCGTACCGCCCAGGGGGTGGAGGTCTTCTACTTCGGCCAGGCCCAAGACGCCAGGGTCCTGGCCCAGGTGATCCGGGAAAACGGCGGGGGGGAGCTGGGAAGGCGCCTCACCCAGGAGGCCCGCACCGTGGCGGAGCGCATCCTATCGGACATCGTGGCCCAGGCCAACCAGCGCTACAGCCAGCGCCTGGCGGAAACCCTAGGCCGGAAGCTTTCCCAAACCACGGGAAGCCCCTTCCGGGGGACCTTTCCCGGCGATTTATTCGTGCTTCGCTACGCCAAGGTGCCTGCGGTGTTGGTGGAGATCGGCTTCGGGGACCATCCCGTGGAGGGTCGGCGGCTCGCCGACCCCGCCCACCGGGAGAAGGTGGCCCAGGGGCTCCTTGCGGGCATCCTCACCTTCTTGGCCAACGGGGCCTATGCCAGGTGAGCAAGGGTTAGAGCTGGGCCTCGAGCCCCGCCATCGCCTGCCAGGAGAGGGGCTTCCAGGAATAAGGCAAGGGGCCCCTTAAAAAGGGAACCCCTCGAGGGCCTCTTTGGCCGAGGGGAACCGTTCCCTAGGGGATTTGGCCAGGAGGCGTTCCAGGTAGGCCTGTTGTGGGGGGGCTAGGCCGGGGACGGGGGGAACGGGTTCCTGAAGGTGGCCAAGGAGGACCTCATCGGGCCCCCCCACGAAGGGGTGTTCCCCGGAGAGGATCCAGTACAGGATGATCCCTGCCGCATACACGTCCGCTTCGGGGCCCGGGCTTTGCCCCAGGACCTGTTCGGGGGCCAGGTAGGGGAGGGTGCCCAGCCTTAAGGGTTTTTTGAAGGCCTCCAGGGCCGGCCCCGAGAGGTCGTAGTCCACCAGCTTGGCCTCGTCGGTGCCCGCCACGATGATGTTCTCCGGCTTCACGTCCCGGTGCACCAGGCCCTTGCCGTGCATGTGGGCCAAGGCCATGAGGAGCTGGCGGAAGACGGCTAAGGCCCGAGCCCGCCCGGGGCGGCGGACCATCCAGCGCCCCATCTCCTCCCCGGGGGCGTAGGCCAGGAGGAGGGCGGGGCCCTCCTCCAGGTCCAGGCTTTCCAGAACCGGGTTCAGGTTAGGGTGGGAAAGCTGCTTTCCCACCCAGAACTCCCGGTTGCGCCTGGCTTCGGCCCCCTTGGGGAAGACCTTGAGGGCGTAAGGGGCGCCGAAGCGGTCAAAGGCCAGGTAGACGGTGGCCAAGGCGCCTTGGCCCAAGGGGCGCACCACCCGGTAACGGTTCAAAAGGACCTTCCCCGCCAGGCTCACCGCCTCCACTATATCCACCCCTCACCTCTTTCACCCAGAAGCCGTTAGGATTTTGGCGTGCGCGGCTTGGCGCTTTCCGGTGGGGGGGCCAGGGGGCTTGCCCACCTCGGGGCCCTCGAGGTCTTCCTGGAGGCGGGCCTGGACTTCCAGGTGGTGGCCGGGACCAGCATGGGGGCCATCGTGGGGGCGCTTTTCGCCGCCGGAAAGACCCCGGAGGAGATGCTGGCCCTGGCCCGCCGGACCCCTTGGCTTGGCCTTTTGGGCCTCTCCGCCAGGGAGGGGATTTTTTCCCGCAGGAAGCTGCGGGATTTCCTGGCGGAGCACCTTCCCCCAAGCTTTGACCGCCTGAAAAAGCCCTTGGCGGTCACCGCCGTGGACGTGGTCTCGGGGCGGCTTCTCTTTCTTACCCAAGGGGACCTGCCCAGCGCCATCCTGGCCTCCGCCGCCTATCCTGGGCTTCTTGCCCCGGTGGAGCGGGAGGGCCGGCTCCTTTTTGACGGCGGGGTCCTGGACAACCTTCCCGTGGATGCCGCCCGGTTCCTAGGGGCCACGGAGGTCTGGGCCTTGGACGTGACCCCGGAGCGGGAGGCGGCGGAGGCCCCCAAGGGCCTCTTGGCCCTGGCCCGGCGGGCGGTGGACCTCATGCAGCTCCACCTCACCTCCCTCCGCCTCAGCCTGTATGCCCCGGAGGTGTACGTGAGGCCCCCTCTTACCGGCGTGGGCATAGAGGACTTCCGCCGTCTGGAGGAGATCGTGGAGGCGGGGCGCAAGGCGGCAAGGCAGGCGATCGCGGGTAGAGTAGGAGGGGTATGAAGGCGTTTTGGGACTATCTTTTCAAGGAGTGGTTCCGCCAGGTGGGGGAAGCCCTTCTGGTGGCTTTTTTGGTCACCACCTTTGTCTTCACCACCGTGGGGGTGGTGGGGCAGAGCATGTTCCCCACCCTGCAAAACGGGGAGCGGGTATTGGTGCCCAAGTGGGAGACCTGGCTGGTGCGCTTTGGCCTGATGGACTGGAGGCGGGGAGAGATCGCCATCCTGAAACCCCCCGAGGGCACCCCCAACGCCACCGCCCGCTTCCCCCTCCTGGGCTTTAGCTTCCGGGCTTTCTTCATCAAGCGCATCGTGGCGGTGCCGGGGGACGAGGTCTATGTGGAGCGGGGGGTGGTGTACGTGAACGGCAAGCCCCTGGAGGAAAGGCACATCACCGACCGCATCGCCCCTTGGCCCGACTCCTTTCCCGGGGTGTGCTACAAGGACGGGCGCATGACCCGGATCCTCACCCAGCAGGGGGATTTCCCCGTGGAGCTTCTGCCCGCCTACCTGAGGCCCCTTAGGGAGATGCTCCTACCCCCCTCGGAGGAGGTCTTGGCCCGAAGCCGCCTGACCGAGGCCTGCGAGGTGGGGAGGATCCGCCTCAAGGAGGGGTACTACTTCGTCATGGGGGATAACCGGACCTTGGGGGGGTCGGAGGACTCCCGCACCTTTGGGCCGGTGCCCGTGCAGGCCATCGCTGGCCGGGCCAGCTTCGTGTGGTGGCCCATCTTCGTGCGGGATGAGGGTGGGCTTCGTCTCAACGTGAGGAGGCTTGCCCCACCCCCCGCCTACCAGGTGCCCTGAAGCACCGCCACCACCAGCCTCCCCGGGCCGTGCACGCCCTTCACCATCACCTGGCCGATGTCGGCGCTTTTGGAGGGGCCGGAGTGGAGGCCCAGGGCGCTGGGAAGGGATTTCAGGTCCAAGAAGGCCTCGAGGAGACTGGGGTAGACCCTTTTTTCCTCCACCAGGACCAGGTGAACGGGGGGTAAGAGCTGGGCCCGCCTCCCGTCCTCCGAGGAGAGGGCCACCGTCCCCGTTTCCGCCACGGCGAAGAGGGCCCGGGACACCCCCAAGGGGGCCTCTTCGGGAGGGAGCTCCGGAAGGAGGCGGAGGGCAGCGGGAACCCCCTTGCCGTAGGCGGCCCCGGGAAGCCCTTGGGCCAGGTTTGCCAAAAGCCTCTTCACCCCTTCCTCGTCCAGGAGGTGGCCCTCGGCCCCGTTTTCCGCAAGGCGCTTGAGGAGAAGCTCCCGCGGATCCTGGGAAAGGGCAGGGTGGGGATGCTCAGGGAGAAGGGCCTTGGGCCTTTCCTTGAGGGCATGCTTGATGCGGCTTAGGATGCGGGATTCTGCTTCCATGGCCTTACTCCTTGAGTTCCTGCCAAAGCTGGTGGAAGGGCTTGGGGCTTGGCTTCAAGGGGCCGCGCCCCTCGGTCCAGGCCCGGAGGAGGGGAAGCCAATCCTGGGGCAGGGGAAGGCCCCTTAGGCCCTTGGAGAAGAGCCGGTAGAGGCTTGGGCTTTGCATCACCTTGGAGAAGGCCTGGATGGCGGCCCTTTCCCAGCCCTGGGCGAGGCCCTGTTCCACCGCCCGCCTCCGCCAGGTGAGGAGGAGCTTGGGGATGGGGATTTTCACCGGGCAGGCCTCATAGCAGGCCCCGCAGAGGGTGGAGGCGTAGGGAAGGGGGTGGGTGTCCTCGAGGCCCAGAAGCCCGGGGTCCAGGACCGCCCCAATAGGCCCCGAGTAGACGTAGCCGTAAGGGTGGCCCCCGGTCTGGCGGTAGACGGGGCAGGCGTTGAGGCAGGCCCCGCAGCGAAGGCACCGCAACACCTCCCAGGCCTCGGGGTCGTGGAGAAGGGCGGTGCGGCCGTGGTCCACCAGGACCACGTGCACCTCCTCTGGGCCCTCCTCTCCCTCCTTCGCCGGCCCTTGGATGAGGGAGACGTAGGTGGAAAGCCGCTGCCCCGTGGCCGCCCGGGCGGTGAGGGGGAGGAAGAGGGCGAGGTCGTGAAGGCGGGGGAGGAGCTTCTCAATCCCCACGAAGGCCACGTGGACCTTGGGGAGGCTGGTGGCCAGGCGGATGTTCCCCTCGTTTTCCATGAGGACCAGGGTGCCGGTCTCCGCCACCAGGAAGTTGGCCCCGCTGATGCCCAGCTCGGCGGTGAGGAAGGCCTCCCGCAAGACCCTTCTGGCCACGGCGGCCAGGGCCTCGGGGGAGGCGTCCAGGGGGGTGCCGAAGCGGCTGTGGAAGAGCCTTTGGATATCGGAAAGGGCCAGGTGGATGGCCGGGCCCACGATGTGGCTTGGGGGTTCCCCCAGGAGCTGGATCAGGTACTCCCCCAGGTCGGTTTCGTACACCTCCACCCCCAGGGCCTCCAGGAGGGGGTTCACCCCGAGCTCCTCGGTGAGCATGCTCTTGGCCTTCACCGCCCGCCTCACCCCGCGGCGAGCCACGATCTCCCTCAAGATGCGGTGGGCCTCCTCGGGGTCTTCCGCCCAGTGCACCTGGACGCCCTTTTCCTGGAGCCGCTTTTCCGCCAGCTCCAGGTACTGGTCCAGGTGGGTGAGGAGGTGGTCCTTCACCCGCTTGGCCCTTTCCCGCCAGGCCTCGGCGTCCACCTCCTGGTAGGCCTTCTTGCGGCCCGCCTCGAAGTGCAGGGTGGCCCCGGTGACCGCATCCCGCACCCCGGGTTTTTCCCTTAAGAGCCTGGCAGCCTCCTTGGGGTAGAGCTTGGCCTTAACCCGCATACGCCTCCCATAAGAGGGTGGCCAGGGGGACCACCCGCATGCCCTTTCCCTGTTTGCCCATGCGCCCGGAAAGGTGGAGGAGGCAGCCGGCGTCGGTGGAGGTGAGGACCTCCGCCTGGGGCAGGGTGGCCAGCTTGCGGTCGGCCATGGCCAGGGAAACCTCGGGAAGCTTCACCGAGAAAAGACCCCCGAAACCGCAACACTCCTCCGCCGCCTCCCAGGGAAGGACCTCCGCCCCGCTGTTTTTCAGGAGCAAAAGGGGCTCCTCCCGGACCCCAAGCTCCCTTAAGGCGTGGCAGCCGTGGTGATACGCGATTTTTTTCCCCGAAAGCCCCTTTCCCAACTCGGACACCCCCAACACCCGCACCAGGAACTGGGAGAGCTCGTAGGTCCTTTCCGCAAGCTCCAGGGCCTCTTTGTTCCCGGGAAGGAGCTCCAGATAGTGGTTTTTCACCATGCTGGCGCAGCTTCCCGAGGGCAGGACCACGTACTCGGCCTCCTGGAAGACGCCTAGGGTCCGCAGGGCCAGGGACCGGGCCTCGTTCCAGTGGCCGGCGTTGAAGGCGGGCTGGCCGCAGCAGGTCTGCTCCTGGGGAAAGTCCACCTCCACCCCCAGGGCCCTCAGGAGGCGTACCGTGGCCACCCCCGCTTCCGCATAGAACTGGTCGGCCAGGCAGGTGATGAAAAGGGCTACCCGCATTTGCCCCCATACTAACGCTTTGGCCAGCCCGAGGGGGATGGTCCCTCGGCGGGGGTCGGGAAAGGCCGCCTTGACCCTATCCCCCGGGGGGTGTATAATCCCAAGAACGACGCGCATACCTTTGCCTACACCAAACCCCAAGCGAAAGAAGGAGCCCTAAGATGACCTGGAAGGAAGCCTACCCGGATATCCCCCTAGGCCAGGACGCCTGCGGCATCATCGCCATGGCGGAAAAAAGCGGCAAGCCCTCCCATCGGATCGTGCGGAGGACCCTGGAGAGCCTATACCGCATGGCCCACCGGGCGGGGGCCATCCGGGGCGAAGGGGATGGGACGGGCATCCAGACGGACATCCCCCGGGAGCTATGGGCCCGCTTCCTGGAGGAGGCGGGGCTGGACCCGGAGCTGGCCTTCAACCCCCGCTTTTTTGTGGGGCATTTCTTCCTGCCCAAGGGGGAGGAGGGACGCCTGGAGGAGTTCTACGCCCTGCTGAAGAAGGAGGGCCAGGGCTTGGGGGTGCGGCCCGTCCACTTCCGCCGCGGGGAGGTGGTGAGCGAGGTGCTGGGCCCGGTGGGCCGGCGCACCGAGCCCATCTTCCTGCAGGTGGCGGGGCTTAGCCCCGATGGGGACGGTCCCTTGTGGGAGCTGGGCCTGAGGCTCGAGGCCCAGTTCCCCGTGCACGTGGTCTCCCTTTCCACCTACAGCGTGGTCTACAAGGTGCGGGGGGCGGCGGAGCTCCTGAAGCGCTACTACCCCGAGCTTTCCCGCCCCGAGTTCAAGAGCACCATCGCCCTCGGCCACAACCGCTACTCCACCAACACCCTCTCCACCTTTGAACAGGTTCAACCCTTCGGGCTGATCGGCCACAACGGGGAGATCAACACCATAGAGCGCCTGAGGCGGGAGCTGGACTTCCTGGGCATCCCCCGCACCGGGGGCTCGGACTCCCAGGACCTGAACCGCATGCTGGAGGGGCTCATCTACCGCTACGGCCTCTCCTTGCCCGAGGCCATGGACCTGGTCTTCCCCCCGGTGCTGGGGGAGGTGAAGGGCCTGGCCCCCGAGCTTCAGGACCTCTACCTGGCCCTAAGGCAGCGCTTTGGGCCCTTGGCCCAGGGCCCCGCGGCCATCGTGAGCCGCCACCGGGACGAGGCGGTCTTCGCCACGGACGCCATGGGCTTGAGGCCCCTTTGGCAGTTGGAGACCCCCTATGAGGTGGTCTTTTCCTCCGAGCGGGGGGTCTTCAGCGCGGAGGAGTTTGTCACCGAGCCCAAACCCCTGGCCCCGGGGGAGAAGGTTTACCTGCGCCTCACCCCGGAGGGGCCCAAGGTCTATCCCTTCGACCGGTACCAGCGCCTGGTGTTGGAGCGCATGGCCGCCCGCACCCCGGTGGCGGGGTACCGGGTGCACCTCGCGGGCCCCATCCGCCAGGCCCCGCCCCCCGTGGCCGGGGGAAGCGGGGTGGAGGTGGAGGAGAAGCCCGCCCCGCCCCCCCTGGGCCTGGAGCGGGCCTACGGCTGGGACCGCTGGGATGCGGCCTACCTCGAGGCCCTGGCCAAAACCGGCAACGAGCCCATCGGCTCCCTGGGCTACGACGGCCCCCTGGCCGCCTTGAACCCGGAGAAGCCCAACCTCTCCGAGTTCTTCAAGGAGACCGTGGCGGTGGTGACCAACCCGGCCATCGACCGCGAAAGGGAGATCGAGCACTTCTCCACCCGCACCCTCTTGGGCCGCCGCCCCTTGCCCGACGGCCGGGGTGGGGGCAGGGTGGAGGAGCTTCTCCTCCCCCTCGTCTTGGAGGAGGACGAAGGCCTGGCGGAAAGCTTCGGCACCCTCACCCTAGGGGAGGTGAAGGCCCGGTTCAAGACCGCCACCCTGGTGCCCCAGTTCACCGTGGAGGAGGGGCTTCTCCTGGGGCTTAGGCGGCTGGAGGAGGAGGCGGTGCGGGCGGTGGAGGAGGGGGCGGAGGTCCTCATCCTCTCCGACCGGGAGGCCTTCCAAGGAGGGGTCTGGATTGACATCGGCCTGGCGGTGGCCGCGGTGAACCGGGCCCTCCTGAAGCGGGACGCCGAGGGGGTGGCCTTGAGGCGGCGCACCTCCCTCCTGGTCCATTCGGGCGGGGTCAGGAACCTGCACGACGTGGCCTTCCTGTTGGGCCTGGGGGCGGAGGCGGTGGCCCCTTGGCTTCTTGAGGCGAAGGCCCGGGCCCTGGAGGGGCGGAAGGGGGTGGCCAACGCCCTCGAGGCCCTGCGCAAGGGCCTGGAGAAGGTCATCTCCACCATGGGCATCCACGAGCTTAGGGGCTACGGGAAGATCTTCAGCGCCATCGGCCTCAAGCCGGAGCTGGCCGAGTACTTTGGCACCCGCAACTTCCTGGGCTCGGAGACCGGGGGGTATGGCTTTTTGGAGCTGGAACGGACCCTCCTGGAGCGGGAGGGCTTCTTCCGGGCGGAAAAGGTCCTTCCCGCCAAGGACTTCCGCTTCAACCCCAGGATCTACAAGGCGGCCCAGGAGGTGGCCTCGGGCCAGGCCCCCTACAGCCACTTCCAGGAGAAGGTCCGCTCCCTGGAGCGGGAAAGCCCGGTGGCCGCCAGGCAGCTTTTGGAGGTGCGCTTCCCCGAGCGGAGCGAGGTTTCCCCGGAGGAGGTGGACCTCTCCGTGGGGGGCCACTCCCTGCCCTTCATCATCAGCGCCATGAGCTTCGGCTCCCAGGGGGAGGCCTCCTTCCGGGCCTACGTGGAGGCGGCCAAGCGGCTCAACATGCTCTGCATCAACGGGGAAGGCGGGGAGATCCCCGACATGCTGGGCCGGTACACCCACTGGCGCGGGCAGCAGGTGGCCTCGGGCCGCTTCGGCGTCCATGCCTACATGCTGAACTCGGCCAGCGTCATCGAGATCAAGATCGGCCAGGGGGCCAAGCCGGGGGAGGGGGGGCACCTGCCGGGGAAGAAGGTCTCCCCCAAGGTGGCCGCCGCCCGGAACGCCGTGCCCGGGGTGGACCTCATCAGCCCCTCCAACAACCACGACCTCTACTCCATCGAGGACCTGGCCCAGCTCATTGAGGAGCTCAAGACGGTGAACCCCAAGGCCCTGGTCTCGGTGAAGGTGCCCGTGATCCCAGGCATCGGCACCATCGCCGTGGGCATCGCCAAGGCGGGGGCGGACGTGATCACCCTCTCGGGGTTTGAGGGGGGTACGGGGGCGGCCCGGCTCCATGCCCTCAAGTACGCGGGGCTTCCCGTGGAGCTTGGGGTGCGCCGGGCTCACCGGGCTTTGGTCCGGGCGGGCCTGCGGGACCGGGTGGAGATCTGGGCGGATGGCGGCCTCAAGACCGCCTACGACGTCTTGCGCATGGTCCTTTTGGGGGCGGACCGGGTGGGCATGGCCACCATGGCCATGGTGGCCATCGGCTGCACCATCTGCCGGGGGTGCCAGCTGGACACCTGCCACGTGGGCATCACCACCCAGATCGAGACGGTGGAGGAGGCCCTGGCCCATGGCCTCAAGCGCTTCGTGCCCCAGGACGTGGACCGGGCGGTGGAGGCGCTTACCCGCTTCTTTGAGGCCAAGGGGGAGGCCCTGAGGGAGCTGGTGGCCGCCTTGGGGGCCCGTTCCCTAAGGGAACTCAGGGGGCGGGTGGACCTCCTTTTCCAGCGGGACCACCTGGAGGAACTGGACCTCTCCTACTTCCTCCTGCCCGTGGAGGAGCCCGAGTGGCTTAAGGACACCTCGGCCCACGTGCTGAGAAAGCCCTTGAACCAGCTCACCCGCACCATCACCGAGGTGGTGATGGCGGCCTATGGGGAGGGAAGCCGCAGGCTGGTTTTCCAGGAGGGTCCGGTGAACTCCACCGACCGCGCCCTGGGGGCCCACCTGGCGGGGGAGATCGCCAGAAGGCGCCTCTACGGCAAAGGTTTTGACGCCGAGGTGGAGCTCCGCTTTGATGCGGGAAGCGTGGCCGGGAATGGCCTTGCGGCCTTTAACCTGGAGGGCATGAAGGTGGTGGTGGAGGGCGGGGCCCAGGACGGGGTGGCCAAGAGCGCCTTCGGGGGCACGGTGGCGGTGCTCAAGGGCCGGAACCCCTACGGGGCCTATGTGGACGGCTCCGTGGGCAAGAGCTTCGCCTACGGGGCCATCGGGGGCCTCCTCATCGTGGAGGGGGTGGCGGACAGCCGCTTCTGCATCCGGCTTTCCGGGGCGGACGTGGTCCTGGGCGGGGAGCCTGAGCGTCCCCTCAGGGATGACCTCGGCAACCTGGCCGCCCGCGCCCAGGCCAAGGGCTTCGCCTTTGAGTACATGACCCGGGGGCGGGCCTTGGTCCTGGGGGACCCGGGGCCCTGGATCTGCTCGGGCATGACCGGGGGGCGGGTCTACCTGCGCCACTGGCCGGAGATGGGCCTCACCGAGGAGGCCATGAAGCGCCGCCTGGCCAAGGGGGCCAAGGTGGCGGTGAAGCCCCTGGACCTAAGGGGGGTGGAGGATGTGCAGGAGCTCCTTTCCGCCTACATCCGGATCCTGAGGGAGGCCAAGCGGGAGGAGAAGGCGGCCCGCCTGGAGAAGCTCCTCCTGGACCCCGCCCAGCACTTCCGCATGGTGGAGCCCGTCAGCCAGCAGGTGGAGCAGGGGGTGAGCACGGAATAAGGACACCCCATGGCCATGGGGGACGGAGGGGAGGCCCCAGGGAGCCCGGCCCTGGGGCCTTTGGCCTGGACACGGCGGAGCAGGGGAGGTACATTTGTCCCGTGGACCCCGGGGCCCTTCTGGAACTTCTCAAGCGCCGCACCGGTTTTACCGAGGCCCATGCGGCCCTTCTGCGGGACCTGGGTTCCCTTATGGCGCCCATGGCGCCCGAGGTGGCCTTGGCCTTCTACGACTACCTGGGGCGGGACGAGGAGCTTGGGGCCATCCTCCATGCGGTGCCTGGCAGGGTGGAGCGGCTTTACGGCACCTTTGCCCGCTGGTACGCCGAGCTTTTTTCGGGCACCTATGACCGGGCCTATGCGGAAGGGCGCAGGCGGGTTGGCCTGGTGCATGCCCGGTTGGGGATAGGCCCCCGGGCCATGATCCCCGCCATGGGCGTTGTGCAGGAGCTCTCCTTGGAGCACATGCGCTCGGCGCTGCGGGGCCCGGAGATCTATGGGGCGGTGGAGGCCTTTGAGAAGATCATCGCCATAGAGGTGGCCCTCATTGAGGAGAGCTACCTCGAGGCCCTTTCCCTGGGCCTCGCCCAGGGCCACCTGGACCTCAGGGAGGCCCTGGCCCAAGGGGCGGCCACCCTTCTCAAGGCCCCCGGGCCAGGTCGTTGAAGCGCACGTGGGCGGCGTGGAACTGGAGCTCCACCGTGCCGGTGGGGCCGTTGCGCTGCTTGCCCACGATGATCTCCGCAATCCCCGCCTTTTCGGAGTGGGGGTTATAGTACTCGTCCCGGTAGATGAACATCACCAGATCGGCGTCCTGTTCAATGGAGCCGGACTCCCGGAGGTCGGAGAGCATGGGGCGCTTGTTGGGCCTGGCTTCCACGGCCCGGGAAAGCTGGCTTAAGGCGATCACGGGCACGTGGAGCTCCCGGGCCAAGGCCTTAAGCCCCCGGGATATGGCGGCGATTTCCTGTTGCCGGTTTTCCCCTTGCTTGCCCGCCCCGGGTCCGGACATGAGCTGCAGGTAGTCGATGATGAGAAGGCCCACCGCGTGCTGGCTTCTAAGCCGCCGGGCCCGGGCCCTGAGCTCCATCAGGGTGAGGTCTGGGGTGTCGTCGATGTAGATGGGGGCCTCGGAAAGCCTGCTCGCCACGTCCACCAAGCGGGAGAAGTCGCGGTCCGTGAGCTGCCCCAGGCGCACCCGGTTCATGTCGATGCGGGCTTCCGAGCACATGAGGCGCAGGGTGAGCTGGGAGGCGGGCATCTCCAGGGAGTAGATCCCCACCCCTATCCCCTCCTTTAGGGCGGCGTGCTGGGCGATGGTGAGGGCGAAGGCGGTCTTGCCCATGGCGGGGCGGGCGGCGATGATGTTCAAGGAGCCCGGGGCCAGGGTGCCGATAAGCTGGTCCAGTTCCTTGAAACCGGTGCGTACCCCGGCCACCTCCCCCTTGTTCTGGAAGAGGGATTCGATGTGCTCAAAGGTTTCGTGCACCAGCTCCCGCATGGGGCGGGCCTCGGTTTCCGTCTGGATGAGGGCCACCTCGAGGATCCTTTTGCCCGCGGTGTCCAGGATCTCATCCAGGCTTCCCGCCTCCTCGTAGGCCAGGCGCATGGCCTCGCCCGCCGCCTGGATCAGCTTTCTTAGGGTCCACTTCTCCGCCACGATGCGGGCGTAATGCTCCGCATAGGCGGCGGTGGGGGTGGCCTCGGAAAGCTGGACCAGGTAGCTTACCCCTCCCACCCCTTCCAGCTCCCCCCGGCGGGAAAGCTCCTCCGCCAGGGTAACCAGGTCCACGGGCTTGCCCTGGGACCTTAGGGCCTGCATGGCCGCATAGATCTTGCGGTGGGCCTCCGCATAAAAGGCCTCCGGGGAGGGGAGGAGGCCCTCCAGCTCGTCCAGCACCTCCGAATCCAAGAGAATGGCCCCCAGGACGCTCTGTTCCGCCTCGAGGCTGTGGGGGGGAATACGGCCCTCCATAAGCCCTACTAGGCTACGCTCAGGCCCCGGGGTTTTGCCAGGGGGCTTCCGTTAAGGAAAGGAATGCCTTTCCCAAGGCGGAGGGGAAGCCTGGCCTTTGGGCTTGCCATGGGGCTTTTGCTAGGGTAGGGGTGTGCGTGGGTTGCTGCTTTCCTTCCTCCTGGCCCTTACCTCCTGCCAGGCCCAACGCCTTCCCGAACCCTTCGCCGCCCTGGAGGGGGGAAGGGTGGAGGAGGTGCGCCAGGTGGCCCTGGGAGGGGAGGGATATGCCCGCATGCTGGCGGGCTGGCTGCTGGTGGACCGGGAGGAGGTTCCCTTGGCGGAACGGGCGGAGTATGCCTGGCGCTACGCCCTCTTCTTGGAGGGGGTGGAGGCCTTTGAACCGGGCTGGGAAGCGCGGCCCGCTTGGCGCAAGGCGGCCTCCCTCCTCCAAGAGGCCAAGGACCCCCGCGCCTTTTCCGCCTGGGAAAGGCTCCTTCCCGAAAAGGAAGCCGTGGAGGCCCTCCTTTCCCTGGGAGAGGGGGAGGGGCTTTGGCTGGCCCTTTTCCGGGGGAGGGCCTACGAGGCCCTCCTGCGGGTCCTCCCCCAGGGAAGCCGCCTTGACCTCCGCGCCCAGGCCCTCTTCCGCCTGGGCCGCTACCGGGAGGCCTTGCCCGTCTACCAGGAATGGTCCAGGCGGGAAGATCGGGGGTACCTGGGCCTGGGCTATGCCCTGTGGCGGCTTGGGCGGAGGGAGGAGGCCCTGGAGGCCCTGGCCCGCTACCCCCACCCGGAAAGCCGCTACGCTCAAGGGCGGATCCTGGAGGAGATGGGGAGGCTCCTCGAGGCGGTGGAGGCCTACCGGAGGAGCACCCCGGAAGGGGTTTGGCGGGCCACGGGGCTTCTGGAGCGGCTGGGCCTCAGGAGGGAGGCCCTGGAGCTCTATTTGGACCTGGCCCGGGGCTCGAGCCGGTATGCGGATGATGCCGCCCTTCGGGCCTATTTCCTGGCGGGGGAGCTGGGGCTAGGGGGGCTTGGGGAGGAGGCCCTGAGCCTTGCGCCGGGGGGGTTAGGCCTCCTCCTGGGGAAGGAGCCCGTGCCCCCGCCCCCTGCCCCTCCCTCCTCGCCCCCGCCGGAGGCGCCCCTGGTGGAGGCCCTGGTGGCCTCCGGTAAGGAGGCCTGGGCCCGGGGTGTGGTGCGCTACGCCCTGTGGCAGCGCCCCCAGGACTGGCCCGCCCTGGTGCCCCTCCTCTACCGCCTGGGGGCCTACCGGGAAGGCATTAGGGCCGCCTGGCCCACCGCCTTGGCCTACCCCCGCCCCTACCGGGATTGGGTGGAAGGGTACGCCCGGAGGGAAGGCCTGGACCCCGACCTCCTCTACGCCCTCCTCCACGTGGAAAGCCGCTTTGATCCCCTGGCGGTGAGCCCCACGGGGGCCTTGGGGCTGGCCCAATTCCTGCGGAGCACCTGGGCCGACGTGGCCCGGATGCTGGGGGAGCCCCCCGCCGACCCCTTTGACCCCGAGGCCAGCATCCGCTACGCCGCCCGCTACCTGCGCTGGCTCCTGGAGCGGTGCGCCGCCTTCTCGGGCCTGGAGCAAGTAGCCTGCGCCCTCACCGCCTACAACGGGGGCATCGGCTACACCCTAAGGGGCATCGCCCGGGAAGGGGGCCTCTATGCCTTCCTCCGTTTCCAGGAGCGGGACGAGCCTAGGGAGTACCTGGCCCAGGTCCTCGCCGCCTACGCCGCTTACCGGGCTATTCCTTAGCCTGGCGCAAGCCCTTTTCCGTCCAGGCGATGAGGGGTTTTAGGGCGAAGGGGGCGAAAAGGGTGGTGAAGACCACCATGAAGAGGACGATGGCGTACTCCTCCTCGTTGACCGCCCCCGCGGCCAGGCCCAAGGCGGCCACGATCAGCCCCACCTCTCCCCGGGGAGCCATGCCCACCCCCACGGTGAGGGCCGAACGCACCCCCTGGGTGAGGGAGCCCAAGAACCCTCCCAGCACCTTCCCCAGGATGGCGATGACCGTGACCACGCTTCCCGCCGCCAGGGTGGCGGGGGAGATCAGGGCGGCCAGCTCCAACCGCACCCCCACCATGGCGAAGAAGATGGGGGCCAGGAAGCTTTCAATGGCGAAGATGGGCTCCTCCAGCCTGTACTTTTCCCGCACCTCGGAGAGGAGCATGCCCCCCAGGAAGGCCCCCACGATGGGGGCTAGGCCGATGGCGGCGGCCAGGGCGGCCATGCCCACCCCCAGGGCCAGGGCGAAGCCCGTGGGGCTACCCACGGGGAGCTTTTCCAAGGGCAAGCGGGCGAAGAGGGGCGAAAGGGCCACGGCCAGACCCACGAAGACCACGGAGAGCAGGATGAGCTGGAGGATGGCCCCGGTTTCCACCTGCCCGGTTTTGGCCACCCCGTTCACCACCGCCAGGACGATAAGGCCCAGCACGTCGTCAATGACCGCTGCCCCCAGGATGACCCGGGCGTAGGGGCGGGAAAGCACCCCAAGCTCCTGCAACACCCGGGCGGTGATGCCCACGCTGGTGGCCACCAAGGCGGTGCCCAGGAAGAGGGAGGGCAGGGTGGCGAAACCGATTTGCAGGCCGAAGAGGTAGCCCCCCACGAAGGGGAAGGCCACCCCCAAGACGGCCACCAGGAAGGCCTCCTTGCCCACGGCCAGGATGTCCTTGAGCCGGGTTTCCAGGCCCACCATGAGGAGGAGGAAGATGGCCCCGAGCTCCGCCAGAAACTCCAGGATCTCCCCCTCGTGCACCAGGCCCAACAGGGCCGGCCCCACCAGGATCCCCGCCAGGACCTCCCCGATGACCACGGGCTGGTTCAGCCGCTTGAAGAGAAAGGCCATCGCCTGGGCGGCCAGAATGAGGTAAAAGACTTCCAGGATGTGTCCGGCCCCGTGCATTAGGTCCTCCTCAGGATGAGCTTGAGAAAGTCGCTACGGGTGAGGATGCCCACCAGGCGTCCATCCTGGTCCACCACCGGGAGGTGGCGCACCTCGGAGGTGAGGAGGAGCTCCAAGGCCCGGCCCACGGGGTCCTCGGGGTGCAGGCGGGGGATGTCCGTGCGCATGACCGCCTTTACCGGTGTTTTTTGGTAGCGGCGATAGATCTCCGCCAGAAAGTCCCCGTCCACCCACTCCCCGAAGAGTTGCAGGGCCTCCACGTCGGAGAAAGGGATGTTCTCCGGGTGGGGCAGGAGTTCCTCCACCTGGAGGATCCCCAGGAGGTGCCCCTCTTGGTCCACCACGGGGAGGCTGCCGTAGCGTTTTTCCAGGATGCGCCGGGCCGCTTCCTCTAAAGTGGCCTCGGGGCTGATGGTGTCGGGGTTTTTGGTCATCAGCTCGGCTACCTTCATGGGCCCAAGTCTACCAGCGACGCCACCTGCGGGCCAAGCGGGGGCCAGGAGCACCCCGTAGAGGAACCCCCCCAGGTGGGCCCACCAGGCCACCCCGGGGAGGCCCAAAAGGCCCTGGAGGAGCTGAAGGAAGGCCCAGTAGCCCAGGTAGAACCCGGCGGGGAAGGTGACGAAAAGGGGGAAGAGGAAGAAGACCACGGAGACCACGTAGGCCCGGGGGAAGAGGACGTAGTAGGCGCCTAAGACCGCGGACACCGCCCCGCTGGCCCCGATCATGGGAACGGTGCTATAGGGGCTGAAGAGGCCTTGGGCTAAGGCGGCGGCCAGACCCCCCAGGAGGTAGAAGAGGAGGAAGCGCCCACTTCCCATGCGGTCCTCCACGTTGTCCCCGAAGACCCAGAGGAACCACATGTTGGAGAGGATGTGGAGGAAACCCCCGTGGAGGAACATGCTGGTGAGGAGGCGGTAGGCCTGGCCCACCGGGTCCTGAAAGAATAGGGCCGGGATAAAGCCATAGGCCTGGGCGGACCCTTCCACGCCCACGGAAAGCTGCCAGAGAAAGGCCAAGGCGTTGAGGAGCACCAGGCCCTTGACCACGAAGGCCGGTCGGCGGGCGTGGTTGATGTCGTAGAGGGGAAACACCTAAGGCCTCCCGGGTTCCTGGTGGCGGTAGGGCATGGGCACGTACTGCACGCTGGGCTTGCCCCCCTGGGCCTGGGGGTAGAGGTCCATGAGCTCGTAGACCTCGAGGGGCATCTCCGTGCTCACGGGCAGGCCCATCGCCCGGGCCTGGGCCACGTCAATGGGGTAGTCGTGGGTCCAGGTGCCTTGGGAGAGGAGGGTGGCCACCTCCTCCGCCTTTTCCTCGGGCATGCGCTTCATGAGCAGGTTTTTCACCGTGGCCTTCACCTGCTTGAGGGCCTTCTCCGCCACGTCCGCCAGGATCAGGGTCTGGTCGTCTATTTCCTGGATGGGCTTCTTCTCCAGCACCTTTAGGATGCTGGCCGCTGGGTACTGGCCGAGCTGGGGGTCCACGGGCCCCAAGACGGCGTTTTCGTCCATGACGATCTCGTCCGCGGCCAGGGCGATGAGGGTCCCCCCGGACATGGCGTAGTGGGGCACGAAGACCGTGACCTTGGCCGGGTGGCGCAGGAGGGCCTCGGCGATCTGCTCCGCCGCCAGGACCAGGCCCCCGGGGGTGTGGAGGATGAGGTCAATGGGCACGTTCTTGTCCGTGAGGCGGATGGCCCTTAGGACCTGCTCGGAGTCGTCAATGTTGATGAAGCGGCTTATGGGGATGCCCAAAAAGCTCACCGCTTCTTGCCGGTGGATCATGGTGATGACCCGGCTCTTGCGCTTTCTTTCCAGCTCAGCGATCTTCCGGGCCCTGGCCCCAAGGAGCATTTGCTGCTGTAGGTAAGGGGATAGGGCCGAGAGGATGAAAAAGAGCCAGAAGAGCTGGAAAAAGATCTCCATAGGTGCGCCTCCTTAATCCAGATAATACCCGGGGTGCCTTGTGGAACAGGGAGTGGTTTAGGGGGTTTTCGCTTGGGCGGGTTTTGCCCTTGGGCCCTTGGGGTAGAGCCAGCGTCCCAGCTCCGGAGCAAAGCGGATGAGGAGTGCCCCCAAGGGGATGGAGACCAGCACCATGAGTGCCACCACCGTCAAATGGTCGTGGATCTCGCTCCTGAGGAAGTCGGAGAGGCGCTTGAGGTCGTTCTTGTCCACATCCAGGCCCGCGGCTAGGCGGAAGGCCGTCCTTACCCCTCCTGTACCGGGATCTTCACCGGAGGCTCGGGCGGGCGCTTCTCCCGGGGGATTTTTACCTCCAGCACCCCCTTGTGGAGCCTGGCCTCGAGGCCTTCCCTCTTGGCGTCTTTGGGGAGGAGGTAGGAGCGGTAGATGCGCCCGTAGACGATCTCCGAAAGGTGCTTGGTGCGCTTTTCCTCCCTTTTCTCCCCCTCCACCACCAATTGGTCCCCCTCGAGGCGCACCTCCAGGTTCTCCGGACCCAGGCCCGGGACCTCCACCCGCAAGAGGTAATGGTCCTCGTGCTCGGAAAGCTCGGAGAGGGGTTCTAGGGTTTCACCCTCTTCCTTGAAGACCTTTTCCAAGGCTTCCTCAAAGGCTTTGCGCACCCGGTTACGCCCAAAGGGCCAAAGTTTTTCCAACATACTCCCCTCCTTTGGTGGGAAGGGCCCCACCCGAAGGCGGGGCCCTTCTTTTTAGCGGACGTTTCCCGTTTCCAGCTTCCTGGCCCTCAGGTCCAGGAGGCTGTACTCACCCTCGGAGAGGTCCCCCGGTACCACCACCCAGCTGGCGCCCAGCATCTCGTGTTTTTGGCCCTTGCCGGCGGCGATGACCAGGAGGGGGTTATGGGTCTTGATGAGGTGGGCCACCTCGTGGGAGCCCACCTCCCCAAGCCCCTTATGGTAGGGCAGGGTGTGGAGGAGGAAGATCTTGGGGTAGTCCTTGAGGTCCCAAAGGGCCTTCAGGTGGTACTCCGCCACCCAGGCGGGGTAGCGCAGGGCCTCTTCCTCCTCGGGCTCCCCGTCGTCGGTGATCTCCCCGCCCATCCCGGCCACCAGGTAAGGCCCCTTCCAGAAGGTGAAGGTCTCGTGGACGTTGCGCATCTCGGGCCGCACCAGCTCAATGTTGGCGGCTTCCCTCAGGTATTCCCAGATGGGGGCGTCCTGGGGACCGGGGATATAGGCGGTGGGGAGATGGGCCTCGGCAAGGATGCGGAAGAAGGCGGCGTAGTCCCGGCTTTTGGCCGTCTTGGGCATGAGGTTGCCCACGATGGCCAGGGCATCGGCCCCCGTGTCCGGGGCAAGCCGCACCAGCTTTTCCAGGGCCTCGAGGTCGCCCATGGGGTTGGAAGTGGCCAGGATGTACCGCGTGGTCCGCCGCATACCTCACCTCCTATTCCACCTGCACCTGGATCTTCTTGGGCTTGGTTTCCTCGGCCTTGGGCACGAGGAGGTGCAAGACCCCGTGGCGGAAACGGGCCTGCACCCGGGAGAGGTCGTAGGTGCTGGGCACGTTGAAGCTCCGGGCAAAGCTGCCGTAGGGGCCTTCCAGGCGATGGTAGGCCACCCCCTCCTTCTTCTCAAAGGGCCGCTCCGCCTTCACCGACAAGACGCCCTCCTCCGCCACCACCTCCACCTTCTCCGGTTCCACCCCGGGCAGGTAGATGTAAAGGTGAAGGCCCGCCTCGTCCTCCATCACGTCCACCGGCGGGGCGTACACCCTGGGCCCCTGCTGGGGGGCGGTGCCAAAGGCCCTTGCCAGACGCTCCTGCAACTCCTCCAGCTCCCTAAAAGGATCAAACCGCACCATCCTCCTCACCTCCTTTCACCACCTCAAGAGCGCGGCCATGCCTCCGCGCTCCAAAAGGGCTTTTTCCGCATCTCCCCGTACAAACTCCAGTTTGGCCGCATAGCCCGTGGCCAGCTCGGGCAGGACCACGGCCAGGGGCTTGGCCTCGGGGTTTTGGCAGGAGGCCAGGGCCCTGGCCTCCTCGGGGAAGAACACGCCCTCGCAGGCGTACACCACCTGGTCCAGGTGCCAGGGAAGCACCCAAAGCTCCACCCGGCCCTCCTGCACCCTTTCCAGAACCTCGGGGCCGAAGGCCGCTTTGGGGTAGGCCTCCTCCAACCTCTTGAGGAGCTCCACCTCGGCTTTGCGCTCCACCTCCTCCAAGGTGGGCTCCAACCGCTTGAGCACCTCACCCGGCGTGGCCCCAGGGTGGGGAAGGGAAGGATGGAGGGCCACCACCCGCTCCTTCAGGCGCTTGGGAAGGTAACCCAGGAAGAGCTTGGTGTGCTCTTCCGGCCCCATGAGGATGAGGCGGGTGAACCCCCGTTCCTCCACAAGCTTTTCCAGCTCATGGCTTAGGCTCTTGTAGAAGCGTTCCTCCCAGGCGGCCAGACGCTTGGCGAAGAGGTCCTGCCCCGCCCCGCCCCGGGAGACGCCCCCTAGGTTGAAGCGGCGCCCCGGGGCGTCCAGGGATAGCCTCCGCCAGGCCTCTGTGTCCAGGGCCAAGAAGGCATCCCCCACCTCCTGCACCTCGCCCAGGAAGACCTCAAACACCCGCCAGCGTTCCTGGTCCAGGTACACCACCCCATAGCGCTCGTACTCGTCCAGGGCGTAGAGGAGGGGCAGGAGGAAGGGCTCGCCGTAGTGGGCCAGGGCCCCGTCCGTGAGGAGGCGGCGCTCCTTCTCCCCTAAGAAGGTGGTTTTGAGGCTACTCACCAGGGGGAGTTCCACCTGCAAGAGGAAGGTTTCCCAGCGGTCCTCCCCCACGAAGAAGACCGCGGTCTTGGCCTCCAGCACCTGGTTCTTCAGGACCTCCAGCACCCGCTCCTCCAGGACCTCCGGCACCCCCAGGGCCTTCATGGCGTCCTTGGCCCTCAGGGCGTAGGCCCGGTTGCGGTTTTCCGGCTTGGCGGGGTTGATGTCCAGGTAGAGGGAGAGGATCGGCCCTTCCTGGAGGGCCAGGCTTTCCTTGATGCGCCGAACGTCTTCCCTGCTGATCATAGACCACCTCCTAAAAGGGTCACGGCTTTGCGCACGGCCTCTTGGTTGAGCTTTTCCTCCTGGCCAAGCCGGGTGAAGAGGGCCTCGAGGTCCGGCTCGGGGAAGGTGCTTTCCAGGTAGTAGGCCCGGTCAAACCCTTCCTCGGAAAGGAGGCGGAGAAGGGCCTCCCACCCCTCCTCTTCCACCTTGGGCGTGGGGGGAGGAGGGGCGCCGAGGCGGCGCAAGGCTTCCGCGATGGCCTCGGCATGGGCCCGCTCCCGGTGGGCCACCTCCTCCAGGAGGGCCCGGATGTGGGGGTAGGGGACCCTCTCCGCCGCCCGCTCGGCCCGGAGGGCATCCAGGAGTTCATCCCGGTAGGCCCGTTGCAGGACTTCCACCACCTTCATGCCGCCTCCTTTCCTACGCCTGGACGCGCTCCTCCACGCGGAAGACCAGGCCCGCAGGACCTTTGTCCACCACCACCGTGTCCCCCTCCTTGATCTCCCCGGCCAGGATCTTCACCGCCAGGGGGGTTTCCAGCTCCCGGCCGATCACCCGCTTGAGGGGCCTGGCCCCGAAGACCGGGTCGTAGCCCCGTTCGGCCAGGTGGTCCTTGGCCGCCTCCGTTAGGGTGAGGGCGATGCGCTTTTCCCCAAGGCGCGCCCGGAGCCCTTGGAGCTGGATCTCCACGATCTCGCGGATTTGCTCCTTGGTGAGGGGCCTAAAGACCACGATCTCGTCCAGGCGGTTCAGGAACTCGGGGCGGAAGTGCCGTTGCAACACGGCGAAGACCTCCTCCCGGATGCGCTCGTAGGGCAGACCCTTTTGGATGCCTTCCAGGATCAAGGGGCTTCCCAGGTTGGAGGTGAGGATGATGACGGTGTTGCGGAAGTCCACGGTGCGCCCGTGGGAGTCGGTGAGGCGGCCGTCGTCCAGGATCTGCAGGAGGATATTGAAGACGTCGGGGTGGGCCTTCTCGATCTCGTCAAAGAGGATGACCGTGTAGGGCCGCCGCCGCACCGCCTCGGTGAGCTGGCCCCCCTCCTCGTAGCCCACGTAGCCGGGAGGGGCCCCGATGAGGCGGCTCACCGCGTGCTTCTCCATGTACTCCGTCATGTCAATGCGCACCATGGCCTCCTCGGTGTCGAAAAGGGTGGCGGCCAGGGTTTTGGCCAGCTCCGTCTTGCCCACCCCCGTGGGGCCCAGGAAGAGGAAGCTCCCGATGGGGCGGTTCGGGTCCTTAAGGCCGGCCCGGGCCCGCCGTATGGCGTCGGCCACGGCGCGGATGGCCTCCTCCTGGCCCACCACCCGCTTGTGGAGCTCCTCTTCAAGCCGCAAAAGCTTCTCCCTTTCCCCTTCCAGGAGCTTGGAAACCGGGATCCCCGTCCAGCGGGAGACGATCTCGGCGATGTCCTCCTCGGTCACCTCCAGGCGCACGAAGCGGGCGTTTTTGAGCCTCTCGGAGAGGGCCTCCACCTCGGCCTCGAGGCGGGGAAGCTCCCCGTAGCGGAGCTCCGCGGCCCGGTTCAGGTCGTACTGGCGCTCGGCCAGCTCAATCTGCCGCCTCACCTCGTCCAGGCGGTGCTGGGCCTCGCGGAGCCGCTTCAAGACCTCCCGCTCCGCCTCCCACTCCGCCTTGAGCTTGGCGATCTCCTGGGTGAGGGCGGCGATCTCCTCCTCAATGGCCTTTAGGCGCTCCAGGGAGTCGGGGTCCTTTTCCTTCTTAAGGGCTTCCCGCTCAATCTCCAGCTGAAGCTTCTTGCGCTCCAGGGTGTCGATTTCCTCGGGGGCGCTTTCCAGGGCCATGCGCAGGCGGGCAGCCGCCTCGTCAATGAGGTCAATGGCCTTGTCGGGGAGGCGCCTTTCCGTGATGTAGCGGTGGGAAAGGACCGCGGCCGCCACGATGGCGGGGTCGGAGATGCGCACCCCGTGGTGCACCTCGTACTTCTCCTTGATGCCCCGCAGGATGGAGATGGTCTCCTCCACGCTGGGCTCGTCCACGTAAACCGGCTGGAAGCGCCTTTCCAGGGCGGGGTCCTTCTCGATCTCCCGGTACTCGTCCAGGGTGGTGGCCCCGATGAGCCGAAGCTCTCCCCGGGCCAGGGCGGGCTTCAGCATGTTGCCGGCGTCCACGGCCCCTTCCGCCTTGCCCGCCCCCACCACGGTGTGCAGCTCGTCGATGAAGAGGATGATTTCCCCTTGGCTTCCCACCACCTCCTGGATCACCGCCTTCAGGCGCTCCTCAAACTCCCCCCGGTACTTGGCCCCGGCCAGGAGGGAGCCCATCTGCAAGGAGACGATGCGCTTGCCTTTTAGGCCCTCGGGCACGTCCCCCTTGACGATGCGCTGGGCCAGGCCCTCCACGATGGCGGTCTTGCCCACCCCGGGCTCGCCGATGAGCACGGGGTTGTTCTTGGTGCGCCGGAGGAGGATCTGGATGGTGCGCCGGATCTCCTCGTCCCGCCCGATCACCGGGTCCAGCTTGCCCTCGGCGGCCAGCTTGGTGAGGTCAATGCCGTATTGCTCCAGGGCGTTGTAGGTGCTTTCCGCGTGTTCCGTTTGCACGGTCTTACCTCCTCTGAGTTCAAGCAGGGCTTTCCTCAAAGAACCTTCCTCGGGAAGGTGGGCCTGGAGGGAGGGCTCGCCTGCGCTCTTGACCCAGGCCTCCGCCAAGGCCAGGACCAGGGTGTCCAGGGCCACGAACCGGTCCTTAAGCTCCCCCATGAGGGCCTCGGCCCGGTCCAGGGCCCGGGCGAGCCTTTGGGAAAGGTACTGGCCCACCTCGGCCCCCTCCACCCTGGGTAGCCGCCCCAGTTCCCGCTCGGCGCTTTCCTTAAGGGCCTTGGGGTTTCCCCCTGCCTTTTCCAAGAGCTTCCAGGCCAGGCCCGTGGGGTTCTTGAGCAGCACGGCCCACAGGTGGGGCAGGTCGATGGCCTGGTGCTTCATCTCCCGGGCCAGGACTTGGGCCTGGGCCAGGGCCTCGCGGGCGGCTTGGGTCCAGCGTTCCAGGTTCATGCCCCTTTGCCTCCTACTAACCCAATCATATCACTTGATAAGGCTAGTGTCAAGTAATGTGCACAGAGTAAACACCCAACGAAACCCCATGTTGCGGAGAGGTTCACCCAACGGAGGGATGCCAGCGCTCTTTGCCTTGATTATAGGGGGGAGGGAGGGGAGGGATGTCCCGCCTCGAGGGGGGCCAGGGCTTTAGCGGTGCTCCAGGATCTCCACCACCAAGGCTGCCCCCACCAGGTTGGCTCCAAGGTCGCGGCGGATGCGTTCCGCCTTGAGCATGCGGAAAAGGTCCTCTTCCCGGAAGTACCAGGCGCCCCCCACTTCCAAGGGCTCCACAAAGCCAATCTCCACGTAGGCCCGCACCGCTCCCAAGGAAAGGCCGTGCTCCGCCAGGGCCTCCATGGATAGGTAGGCGCTACGCGCCAGCATACCGCACCTCCTTGAGCTTCCGCCAAAGCGCCTCCTCCTCGGGGGAGAGGTGCTCGGGGATCACCACCCGCACCTCCAGGTACAGGTCCCCGCGGCCATGGGGTCCGGGGAAGCCCTTGCCCTTCAGCCGGAGCTTTCTGCCCGCCTGGGTTTTGGGGGGGATGGTGACCTCCACCGGGCCCTCCAGGGTGGGGGCCCGCACCTTGCCCCCCACCACGGCGATGGGGGCGGGAACGTCCAGGGTGGCGTGGAGGTCCTGGCCCTCCAGGCGGAAGACCGGATGGGGCAGAAGCCGCACCGTGAGGAGGAGGTCCCCCGGAGGCTCCCCCGGGCCGCCTAAGCCTGCCAAGCGGATGGTGCTTCCCTCCCGGACCCCGGGGGGGATCCTCACGGAGACCCGCCTGTTCCCCACCTCCACCACCTTTTCCCCCCCGTGGAACGCCTCCTCGAGGCTAAGGGGAAGCTCGGCCCTGAGGTCGCGGCCCTTCCTTGGCCTCCTCCGCCCCATGCCCCCGAAGAGGCCCCCGCCGAAGAGCTCCTGGAAGAAGTCGGAGAAGTCCTCCACGTCAAACCCGGAGAAGTCGTAGCCGCCCGGGGGTGGGGGCGGGGGAGGCGTGGCGGTGCCGTAGGCGTCGTAGACCTTGCGCTTTTCCGGGTCGGAGAGGACGGCGTAGGCCTCGTTGATCTCCTTGAAGCGCTCTTCCGCCTCCGGGCTTTTGTTCACGTCGGGATGGTACTGGCGGGCCAGGCGCTTGTAGGCCCTTTTGATCTCCTCCTGCGTGGCGTTTCTCGGTACCCCTAGGATGGCGTAGTAGTCCTTCATGGCCTACTCCACGCCCTCTTCTTCCGGGCTTTTTTCCATGCCCACCGCCACCCGGGCCGGGCGCACCAAGGCCTCCCCCAGGCGGAAGCCCCGCTGGAAGACCCTGGCCACCTTGCCGGGCTCCCCGGGGAGAAGCCCGATGGCCTCGTGGTAGCGGGGGTCAAAGGCCTCGCCCTCCCCGGGCACCTCCTCGATGCCAAGCCCCGCCAGGATGCGGAAGAAGCCCTCCCGCACCGCCTTCACCCCCTTGAGGATGCTCTCCGGGTTGGCCTCGGCGAACTCCAGGGCCCGTTCCAGGTCGTCCAGAACGGGAAGAAGGGCCCGGACCGCCCGGAGGGTCCCCTCCCGTTCCCGGAGCCTAAGCTCCTCCTCCATGCGCTTGCGGTAGTTGTCAAAGTCCGCAAGGAGGCGCACGTACCGGTCCTTCAGGGTTCGGAGCTCCTCCTCCACGGCCAGGAGGCGTTCTTGGGCCAAGGCCTCCTCGCCTCCCGCCTGGGCGGCCTCGGCTTGTTGGGTTTCCTCGCGTTCCTTCTCCATGTTGCCTCCGAAAGGGGGTAAGGGGAGGCCCCTGCCGGGGCAGGGGCCAGGGCGGGTGGGCTTTAGTCGGCGGGCTTGTAGTCGGCGTCGATCACGTCCTCGGGGCCGCGGCCGGAAGCCCCCGTGGCCCCGGGGGTGGCGGCCTTCTCGTAGGCCTCCACCGCCTGCAGAAGCTCCTGGGTAGCGGCCTTCAGCTCGGGGTCAGGGGCGTCCTTCTCCACCAGTTCCTTGGCCTTGGCGATGGCCGCCTCCAGGCGGGAGCGGGCCTCGGGGCTGCCTTGCTTCTCCTGGAGCACCCTTTCCGCCTGCACCCGGGCGGAGTCCAGGGCGTTTTTGAGCTCGGCGTGCTCCTTGCGGCGCCGGTCCTCCTCCGCATGCCGCTTTGCCTCCTCGATCATCCGCTGGATTTCCTCCTCGGAGAGGGTGGTGGTGTTCTGGATGGTGATGGAGGCCTCCTTCCCCGTGGACTTCTCCTTGGCGGTCACGTGGAGGATGCCGTTGGCGTCGATGTCAAAGCAGACCTCAATCTGGGGAACCCCGGCGGGCATGGGGGGGATGCCCTCGAGGCGGAAGCGGCCTAGGCTCTTGTTGTCCTGGGCCATGGGCCGTTCGCCTTGGAGGACGTGGATCTCCACCGCGGTCTGGTTGTGCTCGGCGGTGGTGAAGATCTCGCACTTGCGGGTGGGGATGGTGGTGTTCCGGGGGATGAGGACGGTCATCACCCCGCCCTTGGTCTCCACCCCCAGGGAAAGGGGGGTGACGTCCAGGAGGACCACGTCCCGCACCTCCCCCATGAGGACCCCCGCCTGGATGGCGGCCCCCATGGCCACCACCTCATCGGGGTTCACGGAGCGGTTGGGCTCCTTGCCCAAAAGCTCCTTCACCACCCGCTGCACCGCGGGCACCCGGGTGGCCCCGCCCACCAGGATGACCTCGTCGATCTGGCTCGGGGAGAGCCCCGCGTCCTTCAGGGCCTGCTCCACCGGGCCCCTGAGGCGCTTCAGCAAGGGTTCGATGAGCTCCTCAAACTTGGCCCGGGTGAGCTTTTTCTCCAGGTGCAAGGGCGTCTTGCTGGCGGGGTCCAGGGCGATGAAGGGGAGGCTGATGGTGGTCTCAAAGGTGCTGGAAAGCTCAATCTTGGCCTTTTCCGCCGCCTCGATGAGGCGTTGGAGGGCCTGGCGGTCCGCCTTGAGGTCCACCCCGTACTCCCGTTTGAACTCCTCGGCCAGCCAGTTCACGATGGCGTGGTCCATGTCGCTGCCGCCCAGGTGGGTGTCCCCGGAGGTGGACTTCACCTCAAAGACCCCCTCGCCGATCTCCAGCACCGTCACGTCAAAGGTGCCGCCCCCCAGGTCAAAGACCAGGACGGTCTCGTTCCCCTTCTTGTCCAGGCCGTAGGCCAGGGCGGCGGCGGTGGGCTCGTTGATGATGCGCAGCACCTCGAGGCCCGCGATCCGCCCGGCGTTGGCCGTGGCCTCCCGCTGGGCGTTGTTGAAGTAGGCGGGTACGGTGATCACCGCCTTGGTGATCCTTTCCCCCAGCTTCTTGGAGGCGTCCTCCACCAGCTTGCGGAGGATCATGGCGCTGATCTCCTCGGGGGTGTAGAGCTTGCCCTTGATCTCCACCCGCACCCCGCCGTCGGGCCCCGGGACCACCTTGTAGGGAACCCGCTTGGCCTCCTCCTGGACCTCCTCCCAGCGGCGCCCGATAAACCGCTTGATCTCAAAGACGGTCCCCTCAGGGTTAAGGACCGCCTGGCGCTTGGCCATGCGGCCCACCAGGGTTTCGCCATCCCGGAAGGCCACCACGCTGGGGGTGGTCCTTTCGCCCTCCGCGTTCTCCAAAACCACGGGCTTGCCGCCCTCCATGACGGCGATCACGCTGTTGGTGGTGCCCAGGTCAATGCCCACTGCCTTAGCCATGGCTACACCTCTCACCTGAAGCATAGACCATCCCACATGGGTAAGTCAAGAGACTTGAGCAGGTTTGTATCATGGTGCTCCACGCTACCCGGACTTCCCCTCGGGCGTGTACCCTAAGGGAAGACATGTCCCGGCTTCCCTTGAACTTCCTGGTCTTCGCTTTGGGCCTGCTCCTTTTGGCCTGGGCCTTCAGCCTGGCGGGTACCGCGGGCAACCCGGCAAGCGGGGTGAACTACACCACCTTCCTCGAGGACCTGCGGGCGGGCCGGGTGAAGGAGGTGGTGGTGCGCGCCGGGGATACCCGCATCCAGGGCACCCTCACGGATGGCTCCGTCTTCACCACCTACGCCGCCAGCCCCCCGGATAACCAGACCCTCGAGGCCTGGATGCGCCAAGGGGTCAACGTGCGGGTGGAGCCTCCTCAGGGCCAAAGCCCCGTGGGTTTCCTCTGGCCCCTCCTCCTGGTGGGCCTTTTGGTGGGCGCCCTCTTCTACTTTTCCCGTAGCGGGCGCGCTGGCCCCTCGGACTCCGCCTTCAGCTTCACCAAGAGCCGGGCCAAGGTGCTCACCGAGGCCCCCAAGGTCACCTTCAAGGACGTGGCCGGGGCCGAGGAGGCCAAGGAGGAGCTGAAGGAGATCGTGGAGTTCCTGAAGAACCCCGCCCGCTTCCACGAGATGGGGGCCAGGATCCCCAAGGGGGTCCTGTTGGTGGGCCCCCCTGGGGTGGGGAAGACCCACATCGCCCGGGCGGTGGCGGGGGAGGCCAAGGTGCCCTTCATCACCGCAAGCGGCTCCGACTTCGTGGAGATGTTCGTGGGGGTGGGGGCGGCCCGGGTCAGGGACCTCTTTGAGACCGCCAAGCGCCACGCCCCCTGCATCGTCTTCATCGACGAGATCGATGCCGTGGGGCGCCGGCGCGGGACAGGGGTTGGGGGCGGCAACGACGAGCGGGAGCAGACCTTGAACCAGCTCCTGGTGGAGATGGACGGGTTTGAAAAGGACTCCACCATCATCGTCATGGCCGCCACCAACCGCCCGGACGTGCTGGACCCGGCGCTTTTGCGCCCGGGCCGCTTTGACCGGCAGGTGGCCATTGACGCTCCCGACGTGAAGGGCCGGGAGCAGATCCTCAGGATCCATGCCCGGGGGAAGCCCTTGGCGGAGGACGTGGACCTGGCCCTTCTGGCCAAGCGCACCCCGGGCTTCGTGGGGGCGGACCTGGAGAACCTCCTGAACGAGGCCGCCCTCCTGGCGGCCCGGGAAGGCCGGAAGAAGATCACCATGAAGGACCTCGAGGAGGCGGCGGACCGGGTGATGATGGGCCCAGCCAAGAAGAGCCTGGTCCTCACCCCCCGCGACCGCCGGATCACCGCCTACCACGAGGCGGGGCATGCCCTGGCCGCCCACTTCCTGGAGCACGCGGACGGGGTGCACAAGGTGACCATCGTGCCCCGGGGGCGGGCTTTGGGCTTTATGATGCCGAGGCGGGAGGACATGCTCCACTGGAGCCGGAACCGCCTCCTGGACCAGATCGCCGTGGCCCTGGCCGGACGGGCAGCGGAGGAGCTCGTCTTTGAGGACGTGACCACGGGGGCGGAAAACGACTTCCGCCAGGCCACGGAGCTGGCCCGGCGCATGATCACCGAGTGGGGCATGCACCCCGAGTTCGGCCCCGTGGCCTACGCCCTCCGGGAGGACACCTACCTGGGCGGGTACGACGTGCGCCAGTACTCTGAGGAAACCGCCAAGCGCATCGACGAGGCGGTGCGCCGCCTCATTGAGGAGCAGTACCAGCGGGTGAAGGACCTCCTTCAGGGGAAGCGGGAGATCCTCGAGCGGGTGGCGGAAACCCTTTTGGAGCGGGAAACCCTTACCGCAGAGGAGTTCCAAAGGGTAGTGGAGGGCCTCCCCTTGGAGGAGGAGACCACCCCCCAGGAGCGCCCGGAAAAGGAGCCCCCCCGGGTGGTGCCCAAGGTGAAACCGGGGGGAGCCTTGGGCGGGGCCTAAGGGCCCCAGGAGGAATAGACCCGGGGGGCAAAAGCCCCCCGGGGGAAGGGAATACCTTACTTCTTGACCTTTTCCTTGAGGGCCTTGCCCGGCTTGAAGGCGGGATACTGGGTGGCGGGGATCTTGATCTTCTCCTTGGTGCCGGGCTTCACGCCGGTGCGGGCCTTGCGCTTGCGCACCTCAAAGGTGCCGAAGCCGGTGAGCTGGACCTTGTTCGCTCCCGCCAGGGCCTCTTCCACCTTGGAGAGGAACGCATCCACCGCCGCCTTTACGTCTTTTTTCTTGAGGCCCGTGGCGGCAGCCACCTGATCCACCAGATCCGCTTTGGTAACCGTTTTCTTTGCTGCCATTCTTCACCTCCTTCCTCTTTTCCCTTCCGCAAGGACTATAGCACCCGCGAATGGGGCCACGCAATACTCTGAGCCATTTGTATACTTGTGTATAGCAATGTGTGATAACGGAAGCATTGGCTCTAGCGGTACTGGGGTGGCAGGAGTTCCCGTACCCGGGCCTCTATTTCCCGGGTCAGGGTTTCCAGCTCCTGGTGGGTAAAGCGGGGCGGCCTCGGAACCAGTATGGGTTTGCCGTAGATCACCCGGATGGGCCTGCGCCACCGGAAGAACTTTCGCCCCACGGGCCAGGCCTGGTCGGTGCCCACCACCGCCACGGGCACCACGGGGCTTCCGGTGCGCAGGGCGATGGCCGCCACCCCGGTCTTGAAGGGCTGGAGTTTACCCGTGCGGCTTCGGGTTCCTTCCGGGAAGATGCCGAAGGCCATGCCCCGCTCCAGGGCGCGTATGGCCCCTTTGATGGCGGAAAGGTCGCTTTGGCCCCGCTCCACGGGGATGGCGTAGAGCCGGGGCAGGAGCCAGGAGAGGAGGGGTAGGCGGAATACGTCCGCCCGGGCCAGGAAGCTCACGGGGCGTTTTACCCCGGCCCCGATGGCGATGGGGTCCAGGATGGAGAGGTGGTTGCTGGCCAGGATCACGGGGCCCTCCCGGGGTACGTTCTCCGCCCCTTCCACCCGGTAGCCGAAGAGGAGGTGCAGGAGAAACCGGGCCAGGTACCAGGCGGCCCGGTAGACGGGGTTTGGCCGGTGTGCCTCCACGGGGTCCAGTTTACGGGTCTAGGCGGTTCAGGGGGTCCTGAGGAGGGCCCGGCCCGCCTCGAGGTGGGCCAGGCGCAGGGGCTCCGGCAGGCGGAAGCGGGTGGGAAGGCCCTTCACGAAGGCCAAGGCTTCCTCCAGGCCTACCCGGTGCCCGGGGGAGATGTAAAGGGGCTTTACCCCCTGGCGGCTACGGTAGGCGTAGCCCAGGGGGCGGCCTTCCGGGGAGAGGATCCTTACCGCACTCCCCTGTTCCTGGGGCAAGGGGGCCTCGAGGCGGCCATAGAGGAGGTGCTTGGCCACGCCGATGCTGGGGAGGTCCAGGTGCACCCCCAGGTGGCTGGCGATGCCCAGGCCCCGGGGATGGGCGATGCCTTGGCCGTCCACCAGAAGGGCCTCGGGGGGCTCGGGAAGGGCGCTTAAGGCCTGGAGATACGCAGGGGCCTCCCGGAAGGAGAGGAAGCCGGGGATGTAAGGGAAGAGGGCCTCCTCGGGCACCACCCCTAGCCCCACGGCCAGGGGGCCCTTCTTTAGGTGGTAAAGGAGGGCCACCGCCACCAGGGGCTTTCCCTTTTTATGGGAGGCGTCCAGGGCAGCGATGCGCCTTACCCCTTCCAGGCTTCCCTCGAGGACCACCTTCTGGGCCAAGGCCCGTTGCAGGGCGAGGGCCGCCTCGAGGTTTTCCGGTTTGGGAAAGGGGGGAAACTCCATCGGGTCTTACCTCCCTAGGGGCCAGCGCGCCTCACCGCAAGGGGAAAAGGCAGGGCAACCATCCGTTTTGGCGCAAGCCACAACGGGGTATTTAGGTGGCCTCCCTGAGGCGCTCCAGCACCTCGGGGTCGGAGGGGTCCACCCCGTAGAGGAGGGCCAGGTAGTAGGCGGTCCAGGCCAGGCGGTACCAGAGGGCCACCGCCTGGGCCAGGCGGCTTCCAGGAGGGGCGGGCACCTCGGCCACCGCGTCCACCCGGGACTCCAGGATCTCCTTGGCCAGCCTTACCGCCTCCCCTTCCCCCAGGAGGAGGGCGGCCAGGGGGTCGCCCTGCTCGTGCCGGGCCTCCATGCCGGTGAGGAAGAACTCCAGGGCGCTATGGGGCGGGGTGAGGGAGAGGCTTTTCCCGATGCGGGCGAAGAGGTTCTGCCCCGCCTCCTCCAAGGGGCGGAAGAAGGGGGCGTAGAGGAGGGGAAGCCTTTCCAGGAGGGTGTAGGCCAGGAGCTTGGCCAGGTTTTCCTCGAGGGGCACCTCCGGCGTGAGGCGCCGCCTTTCCTGGAGAAGGGCCTCGTCCACCTCCTTCAGGGCCTCCTCCTGCCCCGTGGCCAGGAGGAGGAAGCGCAGGTAGCGGTAGGGGGCAAGGGGGCTTGGGGGCAGGTAGGCGGCGCCTTCACGGAAGCCCAGCCGCACCACCCGCACCCGCTCCGTCTCCGCCACCAGGGCCAAGGCGGCCGCCTCCCCCAGGTCGTAGCCCCCCTCCAGCACGAAGAGGGTGCCCTCCTCCGTCCAGTCGGGGAGGCCCGAGAGCTGGGCTGCGAACCAGCCCTCCCCGTAACCCAAGGCGGCGTAGGGCCCGGGGTAGGCCTCCGTGGGCACCGGCCCTGAGCCCACCAGGTCCCTTAGTTCCAGGGCCAGGCCCCGGCGGTCGGCCAGGTAGGTTTCCTCGCGGTCCAGGTCGCGCATACCCCTTATGCTAACCCCCATGCGGCGGCTAGAGCCTAAGCCGGTGGCCAGGGTCTGGGGGGGGAGCGCCCTGGGCTTCGGTCCCGGGGTGGGGGAGGTGTGGCTGGCCGAGGCCCCCCTTTTGGTGAAGCTCCTGGACCCGGCCGATTGGCTTTCCGTGCAGGTCCACCCTCCCCACCCCTACGCCCAAAGGGTGGAGGGGAAGCCCGGGAAGTACGAGGCTTGGTACGTCCTTTCCCCGGGGGAGATCGTTTACGGCTTCGCCCGGCGGGTGAGCCGGGAGGAGGTGCGAAGGAGGGCGGAGGAGGGCACCCTGGATGCGGTCCTCAACCGCATGCGGGTGGTCCCGGGCCAGGTGGTCTACCTCCCTGCGGGGGTGGTGCACGCCCTGGGGCCGGGGACCCGGGTCTATGAGGTGCAGACCCCCTCGGACCTCACCTACCGCCTCTACGACTACGGACGCCCCCGGGAGCTCCACCTGGAGAAGGCGCTGGCGGTGGCCCTTTTCGAACCCACCCCCCTGCCCGCCTGGACCCCTGAGCCCGTGATGGGAGGGGAGCGCCTCCTCCGCACCCCCTACTTCGCCCTTTACCGCTTCCCCCTCCAGGGGCGGCTAAGGCTTCGGGCCCCGGCTCCCCTCCTTCTCACCCTCCTGGAGGGGGAGGCCCGGCTTTCGGGGGAAGGGCTTACCCCCCCTGCCACCTTCCTCCTGGAGCCGGGGGAGGAGGTCCGGTTGGAAGGGGAAGGGCTTCTTCTAGGGGCTAGCCCCGAAGGCGCCTGAGGAGGGCTTCCACCTCTGGGGAAGGGCTTTCCCCCAGCTCCTCCCTAAGCCGCTTCCGGTAGGCTTCCAGAAACCTTTCCGCCCGCGCCCGTTGGCCCCGGGCCAGGCAACGCTCCACCAGGGGCAGGAGGGCCTCCTCGTCCAGGGGGTCTAGCTCCAGGAGGCGTTCCAGGAGGTGGGGCTCCTGCCGCTTCAGGAAAAGGGCCCGCACCCGGTGGAAGACCTCTTCCCGCTTGCGGTCCAGGAGGGGGTGGTCCAGGCCGGGGAAGAGGGGTTCCTGGTAAAGGGCCAAGACCCGCTCCGCCTCCTCCTGCCTAAGGGCTTCCTCCAGGGCCAAGAGGTCCGCCTCCACCCGTTGCAGGCCCTCCTCTCCTAGGTAGGTGGGCACGCCCCAAGGCTCCAGGAGCTTGCGCAGGCGGGCGAGCCACACGTGGAGGTTGTTCAGGGCGGCCCCCTCGGGAAGGTCCGGCCAAAGGGCGAAGGCCACTTCCTCCCGGGGAAGGCCAAGGAGCAGGAGGGCAAAGACCTCCTGGGCTTTGCCCCTTAGCTCCACAGGGCCCAGGGGGGTTTCCACTTGGAAGCGACCCAGGACCCAAACCCTTAAGGGGGGGATCTCGGCGTGCCGTAGGGCGATGGCCTCCTTCCAGCCGAGACGCAGCACCTCCAGGAGGGGGTAGGCTTGGGAAAGCTCGGGCCGCTTGCGGGGGAGGCTTTCCAGGGGAAGGAGGCCGGGGAGGATGCCCTCCTCGAGGTCCGTTAGGCCGAGGAGGGCCTCTAGATCCTCCTCTTCCCGCAGGAGGCGGTAGCGGGCGGCGTGCCAGAGAAGCCTTTCCTCCCGGCCTTCCGGATAGGGAGGGAGGAGGCCGGGATCCCCTTGCAGGAGGGCCCGGGTGAGGCTTGGGAAAAAGCCAAAGAGCCCCTCCAGCAGCCCCGGGTCCCGCCTCAGCTCCGCCAGAAGGGCCCGCCCCCTTTCCACCAGGTAGGGGGCTTCCCAAAGCTCCGCCTGGGCCACCAGGCGGGCGAGGGTTTCGGCATCCCCTTCCAGGTGGGCGAGGAGCATCCTGGCCTCCAGGGAGGCCAGGGGGTGGCCGGGGGTCTGGATGGCCCTTTCCAGGTAGGCGCGGGCCTTTTCCCTTTGCCCCAGGAGCAGGTGGTACCGGCCCAGGTCCCTGAGGTGGCCAGGGAGGTTTTGGGACATGTGCTCCGCCAGGGACCTTACGGCCTCCTCTAGGGCCTGGATCCTTTCCCTGAGGCTTCCCCTAAGCTCGAAGCGCAGCAGGGAGAGGTTGAAGAGGGGGGCGAGGCGGTAAGGGCTTTCGGGGGGTAGGTGCCGGAGGGCTTCCTCCAGGAGATGGGCGGCCTCCTCCGGCTTGCCCTCGGCGAAGGGAACCCGGGCCGCGTCGTTCAGGAAGCGGCCGGCCAGCTCCGGCCTCACCCTTGGGACCAGTTCCAGACCCCTTTCCAGGTAAACGCGGGCCCGGGCCAGGTCTTTTTCCCAAAGGACATCGGAGAGGTAGTAGGCCAGGTGCCCTAAGGCGATGAGGGCCAGGGAGGGGTCCTCATCCGGGGATTCCGCCAGCGCTTCCAGAAGGGGTATCCCTTCCCTCCTCCCGCACTGGGCCAGGGCCTCCCCCAGGCGCAGATGGGCCCTGGGCCCTCCGCGGCGCAGGAGGTCCTGCCACGCCAAGAGCCTTTCCGCGGGAATGGGGAGGTCGCTGGGGCGTTCCAGGAGGTCCAGGAGTTCCCCCTCCAGGCCCGCTTCCCAGTAGGCCTCCGCCAGGAGGGCGGGGGGGAGGCGTGAGGCGTTTTGGCGAACCGCCTCCTGCACCTCTGGCCGCAGGCTACGCTTGGCCATCTCCTTGAGGAGGGGGTGAAGGGCGTAGCCCTCGGGCAGGAGCCTTAGGAGGCCCTTGTGGAAGAGGCTTGCCGTTTCCGGGCGGGCGTGGGAGGGGGGCAGGTGGGGCAGGGCGGCCAGCAGGAGACCCTCTTGGAACTCCTCCGGGGAGAGGCTCTCCCTAAGCCCCTGGATAAGGGCCCAGGGCTCGGGGGGGCTTCCCGTGAAGGCGGAGAGGAAAAGGGGCAAGGGCCAGCCCCCCGTGGCCCGGTGGGCCTCCTCATACCCCTCCCTGCCGGCGAAGAGGAGCCTGGCCTCCTCGAGGGTAAAGGCCAGATCCACCGCCTTCAGGTGCACCAGCCGGCCCTCGGCCAGGAGCTTGGGGATCTCCACATAGGGCAGGGGGTTGCGGCTTGCCAGGACCACCAGGGCGGGAAGGGTTCTCAGGAGGGGGGAAAGATCCTCCTGGCCCGAGAGGTCTTCCAGGACCACCAGGCTGGGCTCCTCCTTGAGGGCCTCCACCACCGCTCCCCAGGGCACCCCCTCGGGGAGGCCTAGGGCCTTGGCCAGAAGCTCTTTGGGCTCGCCCAGGAGGGCGCTGGCCCAGAGGGTGCGAAGGTGGAGCCGGCTGGCCAGCTGCCCCGCCAGGACGCTTTTGCCGAAGCCCGCGGGGGCCTCGAGGTACACCGCGAAGCCCGGTGCCTCGGGCAAGAGGTCCAAAAGCCGCCGCCTCTCCAGGTAAACCGGGCTTTGCCAGGCCAGGGCCATGCTTCGCTCCCATTTTAAGGGCCGGGGCATGGGGGCGTGGCAAGATATGGGCATTGCCCTTGACCAAAGCCTTTAGGGCCAAGGAGACTAGGGACCATGGACCGCACCTTCCTGGACCTATCCCCCTGCGGCCCCCTGCGGGGCGCCTTGCGGGTGCCGGGGGACAAGTCCGTGACCCACCGGGGGCTCATGCTCCTGGCCCTGAGCCAGGGGGAGGGCAGGCTTTACCATCCCCTCAAGGCCGGGGACACCCTTTCCACCGCCCGGGTTCTGAGGGCCTTGGGGGCGGAGATCCTCGAGGAGGGCCCCCACTTCCGGGTGCGGGGCCAGGGGCTACGCCTGAGGGAACCCGAGGACGTGCTGGACTGCGGCAACGCGGGAACCCTCATGCGCCTCCTCCTGGGCATCCTGGCGGGGCAGGAGGGGCTTTTTGCCGTGCTCACCGGGGACGCTTCCCTGAGGCGCCGCCCCATGGGCCGGGTGGCGGAGCCCCTCCGGGCCATGGGGGCCGTCATAGACGGAAGGGATGGGGGGAGGAGGGCTCCCTTGGCGGTGCGGGGTGGGAGGTTGCAGGGGATTGCCTACACCCTTCCCGTGCCCAGCGCCCAGGTGAAAAGCGCCCTTCTCCTGGCCGGGCTTTTCGCCGAAGGGGTCACGGAGGTGGTGGAGCCCGTGCCCACCCGGGACCACACGGAAAGGCTTTTCCGCCACTTCGGCCTGCCCTTGGCCGTGGAGGAAGGCCGCATCCGCACCTGGAAGACCGGGCCCTTCCCCGCCCGCGACCTCACCGTGCCCGGGGACTTCTCCTCCGCGGCCTTCTTCCTGGTGGCGGCTTTGGTCACCCCGGGCTCCGAGGTGGTGGTGGAGGGCGTGGGCCTAAACCCCACCCGCACCGGCCTCCTCACGGTGCTTCAGGGGATGGGGGCGGATTTGGAATGGCGGGTGCTGGAGGGAGAAGAGGGGGAGCCCGTGGGCTGGATACGGGCGCGGTACAGCCCCCTCAAGGGGGTTTCCGTGGACCCCGGCCTCATCCCCCTCATGGTGGACGAGGTGCCCGCCTTGGCCGCCGCGGCCGCTTGGGCGGAAGGGGAGACCTATATCCCGGGCCTCGCCGAGCTCCGGGTGAAGGAGTCGGACCGGGTGAGGGCCATTGCCCACAACCTCCGGGCCCTGGGGGTGGCGGTGGAGGAGGGGCCGGACTGGCTCCGCATTGAAGGCGGTGGGGTGCGCCCAGGGGAGGTGGAGCCCTTCCACGACCACCGCATCGCCATGGCCTTTGCCGTGGCGGGCCTTCCCGTGGGGGTCAGGGTGTGGGAGCCGGAGTGGGCGGAGATCTCCTACCCCGGCTTCTTCCAAGACCTGAAGGGGCTATGCGCGGCATCGTGACCATCGACGGGCCCTCGGCCTCGGGGAAGAGCTCCGTGGCCCGGCGGGTGGCCCTGGCCCTGGGGGTGCCCTACCTCAGTAGCGGCCTCCTCTACCGGGCGGCGGCCCTTTTGGCCCTCCGGGCGGGGGTGGACCCGGGGGACGAAAAGGGGCTTTTGGCCCTTTTGGAAACCTTTCGCGTGCGCCTCCTGCCCAAGCCGGAGGGGAACCGGGTGGTGGCGGAGGGGGCTTCGGGGCAGGAGGACCTGACCCCTCACCTCCACACGCCGGAGGTGGACCGGGTGGTTTCCCTGGTGGCCCGCCATCCCGGGGTGCGCGCTTGGGTGAACGCTCGGCTTAAGGAGGTGCCCCCGCCCTTCGTGGCCGAGGGGCGGGACATGGGGACGGCGGTCTTTCCGGAGGCGCCCCACAAGTTCTACCTCACCGCCAGCCCGGAGGTGCGGGCCAGAAGGCGTACCCTGGAGCGCCCCCAGGATTACGGGGAGGTGCTCCGGGAGCTGATCCGGCGGGACGAGCTGGACCGGGCCCAAAGCGCCCCCGCTCCCGAGGCCATCGTGATCGATACCAGCGGGATGGCCCTCGAGGAGGTGGTGGCCCGGGTGCTCTCCCACCTTCAGGATTGACCATGGTGCCGGGAGCCAAGGAGCGGCCTGTCCAGGAGTTCCTGAACCTGCTCCTCTACCGCCCCTTGGCCCATCTGGTGGTTCTCCTCCTTTTCCGCACCCCCATCCGCCCCCACCACCTGGTCCTCTTCCACACCGGTTTGGTCCTCCTCGCCGCCGGGCTTCTCCTCCTGGGCCAAGACCTTTTCGCCGCCCTTCTCCTCCAGCTCAAGACCGTTTTGGACAACGCCGACGGGCAGCTGGCCCGCCTGCGGGGGGAGGTTTCCGAGATGGGCCGCTACCTGGACACGGAGCTGGACCTCTTGGGGAACCTTGCCCTTTTCCTGGCCCTGGGGGCGCGCACGGGGACCTGGGGCTTGGCCCTTTTGGCCTTTTTGGTCTTTACCCTGGTCCAGTCCTACGACTTCAACCTGGAAAGGCTTTATAAGGAGGCCCGGGGGCTACCCCTGGGGGCGGAGCGGCGCGACCCCGAGGGGCCGCTGCTCCGCCTCTTACGGGGGGTCTACCGCCTCTTCTTCTGGCCTCAGGATTGGGGGATCACCGCCTGGGAGCGCCGCCTCCAGGCCCGCCTGCGCCTGGACCCCCAGCGCTTCTGGGACGAGGCCGCCGTGGCCGGGGTGGTGAACCTGGGGCTTTCCACCCAGCTCTTCTTCCTGGGGGTCTTCCTCCTCTTCCATCAGCCTGGGGCCTACCTCACCTTCGTCCTCCTCCATGGCCTGTATCTTGGCCTTTGGTACGTATGGAGGATCATCCGCGCTATCCCATCCCCACGGTAGGGGCCCTGGTGGAGCAAGAGGGCCGGGTGCTCCTGGTGCGCACCGATAAGTGGCGGGGCGCATGGGGGGTTCCCGGGGGAAAGGTGGAATGGGGGGAGAGCCTCGAGGGGGCCTTAAGGCGGGAGTTCTGGGAGGAGGTGGGGCTTGCCCTCAAGGAGGTGCGCTTCGCCCTGGTGCAGGAGGCCATCTTTAGCCCGGAGTTTCACAAGCCCACCCACATGCTCCTCTTTAACTACTTCGCCCTAGGGGAAGGGGAGGTGCGGCCCGGTGAGGAGATTCTGGAGTGGGCCTGGTTGCCTCCGGAGGAGGCCTTGGCCTATCCGGTGAACAGCTTCACCCGGGCCCTGCTTAGGGCCTACCTGGGGATAAAGGGGGAGGGATGAGGACCGCCTTGGTTACGGGGAGCGCCAAGGGCATCGGCCGGGCCATCCTCCTGGCCCTGGCCAGGGAGGGCTTCCATGTGGCGGTGCACTACCGCACCTCCGAAGGGCTGGCGGAGGCCACCCGCCAGGAGGCCGAGGCCCTTGGGGTGAAGGCCATCAAGGTGCGGGCCGACCTCACCCGGGAGGAGGAGGTGGCCTCCTTGGTGGAGGAGGTGGGCTACCACCTGGGGGGGGTTGGCGTTTTGGTGAACAACGTGGGGGACTACCTCTACAAGCCCATAGAGGAGGTCTCCTTGGAGGAGTGGCGCTGGATCCTGGACTCCAACCTCACCAGCACCTTCCTCCTCACCCAGAAGGTGCTTCCCCTCATGGTGGCCCAAGGGTACGGGCGCATCGTGAACCTGGGCTATGCCGGGGCGGGGAACCTCCTGGCCCGGCCCCACATCACCCCCTACGCCATCGCCAAGACGGGGGTGATCCTCTACACCAAGGCCATCGCCAAGCGCTTCGCGGGGGCAGGGATCACCGCCAACGTGGTGGCCCCGGGGGTGGCGGAGAACTCCATATCCAAGCCCCTCCAGGAGATCCCCATGGCCCGGCTGGCCCTCCTGGAGGAGATCGCCCGGGCGGTGCTCTTTTTCGTGCGGGAGCCCTACCTCACCGGGCAGGTCCTGGAGGTGGCGGGGGGGTGGAACCTCTAGGGCTACCCCAACCCAGCAAAGGCCGGGGAAGGGAACCCTGAAGAACCCCTCTTCCGGCCTAACCTGCCTTTTGCACATCATGTTGTGCTAACCATGAGGCCATGGGCCGGAACCTCACCCTAAGGCTTTCCCCAGAGCTGGTGCGCCGGGCCCGGGCCTTGGCCCTCAAGCGGGGCTTGAGCCTAAACGCCTGGGTAGCGGAGCTTTTGGAGAAGGAGGTGGAGCGGGAGGAGGGCCTGGAAGAGGCCTTTAGCCGGCAACTCTCCTGGATGCGTCAGGGGATCCTGGATACCGGGGGTGTGCCCTTGCCCTCCCGGGAGGAGGTCCATGATAGAGCCCCCTGAGTTTGTGGATACCCACGTTTTGGTCTACGCCTACGACCGTTCCTCCCCGGCCAAACGGGAGCGAGCCGTGGCGCTTCTGGAGCGCCTTATGGTGGAAAGGCGCTTGGCGTTATCCCTTCAAGTGCTTCAGGAGTTTTACGTGGTCACCACCCGGAAGCTCCAAGCCCCCCCTTTCCCCGGAGGTGGCCCGCCAGGTCTTGACCGACCTCGGTAAGGCTTGGGTGCACGTGGGGGACATCCTTAAGGCCACCCACTTGGCAGAGCGCCACCGGATCTCCTTCTGGGATGCCCTCATCCTGCAAAGCGCCCGGGCCCTGAAGGCCCGGGTGGTGTGGAGCGAGGACCTCCACCCTGGGGCCTATGGGGGCCTCGAGGTGAGAAACCCCTTTGCGTGATAGGTTATAGCCTATGGACGCAAACGCCCCCGACCCCAAGTACTGGGAGAAGATGCGCCTGGTGGCCGAGGTGCTGAAGACGGTGGAGGGCCCCATCTACATCGCCACCCACGTGGACCCCGATGGGGACGCCATCGGTAGCTCCCTGGGCCTGTACCGGGCCCTGAAGGCCCTGGGCAAGGAGGCCTACTGGGTGGCCGAGCCTCCCCGCTTCCTGCGCTTTTTGCCCAAGGAGGAGGAGTACTCGGACCCCGTGGAAAAGCTTCCCGTGGGGGCTACCCTGGTGGCCCTGGACAGCGCCGAGCCTTCCCGGGTGGTGGGGGTGCCGGTGGAGGGGTTTGTCATCAACATTGACCACCACGGCACCAACCCCCGCTTTGGCCACATCGCCGTGGTGGACCCCTCCAAGGCGGCCACCGCCCAGATGGTGAAGGACCTCATCGACCTCCTGGGGGTGGCCTGGACGGCGGAGATCGCCACCCCCGTGCTCACGGGCATCGTCACGGACACCGGCAACTTCCGCTTCGCCAACACCAGCCCCGAGGTGCTTAGGGTGGCGGCGGAGCTTTTGGGCTACGGGGTGAAGCTCGCCGAGCTCACCGACCGCCTCCAGTTCCGCCCCCCCTCCTACTTCCGCCTCATGGGGCAGGTGCTTTCCACCGTGGCCTTCCACTTCGGCGGGCTTCTCGTCACCGCCCACCTCCCCGAGGAGGCTAAGCGGGAAGAGGAGGACTCCGACGACTTCGTGGGCCTCATCCGCTACGTGGAGGGAAGCGTGGTTTCCGTGTTCCTGCGCAGGCGGGAGGAGGGGGTGAAGGTCTCCATCCGCTCCCGGGGCGGGGTTTCCGCCCAAAACATCGCCTTAAGGCTTGGGGGAGGGGGGCATGTGCCCGCCGCGGGGGCCACCCTGAAGGGGGTGGACCTGGACCGGGCCTACGAGCTGGTCCTCGAGGCGGTGGCGGAGGAGCTCAAGCGGGCGGGCTACCTCTAGGGGGTTGCCGAAAAACGGGGGGCATTGCCCCCCAGGGGTTCCGGACGCCTCCACCCGGAGGCGGTGCCGTCTTTTCAAGCCCCGTACTTCAAGAGCCTCCCCGCGTGGGCCAGGAGGAGGGGCATGAGCTCCACCCCCCTCAGGTGCCCCAGGCTTCCCTTGGCGGCCTCGCTTTCCGTGAAGCGTTGGGCGGCATCCCCTCGCAGGTAGGGGGCCTTGAGGAGGAGGGGCACGGGGTGCCAGGAGTGGGCCTTGAGGAGGGCGGGGGTGGAATGGTCCCCGGTGATGGCCAGGACGTCGGGGCCCAGGGCCAGGATCTCCGGAAGAAGGGCGTCAAAGCGCTCAATCTCCCCCACCTTGCCAAGGAAGTCCCCGTCCTCCCCCTTGGCGTCGGTCTTCTTGAAGTGGAGGTAGAAGAAGTCGTACCGCTCCCAGTGTTCCCGCAGGGCCTTTAGTTTTCCCTCGTGGGCGTCCCCTTCCCCCTCCACCGGCAGGACCTCCATCCCCACCAGGCTGGCCAGGCCCTTGTACATGGGGTAGCTGGCGATGGCCGCCGCCTTTAACCCGTAGACCCCTTCCATCTTGGGGAAGGCGGGCTTGCGGGAGGCCCCGCGGAAGAGGGCCCCGTTCAGCTTGGGCTCATCCCGCAGGGCTTCGCGGATGCGCTCCGAGAGCTCGTTCACCACCCGGGCGGTCTTGGCCGAGGCCGGGTCTAGGGCCTGGGCCTTCAGGGGGGGCAGGCCCGGCTTCTGGGGGTCGGTGTCCGTCACCCCGTCCCCCAGCCCCTCACCCCGGAGGACCACCAGGAAGCGGTGCTCGCTTTCCGTATGGAAACGCACCTCCACGTCCTCTATGCGGGGGATGGCCTCCTGGAGCCGGGCCACCACCCGCCGGTTTTCCTCGGTGCTGGGCCGGCCCGCCCGGCGGTCCAAGACCAGGCCTTCCGGGCTCAAGGTGGCGAAGTTTCCCCTAAGGGCCACGTCCCCATCCCGGAAGTCCACGCCCAGGCCCAGGGCGCTCAGGGCCCCCCGGCCCACCAGGTAGCGGAAGGGGTCGTAGCCGAAGAGGGCCAGGTGGCCGGGGCCGCTTCCGGGGGCGAGGCCGGGGTAGACGGGGGTGAGGAGGCCCAGGGCGCTCTCCGCCGCCAGCCGGTCTAGGTTGGGGGTCCTGGCGGCCTCCAGCTCCGTGGGCCCCCCGGGCTCCAGGGGGAGGCCCCCTACGCCATCCAGGACCACCAGGAGGATTTTGCTTTCGGCCTTTTGCTGAAGCTCTTTGATGACGGCAAAAAGGTCCATGCCGCCATTTTATGGGCAAAAGGCCCCCGGTTCCTCTGCGAAAAGTCCCAGGGCCAGCGCAGCCAATAGGGCGTACCCAATCTTCCGCATAACCACCTCCGGGTTGATGCCTTCCGATTTTACCCCCGAAGGCCCTTCCTGCAAGTATGATGGGCGGGTATGGCGAAGGAGAAGGGCCTAACGCCGCAGAGCCAGGACTTCAGCGAGTGGTACCTCGAGGTCATCCAGAAGGCGGAGCTCGCCGACTACGGGCCCGTGCGGGGCACCATCGTGGTGCGGCCTTACGGCTACGCCCTTTGGGAAAACATCCAGGGGGTTTTGGACCGGATGTTCAAGGAGACCGGCCACCAAAACGCCTACTTCCCCCTCTTCATCCCCATGAGCTTCCTGAAGAAGGAGGCGGAGCACGTGGAGGGCTTTTCCCCGGAGCTGGCCGTGGTCACCCACGCCGGGGGCGAGGAGCTGGAGGAGCCCTTGGCGGTGCGCCCCACCTCGGAAACGGTGATCGGGTACATGTGGTCCAAGTGGATCAAGAGCTACCGGGACCTGCCCCAGCTCCTGAACCAGTGGGGGAACGTGGTGCGCTGGGAGCTTCGCACCCGGCCTTTCCTGCGCACCAGCGAGTTCCTCTGGCAGGAGGGGCACACCGCCCACGCCACCCGGGAGGAGGCGGAGGAGGAGGTGCGCCGGATGCTTGGCATCTACGCCAAGCTGGCCCGGGAGTACGCGGCCATCCCCGTGGTGGAGGGGATGAAGACGGAGAAGGAGAAGTTCGCCGGGGCCGTCTACACCACCACCATTGAGGCCCTGATGCGGGACGGCAGGGCCCTGCAGTCGGGCACCAGCCACTACCTGGGGGAGAACTTCGCCCGGGCCTTTGACATCAAGTTCCAGGACAAGGACCTCCAGGTGAAGTACGTGCACACCACCAGCTGGGGGCTTTCCTGGCGCTTCATCGGGGCCATCGTCATGACCCACGGGGACGACCAGGGCCTCATCCTGCCCCCCCGCCTGGCCCCCATCCAGGTGGTGATCGTGCCCATCTACCGGGAGGAAAGCCGGGAGAGGGTTTTGGAGGCAGCCTTTGACCTGAAAAGGCGCCTTCTCCAGGCGGGCCTCCGCGTCCATTTGGACGACCGGGACCAGTACACCCCGGGCTACAAGTTCCACGAGTGGGAGCTCAAGGGGGTGCCCTTCCGCATTGAGCTTGGCCCCAAGGACCTCGAGGCGGGCGAGGCCGTGCTCGCAAGCCGCCTAGGGGGAAAGGAGCGCCTGGCCCTGGACGCCTTCCCCGTGGCGCTGCCCGGGAAGCTGGATGCCTTCCACCAGGCCCTTTACCAGCGGGCCCTGGATTTCCGGGAGGCCCACACCCGCAAGGTGGACACCTACGAGGCCTTCAAGGAGGCGGTGGGGGAGGGGTTCGCCCTGGCCTTCCACTGCGGGGACCGGGCCTGCGAAAAGGCCATCCAGGAGGAGACCACCGCCACCACCCGCTGCGTGCCCTTTGAGGGGGAGCCAGAGGAGGGCTTCTGCGTGCGCTGCGGCCGGCCTTCCGCCTACGGCAAGCGGGTGGTCTTCGCCAAGGCGTACTAAGCTTCTCGGCGCCTTCTCCCCTCTCGCCAGTCCCGGACGGGCGGGGTGGGGGATTGCGCCTTCTTGAAAGCTTCCTGACAGGAAGGGGGGGGCGTGGTAACCTCACCCTTGAGGGGGTTGAGCCATGCGCAAATTCCTCTTGGTGCTGATGGCCTTTGGGCTTTTGGCCTATGCCCCGTTGGGCGCTAGGGCGCAGGGGCACATCCTGGCCCTGGGAGTACGGGGTGAAGTTCAAACAGTTGAGTGGGCTACTTCCTTGCTTGAATCTCCTTCGCTTTTTTCGGATGAGGAGCTAGCTCTTTACGAGGGAGAGGGAGTTATCGCGGGGGTTATTGGTGGTCTTTCAGGGGCGATTAGTGCTGCTTTAGCGTATACGGTAGATGCAGCCATAGGTTGCAATACCGGGCGTTGCGATGCGAATGCTCGTGACTTTGCGGCGAACGTTGGTAAAGGTTTTGTTTATGGATTTGTGTTTGGACTCTTAACTTCGCCTTGGTGAGGTATGGCGATGATGTGGAAACTTAGGCCTTGGCAATCCTTTCTTCTTGTGGCTTTAGCTTTCTTTGGACTCATTAACCTGTTTACGTTGGTGCTCGACAAAAGAGTAGAGGCTAGAGAAGCTCCTGGGCTACTGTTGCAGGCCTTTTTCTTCAGTTTCCTGTATCATGCCACACTCTCTTGGGTGAAAAAGGTTGGCGAATGGCGTGCTTTGGGCGTTCTTTCCTTGGTCGCCTTAATTGTTGTGGGTTTATCATTTCTTGTTGTTCTTTTCTACTCCCGCGGATACTGAGCCTTAGCCTTTGATGATTTTCTTGTCAGATCGAACACCAGGCTGGTTCTACTCAGGATGGCTAGGGTGGAGCTAAGAGGTAACACAGGAAGGCGTAAGTCAAAAGATGGCTTGTGTCCCCGCGGCTCCTATATTGCATCTCATCCTCCCACTTCTCTTCTGGGTGTTTTTTGCCGAAGCAAGTGCCCTGTCTTCTTATCGCACCCTTCGCTACACCCACGTCGTCGGCCAGACGGACTGGTACACCTGCGGCGCGGCGGCGGTGGCCACGCTGCTCACCCACTACTATGACGACCCGGCCACGGAAGGCGAGGTCCTAAAGGTGGCCGTGCGTGAGACGGAGGCCTCGGGGAAGGACCCGCGGGAGGGGCTTACCGCCCTTTCCCTGAAGCGGTACCTGGAGGGGCGGGGGTACGAGGTGAGGGCCTACAGGGTGAACCTGGAGCAGCTCGCTGACTACTTCCGCTGGGGCGGGCTTCCGGTCATCGGTCACGTCACCAAGCCCCAGCTCCACTTCCTGGTGATCGCGGGTCTCGTGGACCCGCCCGGGGGCGGCCCTGCCCAGGTGCTCCTCGCCGACTCCTCGTGGGGCCGGCGCATCGTACCCATAGAGGCCCTAGTGACGGAGAAGGGCTTCTCCGGGGTCATCCTGCTGGCCCTTCCCCGGTCGGCGGCCCAGATGGGGCGGGTAAGGGCCAACCAGGAGGCGGAGCTCTCCTGGGCGCTTTCCCGGCTTCGCCGGCTGGAGGCCCTCGGGGGGAGGTGGCCTTGAGGCTTCTGCCCCTCTTCCTGGCCTTCGCCGCCTGGGCCCTGGCCCAGGTGGACCCCTTGCGCCCGGCGGAGGAGCCCCCCCTGGGCTACCGCCTCACCCTCTCCTACGCCCCCTCTGCCCTCCAAGGGGTGGGGGCGGACGAACGGGGTCCCTACGCTTTCCTGCGGGTGGGGCACGGATTGAGCCTGTCCTTGGGTCTCAGCTACCGGGTGGCTCCAGACCTCTTCCTGGAGGGCAGGCTGGGGGGCGGCTACACCCTCTTTGGGGAGAGGCGGGACTACGGGGAGGCAGGGGAAGTCCTCTGGCGAGGGGAGGGCAGGCCTTCCCTTGGGGTGGGGCTGGCCTACCGGTTTCCCGACCTCTGGGGCCGCCCCCGGGTGCGCCTGGGGCTGGGGTACCCCTGGGCCCTGGAAGGGGAGGCCAGTGGGAGCCTCCTCAGGGATCCGGTGGTGGCCACCTGGGCCCTGGGGGTCTCCTACCCCCGGGGCGGTGTGCCTCTCCTGGGGCTGGGCTTGGGCTTATCCCTGGTGGCCAACGAGGTGTGGAGCCTAGGGCTTGGGACCTCCCTCTCCCTGCCTCTGGGGCTGGAGCCCCCCGGGGGAGCCCTCCTCCTGCGGGCGGGGTACGCCCTGGACCCCGAAGGGAAGGGAGAGGTGGGGGTGCGGGTAAGGTACGGCGACGGGGGCTTTGCCCTAGGCCTGGAACTCACGGGCCCCCTCTAGCCTCAGCGGAATAGGGCTTCCTCCAGGGGGAGGCTCACCTGGGCTTCCAGGGTTTCTCCCCGGGAGAAGAGGACCCACCGGTCCCCCGTCCGGAGGTAGCCCTCCGACCTCACGGGATAGCCCGCGCTCCCCTCCTTCCGAAGGTCCCGGTAGAGGGTCAGGGTCTCCATCCCGAGCACGGGGGAGAAGTGCCCCTCCCCCACCACCTTCCCTTCCTGTACGTAGACCTCTCCCTCGTAGGGTTTAGCCTCCAGCACTCCCTTGGGGAGACAGGCGTGGGACCGGCGCGCCACCCGGTAGGCCTCCGCCTCGCTGCCATCGGGGAGGGTCACTTTCCCCAGGGAAGCCACCTCGTCATAACCGAAGGCGGCCCCGGTGAAGCCTGTCTGCCAGGCGAAGATGAGCTCCAGGAAGAGGCGGTCGTCCAGGGGGGTTTCCCTGCCGTCCGGGAGGCGGAGGAACTGGCGCTCCCGGGTGTAGACCAGGGTGGCGGGCGCCTTCTCGCCCTCGGGGGCGATCTCCAGGCGAAGGCGGCAACCGCCGAGGTCAAGGTAGGTCCGGATCCGCAAGACCTGCGTTTCCTGGCCCTCGGGGGTGAAGTAGACTACCCGGTCCAGGCCCTGGTAGGTCTTGCCCCTCCAGTCGCCGAAGGCGGCCTTGAGGGCGGATTCCACCGCTTCCTTGGGGGACTGGGTGAGGGCCAACGGGCTGAACAAGGCCAGAATCAGGGCAAGGGATCGTTTCATGGTATGAGCTTAACATTCCTTCGTGTGCTACCTCATAGCTCCACCCCGGCCATCTTCAGGAGCACCCGGCTACGGATGAGGTTGTGAACGAGCAGGATGAGGTTCACCCGGGCCACCAGACCCCAGTAGGACCGCGCTTCTATCCGATGAAGCCCCAAAGACCGGACCATCACGCTGAAGCGGGTCTCTATCCAGTTCCTGACCCTCCCCATCCACTCTCTCCACCCCGTCTCCACCACCTTCCCTCCCCTGACCCGATAGGGCGGGGTCTTGACCCCCTGGACCCAGCGGAAGCCCCGGTCCCCCAAGACCGCGGGCAGACCGTCCAGCAGGTCCCTCCCCCAGGTCTCCCGGGCGTTGCCGGGGAGAATGGCCCAACGAAAAAAGAGGCCCCGCTCGTTCATCACCGGCATGAGAACGTAGCCCGCGAAAGCCCCCAGGGGTCCCACCCCCACGGCGGCCTCAGGAAGAGAGAGGCCGTGAATCCGGTGGCCGTGAGCCAGGGGGATGGGTTTAAGGTCCACCACCTGCAGGAGGCCTTTTCCCCCGGAGAGCCTCATGGCCAGGTGAGCCAACAGCCCCTGGGCCTTCTGAAGGACCCGGTAGAAGCGAGAGCTGCTTCCCCGAAGGAGAACATCTTGGGGTGGGGGAGGGAGGGGAAGTAGGCCTTGAGGGTGGTCTTGGCGGCCAGGTAGCCTTTGGCGAGGTCCTGGCCCTGGAGGAGCAAAAAGATGGCGAGGGTCAGGAGCTCGGCCAGGGTGGCTTTCTGGTGCTTTTGCTTTGGGGGGAGCTTGAAGCCTTGGGCCTGCAGGGCCTTCAGTTCGTCATCTACCCAGATGTAGGTAGCCACCAGAAGGGTCTCTGCGTCAAGATAGTAGGTCAGCCAAAGGCTACGTTCTGGGGGTGCTCACGATCTTGCCGCATGGCACCCCCTCTTTTTTCACACCCCGAGGGTCTAGGTCAAGTAGCACACGAAGGCATTAAGTGGGGTACCATGGGGGCACGATGCGCGTCTTGGGGCGGAGGGTCTACTGGCGCTGGTACGGGGAGGTCCTCCTGGAGGGGGGCGTGACCTTGCGCATGACCGGGGACGTGGCCAAGTGGCTGAGGCCCGGGGATAGGGTGAGGCTTCGCACCGAGTTCAAGAAGCCCGTCCTCGGCTTTGACGAGTACGCCCTCGAGGGCGCCTTCCCCCTCTGGCCCCCCTTCGCCAAGACCCTGGAGCACGTGCGGGAAAGCCCCCTGGGGGGCGAGGCCTACCGCTACCGCCTGAGGGTGCGGGAGGCCACCTACGAGGGGGATTTTGAGGCCATCGCCGAGCTGGAGCAGTTCCACTACGCCTCGGAGAAGGAGGTGGTGGCCCTTTGGGTGTGCACCCAGTGCCACAAGACGCTGTTGGCCAACGCCAAGCCTCTTTGCGACTGCGGCGGGGAGGCGAGGCTTAAGGAGATCCGAGGGTCCACTCCGGCAAGCCGCTTTCTGGTTTTGGAGCTTGTGGAGCGGCTTCCCTTTGAGCCCAGGATCCTGGGTTATTTGCGTTTGGATCCCCCCATTCCCCGGATGCACCGCAGGATTCCCGGGGGCGTGGAGCGGAACATCCGGGAGCGCATCTTTCCTGAGGACTGGTTCCATCCCACCTTTGAGGGGGGCAGGGAATGGGAGAGCGCCTTGGACCGGGTGCGCACCGCTGCCAGCCGCATCGCCCGGGTGGTGGTGCACCCCGACTACCGCTCGGAGGGCCTGGGGGCTCTTTTGGTGGAGCTGGCCTTGGCCTGGGTGAAGGAACGGGCTGTTCCCGAGGGAAGGCGGGAGAAACACCTGGTGTACACCGTGGCCCAGATGGCCCGGTACCATCCCTTCTTTGAGAAGGCGGGTTTCCGCTACCTCTTTGACACCGCCTCGGGAAGGCCGGTGCTGGCCTATCCCCTTACGGAGGAGGCGGAGTATTACCTGGAGCGGTTTTTGAAGGAGGATCCTTACGCCAGGGCCCATGGGGGGAGGCTTTTCGTTTCCCGGTTTGGGAGGGTCCAGGGGCTTTCAGGGCCCATCCGCCTGGTGAGGGTGCGCAAGAGTTACCGGAGCCACCTGGAGCTTTCCGATCTTTCCCCCGAGGTGCAGGAGACCCTTGCGGCCTTCGGGGTTAGGGCCCGGGTGTTGGAGCGGGCGATTCTTAGGGAGGCGGACCTCGAGGTCCCTCCTGGCAGCGTGGTCGCCTTGGCTGGGGCCAGCGGGGCGGGAAAGACCACCCTCCTTCGCCTCCTCCTGGGGGAGCCCCCGGATGGGGGAGAGGTGGAGGTGCCCACCGCCAGGCGGGTGGCCCTGGGGCTTGGGAAACTGGTGCGTCAGGCGGGCGTCACCCTGGTGGTGGCCACCCATCGCCAAGAGGTGATCGCCTCCTTGGATCCCGACCTCCTGGTCTTCGTGGGGTACGGGGGGCTTATGGCCATACCTCGGAGAGATCCACAAACATGACCCTGCCGGGCTTTTTGGGTACGAAGAGGGGTTTTTCGTAACGGAAGGCGTTGCGCAAAACCCAGGCGTAAAGGGGCTCTTCCCCGGCATAGGCCCGCAGAAAGGCCTCCTCCGCCAGATGCTTTTCCGGATGGGCCAGGAGTTCCTCCACGGTGAAGGGGCCCTCCACGTCTAGGAGGTCCGCCTGGCCGATGAGATACCCGCCGGTGACGATCCCCAGGGGACCCCGGTGCCGGGTATAGCGTTTGCGGATCTCCCAGGTCTTTCTTCCGTCCACGATGAGGCTGGCATAGGGCTCCCGCACGATGAGGCCCAGCTTGGGCTTTTCCACGCCCTCATTGTAGAGTAGACCCCGTGGGTTGCCCTAAGGAAGGGCCAAAGGAGAAGAAGGCGCGGGCCTTGGCCATCCTCGAGGCCCTGAAGGCGGCCTATCCCGGGGCCAAAACGGAGCTAAAGCACCAAAACCCCTTTCAGCTCCTGGTGGCCACGGTGCTTTCCGCCCAGGCCACGGACAAAAGCGTGAACGAGGCCACCCCCGCCCTCTTCGCCCGCTTCCCCGACGCCAAGGCCCTGGCCGCGGCCACCCCAGAGGAGGTGGAGCCCTTCATCCGGCGCATCGGGCTTTACAGAACCAAGGCCAGGAACCTGGTGGCCCTGGCCCAGAGGCTCGTGGAGGCCCACGGGGGGGAGGTGCCTAAGGACAAGCGGGCCCTCATGGCCCTTCCCGGGGTGGGGTGGAAGACGGCCACCGTGGTGCTGGGGGCGGCTTTTGGGGTGCCGGGGATCGCCGTGGACACCCATGTGGCCCGCCTGGCCAAGAGGCTCTGCCTCTCCCAGGCCGTGAGCCCAGAGAAGATCGGGGCCGATTTGGAGAGGCTCTTCCCCAAGGAGGACTGGGTCTTTGTTCACCACGCCCTGGTCCTTCACGGCAGGTACGTGTGCCTGGCCCGGAAGCCCCGGTGCGGGGACTGCGCCCTTGCCCCCCACTGCCCAAGCCGGCAAGGGGCATAGCCTCTTTTGCTTGCGCCATGGGGCCTCTTGCCAGGCCTTGAGAAAGGAGTGGGGTGCGGAACATCCTGGCTTCGCCTGCTTACCGGTTGGTTTTGGGGAGCTTTCTCTGGTCCTTTGGGGCCAATCTGGTCTATTTCTTCCTGAACTTCCACCTCGAGGCCCTAGGCTTCAGGCGCCAGGCCATAGGGTTGGCCCAGGCCCTTCTCCTCCTGGTGGGGGTGGTCTTCGCCCTGCCCCTGGCCCACCTCATCCCCCGCCTGGGTTACCGGAGAAGCCTGCTTCTGGCCCTCGCCTTGGCGGTGGGGAGCGGGTTGTTCTTGGGGCTTGGCCTCTTGGTTTTCCCTTCCCTCACGGGGTATGGCCTGGCCGGGGCCTTGGTGCAAGGGGCGGGAGCCCCCCTTTTGGCCCGGCTGGTGCCGGCGGAGAGGCGGGTTTCCCTATTCAGCCTCCAGGCGGCCCTTACCACCGCCTCGGGGTTTTTCTCCACCCTTTTGGCGGGTGCCCTTTCCGAATGGGTGGGGGCCCGGTGGGTTCTCCTTTTCGGGCTTCCCTTTTTTCTCCTGGCCTTGCCCTTTCTCCTGGGGCTTCCCGAGGGCCAGGGTACGCCCCCGAGGCTTGCGGGACGGTTTGGCCTCTGGCTGCGCCTCTTCGTGCCCCAGGCCATCATCGGCTTCGGTGCGGGGTTGGTGATCCCCTTTTTGAACCTGTACTTGCGGGAGAAGTTTGGCCTCAGCTACAGCGTCACCGGCTTTATTTTTGCCCTCTCCGCCCTGGCCACCGGGGTGGCCATGCTCCTCCAGCCCCTTCTGGTGGAGCGGATGGGGAAGCTGGGGGCCATCGTCCTGGTCCAGGCCCTCTCCCTGCCCTTTTTGGCCATTCTGGCCTGGGTCCCCTGGCTCCCCTTGGTCACCTTCGCCCTCCTCGTCCGCGGGGCCCTGATGAACGCCGCAGGGCCGGTCTATGCGGCCTTGGTGATGGACTACCTGGAGGAAGGGGAGCGTCCGGGCTTCTTCCTGGTGGAGGGGGCCCTTTGGAGCCTTCTTTTTGCCCTGGGGAGCGCCCTTTCTGGCGTGGTTCAGGAGGCGTTGGGCCTTTTGGCCTTCCACTACCTCTTCGCCGTTACCCTGGTCCTCTACGCCCTGGGGATCGCCCTTTGGCCCTGGGCCTTTGGCGGACTCCGGAGGGCTTATGAGGAGCGTTCTTCCTGAGGCCTTGCGCTTTGCCCTAGACTGGGCCTATGCGCACGGGCATCAGCGTGGATGAAGCCTTAGCCCTGGTCTTGGAGGAGGCCAAGGGGGAGCTTCCCGTGGAGGAGGTACCCCTGAAGGAGGCCTATGGCCGCGTCCTGGCGGAGGACCTGGTTTCCCTGGTGAACCATCCCGACCAGGACGACACCGCTGTGGATGGCTATGCCTGCCGGGAGGAGGACACCTTGGGGGCGAGCCCGCAAAACCCGGTGCGCCTGAGGGTGATCGGGGAATCCCCGGCGGGGAGGCCCTTTGCCGGAAGGGTTGGCCGAGGGGAGGCGGTGGCGGTGTACACGGGCGCCCCCATCCCCGAGGGGGCGGATGCCCTCATCCGGGTGGAGGACACCCGGCGGGAAGGGGAGTACGTCCTCCTCCTGGCCCCGGCCAGCGCCAAGGACATCCGGCCCCAGGGGGATGACCTGCGGAAGGGGGAGGTCTACCTGCGGCGGGGGGACCTCCTCACCCCGGGGCGGCTGGGCCTGGCGGCGGCCATGGGCCATCCGCGCCTCAAGGTCTTCCGGCGCCCCCGGGTGGGGATCCTCTCCACGGGGGATGAGGTGGTGGAGCCCGGGGAGCCTTTGCCCTACGGCGGGGTCTACAACTCCAACGCCTATAGCCTGCTTGGCCTGGTCTTGGAGGCGGGGGGGGAGCCGGTCCTTTTGGGCAAGGTGGAGGACCGATCCGATGCGGTCCTGAAAAGGCTGGAGGAGGCCGGGCCTTTGGACCTCCTCCTCACCTCCGGGGGGGTGTCCATGGGGGAGTACGACGTGGTGCGCAAGGTGCTGGAGGAGAGGGGGGAGGTCCTCTTCTGGAAGGTGAGGCAGCAGCCCGGGGGGCCCCTCCTCCTTGCGCGCCTGGGGGAGCTTCCCGTGCTGGGCCTGCCCGGAAACCCGGTTTCCAGCATGGTGACCTTCTTCCTCTACGGCAGGGCCTTCCTCTTCCGGCTTCTCCAGCGCACCGAGCCCCCTTACCGCGCCCTCAAGGCCAGGGCCCTCACCCCCTTCCGCGGGGCCCCGGGCAAGCGGGTCTTCCGCCGGGGCGTGCTCTCCTTTGAGGGGGAACTGGTGGTGCGCTCCACGGGCAACCAAAGCAGCGGGGTGCTCCGCTCCATGGCCCAGGGCAACGCCTTGGTGGTGGTGCCTCCGGACCAGAACGTGGCGGAGGGGGAGGTGGTGGAGGTCATCCCCTTGACTTTTGTGCTCTAGTTCACTAAACTTGAAAGGTTTACGGGCTTTACCCCTCCTTTTCGGGCGCGGGTGGGCCCGGGAAGCGAGAGAGCATGGAGTACAAAGACTTTCCCCTGAAGGACGAGATCAAGGAAGCCCTTTTGCGCCGCGGCATCACTTCCCCCACCCCCATCCAGGCGGCGGCCTTGCCCCTGGCCCTCGAGGGCAAGGACCTCATCGGCCAGGCCCGCACGGGCACCGGCAAGACCCTGGCCTTCGCCCTGCCCATCGCCCAGGCCCTCGAGGCCTCCTCCGAGCGGGGCCGCCCCCCCAGGGCCTTGGTCCTCACCCCCACCCGGGAGCTGGCCCTGCAGGTTTCCGGGGAGCTCCAGGCCGTGGCCCCCCACCTCAAGGTGGTCACCGTGTACGGGGGCACCGGCTACGGCAAGCAGAAGGAGGAGCTCCTCCGGGGGGCGGACGTGGTGGTGGCCACCCCCGGGAGGGCCCTGGACTACCTGAAGCAGGGGGTCCTTAACCTCTCCCAAGTGCAAATCGCCGTTTTGGACGAGGCGGACGAGATGCTCTCCATGGGCTTTGAGGAGGAGGTGGAGGCCATCCTGGCCGCCACCCCTAAAGAGCGGCAAACCCTCCTCTTCTCCGCCACCCTGCCCTCCTGGGCCCGGAAGCTGGCGGAGCGGTACATGAAAAGCCCCGTGGTCATCAACGTGGTGCGGGAGGAGGGGGTCACCTACCAGGAGGAGGCTATCCCCGCCCCTGGGGACCGCCTTGCCCTCCTCTCCGATCTCCTTTTTGTCAAGGCCCCTAAGCGGGCCATCGTCTTCACCCGCACCAAGGCCGAGACGGAGGAGGTGGCCACGGGCCTCCTGCGCCTGGGCCACCCCGCCCGGGCCATCCACGGGGACCTTTCGCAAAGCGACCGGGAAAGGGTGATGAGGGCCTTCCGGGAGGGGGAGGTCAAGGTCTTGGTGGCCACGGACGTGGCCGCCCGCGGCCTGGATATCCCCGAGGTGGACCTGGTGGTGCACTACCGCCTCCCCGACAAGCCGGAGACCTACCAGCACCGCTCCGGGCGCACGGGCCGCGCGGGGAGGGGGGCGAGGTGGTCATCCTTTACGGGCCTCGGGAAAGAAGGGAGCTTTCCGAGCTGGAGCGGGCGGTGGGCCGCACCTTCCGCCGGGTGAACCCGCCCACCCCGGAGGAGGTCCTGGAGGCCAAATGGCACCACCTCCTGGCCCGGCTGGCCCGGGTGCCGGAGAGGGACTACAAGCTCTACCTGGACTTCGCCGGGAAGCTCTTCGCCGAGGGGAGGGTGGAGGTGGTGGCCGCCCTCATGGCCCTTCTCCTGGGCGGGGCCCCCAAGGAAAAGAGCCTCCTCACCGGGGAGGAGGGCTGGCTCACCTTCAAGGCCACGGGGCAGAGGCTCACCCTGCCCCGGCTGGTGGCCTTGTTGAAGGAAAGGGGCCTCGAGGTGGGCAAGATTGCCCAGGGGGAGGAGGCCTTTTACGTGGACCTGCGCCCGCAGGACCTCCCCCGTCTGGCCGAGGTGCAGGGGGTGAAGCTGGAACGGGCCAAGCGGGTGGAGGCTTTGCCTGAAGCCTCGCCCCGCACCCCTCGTTCTGGCCGGGTCCGCTGAACCGCCGGCCCCGTTGGGGGGCCCACCGGGGCCAGCAGAAGGCCAGGTAGACGCAGGCCATCCCCACGCGTGTGGGGACTACGGTCTTACACATAAAGACATGGAACCGAGGCTCGGTCCATCCCCACGTGCGTGGGGACTACGCGGGGGACCCATGAGTAACACGCCCCCCGCTAGGTCCATCCCCACGTGCGTGGGGACTACCCGCAGGGCCCAGGAGCGGGTATCAGGTGGCCCGGTCCATCCCCACGTGCGTGGGGACTACCGCATCATGGCCCTAAGCGGCCAGGAGGTACTCGGTCCATCCCCACGTGCGTGGGGACTACAAAGGCCGAGGAGGAGATAGGGGGTTACCTGGGCGGTCCATCCCCACGTGCGTGGGGACTACGTGGACCTCGGGGGCATCCCGTACCTGCAGGAGGGTCCATCCCCACGTGCGTGGGGACTACATTACCCTGCCAAAGTTGTCTGGGGTCCATATCGGTCCATCCCCACGTGCGTGGGGACTACTTTTCGCGGACGTGGAGGTGCCTCATGGTACCGGTCCATCCCCACGTGCGTGGGGACTACGGCCTGCCAGATCGGCGTGCTGCATATATCGACGGTCCATCCCCACGTGCGTGGGGACTACGGCCCCCTCCCGGGCCCAGGGAGCCGGAATCACGGTCCATCCCCACGTGCGTGGGGACTACGGGGGTCTGGGTGGTTCCCCGTTCGCTGGCCCCCGGTCCATCCCCACGTGCGTGGGGACTACGCTAGGTGTCCCGTCTGTGGGATGCCTCATCGCGGTCCATCCCCACGTGCGTGGGGACTACACAGCACGGGGAACGTCCCGGCGTCCCCTGACCGGTCCATCCCCACGTGCGTGGGGACTACGTTGTGTGAGGCTGGGCGGCCATGGAACCCATCGGTCCATCCCCACGTGCGTGGGGACTACATGCCCACGAATGGGGTTTTGCCGATGCGCACCGGTCCATCCCCACGTGCGTGGGGACTACGGGGGGCGTGTTACTCAAGGGCCCCCCGCCGACGGTCCATCCCCACGTGCGTGGGGACTACATCAATCCCGTACCCGAGGAGCCTTGCCATGCCGGTCCATCCCCACGTGCGTGGGGACTACGCCCTAGCTAAAGGGAAACGGGTATATGCTAACGGTCCATCCCCACGTGCGTGGGGACTACACATGACCAGGACGGCAAAAACCCCCGGTTACCCCCCTCTAAGGGTATTTAAAAAGATCGGCTCCAAGTAAGCTGGCGACTCGAGGCCGGATTGTCAAGATCCGCTCTGGCAACTCGGCCAGCAGGGCTGGGGAGAAGAAGGGGGTAGGCCCTCGCCTTCAAGGATACCACGCCACAAGTTATAATGCACCCAAGATGGCGGGAAAACCCAAAGCCGAGCGCCTTTTGGACCTCGTGGAAGAGCTGAAACTCAGGCCTTATAGCGTGGCCGAGTTGGCCCGGCGCTACGGCGTGAGCCCCCGCACGGTGGAGCGGGACCTCGAGGCCCTCGCCCTCCAGGGCTACCCCGTGGAGCGGGTGGCCTGGGGGCGCTACCGCCTGAGGGACGCCCCGCCTGTCCTCCACCCTGTGGAGGCCTTGGCCCTCTTCGCGGCGGGGAGGCTTCTTTACCACCAGGCCCCAACCCGGCAGTATGGGAACGCCCTGGAAAAGCTGGCCCGGATGCTCCCTGAGCCCCTGCGCGGCCTCCTCCTAAAGAGCACCGAGGGCCTGAAGGGGCGCCAGGGGGATTCCCGCACCCTGGAGATGGTGGCCCGGGCCCTTCTGGAGAGGCGCGTCCTGGCCTTTGAGTACCGCTCCGGGGGTTCCAAGAACTGGCGGCCGAAGGAGCTTTTGGTGTACTTCCTCGAGGCCAACCGCACCAACCTGGGCCTCTACGCGGTGGGTTATGAGCGCACCTACCACCGGGCAGTCCTCACCCTCAAGCTCTCCCGTATGCGCCACGCCCGCCTTCTGGAAGAAACCTATCACCTCCCTCAGGACTTTGATCCGAACGCCTACTTCCGCCAGGCCTGGGGGGTGGTGGGGGTGCGGGAAGGGGGGGTGGAGGTGCGCCTCCGCTTTGCCCCCGAGGCCGCCTGGCGGGTGCTGGAGGGGGACTACCCCGGCCTCCAGGTGGAGCGGGAGCTATCCGACGGGAGCCTCCTGGCCCGGCTTTGGGCCGCCCCTTTCAAGGGCGGGGTGCCCTGGGAGGTGCTGGCCTGGGTCCAGAGCTTCGGGCCCCGGGTGGAGGTCCTTTCTCCCCCGGAGCTCCGGGAGCTCTGGCTGGCGGAGGCCAGGCAGGTCCTGGAAAAGGCGACAGCCCCTGTCGCCTTGGGCGGGTAGGGTGGGCCCATGGACCCCAAGCGTGCGGCCTTAGCCCTCTGGGCCAAAAGCGGGGACCCCTTCCACCCCTTCCACCCCCTCCTGGCCCACATGCTGGACACGGCGGCGGTGGCCCTTGCGGTCCTAGAGGAGGAGCCTGCCCGTACCCGCAGGTTCTACGCCGAGGACTGGGAGCTGGAGGAGGAAAAGGCCCTACGCCTCACCGCCTTTCTGGCGGGGCTTCACGACCTGGGCAAGGCAAGCCCCGTCTTTCAGGCGGCCTGGCCCGAGGGGGCCGAGCGGGTGCGTCAGGCCGGGCTAACCTGGAACGAGGAGCTGATCCGGGAGTCCTGGGTGGCCCACGGGGTCTTCACCGACCTCTACCTTAGGGAGGTCCTCCGGGAATGGGGCTTTTCCAAAGAGGCGGCTTGCCTCCTGGCCCAGGCCCTGGGGGCCCACCACGGCTTCCCGGCGGCGGAGGGGGAGCGTGCCTCGGGAAGGCGGCACGTGCGGAGCGAGCCCCAAGGCTGGCGGGAAGCCAGGACCTATTTGGTGGAAGCCCTGGCGAAGGCCTTGGGCCTCGAGCCCCTCTCTCCTCTTCCCGACCCCAGCCCGGAGGCCCTCCTCCGGGTCATGGCCCTGGCCTCCTTTGCCGACTGGATCGCTTCCGACCCCACCTTCTTCCCCTACGGCCGGGACCCCGAAGCCTTGGGCTACTGGGAAGAGGCGCTTGAGAAGGCCCGGGAGGCCCTAAAGAGCCTCCCCTGGCCCAAGCCCCTTTCCAAGGGGGAAAGGACCTTTCGGGACCTCTTCCCCTTTGCACCCAACCCCTTGCAGGAGGGGGTGTCTTCCCTTCTGGATAGGGTCCAGGAAATCCGGGAGCCTACCCTTCTCCTGGTGGAGGCCCCCATGGGCCTGGGGAAGACCGAGGCTGCCCTGTACGCCTACCACCGCCTCCAGGAACGCTTGGGGCACCGGGGGCTTTACGTGGCCCTTCCTACCCAGGCCACGGCCAACGGGCTTTTCCCCCGGGTAAGGGCTTTCCTGGAGCGCCTGGCGGCGGGGGAGTTCCTGGAGCTTCAGCTCCAGCACGGGGCGGCGCTGCTAAATCCGGAGTACGAGAAGCTCCTGGAGCAGTCCAAGCCCGCCCAGGTTTACGATGCCCGTTATTCCGAAAAGGGCCTGGCCACGGCCCAGGACGCGGAGGAGGGTGGGGTGGGGGCCTCCGCCTGGTTCTCCGCCAGGAAACGGGCCATGCTGGCAGGCCACGGGGTGGGCACCCTGGACCAGGCCCTTTTGGGGGTACTGAGGGTGAAGCACCACTTCATCCGCCTCTGGGGGCTCATGAACCGGGTGGTGGTCCTGGACGAGGTGCACGCCTACGATACCTACACCTCGGGGCTTCTTGTGGCCCTCCTCCGCTGGCTGAAGGCCTTGGGCTCCAGCGTGGTGCTCATGACCGCCACCCTGCCCAGCGCCAAGCGGGAGGAGCTCCTTAGGGCCTGGGGGGCTCAAGTGGAGCGGCTACCGTCTTACCCCCGGGTGGCGGCCTTTGCCGGGGGGAAGCTTTTGGAGGCCAAGCACGTGCCCCAGAAGTCCAGGCAGGTGCGCCTTCAGGCCGCCCCCGTGGAGCCGGACTCCCTTGCCAAGACCCTTTTGGAGCGGCTACCTGGGGCCCTAGGGGCCGTCGTGAACACCGTGGACCGGGCCCAGACCCTCTACCAGGCCTTGGGGGAAGGGGAGAGGCTCACCCTGGAGGGGCTTCTGGAGGCCCTGGGCCATCCTGCCTCGGAGGGCCCCTGGGGCGAACTCTGGAAGGCGCGGGGAGGGAAAGGGGACTTCGTGGTGGGGAAGCGCCTTAAGAACGGCACCCTGGTCTTCCTCCTCCACGCCCGCTTTCCCGCCGAGGAGAGGGCCCTGCGGGAGATGGTGGCCCTTAGCCTCTTCGGTAAAGGAGGCCCCCGGCCCGAGCGGGCCGTCTTGGTGGCCACCCAAGTGGCGGAGCAGAGCCTGGACCTGGACTTTGACCTCCTCTATAGCGACCTTGCCCCCATTGACCTCCTCTTCCAGCGCCTGGGGCGGCTCCACCGCCACGTGCGGGTAAGGCCTGAGGGGCATGGGGAGCCCCTCCTCCTGGTGGGGGGCCTCCAGGGCAAGCCCGAGTTTGGCGGGGAGCTTCGCTGGGATAAGGTTTACGAGGACTACCTCCTCCTTTCCACCTGGCTTTCCCTGCAGGGCCGGAAGGCCCTTGGGATGCCGGGGGACCTCGAGGCCCTCCTGGAGGAGGTCTACGGCCGCACCCCGGTGGGCTTTCCGGAGGATCTGAGGGAGCGGGCGCAAGAAAGCTACAGGCGCTTACAGCAGCGTTGGGAAGGGGAGGCCAAGACGGCGGAAAACTTGTCCCTCATGGACCTTAAGGCCCTCCTCTCCGACACCGAGGCCAGCGCCCTGGCCGCCGACTTCAAGCTGGACGACGACGCGGAGGACAAAAGGACCCAGCGCTTTCTCACCCGCCTTGGGGAGCCCAGCGTGCCTGTGGTGCCCCTCTACCGGGTGGGGGAAAGCTGGGCCCTGGACCCGGAGGGCAAGCGCCCCGTGCGCCTCAAGGGGGAGCTTTCCAAGGAGGAGGCGGTGGCCCTCTGGTCCCGGGCGGTGCGCCTTTCCCGTTACCCCATTCCCCAGGTGCTCCTTAGGGAGGACCCCCCGGCCGCTTGGCGGCGAAGCGGCCTCCTGCGGGGTTTGAGGCTCCTGGAGGTGGGTCGGGTCTTCGCTCATGAGGGCGGGGGCGTGCGGGTGGAGCTGGACCCGGAGCTGGGGGTGGTGTACGGTTCAGGTTAAATCCGACAGCGGATGACGGGTTGGCCCCGTAGCCTGCAGTTAGGAGGTGTCCCTTGGCCAAGTTCAACCTGCTGGAAGAACCCTGGATTCCCGTGCGTGAGGGCGGACGGGTGCGGGAAGTAAGCCTATGGGAGGCCCTGGTCAGGGCCCCGGCCATAGAGCGCATTGAGACCCCCTCCCCCCTCGAGGAGGCCGCCCTCCACCGCCTCCTCCTGGCGGTGCTCTACCGGGCCCTGCCCCCGGTCGGGGGCTTTTGGGATGCCCTGGACTTGCTGGAGCGGGGAGAGTTTGACTCAAAGGCCCTGGAGGGCTACCTAAGCCGTTTCCACGACCGCTTCTATCTTTTCCACGAAGAGGCTCCCTTCCTGCAAATCCCCGACCTGCCCACCAAAGACCCCCTCCCCTGGGCCAAGCTCTTGCCGGAGATGGCAAGCGGCAACAACCCCACCCTCTTTGACCACACCACGGAAGCGAACGTGCCCTTGGCCGCCTACGCCCAGGCGGCTAGGGCCCTCTTGGTGCACCAGGCTTACGCTCCAGGCGGGCTTCTTAAGCGGCTTGGGGTCACCTCGGCCAAGGACGCCCCCCTGGCCCGGCCCGCCGCCTTCTTGGTGGTGGGGGAGAACCTTTTCCAGACCTTGGTCCTGAACCTGGTGCCCCAGAAGGACCCCGGGGTGCCGGTGTGGGAACTCCCTCCCCTCCGTACCCAGGACGTGGCGGGGCACGCCACCAAGTGGCCCCTTCAGGGCGCTGCCCGGGTCTACGCCTGGCCCAGCCGGGGGGTGCTCCTTTTGGACGAGGGAAGCGGCGTGCGGGCAATAGCCTACGGCCCCGGGGTGGAACCTTTGGAGGTGGGTTTCCGCGACCCCATGGTGGCCCACCGCCTGGATGCCAAGGGCCAGGTGTCGCCCCTGCGCCTTAGCGTGGAGAAGAGCTTCTGGCGCGACTTCTCCGCCATGCTTCCCGCCGCTGGGGGGAGCTTTCCCGCCACCCTGGCCCACGCGCTCCGGCTGGCAGAGGAGCTAGGCCTAAGGCGGGAGCTTCGGGTGCCGGGCCAGGTGTCCGACCAGGCCAAGGTGCTGGATGTGCGCCGGGAGGTCTACCCCCTGCCCCAGGGTTTCCTCTCCCCGGTGGCGGAGGAGCTTTTGCAGAAGGGCCTCGAGCTGGCCGAGGAGGTGGGTAGGGCACTGTCCGGGGTAGCCCGGCGGGTAGCCCAAGGGCTCCTGGGGGACAAGGACCCGGAGGAGCTTCGCCGCTTCCAGGACTCCCTTCCCCTCCTGAGGCTTTATTGGGCGGAACTGGATGGACGTTTCCCCCAGTTCCTGGAAAAGCTCGCCGGGCCGGGGGCCATGGACTTCTGGCGGGAGGAGGTGCGGCGGGCGGCCCTTCGGGCCTGGGAGGAAACCCGCGCCTTTTTGGGCACAGAAGGGAGGCACCTCAAGGCTTTGGCGGAGGGGGAAAGGGTCATGGGCTCCGCCCTGGCCCCCACGTGGGGAAAGGAGGGGAAGACACCATGAGCAAGGCCTTTGTGGATTACTTGGAGAGGCTTAAGGGAAGCCGGACCTGGACCGCGGCCCGGGCAGCCCTGCGGAGGAGCTTGGCCTTCCCGCCCGGGGAATACCCGCCTGTACTCCCCTATGTGGAGGCCTTTGTGGACGGGGAGGGGTGGGAGCGGGAGGCCCACTACCTGGTGGCTGCCCTCTACGCCCTGAAGGACGGGGCCCATCAGGAGGGGCGCACCCTGGCCCAGGCCCTTAGGCAAGCCGGGCAGGCCCGGGATTCCAAGAGCGTGGGAAAGCGTTTCCAGGCCCTTTTGGATGCGGACCGGGACCAGCTCCCTTTTCGCCTGCGCCAGGCGGTGGGCCTGGTGGAAGGTGGTTTAGACTTCGCCAAGTTGCTTGAGGACCTCCTCCTCTGGTTTGACGGGAGGAGGCGGGTCCAGGTCCGCTGGGCCCGGGAGTACTACGGCGTGCGGGAAGAGGAGACGCAAGAGGAGATAGAGGAGGTGAAGGCATGAAGCTTCTGGAAGTGCACGTGATCCAGACGGTGGCCCCCAGCAACCTGAACCGGGACGACACGGGAAGCCCCAAGGACGCCCTCTTCGGCGGCTTCCGCCGGGCCCGCATCTCCAGCCAGGCCCAGAAGCGGGCGGTGCGGGTGGCCTTTAGGGAGTGGCCCCTCCTTTCTGAGGCTGAGCGGGCGGTGCGCACCAAGCGCCTCTTGGAGGCCCTTCTGAAGCGGCTGGAGGGCGTGCCCGAGGACAAGGCCCAGCGGGCGGTGGAAAACGCCCTGAACGCCCTGGGCCTTGGGGTAAAGGAAGGGAGGACGGAGTACCTCCTCTTCCTGGGGGCGGGGGAGCTGGACCGGTTGGCCGGGCTCATCCGGGAGAACCTCGAGGCCCTCTCCGCTCAGGAGGCCAAAGGCAAGAAGAAAGCCGAGGTGGACGGGGAGCTCAAGAAGGCCTTGGAAAAGGTGCTGGACGGGGGTAAAGCGGTGGACCTGGCCCTCTTCGGCCGGATGCTGGCGGACCGCCCCGAGTTTGGCGTGGACGCCGCCTGCCAGGTGGCCCATGCCCTTTCCACCCACAAGGTGGACCGGGAGTTTGACTTCTACACCGCCGTGGACGATCTGAACCCCAAGGAGGAGACGGGGGCGGGGATGATGGGGGACGTGGAGTTTTACTCCGCCACCATGTACCGCTATGCGGTGGTGAACCTGGACAAGCTCCTGGAGAACCTGCAAGGGGACCGGGAACTGGCCCAGAAGGGGGCCTTGGCCTTCCTGGAGGCGTTCGCCCTCACCCTGCCCTCGGGCAAGCAGAACAGTTTTGCCGCCCACAACCCGCCCCTCTTCCTGGCTTTCCGTGCCGGGGTGGGGTTGCCCCGCAACCTGGCCACCGCCTTTGAAAGGCCCATCTGGCCCAAGGAGGGCAAAGCCCTTTCCGCCCTTTCCGTGGAGGCCCTGGTCCGGGAGTGGGCCAAGTTTGACCGGGCTTACGGCGCTTTAGAGCCCGAGTGGAAGGGTGCTTTAAACCTCACCGAGGCAGAGGTCCAGGGCATTGACCTGGTGGATGGGCTAGGCGGGCTGAGAAAGAGGGCGGAGGAGGCCCTGAAGGCGTTGCTTGCCCCGGGAGGTTAGCATGCCCACGCTCCTGCTTCGGCTCCAAGGTCCCATGCAGTCCTGGGGCACCCGGAGCCGCTTTGACCACCGGGACACCTGGCCCTACCCCACCAAAAGCGGCGTTCTGGGCCTCCTGGCCGCCGCCTTGGGCCGGGACCGGGGGGAGGACGTCTCCGACCTGGCCGCCCTGCGCATGGGGGTGCGGGTGGACCGGAAGGGGGTCCTGCGGGTGGACTACCAGACGGCCCAGGAGGTGCTGCGGGCGGACCTCACGGGGAAGGGCAACGTCCAGAGCTGGCGTTACTACCTCTCCGATGCCGCCTTCCTGGTGGGCCTCGAGGGGCCTAGGCCCCTCCTGGAGGAGGCCCACCGGGCCCTCCTGAACCCCCGCTTCGTCCTTTACCTGGGCCGGAAAGGGTACGTGCCAAGCCCCCCGCCTTACCTGGAAGACGGCTTGCGGGAAGAACCCCTGGAGGAGGCTTTGCAGAACTACCCCTTCCTGTTTCCGAATGGGCCCCGGGAGGATCTCCTCCTTGTCCTGGAAGCGGCAGAGGGGCGGCTGGTGTACGACCAGCCCATCGCCCCGTTCGCCGCGCGCCGGTTTGGTGCCCGGTACGTTCGGGAGGAGCTCCTTCCGAAAGACCGGGTCAGGTTGAGGGAGGTACCCCATGTGGATCAGCAAGCTGGTGCTTGACCGGCGTTCCAAAGCCGCCCGCAAGGACCTGGCGAGCCCTTACGAGATGCACCGTACCCTCTCCCGGGCGGTGTCCCGGGCTCTAGAAGAGAAGAAAGAGCGGCTCCTTTGGCGCCTCGAGCCCACCCGGGGCCTCGAGGACCCCGTGGTCCTGGTGCAGACCCTCACCGAGCCAGACTGGAGCGTGCTGGAGGAGGGGTACGCCCGGGTTTTCCCCCCCAAGCCCTTCCGCCCTGCCCTCAGGCCCGGGCAGGTCCTCCGCTTCCGCCTGAAGGCCAACCCCAGCAAGCGGGCGCGGGAAACCGGGGAACGGGTGGCCCTCAAGACCCGCGAGGAAAAGCTCTTCTGGCTGGAGCGAAAGCTGCGGGAGGGGGGTTTTCGCCTTTTGGAAGAGGACGGGCGCCTCCTGGCGGACATCCGTCAGGACACCTTCCTGGAAATGCGCCACAAGGACGGCCACCTGATCCAGGTCCAGGCGGTGCTCTTTGAGGGGGTGCTGGAGGTGGTGGACCCCGAGGCGGCCCTGATAACCCTGGAGCGGGGTATTGGCCCCGGGAAGGCGCTGGGCCTCGGCCTCCTCTCCCTGCGTCCTTAGGCCATGCCCCCCGTTCCCCCGGCCCGCAACCTGAAGGAGCTTCCCAAGTTCCGGGATGGCCTTTCGTACCTGTACGTGGAGCACGCCTTCCTGGAGCAGGAGGCCCAAGGCATTGGCGTCTACGACCGGGAGGGCCTCACCTTGGTGCCGGTGGCCGCCCTGGGGGTGCTTTTCCTGGGGCCCGGCACCCGCATCACCCATGCCGCCATCCGGGCCCTTGCCGGCAACGGCTGCACGGTGTGCTGGGTAGGGGAGGGGTACGCCCGCTTCTACGCCCAGGGTCTGGGGGACACCCGCAGCGCCCTCCGCCTCCAGCGTCAAGCCCGGGCCTGGGCCGATCCCAAGCTTCACCTGGAGGTGGTGTACCGCCTGTATGAAAAACGCTTCCAGGAACCCTTGCCCCGGGACCTCAGCTTGGAGCAGGTGCGGGGCCTCGAGGGGGTACGGGTGCGGGCCGCCTACGCCCGTTGGAGCCAGGAAACGGGGGTGCCGTGGAAGGGCCGGAGCTACGACCGCCGGGACTGGGCGGCTTCCGACCCGGTGAACCGGGCGCTTTCCTCGGGGGCGGCCTACCTGTACGGCCTGGCCCATGCGGCCATCGTGAGCGCGGGCTTCAGCCCTGCCCTGGGCTTCATCCACACGGGGAAGCTCCTCTCCTTCGTTTACGATGTGGCCGACCTCTACAAGACCGAGGTCCTGGTGCCCGCCGCCTTCTTGGCGGCGGCGGAGGGGGACCTCGAGGTGGAGCGCCGGGTGCGTCAGAGGCTTCGGGAGCGCATCCTGGAGGCCAGGCTCCTGGAGAGGATGGTGGAGGACCTCCTGGACCTTTTCCAAGGCCTTGGTCTGCCCGAGGAGGCCAAGGAGGAAGAAGAAGACCCCACCCGCCCCGGGGGGCTTTGGGACCCGGAAGGGGAGGTGGAGGGGGGCGTGGCCTATGGTGGTGATGGTCCTGGAGAAGGTACCGAGGAGCCTGAGGGGTGAGCTCACCCGCTGGCTTTTGGAGCTGGACACGGGCGTCTTCGTGGGCCGGGTGAGCGCTGTGGTGCGGGAGCTTCTTTGGGAGAAGGTGGTGGAAAAGGCTGGGGATGGTCGTTGCGCCATGGCCTGGCGCACCAACAACGAACAGGGCTTTGCCCTCAGGCTTCACGGCTACCAGGACAGGTCCTTGCGGGACTTTGATGGTATAGTGTTGGTGTCGGTGCGCACCGCTGAAGCTTTGCGCAAGGCTGAAAAGCTAAAGCGCATGACCAAGGTGGCGCACGGGGATTTTGAAAACCAAACCTCGGAATAACTCCCTTTACAGACCCTTAGCGGGGGGTGAGCGAGGGTTTTTGCCGTCTGGGTCATGTGTAGTCCCCACACGCGTGGGGATGGACCGTTCAATCCAAAAAATCTCCTCCCCGTCGCATTGTAGTCCCCACACGCGTGGGGATGGACCGAGCTGGGCGGGAGATGCAGACTCTGGGGGGAGGTAGTCCCCACACGCGTGGGGATGGACCGACCTTGGCGACGGCCCCCAAGTAGGAGGGAACGTAGTCCCCACACGCGTGGGGATGGACCGGGAGGTGTCCCGGTTCATCCTGGAGCAGGTGGCCCGTAGTCCCCACACGCGTGGGGATGGACCGGGCTGGGCGGATGGGGCCCGGACCGCCGCTAAGTAGTCCCCACACGCGTGGGGATGGACCGTCGGTCCGGGCTTTCCTAGGCCTAGCCCACGGCGTAGCCCCCACGCACGTGGGGATGGTCTAACCAGACCATGGAAAAAAGCACCCCCCTCGTCCTCGAGGGGGGTGCCTTCTGACCTTGGTGCGCCCGGAGGGATTCGAACCCCCGACCTAGGGCTTAGGAAGCCCCCGCTCTATCCTGCTGAGCTACGGGCGCCCACGCCTCTGGGATTTTAGCACCCAGGGAAGGCCCAGGCAAGCGGCCTTGGGGCATATACAGACTTGACCGCTATTCTGCATAGAGCCCCAGGAACCGCAGGGCAGCCAGGGGGTTGAAGGAGAAAACCTCCAAGGCCGCCTTCTTCCGGCGCACCCCCTTCCAGTTCAACCACGAGACCAAGTGCGCCCGCAACACCGCCAGCACCTCACCCCCTCGCCCCCGCACCTGAAAGGCGTCCTCCCGCAAAAGCACATCCCGCACCCAGAAGGAACCATTCTCCACCCCCCATCGCCCCACCCAAATCTCCCCCAGCACCCGGGCGTCCGCCTCCTCCGGCCCCAGGCTCGTGAGCGCGTACCCCTCCCTCCGCCTCACCTCCCCCGTCCCCTTCACCACCACCTCCCGCACCAGCCGCACCGCCTGCCTGGCCCCAGGAAAGGCCGCCACCTCCGGCGGCAACACCGCAGAAGCCCACACCTCGTACCGCCTCACCTCTCCGTCCACCTCCCGCACCCACTCCGCCCGCGTCTCCCCAGGCAGGGCCCCTCGTGCCATCCCCGCAAACACCTCCCGCACCCACCCCAAAAGCCCCCCCTGGTTCCCCTTCAGCACCAGGAGGTACTCCCCCCCTTTGCCCGCACCTGGCGGGCCACCTCGGGGTACAAAAACCCCGCATCCCCCACCACCACCTTCCCCGCAAGCCCCTCCGCCCCCAGGCGCTCCAAAAGCTCCAGAAGCGCCTTGTCCTCCCTTCCCTCCGCCCTGGCCTGGGCCAGGGTGCGCCCCAGGGAAAGGGCCCAGGCCTCCACCAGGCGGACCTGGGGGCTCTTCCCCTTCCCGCTCCCTCGCAGCACCTTGCCGTCGGCCACCAGGACCTTTTCCCCTTCCACCTCTCTTCCCGGGAAGACCTTGGCCAGGGCCTCCGCCAGGGCCTTTGGGTCCAGGCGGTGAAGGAGTTGGGTGAGGGCGGTGTGGCCCGGGGCCTTGCGCAGGCCCAGGTGGGGGAGGAGGTGGGGGTTGGCGCGGGCGAAGCGGGAGACGCCGCGCAGGGAGTCCACGCGGGAGAGGAAGGCCAAAAGAACCAGTGCCAGCAGGCCCCAGAGGGGGTAGCGGCGGTTGTGGGCCCGGGGGTCGGGAACCTGGGATAGGGCTTCGCGCAGGGTCATGGAGAACCGTCTACCCCAAAAGGGGTATAACGGTCAAGTCTGGGGGCATATAGTTTTCCAGGGGGTAATGGGGCACTCCATAAGTGTCCTTTTATCCCAGGGTTCCTGGGCACCGCTTGTGCCTGGCTTCACGGACCCTTACGCTGGAGGGAACTATGACCGAGACCAAGGACCTCACCGCCCTTTCGGTGAACGCCATCCGCTTCCTGGCCATAGACGCCGTGGAGAAGGCCAAAAGCGGCCACCCTGGCATGCCCATGGCCATGGCCCCCTTGGCTTACCTCCTCTTCCGGGAGGCGATGCGCCACAACCCCCTGGACCCTTCCTGGCCCAACCGGGACCGCTTCGTGCTCTCCGCCGGGCATGGCTCCATGCTCCTGTATGCCGTCCTTCACCTCACGGGTTATGACCTTTCCCTGGAGGAGATCAAGCGCTTCCGCCAGTGGGGCTCCAAGACCCCGGGCCATCCCGAGTACGGCCACACCCCAGGGGTAGAGGTGACCACCGGCCCCTTGGGCCAAGGGATTTCCACCGCCGTGGGCCTCGCCTTGGCCGAGAGGAAGCTGGCCGCGGAGTTCAACCGCCCCGGCTATGAGGTGGTGGACCACTACACCTATGTGCTGGCCTCGGATGGGGACCTGATGGAGGGGGTTTCCGGGGAGGCCAGCTCCTTGGCGGGGCACTGGAAGCTTTCCAAGCTCATCGTCTTTTGGGACAACAACCATATCTCCATTGACGGCCCCACCGACTTGGCCTTCACCGAGGACGTTTTGGCGCGGTACCGGGCTTATGGATGGCACACCCTTGCCGTGGAGGACGCGAACGACCTCCAAGCCCTCCGCCACGCCCTCCGCCTGGCCCAGATGGACGAAAGGCCCTCCCTCATCGCCGTGCGGAGCCACATCGGCTTCGGCTCCCCCAAGCAGGACTCCCACAAGGCCCACGGGGAGCCCCTGGGCCTCGAGGCGGTGGAGGCCACCCGCAGGAACCTGGGCTGGCCCTACCCGCCCTTTGAGGTGCCGGAGGAGGTCTACCGGCACATGGACATGCGGGAGAAGGGGAGGGCTTGGCAGCAAGCCTGGGAAGCGCTCATGGAGGCCTATGCCCGGGCCTATCCCGATCTCCACCAGGAGCTTTCCCGCCGCCTGCGGGGGGAGCTTCCCTCCCTTCCCGAGGAGCCCCCGGCCTTTGACAAGCCCGTGGCCACCCGGGCGGCGAGCGGCAAGGCCCTGGACGCCATCGCCCCCCGGATGCCGGAGCTTCTGGGGGGAAGCGCCGACCTCACCCCCTCCAACAACACCCAGGCCCAGGGCATGGCGGACTTTTCCCCGCAAAACCCCACGGGCCGCTACCTGCACTTTGGGGTGCGGGAGCACGGGATGGGGGCCATCCTGAACGGGCTGAACCTCCACGGGGGCTACCGGGCCTACGGGGGCACCTTCCTGGTTTTCTCCGACTACATGCGCCCCGCCATCCGCCTGGCGGCCCTCATGGGCACCCCCACGGTCTTCGTCTTCACCCACGACACCATCGCCCTGGGGGAGGATGGCCCCACCCACCAGCCGGTGGAGCACCTCATGAGCCTGAGGGCCATGCCGGGCCTTTGGGTGATCCGCCCCGCCGATGCCTACGAGACCTTCTACGCCTGGCAGGTGGCCCTAAGGCGTAAGGAGGGCCCCACGGCCCTGGTCCTCACCCGGCAGGCGGTGCCCCTCCTTTCCCCGGAGAAGGCCAAGGGGCTCCTTTGGGGCGGCTACGTGCTGGAGGATGCGGAAAGGCCCGAAGGGGTGATCGTGGCCACGGGGAGCGAGGTGCACCTGGCCCTGAAGGCCCGGGCCCTTTTGGCGGAGAAGGGGCGCCGGGTGCGGGTGGTGAGCCTGCCCTCCTTTGAGCTCTTTGAGGCGCAGCCCGAGGCGTACCGGAAGGAGGTGCTCCCCCCCGGCCTCCCCACCGTGGCGGTGGAGGCGGGGGCCAGCTTGGGCTGGGAGCGCTACGCCCAGAAGGTGGTGGGCCTGGACCGCTTTGGGGCCAGCGCCCCTTACCCCGAGGTCTACGAGAAGCTGGGCTTCACCCCGGAGCGGGTGGCGGAGGCCTTGGAAGAACTCCTATGAGGTTTTGGGTGGACCCCCTTCCCCGTCCCGGTGCCTATGGGGGCACGGCCATCGTGGTGGACGTGATCCGGGCCACCACCACCGCTTCCGCTTACCTCCGGGCTGGAGCCCAGGCCTTGATCCTGGCCAGGGGGGTGGAGGCCGCCCGGGCTTTACGCCAGGATGGGGAGGTTCTGGCCGGGGAGGTGGGGGGGCTTCCCCCAGAGGGGTTTGACCTGGGCAACTCCCCCCGGGAGGTGGATGGGGTGGTGGGGAAGGTCGTGGTCATGGCCACCACCAACGGTACCCGGGCGGCCCACGCCGCCTTGGGGGCCAGGCACATCCTTCTCGGTTCCCTGCAAAACGCCCGGGCGGTGGCGGAGGCGGCCAGGCAAACCGGGGAGGAGATCCACCTGGTGTGTGCGGGGAAGGAAGGCCACCTGGCCTTGGACGACCTCTACACCGCCGGGGTCATTGGGAAGCGCCTTAAGGCCCTGGGGTTTTCCCCGGAAGGGGAGATGGCCCAACTGGCCCTTTTCCTGGCGGAAAACCCCCCCTTTCCCGTCCTTGCCGCCAGCGAGGCCGCCCGCGCCCTGGTGGGGGTGGGTCTTGGGGAGGATGTGGCCGAGTGCGCCCGGGTGGACGCTCACGGGGTTGTCCCCCGCTTTTTGGGCCTGCGGGGTGAGGGCATGGTCTTCGGGGTATAGGGGGGAAGGATGCTGGCCACCTTACGGGAGGTTATTCCGGAAAAGGGCCGGGCGGTGGGGCCTTTGATGTGGTGGGCCTGGAGTGGGCTGAGGCCATCCTGGAGGGTGCGGAAACCCTGGGCCTTCCGGTGATCCTCAGCGTGGCCCCCACCTGGGAGGGCCCCCCTGGAGGCCCTGGCCCCTGGGCTTCGCCATCTGGCGGGGGAGGCTAAGGTACCCGTGGCCTTGCACCTGGACCATGGGGAAAGCCTCCAGGAGGTGGTACGGGCCCTGAAACAGGGCTTCACCAGCGTGATGCTGGATGGAAGCCACCTGCCCCTGGAGGAGAACCTCCGCCTCACCCGCCTGGCGGTGGAGGTGGCCCGGGCCTATGGGGCCACGGTGGAGGGGGAGGTGGGGGCGGTGCCGGGAGGGTACCACGGGCCGGTTTCTCAGGAGCCCGTGGCCTACACCGATCCAGCGGAGGCCAGGCGCTACCTGGAGGAAACCGGGGTGGACGCCCTGGCGGTGTCCATCGGCACCCGCCACGGCCTGCACAAGGGTCCGGTGCGCCTGAACCTGCCCCTTTTGGAGGAGCTCAGCCGGCTTCCTGTTCCCCTGGTCCTCCACGGGGCCTCGGGCCTGAGCCCGGAGGACTACCGGGCCGTGGTGGCCCGGGGGATCCGCAAGATCAACCTCTACGCCGACCTGGCCCTCGAGGCGGCCTCGGTCCTCCGGAAGGTGGAGGCGGAGGACTATTTGGGCCTGATGGCGGCCGTGAAGGAGGGCCTAAAGGATCTGGCCATGGCCCGGATGCGCCTATGGTGGGGGAGCTGAAGGCCCTGCTTTGGGACCTGGACGGCACCCTGGCGGAGACGGAGGAGCTCCACCGGGAGGCCTTCAACCGGGCCTTTGCCCACTTTGGCCTTCCCCTATTCTGGGACCAGGAAACCTACGCCCGCCTCCTTTGGACCACGGGGGGCAAGGAGCGCCTGCAACGGGCCCTAGAGGAGACCCCTGAGGCCCCCCGGCTTTCCTGGGAGGCCATCGCCGAGGTCCACCGGTACAAGACGGACCTCTACCTGAGGCTTTTGCGGGAGGAAGGGGTGGCGTTGCGCCCAGGGGTCCGCCGGGTGCTTGCCGAAGCCCGGGAGGTGGCTGCCCTCCTCCCCCATCTTGGGGAGCCAGGGAACCCGGCCCCTGTGCTCCAAGGGCCAAGGGCGGGGGAAAGGGTGGTGGTGGACCTGGCCTACCTGGAAGAGGTGAGAAGGTGGTGGAGCACCTGATCGTGTTCAACGCCGAGGCCAGCCCGGAGGAGGTGAGGGAGATGGTGCGGAAGGCCCGGGAGGTGTTGCTCCAGATCCCGGGGGTCTGCGGGCTCCGCTACGGGGAGGCCCTTTCCCCAGGGGCCCGTTACCGTTACTGGCTTTCCATCCTCTTTGAGGGGCCGGAGGTGGTGGCCTTCTACCGGGACCATCCCCTGCACGTGGAGTTCGCCAACCGGGTGTTCCGGCCCCTGGCCCCCGACCGGATCACCACCGACTACCTGGTGCTGACGGAGGTGCCATGCGGCAACTAGCCCACCGGGAGGCGGAGGCCAGGGCCGTGAAGGTCCTGGTGGATGGGGTAGGGGAGGGGCTGGTCCTCGAGGGGGAGGGGGGGTACTATGCCCTCTACTACTTCTACAGCTGGTACGGGCGCAAAGCCCCCGATCCCGAGGAGACCCCGGACTGGGTGGAGGGGCCCAGGCCTTCCCCGGAGGGCTTTCGCGAACCTTACGATCAAGCCCGCTGGCTGGAGGACAATGGGTACACCCTCTTCATCAACGAGTCCAAGTAGAGGTGGGTATGGACTACTCGGAGATGCCCTACCAAGAGGCCAAAAAGCAGGCGGTGAAGGTGCTGGAGGATGGCTACGGGGATGCGGTGGTTCTCAAGGATGAGCATGGCTACTGGGTCCTCTACTACCTTTACGGTTTTCAGACCCCGCCCCCAGAGGCCCCGCCCCACTGGATGGAAGGGCCTTTCCCAGGGGAGGAGGGGATCCGTTCTCCCTACGAGATGCAGAAGTTTTTGGAGGAACAAGGGGATTTCACCTATCTCAACGACGTAGACTAAAACGGTGAAGCGGGACGCCTACCAGATCCTGCAGACCACGGAGACGGTCATCTACCTTTTTGCCGGCTTCCTCATCGCCGGGGGGGCGGCGGTTCTCCTCCTTACCACCCTGGTGGAAGGGGTGCACCACCTGATGGCGGGGGATTACGGGGAAGTGGCCCTCGGCCTCCTGGATCGGGTACTCCTGGCCTTGATGCTGGCGGAGATCCTCTACACCCTTTTGCGTTTCGCCCGGGAAGGGAGCCTCGAGGCTACCCCCTTTCTGGTCATCGGCCTCATCGCCGCCATCCGCCGCATCCTGGTCCTGACCGCGGAGGCGGTGGAAAAGTTTGACCTGGCAGACCCCGCCTTTATGGCGGTCCTGGCCGAGCTGGCGCTCCTTTCCCTCATGGTGGTGGCCCTGGCCTTGGCCATGCGCCTCACTAAGAACGCAACAGGGCGATGAGGGCTTGGGCCGCGGGGTTGGCCACGCTCTTGGGGTGGACCAGCCAGAAGTAACGCCTGATCTCCCCCACGGGCTCGGAAAGCCGCAGGGCGCGGAGGTTCCCCACCTTCAGGTTGGGCTGGACCACCACCCGGCTCACGATCCCCACCCCGGCCCCTGCCAGCACCAGGCGCTTGGTGACCTCGTTGTTGTCGGTGTAAAAAATCGGGTTCAGCTCGAGGCCCACCTGCTCAAAGGCCCTTTCCAAGGCTCGCCAGGTCATGGAGCCCGGCTTGCGCACGATGAGGGTTTCCTCCTTTAGCCACCCCGGGGGTACGGCTTCCCGCCCCGCCCAGGGGTGGTCGGGGGGCACGATGAGGACCAGCTCGTCCTCGTAGAAGAGGTGGCGCTCGTAGCCTTCCCAGTGCTCCACCCCTTCCAAGATGGCGAACTCCACCTCCCCCATGCGCAACCTTTCCGCCAGGCGCTCAGAGGAGCCGCTTTCCACATGCACCCGAACCCCCGGGTGGGCCTCGTGGAAATCCTTAAGGAACGCGGGAAGCACGTAGGTGGCCATGGTGGTGGCGGCGCCCAGGGTCACCTCCCCCAACTCCAGCCGGCCCATGGCCTGGGAAACCCGCTGGAACTCCTCCAGGGCCTGCACCACCCGCCTGGCCTCGGGCAGGAGGGCTTCCCCCACCCGGGAGAGAACCAGGTGGCGCCCCTGGCGCTCAAAAAGGGGGTGGCCCACCTGTTCCTCCAGGGCCCTCAGGTACTGGCTCACCGCGGGCTGGGTGATGCCCAGGGCCAAGGCGGCCCGGCCCACGCCGCCTTCCTCCACCACGGTGACAAAAACCCGTAATGCGGCAGGGTTCGGCAGTTTAGCGTTTTTAGATATGAGCATGAGCTTATGTTAGGCCGAGAAACATATGATTGCAATAATAAAACCCCCCTTCTAAGGTAAGCGCATGGCTATGCCCACGCGCAACCTGGGCCTGGACCTGATGCGGGCCACCGAGGCCGCCGCCTTGGCCTCGGCCCGGTATGTGGGCCGGGGGGATAAGGAAGGGGGGGACCGGGCGGCGGTGGAGGCCATGCGCCTTCTCCTGAATAGCCTGGACTTCCGCGGCCGGGTGGTGATCGGGGAAGGGGAGAAGGACCAGGCCCCCATGCTCTACAACGGGGAGGTGCTGGGCCAGGGGGGAGGGCTCCTTTGGGACCTGGCGGTGGATCCCGTGGAGGGCACAAGGCTTTTGGCCCTGGGCCGCCCGGGGGCCATCAGCGTGATCGCCGCCGCGCCGGAGGGCACCCTCTTCAACCCTGGGCCAGCCTTTTATGCGGCCAAGCTGGTGGTGGGGCCTGAGGCCAAGGAGGCCATTGACCTAAGGGCCTCGGTGGCCGACAACCTCAAGGAGATCGCCCGCGCCCTGAAAAAAGAGGTGCGGGAGCTTACGGTTTTCGTCCTGGATAAGCCCCGTCACCAGAGGCTCATTGAGGAGATCCGCCTGGCGGGGGCCCGCATCAGCCTGCAGACCGATGGGGATGTGGGCGGGGCCCTGGCCGCGGTGCTGCCCGACACGGGCATTGACGTGCTCATGGGCACGGGGGGTACCCCCGAGGGGGTGATCGCCGCCGTGGCGGTGCGGGCCTTAGGGGGCGGGATGCAGATGCGCCTGGACCCGCAAAGCGAGGAGGAGCGCTGGAACGTGATCCATGCCGGCTATGACCTGGATCGGGTGTACACCTTGGAGGAACTCTGCTCGGCGGAGGACACCCACTTCGCCGCCACCGGCATCACCGACGGGCCCTTCCTCCGGGGGGTGCGCTACGGGGAAAACCGGGCCTGGACCGAGAGCCTGGTGATCCGCGGGGCCACCCGCACCCTCAGGAAGGTGGAAGCCTGGCACCGGCTTGAAAAGCTTCGGGGCATCAGCCCCGTGGCCTATTAGGAGGGAAGCATGACGGATAAGAAGGCCATCTACAAGAAGGGCGGGGTGGTGGAGTACAAACAGATGGGCTATTGGCAGCCCGACTACGAGCCCAAGGATACGGATACCATCGCCCTTTTTCGCGTGACCCCGCAGCCGGGGATTGAGCCCGAGGAGGCGGCGGCGGCGGTGGCCGGGGAATCCTCCACCGCCACCTGGACCGTGGTCTGGACCGACCGCCTCACCAGCCTGGACCGTTACCAGGCCAAGGCCTTCCGGGTGGAGCCGGTTCCTGGCAACCCCGAGCAGTACTTCGCCTGGATCGCCTACGACCTGGCGCTTTTTGAGGAGGGGTCCATCGCCAACATGACCTCCTCCATCATCGGGAACGTCTTCGGCTTCAAGGCCCTTAGGGCGCTGCGCCTCGAGGACCTCCGCATCCCGGTGGCCTACCTCAAGACCTTCAAGGGCCCGCCCCATGGGATTCCCGTGGAACGGGACATGCTGAACAAGTACGGCCGCCCCCTCCTGGGGGCCACGGTGAAGCCCAAGCTGGGCCTTTCCGGCAAGAACTACGGCCGGGTGGTCTACGAGGCCCTGGCAGGGGGCCTGGACTTCACCAAGGACGACGAGAACACCAACTCCCAGCCCTTCCAGCGCTGGCGGGACCGCTTCCTCTACGCCCAGGAGGCGGTGATGAAGGCGGAGCAGGTCACGGGGGAGCGCAAGGGGCACTACATGAACGTGACCGCCGCCGACATGGAGCAGGTCTACGAGCGCCTGGAGTTCGCCAAGGAGATCGGCGCCATCGTGGTCATGGTGGACCTCACCATGGGCTACACCGCCTTGCAGTCCGTGTCCAACTGGTGCCACAAAAACGGCATGCTCCTCCACATGCACCGGGCTAGCCACTCCACCTTTACCCGCCAGAAGAACCACGGGGTGAACTTCCGGGTGGTGGCCAAGTGGCTTCGCATGCTGGGGGTGGACCACCTCCACGCCGGCACCGCCGTGGGTAAGCTGGAGGGCGATCCCAACCTGGTGCGGGGCTACTACGACATCCTGAGGGAGCAGTACGTGAAGGCGGACCCGGTGAAGGGCATCTACTTTGACCAGGACTGGGGTTACTTGGCCCCGGTTATGCCCGTGGCCTCCGGTGGGATCCACGCCGGCCAGATGCACCTTCTCCTTTCCCTCTTCGGGGACGATGTGGTCCTGCAGTTTGGCGGCGGCACCTTCGGCCACCCCATGGGCATCCAGGCGGGGGCCACGGCCAACCGGGTGGCCCTGGAAGCCATGGTGAAGGCCAGAAACGAGGGCCGGGACATCCTGGCCGAGGGCCCCGAGATCCTCAAGAAGGCTGCCCAGCACTCCCCGGCCCTGGCGGCGGCTTTGGAAACCTGGGGCAGCGTCACCTTTGACTTCGCCTCCACCGATACCCCGGACGTGGTGCCCACCCCCAGCAACTAAGGGAAGGAGGGTGTGAAGATGCGCATTACCCAAGGTACCTTCTCCTACCTGCCCGACCTCACGGACGAGGAGATCCGCGCCCAGATTGAGTACATCATCCGAAACGGCTGGGCGGTTTCCATTGAGTACACCGACGACCCCAGCCCCTACAACGTCTACTGGAACATGTGGGGCCTGCCCATGTTTGACCTGGAGGATGCCGCGGCGGCCATGTACGAGTTCCAGAAGTGCCGCGAGGCCTTCCCCAACTCCTACATCAAGATCAACGGCTACGATTCCTCCCCCATGTGGCAGGCGCAGAGGGTTTCCTTCATCGCTCACCGGCCCAAGAAGGAGCCTGGCTTCCGCCTCCACCGGCAGCTTTGGAGCGATGGGCGCAGGCTGAAATACACCTTGGAACCCTACGCCACCATGAGGCCGGAGGGCGAGCGCTACCAGGAGTAATCCCCGGGATCTAGGGGCCCCGGCCCCGGCCGGGGCCCATTCCCAAAACCCTAAGGAGGGCCATGCAGGAAACCCAAGGCCAAAACCTGGCGGTGGTGAAGAACCCCGAGATCGAGGCGGTGCTGGACACCTTGGATCGGGAGCTGGTGGGCCTTCATCCGGTGAAGCGCCGGATCCGGGAGATCGCCGCCTACCTCTCCGTGGACCGGCTCCGCCGGGAGCTGGGGCTTACCGCCGACCGCCCCACCCTGCACATGGCCTTCGTGGGCCCCCCGGGCACGGGGAAGACCACCGTGGCCATGCGCATGGCCACCATCCTGCACAAGCTGGGCTACATCCGCCGCGACCACCTGGTGGTGGCCAGCCGCGATGACCTGGTGGGGCAGTACATCGGCCACACCGCTCCCAAGACCAAGGAGGTCTTGAAGCGGGCCATGGGGGGTGTCCTCTTCATCGACGAGGCCTACAGCCTCTACCGGGCGGAGAACGAGCGGGACTACGGCCAGGAGACCATAGAGATCCTCCTGCAGGTCATGGAAAACCAGCGGGAGGACCTGGTGGTGATCCTGGCCGGTTACAAGGACCGCATGGAGGAGTTCTTCGCCCTAAACCCGGGGATGCGCTCCCGCATCGCCCACCACATAGAGTTTCCCCCCTACAGCGCCGAGGAGCTCTTCCAGATCGGCAAGCTCATGCTGGAGAGGCAGGGCTACCGCTTCACCGAGGAGGCGGAAAAGGCCTTCCTGGAGTACTTGGAAAGGCGCATGCGGCTTCCCAACTTCGCTTACGCCCGAAGCGTGCGCAACGCCCTGGACCGCTTCAAGCTTAGGCAGGCCTACCGGCTTTACCAGAAGGCAGGCCCCGTGACCCCAGAGGACCTCATGACCATTACCGCGGAGGACATCTACGCCAGCTCGGTATTTAAGGAGGAGGGAAGGGAGGAGGAAGATGCCCCATAGGCCCTTTATGTTAGGCATTGCCGGCGACTCGGGGGCGGGGAAGACCACCATCTCCGGGGGGATCGCCCGGCTTCTTGGGGTGGAGCGGACCACCAACATCTGCGTGGACGACTACCACAAGTACGACCGCAAGCAGCGCAAGGAGCTGGGCATCACCCCCCTGAACCCCGAGTGCAACTACATGGACATCATGGAGCAGCACGTGCGCCTCTTGTCCGAGGGGGAGCCCATCCTGAAGCCCGTGTACAACCACTCCACGGGCACCTTTGACCCGCCCGTCTACGTCCCCGCTCCCCGGGCGGTGGAGGAGGAGGGGAGGCTTGTTCCCCGGGTGGTGATCCTCGAGGGGCTCCTCACCCTGTTCTCCCCTGCCCTTAGGAGCCGTTACCACCTCACCGTCTACTTGGACCCCGAGGAGGAGCTGAGGCGCGAGTGGAAGGTGAAGCGCGACGTGGCCAAGCGGGGCTACACCCCGGAGGAGGTCATCGCCGACATCGAAAGGCGCATGCCCGATTCCCGGGCCTTCATCTGGCCCCAGAAGGAGCACGCGGACATCATCGTGCGCTTCTACCGCCCCGCGGGCTACGACCCCGAGAACCCCAGCACCCTGAACGTGCGCATCGCCCTCAAGCACACCCTGCCCCGTCTGGACCTTTCCGAGGTGCTCCACTCCGCCTACGAGGACGAGGCCCTTATCCGCCTGGAAACCCGGAAGGAGGCGGACATCCTGGACATCACCGGCAACGTGACCCCCGAACGGGCCCAGGCCTTTGAGCGGATCATCTGGGAACACCTGGGGGCTCACGCCGAGCACTTTGACCCCAGCCTGGTGGGCACCTTCTGGGACAAGGCGGGGCAGAGCTACCCCCTGGCCCTGACCCAGCTCATCATCGCCTACTATCTGGTTAAGATGCGGGAGCTGGCCATCGAGCGGGGACACCTGCGGGTGGCCTAGGGGGATGGGAATGCTCAAGTTTGCGCCCTCCATCCTGACGGCGGACCTGGCGAGGCTTAAGGACCAGATCCAGGAGGCGGAGGCGGCCGGGGTGGACTGGATCCACCTGGACGTGATGGACGGGGTCTTCGTCCCCAACCTCACCTTCGGCCCCCTTTTGGTGGAGGCGGTGCGGCGGGTAACCTCCCTGCCCTTGGACGTGCACCTGATGATCGTGCAACCGGAGCGCTACCTGGAGGACTTCGCCCGCGCCGGGGCCGACCTCATCACCGTCCACTACGAGGCCACGCCCCACGCCCACCGGGCGGTGCAGAAGGTGAAGGAGCTGGGGAAGAAGGCGGGGCTGGCCCTTAACCCCGCCACCCCCCTGGAGGCCTTTGAACCCCTTTTGCCCGAGCTGGACCTGGCCCTCCTCATGAGCGTGAACCCGGGGTTTGGGGGGCAGAGGTACATCCCCAGCGCCACGGGGAGGCTTCGCCGCCTCAAGGAGATGCGGGACAGGCTTAACCCTTCCTGCCTCATCCAGGTGGACGGGGGGGTGAACCGGGAGACCGTGGCCGAGGTGTACCGGGCGGGGGCGGACGTGGCCGTGGCGGGGAGCGCCCTTTTCAACCAGCGGCCCGTGGCTGATAACCTTAGGGAGCTAAAGGAGGTGCTGTATGCCCTTGGTGATAGGTAAGGAGGTTCTGGACAAGGCGCGGCGGGAAGGCTATGCGGTTCCCAGTTTCAACACCAACAACCTGGAGATCACCCAGGCCATCCTCGAGGTGGCCGACGAGCTCCGGGCCCCCGTCTTCATCCAGATTTCCGACGGGGCCCGGAAGTACGCCGGGATGGAGAACCTGGCCAACCTGGTGAAGGACATGGCCAGCCGCACCAAGGTGCCCGTGGTCCTTCACCTGGACCACGGGGCCGACTTCAAGATGGTGATGCAGGCTCTGCGGGCGGGCTTCACCAGCGTGATGATTGACGCCAGCCACCACCCCTTTGAGGAAAACGTGGCCGAGACCAAGAAGGTGGTGGAGGCGGCCCATGCGGTGGGGGTGAGCGTGGAGGCGGAGCTTGGGCGGCTTCAGGGCATTGAGGACAACATCCAGGTGTCCGAGGCCGAGGCCTTCCTCACCGACCCCGAGGAGGCGGAGCGCTTCGTGGCGGAGACGGGGATTGACTACCTGGCCATCGCCATCGGCACCAGCCACGGGGCCTACAAGGGGAAGGGGCGGCCCTACATTGACCACAAGCGCCTCGAGGAGATCAGCAAGCGGGTTTCCATCCCCCTGGTGCTCCACGGGGCCAGCGGGGTCCCCGCCTGGCTCAAGGAGAAGCTCCTGGCCACGGGGGCTGAGCTCAAGGAGGCCACGGGCATCCACGACGAGGACATCCGTAAGGCCATCCCCAAGGGGATCGCCAAGATCAACATCGACACCGACCTGCGCCTGGCCATGACCCTGGGCATCCGCGAGGTGGTGCTGGGGAACCCCAAGGAGTTTGACCCCAGGAAGATCCTCGGGAAGGGCAGGGACTACCTGAAGCAGGTGATCCGGGAGAAGTTTGAATTGATGGGCACGGTGGGCCGGGCATAGACCCCCCCACCCTGGCCATGCCAGGGTGGGGACCCAAGCCCAATGACCAAGCCCCGCCCGTTTGGGCGGGGCCTTTTGGTCGGGGAGGCCGGATTTGAACCGACGACCACACGCACCCCAAGCGTGTGCGCTACCAGGCTGCGCTACTCCCCGGCGCGCAAAGGTTAGTCTAGTGCCCTCTGAGGCCTCCGTCAAGTAGACTCGGAAACATGGAGATCAAGGACCTGAAAAGCCTCGCCCGCTTCAGCCCGGAGAAGATGGCCAAGATCCCGGTGTTTGAGTCCGAGCACATGTTCTTTGACCTCTACGCCCTCCTTCCCGGGCAGGCGCAGAAGGTGCACGTGCACGAGGGCTCGGACAAGGCCTATTACGTCCTGGAAGGGGAGGTGGTGGTGAGGATTGGGGAGGAGGAGGCGCTTCTGGTTCCCGGGATGGCGGCCCTGGCCCGCTCCGGGGAGGCCCATGGGGTGCGCAACGAGTCCGCCAACCCGGCCCTTCTCCTGGTGGTGATGGCCCCGAGGCCCTAAGTACCCCGTCGTGGCGCAAGCCACGACGGGGACCCCAGAAAGACTTTGGGCATCGCCCTTCTTCCCGGTCTATTGCGGCAACCTCCACCTTAGGTTTCACAGGGCCTTCACAGGCCCGGGGTAGCCTGAGGACAGATGCTCAAGGCCCCTCCCGCTGACCTGGGTTTTCTCACGCAGCTTCTCCAGCGCTATCCCGTGCGCTTGGTCTTCCGGGGGGAGGTGCTCCCCCAGGGCCCGGTGCGTGGGGAGAAGCTCCTGGAGGAGGGGGACCTGGTCCTCTACTGGGAGGGCCCCGCCCCTTCCCGGGAGGTCCGGGAGACCTTGTCCCTCCTCCTGCGGGCCTTTCGGGAGGTCCTGGAGCTCAGGGAGCGGGAGCTCGCCCTTTTGAAGAGCCAGGAGGAGAGCGCCCGGCTCCTGGGCCTCCTGCTCCACGAGATCAAGAACCCCCTGATGAGCGTGCTGGGGGCCCTGGAGCTGGCCCTGGAGACCGAGGGGCTACCGGAGGAGGCCAGGGAGCTCCTGGGGATCGCCGAGAAAAGCGCCCGGCGGATCCAGGAGCTTTTGCAGAAGGCACGGGAGTACCTGCGCCTGGGGCAGGGGGTGCGGCTCAAAAGCGAGCGGGTGGACCTGAGGGAGCTTCTGCGCCAGGTGGCGGAGGAGATGCGGCCCGTGGCCCGGCGGAAGCGGATCGCCCTGCGCCTGGTCCTGCCCCGGCGGGAGGCCTGGGTCTATGGGGACCGGGAGTGGCTGTACCAGGCGGTCCTCAACGTGGTCAACAACGCGGTGAAGTACACGCCCGAGGGGGGGCGGGTGAGCCTGCGCCTTCTGGTGGGGCAGGACCGCTACGGGGTGGCGGTGTCCGACACCGGCCCCGGCATCCCCGAGGAGGAGCAGGCCAAGGTCTTTGAGCCCTTTTACCGGGCCTCCACCCGTGGGGAGGTGGAGGGGACGGGTTTGGGCCTGGCCTTGGTGAAGCGGGTCCTCGAGGCCCACGGGGGGGAGGTGCGCCTAAAAAGCCGCCTGGGCCGGGGGAGCACCTTTCTCCTCCTCCTGCCCAGGCCTAAGCCCGGCCAGCGGGCTCCCGTGGGCAGGCTCCTCCTCCTGATGGTGGCCCTCATCGCCCTGGCCCGCATGCCCATCTTCCCCGCCCCTTTGGGCTCCCGGGGCTTCGGGGAGGTGCCCGCGGGGGAGGTGGTCCGGCTCCGGGGGTTGACCCTGGCCTTTAGCCCGGAGGCGCAAGGGGAGGTGAAGCGCTGGCGAAGCCTCTTTGGGGGTGGGGAGCGCCTCCAGGTGGCCTTGGAGGCGGGTGGGGTGGAGGCGGTGCGGGAGGCCCCGGTGCCCCTGGCCCTCATCACCCCGGAAGGGGAGGTGCGGCCCACGGGCACCCACCTGCGCCTTTTCCGCGAGGAAACGGCCCGGGTTTCCCTCTACCGGGGGCGGGTGGCCTTGGGCCGGGAGGCCCTGTCCGCCGGGGAGGGGGCGGTGTTGGGCAAGGGGGTGCGGCGCAAGCTCCTCCCCGCGCCCCTGGTGCGCCCGGTGCCGGGGGCGGGGGGGGGGAGGTGGTCTTCCGCCTCCTCCTGCCCGAGGGGGCCAAGGGGTTCCGGGTGGAGGTGCAAAGCGGGGACCGGGTGGTCCTCGCCGCCAAGGGGGAGGGGAGCGTCTTCCGCTACCTGCCCCAGGGGGATCGCCTGAGCCAGGTGCGGGTCATGGCCTTGGACGAGGTGGGCCTGGAGGGCTACCCCTCGGACCCCGTGCCCTTCCGGGAGCGGAGGAGCTTCCACGAGGGCAAAAGGCGGCTTCCCCAGGACCCTAGGGGGGCGGAGGCCTACTTGCGGAAGGCGGTGGCCGCTTTCCCCGACGACGCCGAGGCCATCGGGGAGCTGGCCTTCGCCCTTTACCTCCAAGGCCGCCACGCCGAGGCTAAACCCCTGTTTGAGCGCTCCTTGGCCCTCCTGGACAGCCCCGACGTGCGGGTGCGCTACGCCCGGCTCCTCTACCACATGGGGCGCTATGGGGAGGCGGAGGAGAACTACCGCAGGGTCCTTGGGGAAGACCCGGGGAACCTGGATGCCCGCTGGGGCCTGGCGGAGGTGGCGTTGGCCCTGGGGCGGGCCAAGGAGGCGGAGCTTTTGGCGCGGCAGGTCTTGGCGGTGGCTCCGGACTACCCCTTGGGGCGCTTCACCCTGGCCAAAGCCCTCCTGGAGCAAGGCCGGGTGGAGGAGGCCAAGGAGCTTTTGCAGGCAGAGCTTCGCCTTAGGCCCGACGAGGAGGTGGCGGCGCTGTTGAGCCGGCTTCCCTAAGGAGGATAAGATGAGCGGGATGGCAAAGGTTCTGTTGGTGGAGGACGATCCCACGGTGGCCCGGGTGCTGGAGGTGGCCCTGAAGCGGGCGGGCCACGGGGTGGGGCTTGCCCGGGATTTCCTTGAGGCCCTCGAGGCCCTGGGCCAGGACTGGGACGCCATCGTGCTGGACCTGAACCTGCCCGGAGGGTTCGGTCTGGACCTCCTTCGCCACCTGCGCCAGGAGCTAGGGAAGCCCACCCCGGTCCTGGTGCTTTCGGGTCTCAAGCAGGAGCGCACCGTGGTGGAGGCCCTGCGGCTTGGGGCCCAGGACTACCTCACCAAGCCCTTCAGCCCCCAGGAGCTGGTCCTCAGGCTGGAGCGGTATGTGGCGGCGGGGTGAGCGGCTTTACGCCCTTTTGGTGGCCTTGGTGGTCCTGCTGGAGGCCTTGGCCCTGGGGGGTCTGGCGGTGGCCTTTTCGGGGCGGCTCTTTAACCTCTTTGCCTACCCGGTGGTCTACCGGGCCGTTTTCCAGGCCCTGGTCCTGACCGGGCTGGCCTTAAGTGGCCTCTCCGCCTACATCCTTCTCTACCACGCCTACACCGCCCGCAAGGAGCTTCTGGAGCGAAGGGCGTATGAGGAGTGGCTGACGCGGTTCACCCAAGCCCTCTTCGGCGGGGAGCCGCCCCCGCCGCCCCCTTGGCCCCGGGCGGCCCTCGAGGCCCTTTTGAACCTGCGGGAGATGCTCAAGGGGGAGTTTTCCGACCGGATTGCGGCTTGGCTTCGCCAGGCCAGACCTCCCTGGCCCCGGGTCCTGAGGGCCCGCTACGCCTCCCGGCCCCTGCGGCTTGAGGCCCTAGACGCCCTGGCCCAAGCCCGCTTGCCGGAGACCCTGGAGGTCATCCTCCCCTACCTCGCCCACCCGGATCCGGTCCTGCGCCTGGCGGCGGCCCGGGCCGGGGCCCGGGTGGCCCAGGAGGAGGGGCTCGTACCCTTGGCGGAGGCCCTCCTTCAGGCGGGTCTACCCCGCGGGGCCCTTTTGGAGGTCCTCCTCCTCCTGGAGGAGCGGGCAACCCCCGTGGTGGAGGCTTTCCTCGCCCGAGGGGGAAGGGAGGAGGTGTGGGCAGCCCTGGAGGCCGTGGGCCGGCTGAAGCTTTTGCCCTTGGTGGAAAGGGTTCTTGCCTTCCTGGACCATGCGGATCCAGAGCTGAAGGCGGCGGCCATGCGTGCCCTTTACCGCCTGCGCTACCCACCCCAGGGTTACGAGGGGTCTTTGCTGGCGGCCTTGAAGGACGAGCGGGAGTTCCTGCGGGCCCATGCCGCCAGGCTCATGGGCCTTTTGGGGAACCCCCTGGCCCAGAAGGCCTTGTGGAGGGCCCTTTCCGACCCTTCCTTTTACGTGCGCCGGGCGGCGGCGGAGGGGCTTTGGCTCATGGACCAGGGCCTTTTGGCCCGGGCTGCGGAAAGCCACCCCGACCCCTTTGGCCGGGCCATGGCAGGGCAGGTGCTACGGGAGGGGGCGTGAACCTCCTTTTGGATTTCTTGTTTTTTTACCAGGTGGTTATCCTTTGGTATTTCGCCTTTTTGAACTTCTTTTATGCCCTCTTCGCCTTCTTCGGCCTGGGAATGGTGGCCCGCTATGCCCGGGAGCTTTCCGAGCTTTCCCTAAAGGATCTTCTGGAGCGGGAGGCGTACCTCCCGGTGTCCATCCTGGTGCCCACCTACAACGAGGAGAAGACCATTGTCCCCTCGGTGCGTTCCTTTTTGGCCTTGCAGTATCCGGAGTTTGAGGTGGTGGTGGTGGCGGATGGGCCCAAGGACCGCACCTTGGAGGTGCTCAAGGAGGCCTTCCACCTGGTGGAGGTGGACTGGGTTTACCGCCGGGTTCTTCCCACCAAGCCCGTTCGGGCCGTGTACCGTTCCCTGTCCCATCCCAACCTCATCGTGTTGGACAAGGAAAATGGGGGTAAGGCCGACGCTTTGAACGCCGGGCTCAACCTGGCCCGCTACCCCCTTTTCTGCGCCGTGGATGCGGACAGCCTCCTGGATGCCCAGGCCCTCCTCCGGGCGAGCCGTCTTTTCCTGGAGGAGGACCGGGTTCTGGCGGTGGGGGGAACCATCAGGCCCTTAAACGGGGCGGTGGTGCGGGGAGGTGTGGTGGAAGCCCTGCACCTTCCCCGGGGTTTTCTAGAAATAATGCAAATCATAGAGTACGCCCGGGCCTTTTTCATGGGCCGGGCGGGCTGGAGCGCCATGGGGGCTTTGCTCATCATCTCGGGGGCCTTTGGCCTCTTCCGCCGGGAGGAGGTCCTAAGGGTCGGGGGGTACCGCACGGACACCGTGGGGGAGGACATGGAGCTGGTGGTGCGCCTTCACCGCCGGGCCCGGGAGGAGGGAAGGGAGTACCGCATTCTCTACACCCCGGACCCCATCTGCTACACCGAGGTGCCCACGGACTGGGCCACCCTAAGAAGGCAACGGAACCGCTGGCACCGGGGGCTTTGGGAGGTGCTTTGGACCCACCGGGTCATGCTCTTTAACCCCCGGTATGGCCGGCTGGGCCTTCTGGCCATGCCCTACTTCCTTCTCTTTGAGGCCTTGGCCCCTGTGGTGGAGGTCTTGGGGTATGTGCTTTTGCCCGTTTTCTACCTTCTGGGCCTTTTCAACGCGGAGTTTGCCTTCCTCTTCCTTCTCCTCGCCCTGGCCTACGGGGTGCTTCTTTCCCAGCTGGCGGTGGGCATGGAGACCTTGCTCCTCCAGCGCTATCCCCGGCTCAGGGACCGCTTGGCGCTTTTGCTTTTGGCCATCCTCGAGGGCCTGGGCTACCGGCAGATCCTGGCCTGGGAGCGTTTTCTTGCCACCTTCCAGGTCTGGCGTAAGCGGGGCGTCTGGGGGGAGATGCGGCGCAAGGGCTTAGGGCCTCCGTAGGCGGAGGGCCACCCCAAGCCGCAGGCCTAGGGAAAGCAGGATGGGAAGGTGGTAAGGGCTCGGTCCCCAACCGAGGCTGGCCACGCTCCCCGCCAGCAAGCTTCCCAAGAGGCCTCCCAGGCCCAAGGCCAGCCAAAAGAGGACCAGGTAGCTGTTTCTTACTTCCTTGGGGGCATGGGCCAGGGCGGCGTTGGCCAGGGCGGTGCCCAGACCGCTCCAGGCCAGGGCATCGGCCAGGGCGGAAAGCCATATGGGCCAGGGGAACTCCCTCGAGCCCATGAGCCAGAGCCCCGGCATGAGGGCGGCCACCAGGCTGGTCCACCGGAGGACCACCCCGTGCCCCCTTCGGTCCGCCAGGCGGCCCCAGATGGGGCCAAAGAGGAGGCCGCTGGTGGCGGATATCACCGTCCAAAGGCCCACCTCGGTCATGGAGAGGCCACCCACCCTTACGAAGTAGGGGATGACGTAGGGCCCTCCCACCATGACCGCCCCGTACCAGAGGAAGACGAGCCCCAGGTAACGTCGGTAGGCCAGGTCCTGCCAGGCGATGGTTAACGCCTTCTTGGCGGGCGGGGAGGGGGATTCCGAGGGTTCGCTTTGCAGGCGTAGCAGCAAGACGGAAAGGAGCCCGGCCCCCACCCCCAGGAGGAGGATGGCCTGGTAGCCCAGGGGCAGGGGGAGGCGGTCGGCCACCAGGCCTCCCCCGAGGTTCCCCAGGGTGCCCACCAGGCCCAAGAGGGCGTTCCTGAAGCCGAAATACCGGCCCCGCCGTTCCTCGGGCACCAGGTCCGCCATCCAGGAGAGCCAAAGCACCCCCACCGGGGCCGCCAGAAGCTGGGAAAGACCCGCAAAGAAAAGCAGGGTCGGGACCCTCCAGCCTTCCGGCAAGAAACCGGCCAAGGCCGCGGGCAGGAAAAGCACCCGGGAGAGGAGGTTGAGGCGCCCCGCCAAGGCTTTGCGGTTTCCCCTGAGGAAAAGGGCCAGGGGGGTTAGGAGCTGGGCCAGAAAGGGAAGGGCCCCCAAGAGGGCCAGGGCCTTGGGGGAAGCCCCCAGGGCCAGGGCGTACCCGGTGACCATCACCCCGGTGCTCCAGTTGAGGAAGAGGATTGCCAAGACGCCTTCCCAGATGGAGAGCCTGAGGGAGCGCTCCGGTTCCACCCCACGATTATCCTTGAACCCGGTAAAATCCTCCCCATGGAGACCGCCATCACCCGCATGCTGGGCATCCGTTATCCCATCGTGGCCGCTCCCATGTTTTTGGTGTCTGGGGCCAGGTTGCTCCAGGCGGTGGCCGAGGCCGGGGCCATCGGGGTCATCCCCAGCCTGAACTTCCGCACCCATGCGGGCTTTCGGGAGTTTTTGGAGACCTTTCCCCCAGGGCTTCCCTTCGGGGTGAACCTGATCCTCAAGGACAACCCCCGCCTCGAGGAGGACCTGGAAGCGGTGGCCGAGCGCCGGGTCCCCTTGGTGGTCACCTCCTTGGGGGATCCCACCCGGGTGGTGGAGCGGGTCAAGGCCTATGGCGGGGTGGTCTGGTGCGACGTGGTGGGCCTAAGGCACGGCAAGAAGGCGGTGGAGGCCGGGGCCGACGCCCTGGTGGCGGTGGCCAGCGGGGCCGGGGGGCACGCGGGGACGGTAAGCCCCTTTGTGTTGGGGCCCTGGTTGCGGGAAGAGCTGGGGGTGCCCGTGCTCATCGCCGGAGGCATCGCCACGGGAAGGCAGCTTTTGGCGGCCCTGGCCCTGGGGGACGGGGCCTACGTGGGCACCCGCTTCATCGCCACCTTGGAGTCCGAAGCCCCCTTGGAGTACAAGGAAGCCCTGCTCAGGGCCACCCCCGAGGACATCCAGTACACCCCCGAGGTGACCGGGGTGCCCGCCAACTTCCTAAGGGAGTCCTTGGAGCGCTTCCGCCAGGGTGGGGGCAAGGCCTGGAAGGAGGTCTACTCCGCCGGGCACGGGGTGGCCTTCATCCGGGACCTCCCCTCCGCCAGGGAGGTGGTGGAGCGGCTGGTGGCGGAGTACCAGGAGGCGAAGGCCCACCTCCCTTGAGGTGGGATCCGGGACCGCTGGCCAAGCGCATCGGCCCATGCGTTTTCTTCTCCTAGCCTTTGTTTTGGGGTGGGGTCTGGCCTGGGCCCAGTACGACCTGGTGGTCTACGGGGCCACCCCCCAAGGGGTTATGGCGGCGGTGGCCGCCGCCCAGGAGGGCCTTAGGGTTTTGCTGCTGGAACCCGGCCGGGGGGTAGGGGGGGTGCTCACCCAAGGGTGGTTGGCCACCCTGGACCTGGCCAAGGACCAGGAGGGCCTTCTCCAGGGAGGGCTGTTTCGCGAGTTTTACCGCCGCATTGGGCAAGAGGCCTCCTTTGATGTGAAGCGGGCGGAAGAAGCTTTCTGGGCCATGCTCCGGGAGGCAGGAGTGGAGGTTAGGCTCCAGGCCTTCTTGGACCGGGTGGAGGTGGAGGCGGGCCGCCTGGCCCTGGTGGCGACCCCGGAGGGTCCCGTTTCCGCTCCTTACTTCGTGGACGCCAGCGATACCGCCGAGCTGGCCTTCCGCGCCGGGGCCAGCTTCACCCAGGGCAGGGAGGACACCGGCCTGGACTCGAGGCGCATGGCGGCCACCTTGGTCTTCCGGCTGGAGGGGGTTCCCTGGGGGGCGGTCTTTCTGGCCCTGAACTACGAGGGCCAGGTGCGGCGCACGGGGGCCGGGGCCTGGGGGAGGAGCGGCTGGGGCTTTGCGGGTCTGGTGCGGGGTTACCTTCCCTCCGACCCCAACCGCTATGCCCTCCGGGGCCTGAACCTGGCCCGCCAGGACGACGGCAGCCTCCTGGTGAACGCCCTCCTCCTCTTTGGGTTGGAGGGGGCGGATCCCCTGAGCCTGGAGCGGGTGCGGCAGGAGGCGGCCCTCGAGGCCGAACGGGTGGTGGCCTACCTAAGGGAAAAGGATCCCCTGCTCTTTGGCACCGCCCGCATGAGCGGGGTGGCCCCGGACCTTTACCTCCGGGAAAGCCGCCACCTCAAGGCCCTTTACCGCCTAAGGGCGGAGGAGGTTCTCCTGGGCCGGACCTTTCCCGACGCCGTGGCCTTGGGGGGGTACCCCTTGGACGGCCAGGCTTACTTCCCCGGGGAAACCCCTTACCTCCTGGGTACCCCGGCGCCCTACGGGGTGCCCTTCCGCAGCCTGGTGCCCCAGGAGTTGAGGAACCTGCTGGTGGTTTCCCAGGCGGCGGGGTTTGACAGCGTGGCCGCCTTCTCCGCCCGGGTGGTCCCCTTACAGATGGCCCTGGGGGAGGCGGCAGGGGTGGCGGCGGCCCTCTTGCGCAAGGCGCCCCAGGCGGGGCTTCTAAAGGTGCCCCTGGCCAGCTTCCACGAGCTGGCCCAAAGCCCAGGGGGCCTGGAGGCCTTGCGCAGGCGGCTTCTGGAGCGGGGGGCACGCCTTGACTCCCCGGAGAAGGGGCGGGTGGAGGCGGACCGGCCGGGCTACCGGGAGGCGGTGGCCCTCCTGCGGCGGGGCCTCTTCGCTGGGCCCTACTACCTCAAGGGGTCCTTGGGCCTCTCCCAGCCCATCCTTTTGGGGGATTTCCTGGCCAACCTGGAGCACTACCACCGGGCCAAGGGGTCTGAGGAGCGCCTTAGGGTGGTGTTGAAGGCCCGGGAGCTTTTCCAGGAGGAGTTGCAGAGGCCCATGGGGAGGTCCCTGCTGAACCAGATCCTGCAGGCCTTGGGGGAGGGCAGGTTTTCCGGTGGCGATCCCGTGACCCGGGGGGAGGCCGCCCTTCTCCTCTACCAGCTTCTGCGGTGACGGCCTGCGGTGCTAGGATGGTCCAAAGTGCTGGCCGTTTTGCTCCTTCCCGAGTTTGCCGAGCTGGAAGCGGCCATCGCCCTGGAAGCGAGCCGGCGCTTGGGGCTTCCCGCCTACACCGTGGCCAAGGGACGCAAGGGAACCCCGGCCCTGGCGGGCTCCGTTTGGACCCCCACCTACGCCTTCCCTGCGGCCCCACCCCCGGAAGCCCTCCTCATCCCGGGGGCCCAAAGGCCGGCCCGGATGGCCCGGGACCCCACCTACGTGGCCTTCGTGGAGGAGGTGTGGGAGGGTTTGCGGGCGGTGTTTTTGGGGTTCAACGCCCACCTCTTCCTGGCGGAGGTGGGCCGGCTGCCTCCCCGGGTGGCGGCCAGGGGCGAGGTGGCCCAGGTCTTGGCCAGGCAAGGCTACCAGGTGGTGGAGGCTCCCTTCCACCGGGAGGCCAAGGTCTATTCCACCCTCGGGGGGTTGTCCCTGTGGAAGGCCTTGGAGGATTGGGCACAAAAAGCGATTGAACTATGAGTTTATACGGTAGTACACTACCCCCATGACCGTGAGGGAGTATCAAAAAAAGCGCCGCCGCGAGCGGATTTTTCAGGCGGCCATGGCCCTTTTCCGCCAGCGGGGCTTCCGGGAAACCACCGCCACCGATATCGCCAAGGCCGCCCACGTGTCCCGGGGCACCTTCTTCAACTACTACCCCTACAAGGAGGCCGTGCTCCTGGAGTACGGAAGCCTCCTGTTGGCTGACCTTCGGGAAGAGGTGCGGCGTGGGCTTGCCCAGGGGGAAGAACCCCTGGCCCTGTTGCGCCTCCTCTTCCAGAGGCTTGCCGCCTTTACCCAAGGGGAGAAGGACCTCCTCTTGCCCCTCCTCTATGAGCTTTTAAACCCCGACCCCATCCGGGCCAAGGCGGCCTTCATGGCCCTGCCCTTGGGGGATTTGATCGCCGAGGTGCTCAAGCCCCTGCGGGACAGGGGGGTGGTGCGGCAGGACCTTTCCCTGGAACGCATGGGCCGCACCTTGGCCGATCTCTACTTCCTCGCCGCCTTGCGCTGGGCGGCCTACACCCCTAACCGGGACTTCGGGGAGGAGTTGGAAAAATCCATGTCCTTGGCCCTGGAGGGGATCCTGGCCCGCCACCAGCCTCCCCAGGCTTCCAGGAAATCCGCCAAGGCCTAAGGGTCCCCCTCAGGAGAGGGGCAGTTAATCCGCCGCCACCTTCAGCCTCTCGGCGATTTCGGGGATCTTGGCCAGGAAGAGCCCCGTGGGGCTTCCCGAAAGGGCCACCTCCTCCGGGGTGCCCTCGGCCACGATCTCCCCGCCCCGGTCGCCCCCTTCTGGGCCCAGGTCGATCACCCAGTCAGCGGTCTTCACCACGTCCAGGTTGTGCTCGATGACCACCACGGTGTTGCCCGCATCCACCAGGCGGTGGAGCACGGAGAGGAGCTTGGCCACGTCCTCAAAGTGGAGGCCGGTGGTGGGTTCGTCCAGGATGTAGAGGGTGCGGCCCGTGGCCTTGCGGCCTAGCTCCGTGGCCAGCTTGATCCGCTGGGCCTCGCCCCCGGAAAGGGTGGGGGAGGGCTGGCCCAGGCGCATGTACCCCAGGCCCACGTCCACCATGAGCTGGAGCTTGCGGGCGATGGTGGGAACATTTTGGAAAAACTCCAGGGCTTCCTCGACGGTCATGTCCAGCACGTCGGCGATGCTCTTGCCCCTGAGCTTGACCTCAAGGGTTTCCTTGTTGTAGCGCTTGCCCTTGCACACCTCGCAAGGCACGTAGAGGTCGGGCAGGAAGAGCATCTCGATCTTCACCGTGCCGTCCCCGCCACAGGCCTCGCACCGCCCCCCCTTCACGTTGAAGGAGAAGCGGCCTGGGCCGTAGCCCCGCTTGCGGGCCTCCGGGGTCTTGGCGAAGAGGTCGCGGATCTCGTCAAAGATCCCCGTGTAGGTGGCGGGGTTGGAGCGGGGGGTGCGGCCGATGGGGGACTGGTCGATCTCGATCACCTTGTCCAGGTGCTCGAGGCCCTCCAGGGCGTCAAAGGCTCCGGGGGTGGCCTTGGCCCGCATGAGCCTTTGCGCCAAGGCGGCGTAGAGGATGTCGTGGATCAGGGTGCTCTTTCCCGAGCCCGAAGGCCCCGTCACCGCCACGAAGCGGCCCAGGGGGATGCGCAGGGTGACGTTTTTCAGGTTGTGCTCCCGGGCCCCCCTTAGGACCAGCCACTTGCCGTTTCCCTTCCTGCGCTCCCTGGGCACGGGGATCCGCTTCTCCCCCCGCAGGTAGGCCCCGGTGAGGCTTTTGGGGTTCCGTAGGATCTCCTCCAGGGGGCCTTGGGCCACCACCTCCCCCCCGTGGATCCCGGCCCCGGGCCCCATGTCCACGATCCAGTCCGCGGCCCGCATGGTCTCCTCGTCGTGCTCCACCACGATCAGGGTGTTGCCAAGCCCCTGGAGCCGCTTCAGGGTTTGGATGAGGCGCTGGTTGTCCCGGGGGTGGAGGCCGATGGAGGGCTCGTCCAGCACGTACAAGACCCCGGTGAGCCCCGACCCCACCTGGGTGGCCAGGCGGATGCGCTGGGCCTCGCCCCCGGAGAGGGTGTTGGCCGCCCGGTCCAGGGTGAGGTAGTCCAGGCCCACCCCCACCAAAAACCCCAGGCGCTCCACGATCTCCCGCAGGATGGGCCGGGCGATCTGGGCCTGGAAGGGGCTGAGCTCCTCCTCCAGGTTCTGGAAGAAGGCCAGGGCCTCCCGCACCGGCAGGGCGGAAACCTCGGCGATGTTCTTGCCCGCCACCCGCACCGAGAGCACCTCCTTCTTGTAGCGGGTGCCCCCGCACGCGGGGCAGGGCTTCAGGGACATGAAGCCCTCCAGGAACTCCTTCACCCCCTCGGACTCCGCCTCCTGGTACCGCTTGGTGAGCCAGGGGATGACCCCCTCGTAGTGGACCTCCACCCGGAAGGTCTCCTTTCCCCCGCGGCGGAAGACCACCTCAAAGGGCTCGGGAAGCCCGTGGAGCACCGCCTGCTTGGCCTCCTCCGGCAGGTCCTTGAAGGGGGTCTTGAGGTCAAAGCCCAGGTGCTCCGCCAGGGCCCTAAGCCGGTCCCAAAGGTAGCTACGGCCCGTGTCCCGCCCCCGGGCCCAGGGCAGGATGGCCCCCTCGGCCAGGGAGAGCTCGGGGTTTACGATCAGCTCGGGGTCAAACTCCTGCTTGTACCCAAGGCCGGAGCAGGCGGGGCAGGCCCCGTAGGGGGCGTTGAAGGAGAAGATGCGGGGCTCCAGCTCCTCCAGGACGCTTCCGTGCTCGGGGCAGGCGAACTTCTCGGAGAAAAGCTCCTCCTGGCCGGAGTCCGGGTAGAGGACCCGCATGAGCCCCTCCCCCCGGAGGAGGCAGAGCTCCACCGCCTCGGCGATGCGGGGGCGCTCCTCCTCCTTGAGCACCACCCGGTCGATCACCAGGTCAATGTCGTGCTTCTCGTACTTTTCCAGGTTCAGCCCCTGGGCCTCCTCCAGGAGGTAGATGACCCCGTCCACCCGCACCCGGGCGTAGCCTTCCTTCAGGAGTTGCTGGAAAAGCTTGCGGTACTCCCCCTTCCTGCCCCGCACCAGGGGGGCCAGGAGGATGGCCCGGGTGCCCGGAGGCTTCTGCAGGAGGCGGTCGGTGATCTCGCTGGCGGACTGCTTCTCAATGGGGCGGCCGCACTCCGGGCAGTAGGCGGTGCCGATGCGGGCGTAAAGGAGGCGGAGGTAGTCGTGGATCTCCGTCACCGTGCCCACGGTGGAGCGGGGGTTGTGGCTGGTGGTCTTCTGGTCAATGGAGATGGCGGGGGAGAGGCCCTCGATGCTTTCCACCTCGGGCTTGTCCATGACCCCCAGGAACTGGCGGGCGTAGCTGGAGAGGCTTTCCACGTAGCGCCGTTGCCCCTCCGCGTAGATGGTGTCAAAGGCCAGGGTGCTCTTGCCCGAGCCCGAAACCCCGGTGATGACGATGAACTTGCCCCGTGGGAGCTCCAGGCTGATGTTCTTGAGGTTGTGCTCCCGCGCCCCCCGGATGACGATGCGGTCCATCCGTGGAAGTATACCACCACCTTCGGGCAAGGACCAGGTGGCAAGAGGGAACTTCCCCATGGCCTATAGTGGACTCATGGCCTCTTGGATGCGCGCCGAGGCGGAGGAGGCGCCTAAGGTCATTGAGCATCTCCTTAGGGAAAACGAGGCTGAGGTGCGAAGCCTGGCCCGCTTCCTGAGGCGGCGCCCCCCGGCCCTCACCCTTACCGTGGCCCGGGGGAGTTCCGATCATGCGGCCCTTTTCGCCAAGTACCTCCTCGAGGCCCGCCTGGAATGGCCCGTCCTCTCCTTGGCCCCTTCCGTCCTCACCCTTTACCGGGCCAGGCCCCGGGTGCCCTTTCCTTCGCTTCTCCTGGCCTACAGCCAAAGCGGGGAGAGCCCGGACCTCCTGGAGGCCGTGGCCGCCTACCGGGCCCAGGGGGTTCTCACCGTGGCCTTGGTGAACCGGGAGGATAGCCCCCTGGCCCGCGGGGCGGAGGTGGTCCTTCCCCTCCATGCCGGGGAGGAGAAGGCGGTGGCGGCCACCAAGAGCTTTCTTGCCATGCTGGCCGCCACGGTCCACCTCCTGGCCCACCTGGTGGAGGCCTCCCACCTGCGCCAGGCCCTGCCCGCCTTACCCGAGGCCCTGCACCGGGCCTTGGACACCGTGGGGGAGCTGGATTACCTGGTGGATGCGGAAAACCTTTTCCTCCTGGGGCGGGGGTTCACGTATCCCCTGGCCCTCGAGGCGGCCTTGAAGCTCAAGGAGGTGGCGGGGCTTCATGCGGAGGGGTTTTCGGCGGCGGAGTTCCTGCATGGTCCCCAAGCCCTTTTGGAGGCGGGCTTTCCCGTGCTGGTCTTGGCGCAAAGGGATGAGACCCTGGAGGGCCTGCTGGCCACCTTGGCGGGGCTAAAGGCGAAGGGGGCTCACCTCCTCCTTCTCTCCCCGGAACCCGATGCCCTGGCCCTGGCGGACTCCCCCCTGGCCCTGCCCGTGGCCTCCGAGCCCGAGCTCACCCCTCTTCTTCTGGCCCAGGCCTTCTACCCCAAGGTGGAGGCCCTGGCCCGGGCCCGGGGCCTGGACCCCGACCGGCCCCGGCACCTCACCAAGGTGACCCGGACCCTTTAGAAGACCTTCTCCCCCAGGGGCACCTCCCGCTCCACGGTGAGGAGGACCACCCGGCCCTCCCCATCCTTAGCCCCCAGGACCAGCACCTCGGAAAGGAAGCCGGCAATGGAGCGGCTTCCCAGGTTCACGGCACAGACCACCAGGCGGCCCACCAGGTCCTCGGGGCGGTAGAGTTCCGTGATCTGAGCCGAGCTTTGCTTAACCCCCAAGGGCCCCAGGTCAATCCAAAGCTTGTAGCTGGGTTTGCGGGCTTTCTCGTGGGGTTCGGCCCTCAGGATGCGGCCGATGCGGAGGTCCAGGACTTGGAAGGCTTGCAGGGCGTCCACGCCCTGAGTTTAAAGGTGGGTTCGTGCCCCTTGGGCGCAAGACCCGCCCCCTGGCGAGGGCGGGTCCCGTCCTTGGTGGGCCGTGCAGGACTTGAACCTGCAACCAACCGGTTATGAGCCGGCCGCTCTGACCGATTGAGCTAACGGCCCTAGCCGAAGGCCTATTGTAGCACAAGGGGGCCTGAGGCCAAACTGGGGGTCTAGGGTATAAGCTAAAAGCGGAGGTGGAACATGACGGTGAACGAGAGCACCACCGACCGGGTCATCCGTTTCGTCTTGGCCTTGGTCCTCTTCTACTTCGCCTTCCAGTCGGCCTCGCCCTGGAACTGGATCCTGGGCATCGTGGGCGTGGTTTTGCTCTTCACGGCGGTCACCGGCTTCTGCGCCCTTTACAGGGTCCTGGGCATCAGCACCAAGAAGTAGGCCACCGGGTGCTTTAGGTTTTGCGGATGGGGGCCGCGGTCTGGCCGGTTGCCCCCGGGGATTGGGTACGGGTGGAGTTTTACAAGTACCCCGGGGATAGCCTTCACTACCTCTGGGAGGCCCAGGTGGTGGAGGTGCGGCCCGAAGGCGTCCTGACCCTTTTGCCCCAGGGGGGCGTTTTCCACCACGTGGCCAAGGGCAAGAAGGCGGTGCTGGACCACGATGCCTATGTGGCCTTCTTCCCTGGGGCTTGGTACTCCGGGGGGCCGGACGTGCGCCAAGGCCGGGTGTTGGAGTACTACTGGAACGTCCAGACCCCCGCGGAGTGGACGGGAAGGGGGTTTCGCCAGTACGACCTGGAGCTGGACGTGCGTTGCCGCGCCGACCACGTCTGCCAGGTGTTTGACCGGGAGGAGTTCTTGGCCAAGCTTCCCCTTTACCCCAAGGCTTGGGTGGAGGAAGCGGAAAAGGCCGTGGAGGCCATCTTCCACCACATGCGGCAAGGGAGGTGGCCGGTGCTCCCCCCTGGGGAACCCCTTCCCTGGATGGAGCGGATCTAAGCGCCCCGCCCTGGCTTGGGCCCCAGAAGGGCTTAGGGGGTGAGGGCGGGTAGGGAAGAGGGAGGCGTCTCCTTGGCTCCCGGCCCCCAGGCCTTGAGGGGGATCAGGGTCTGCCCTGCCAAGTGCCAGCGCCCCTCCAGGGCCACTTGGTAAAAGAGGCCCTTGAAGAAGCCGTGGAAGCTGTCCTCCCAGGTTTCCAGGTTCTGGGCCCTAAGGGGGTAGTTGTGCCAGGCGGGGCCCAGGTAGTAAAGCCAGGGGTCCTCCAGGGGGCGGGTGTCCCATGGGGGAAGGCCGAGAAGGGCGTTGAAGTACCCCCGGAGCCGGCTTGCGGTGAAGAGGAGGTTGAGGTAGGGGTTCTCCAGGGCCTTCCTGGCCTCGGTTTCGGTCCTGGGAAAGGGTTGGGCCGGGTCCCAGGCCCCGAAGAGGCGCAGGCGGTCTTGTTGCTTGAGGGCGTCCTCCCAGCTCATCTGGGCCAGGCCCAGGGTGCGGCTCAAGGGGGCGTGGCCCTGGACCTCCGCCAGCCCTTGGGCGAGGCCGTCCGCCGCTTGGCGCACCCCCCGGGAAAGCCCCAGGGCCTTGTCCCCGCCGTACTGCTCGTTGTCCACGATGGCGGCCAGCACCCCGTAAGGGATGCCGAGGGCGTAGGCGGCGGCGCGGATCTCCTGGGCGTGGGGGAGCACGTGGTGGGGGGCGGTGGGCAGGCCCTCGAGGTCCACCTTCTGCCCCCGCCGGGCCTGGCCGATGGCCTCCACCCAGCGCTTGGCGGCCAGGAGGGCGCCCTTGGGCTCCGGGTAGGCGGACCGCTTGCCGGAGCGCTGGTTTCTGAGCTCGAGGCGGAGCAGGCGGTCGTAGGCCCGGGCGGCCTTCTCGTCCAAAAGGAGGTGCAGGCTGGCCTTCAAGCCCAGGTGGAGGCTGACCCAGGCTTCCCGTTGCGCCTTGGGGTAGGGGAGGAGGTCCCTGAGGCTGGGGGAGGGGGGTAGGGTAGGGGGAAGGGGAAGGGCCAGGTACAAAAGGCCCGCTGCCAACAGCACCAGCCAGGGGCCTGGGGGCATGGGTTAGGGCTGGGCGTCCTCCACCGGGGCAGGGAGCACCTCCACCGTGGCCTCCACGGGGTAGCCCACATAGGTGCGGCGCCCCCCCAGGGTTCTCTCCAGCACCTCCCGCCACTCGGGGAGGTTTAGGAAGCGGTCCGCCTGGTTGCGGAGCTCGAGGTCCGCAAGCTCGTGCACGCCCAGGAGGTGGATCTCCTTGCCCATGGCCCGCAGGGCGCTAAAGGTGTGGGCCAGATCCCCCGAGCCGCTGGCCACGATGGCCCGGTCCCAGCGGGGGGCGGTGGTGAGGAGGTCCGTGGCCATCATGGCCTCAAACCGGGCATCCCCCCGCACCAGACGGCTACGCACCGTGTACCCCATGAAGACCAGGGCGTCGATGAAGCGTTGCTGGCGTTCGTCCTCGGGGTCGGTGATGGGGACGTAGTAGAAAGCGTTGTAAAGCTGCTCCGGGGTGGCGAACTGGGTGAGAACCCGGCGGTGGTCCACATTCCAACCCAGGCGTTTGGCGGCCAGGTACATGTACGACCCGTCAATGAAAAGGGCAACCCGCATATGCCCCATCTTAGGACAAAGAGGGGCCCCGGGGTAGCCCGGGGCCTGAAGGGAGGAGGGGTCTTTAAGCGGGGGCTTTCTCCTCGGCCTTTTCCGAGGAGTGGCCGGGGTTGACCTTCAGGGCGGGGTTGGCGTAGGCGGCGGCGTGGTTGGCGGCGATGGCGGCCTCGCCGAAGCCCAACACGATGAGGGGGAGTTTCCCCGGATAGGTGACGATATCCCCGCAGGCGTAGACCCCGGGGATGCTGGTGGCCATGGTGGTGTCCACCTTGATCTTGTTCTTTTCCAGCTCCAGCCCCCAGTTGGCCAAGGGCCCCAGCTTGGTGAGGTAGCCCGCCAGGATCAAGACGGCGTCCACCTCCAGCTCCTTTTCCTCCTGGGTGGCGTTGTGGAAGATCACCGCCTTTTCCACGCGCTCCTTCCCCTCAATCCGCCGCACCTCGTAGGGGGTCAGCACGGTGAGCCGCCCTTCCTCGTGCGCCTTGAGGAGCTCCTTCACGCTGGCCTCGTGGGCCCGGAACTGGGGCCTCCTGTGGATCAGGGTGATCTCCCGGGCGGTACCCAGGAGGTTCAAGGCCCAGTCCACGGCGCTATCCCCACCCCCCACGATCAGGACCCGTTTCCCCTGGAACTCGGCCTTGGTTTTGACCGCATAGTAGACGCCCTTGCCCTCGAGCTCCTTTTCCCCTGGAGCCCCCAGGCGCCGGGGTTCAAAGGCCCCCACCCCGGCGGCGATGATCACCGCCTTGGCGGTGTAGGTGTTGCCGGAGGAGGTGGTCACCTTGAAGAGTTCCCCGTCTTTTTCCAGGGTTTCCGCCCGCTCCCCCAGGCTGTAGATGGGGTGGAAGGGGGCCACCTGCTCCACTAGCCCCTTCACCAGGTCCTTGGCATACACCTTGGGAAAGCCCGCCACGTCGTAGATGTACTTCTCTGGGTAAAGGGCGGCGAGCTGCCCCCCTGGTTCCGGCAGAGGGTCCAGGAAGCGGAAGGTGAGCCCCCGCATGCCCACGTAAAAGCCCGCGAAAAGCCCCGCTGGCCCGGCGCCGATGATGATCACGTCTGTGTGCTCCATGGCCTCACCTCTCCCCGGCATTTTACGCGCTCCGCTAGGGAAACGTGTCCTCAGTCCACCTGCAGGACCACCTTGCCGAAGACCCGCCTCTCTTCCAGGAGGCGGTGCCCCTCGGCCGCCTCTTCCAGGGGGAGTACCTGCCCCACCACCGGCTTGAGCTTGCCTTGCTCCACGAAGCGCAGGATGGGGAAGAGGCGGCTTTTGGAGCCCATGGTGGAGCCTAGGATGGAAAGTTGCCGGAAGAACACATGGGCGAAGGGAAGGGTGCCCTCGTACCCCGAGGAAGCTCCGGCGATGGCAATCCTGCCCCCATTGGCCGTGGCCCGGATCACCCCCTCAAAGTAAAGGGCCCCGGTGTGGTCCACCACCTTGTCGGCGCCCTTCCCGCCGGTTAGGCGGCGCACCTCCTTGGGCCAGTCGGGGTGGGTGTAGTTCACGGTTTCATCGGCTCCCAGCTCCTTGGCCTTCCTGAGCTTTTCCTCCGAGCCTGCGGTGGCGATAACCCTGGCCCCGAAGAGCTTGGCGATCTGGATGGCGGCCACGCTCACCCCGCTGCCCGCAGCCATCACCAATACCTCTTCCCCAGGACGCACCTGGAGCTTGTCCACCACCATCTGCCAGGCGGTGAGGAAGGTGAGGGGAATGGCGGCCGCCTCCACGAAGGAGAGGTTTTGCGGTTTCCTCACGAGATTGACCTCGGGCACCACCAGGTACTCCGCGTAGGCTCCCCAGCGATGCTCCCCCAGGATCTCGTACCGGGAACAGAGGTTATCCTCCCCCGCCAGGCAGCGCTCGCAGTGCCCGCAGGAGAGGCCGGGGTTCACCACCACCTCGTCTCCCGGAGCGAACCCCGTGACCCCAGGGCCCACCGCGTCCACTACCCCGCTGGCGTCAGCCCCTAGCACGTGGGGTAAGGGAAGTTTGGGGCTGGCCACCCCCTTGCGTACCCAGATGTCCAGGTGGTTGAGGGCTGCAGCCTTTACCCGGAGGCGCACCTCTTTGGGACCGGGCTCGGGGGCGGGGACCTCCCCGGGCTTGAGCACCTCCGGGCCGCCTCGAGCCTCCATCAGGATTGCCCGCATGTCCCCTCCTTATAGAGGGGATTTTTCCATGGCCCCCTTCTGGGGTCAAGGTTGGCCCCTCACCCTTGACAGGGTCCAAGGAGTGGGGGTACCTTGACCAGCGTAAGGTTTCGGGAGGAGACCTATGAGGAAAGCTTTCTGGTTGGCGGCGGCTTTAGCTTTAGCCGGCGTGGCCAGCGCCCAGACCTTTGTCTGGCCCCAGAAGTGGACCGTGGCCAAGCCCTCTGAGGTGAAGCGGGGAGGTACCCTGAGGCAAGCGACGATCTCCGACTACCGCACCTTCAACCCCTTCATCACCGCCGAGGCGGATAACGTGCCGGCCACCATCTCGGGGGCCAGGGGCCTGGTCATCCGCGACCCCACCACTGGGGACTGGATCCCCTACATGGCGGAGTCCTTCAGCGTAAGCGCCAACAAGCTGGAGATCACCTTCAAGATCCGCAAGGGCATGAAGTGGTCGGACGGCCGTCCCATCACCGCCGACGACTGGATCATGACCTGGCGCATCCACACGGATAAGGCGGTGGGGTCCAACAGGTACGATGACTTCTTTATTGACGGCAAGCCCATCACCCTGCGCAAGATTGACGACTACACCATCCGCTTCATCTACCCCAGGACGGATGCGGATGCCTTTAGGGTGGCCAGCTTTGCGCCCTGGCCGGCCCACATCTTCGGGCCCGTTTACCAGAAGGATGGGGCGGAGGGCATCAAGAAGATGTGGACCCTGAACGAAAAGCCCGAGAACATCGTGTCCGGGGGTCCCTGGCTCATCGAGAGCTACCGCCCGGGGGAGCGCCTGGTGCTGAAGCGCAACCCCGCCTTCGGGGAGTGGAACAAGGACGCGGCGGGCAACCCCCTGCCCTACCTGGACCGCTACGAGATCAAGATCGTCAAGGACACCAACGCCCAGCTGGCCGAGTTCCTGGCGGGGAACATCGACGTCTTTGCCCCCTCCACCGTGGACCACATCTCCCAGGTGCGCCAGGCCATCCAGCAAGGCCGCTTGGACGCCACCCTCAAGGTGAACGCTTCCCCGGTGGCCAGCAGCCAGTTCATGGTCTTCAACTGGAACAAGGCCTCGGATCCCTTCAAGCAAAGCCTTTTCCGCTCGGATAAGTTCCGCCGGGCCATGAGCCACATCGTGAACCGTCAGGCGGTGGTGGACATCGTCTACGGCGGTCTGGGCACCCCCATGTACACGAGCGTTTACCCCGTGCTTACCCAGTGGATCAACCCCAAGGTGCCCAAGTACGAGTATGACCTCCGGCAGGCGGCCAAGCTCCTTGCCGAGCTCGGCTTCATCAAGAAGGACCGGGAGGGGTACCTGGTGGACTCCCGGGGGCGGCGGATTGAGTTTAACCTCGCCACCAACGCCGGCAACACCCAGCGGGAGCAGATCGCCAAGCTGATCGTGGACGAGGCCAAGAAGGTGGGGGTCAAGGTCAACTTCCAGGCCATAGACTTCAACACCCTGGTGGGCCAGCTCCTCTCCTCGGGCCCCGACCGGCCCTTTGACGCCATCATCATCGGCCTCACCGGCGGCGGCCTCGACTGGCCCTTTGGCCCCAACGTGGTGCCCTGCAAGGGTAACCTGCACATGTGGAACAAGTCGGGCCAGTGCCTGGATCCCAGGGAAACCCAGCTGGATGCCCTTTACTCCCGTGGCCGCACCGAGCTGGACTTCAAGAAGCGGGTGGAGATCGGCTACCGCATGCAGGAGATTGAGGCCCAGCTCCTGCCCGTCATCTACATCGCCGGGCCCAACTACCACCCCGCCTGGAACAACCGCCTGGGTGGGGAGCACCCCGATGCCATCATCAGCAGCATCTGGGGCCAGCGGGAGCTGGAGCTGACCTTCATCAAGAAGTGAGCTAGCCGTAGGGTATCCCCGGGGTCTATCGGCCCCGGGGATACTTTGGGAAGCCATGACCGCATATATCCTTCGCCGAATCCTGTACCTGATCCCCACCTTCTTCGGGGCTACCTTCCTGGCCTTCCTCATCATCCAGCTGGCCCCGGGGGACTACCTGACCCAGCGGGAGCTGGATCCCAAGGTAACCCCGGAGACCATCGCCCGCCTTAGGGCCCAGTTCGGCCTGGACCGGCCCATCTACGAGCAGTACCTCCTCTGGATGAATAACCTCCTCCACCTCAACCTGGGCTACTCCTTCGCCTTCCAGGCGCCGGTCCTGGAGGTGATCTGGCCCCGGGTGGTGAACTCCATGGTAATCGTCATCCCCTCCACCCTTCTTCTGTACCTGGTGGCCATTCCCATCGGCGTCTATGGGGCGGTGCGCCAGTACTCCTTGGGGGACAGGATCCTTTCCTTTCTGGCGTATATCGGGCTTTCCGTGCCCAGCTTTTTCCTGGCGCTCATCGCCATCTACGTGCTTCTCCAGATCAAGTTCCGCACGGGTACCCTTATCTTTCCGGTTTCCGGCATGACCAGCAGCGGCTTTGAGCAGATGCCGCCCTTGCGCCAGATCCTGGACATCGCCTGGCATGCGGTGGTGCCTGTGCTGGTGGCCACCGCCAACGATATCGCCGGGCTTTCCCGCCTCATGCGGGGGCAGATGCTAGAGGTCTTGGGGCAGGACTACATCCGGACCGCCCGGGCCAAGGGCTTGGCCGAGCGGGTGGTCCTCTACAAGCACGCCTTTCGCAACGCGGTGATTCCCTTTGTGGCCACCTTGGGCGGGCTTCTTCCCAGCCTGATCTCGGGAGCGGGGTTCGTGGAGGTGGTTATGGCCTGGCCGGGTATTACCCCCTTTTTCCTGGACGCCATCGCCAACCAGGACCTTTACGTGATCGCCGGTTTTCTCACGGTGAGCCTGGTCCTCTTGATGATCGGCAACCTCATCTCCGATCTCCTCCTGGCCTGGGTGGACCCCAGGATCCGCTACGAATAGGGGTGATCTGTGGAACGCCTTTCGTCTTCTACCGCCCGCACCCAGCTGGTTTTGCGCCAGTTTCGCAAGCACCGCCTGGCGGTCTGGGGCGGGCGCATTCTTCTGGTGCTTTACCTGATGGCCGCCTTCGCCGGGTTTTTCAGCCCCTACGATCCCAACTACTATGAGCTCTATCCCCCCAAGGGGAACCACCCGCCCACCCGAATCCACTTTGTGGACCCCGAAACGGGAAGGCTCAGTCGGCCTTTTGTCTACGCCACCAAACCCAGCATTGATCCGGTAACCCTCCAGCCCCGTTACGAGGAGGATCCATCCCAGGGCAAGTTCTACCTGCGCTTTTTCGTGCGAACCCCCGACCAGCCCTACACCGTCTTCAAGGTGTTCCGCTCCGACCTAAGGCTCATTGGGGTGGATCCCCCGGGGCGCATCTTCCTTATGGGTACGGATAACTTTGGCCGGGACCTCTTCAGCCGCATCGTCTACGGTGGGCAGGTTTCGCTCACCATCGGGATCCTCTCGGCCTTGGTCTCCTTCGCCTTGGGGCTCCTTTTAGGGGGGATCGCCGGCTACTTCTCCGGGCGCCCCTTCGCCCTCTCCCTTCCCCCCAGGGCGTGGCGGGGCCTTGGGTTGGTGCTGGGGCCTTTGGGCCTCCTTCTGTGGGTGGCCGTGGCCATGGGGGCCTTGTACCTGGCCTGGTCCTTCGTGCGGCTGAGCCCGGGCAAGGAGTGGTTCTCCTACGGGATCGACGGCTTGGTTTTGGCCTTGGGGGTGGGGGCGGCGCTGGCGATCCTCCGGCGGGTCTTCCGGGAGCCCCTCCGCTTGGACCCCGACGACCTCATCATGCGCACGGTGGAGATCATTGCCGCCATTCCCAGCCTTTTCCTCCTCATCTCCTTGCGGGCGGTCTTCCCCACCAACGTGGATCCCCTCCTCACCTTCTACCTGGTGGTGGGCCTGCTGGGCTTCATCGGCTGGGGAGGGCTGGCCCGGGTGGTGCGGGGGATCGTCCTCAGCGTGCGGGAGATGGACTACGTGCAGGCGGCCAGGGCCCTAGGGGCCTCGGATTCCCGCATCATCGCCCGCCACATCCTGCCCGCCACCGCCAGCTACGTGATCGTGAGCCTTTCCCTCACCATCCCCGGCTTTATCCTGGGGGAAAGTGGGCTTTCCTTCCTCGGGCTTGGGGTCACGGAGCCCTACACCAGCTGGGGCCTCCTCCTCCAGGCGGCCCAGCAGGGGGGGTTTGCCTCCTTTACCGACCGGCCTTGGGTGTTGTGGCCCGGGTTTTTCATCTTCCTTTCGGTGCTGTCTTGGAACTTTTTGGGCGATGGCCTGCGGGATGCCTTGGACCCCAGGCGGAGGCAGTAGGCCCTTCTCTTTTGGCCCGGTATGGCGTATAACGGGTGAGGTGTTTTGAGGGCAGAGCCCGAAGGAGTGCGCATGGACGAAAAGCGGTTACTGGAGGTGAGAGACCTTAAAGTCCACTTCTTCACCGACGATGGGGTGGTGAAGGCGGTGGACGGGGTTTCCTTCCATGTGGACAAAGGGGAAACCCTGGCGGTGGTGGGGGAGTCCGGTTCGGGGAAGAGCGTGACCGCCCTCTCCATCATGCGGCTCATCCCCACGCCTCCAGGCAGGATCGTGGGCGGGGAGATCCGCTTCCGGGGCAAGGACGGGCAGGTGCGGGACCTGGCAAAGCTTTCGGAGGCGGAGATGCGCCGCATCCGGGGCAACGACATCGCCATGATCTTCCAGGAACCCATGACCTCCTTGAACCCCGTGTACACGGTGGGGGACCAGATCGCCGAGGCCATCATGCTCCACCAGGGGAAAAGCCGCAAGGAGGCCATGGAGCTGGCGGCCCACATGCTGGACCTGGTGGGCATCCCTGAGCCCAAGAAGCGCCTTGCCAACTACCCCCACCAGATGTCCGGCGGGATGCGCCAGCGGGTGATGATCGCCATGGCGCTTTCCTGCAACCCTTCCTTGCTCATCGCCGACGAGCCCACCACCGCCTTGGACGTGACCATCCAGGCCCAGATCCTGGAGCTGATGAAGAAGCTCCAGGAGGAGATCGGCATGAGCATCCTTTTCATCACCCACAACCTGGGGGTGGTGGCGGAGATGGCGGACCGGGTGGTGGTGATGTACGCGGGCCGGGCGGTGGAGCAGGCGGACGTGGTGCCCCTCTTCAAGGAGCCCCTGCACCCCTACACCCGGGGGCTTCTCCACTCCGTGCCCCGGCTGGACCTGGCGGCGGAGCATCGGGAGCGCCTCGAGGCCATCCCGGGCAACGTACCCAACCCCTTGTACCTGCCCCCGGGTTGCGCCTTCCACCCCCGGTGCAAGCACCACGTGGAAGGCCTTTGCGACCGGGAGGTGCCCCCCTTGGAGGAGACGGGTGATGGCCGCCAGGTGCGGTGCGTGCGCTGGCGGGAGATCCGGGAGGTGCGGGCATGAGGGAAAACCATGTCCTCCTGGAGATCCAGGACCTAAAAAAGCACTTCCCCATCCGCGGCGGGATCCTCTCCCGCGTGGTGGGAAGCGTCAAGGCGGTGGATGGGGTTTCCTTCGCCATCAAGAAGGGGGAGGTTTTGGGCCTGGTGGGGGAGTCGGGTAGCGGCAAGACCACGGTGGGCCGCACCCTCCTGCGCCTCATCGAGCCCACGGGGGGGCGCATCCTCTTTGACGGGCAGGACATCACGGACCTTCCCAAGGACAAGCTCCGCCCGTACCGCCGCCGGATGCAGATCATCTTCCAGGACCCCTTTAGCTCCTTGAACCCCCGGATGACCGTGGGGGATATCATCGCCGAGCCCCTCATCATCCACGGGATCGGCAAGACGCCCCAGGAGCGCACGGAGAGGGTGGCGGAGCTTTTGAAGCTGGTGGGGCTTTCCCCGGACCACATGCGCCGGTATCCCCACGAGTTCTCGGGTGGCCAAAGGCAAAGGATCGGCATCGCCCGTGCCCTGGCGGTGGCCCCGGAGTTCATCGTGGCCGACGAGCCGGTTTCCGCCCTGGACGTGTCCATTCAGGCCCAGGTGGTGAACCTCCTCATGGACCTGAAGGAGGAGCTGGGCCTCACCCTCCTCTTCATCGCCCACGACCTGGCGGTGGTGGAGTACATCTCCGACCGGGTGGCGGTGATGTACCTGGGCAAGGTGATGGAGATCGCCTCCTCCCGGGAGCTTTACCGCAACCCCAAGCACCCCTACACCGAGGCCCTGCTTTCCGCGGTGCCCATCCCTGACCCCACGGTGAAGCGGGAGCGCATCGTCCTCCAAGGGGATATCCCCTCGCCCATCAACCCCCCGTCGGGCTGCGTTTTCCGTACCCGGTGCCGGTACGCCCTTCCCGAGTGCGCCCAGGTGGTGCCGGAGCTTAAGGAGGTGGCCCCCGGCCACTTCAAAGCCTGCATCCGGGACGACATCCTGTAGGTCTTGGGGGAAAGGCCCCGGCGGGTCCCGCCGGGGTATACTTTTTTTATGCTGGTTCAGGATGTGATGCGCTTCCCCGTGGTCACGGTGGAGCCCGGGGTGACCCTCGAGGAGGCCTACCGCCTCCTCCTGCAAAAGGGCATCCGCCACCTGCCGGTGGTGGAGGAGGGCAGGCTGGTGGGGATCATCACCGACCGGGATATCCGTTTGGCCACCAGCCGCCTCAACCCCAAGGGCGCCTGCCCGGAGTGCGCCCCGGTGGCGGAGGTGATGACCAAGGAGGTGGTCACCGCCCATCCCCTGGACCCGGTGGAGGAGGCGGCCCGGGTGATGCGGGAAAGGAAGATCGGCTCCCTACCCGTCCTGGAGGATGGTGCCTTGGTGGGGATCGTCACGGGGATAGACCTTTTGGATGCCCTCCTGAAGCTCACCGGGGTCACCGAACCCTCGGGGCGCCTCGAGGTGCGCCTTCCCGACCGGGTGGGGGAGCTGGCCCGGCTTACCGGGTTCTTGGCGGGCCGGGGGATTAACATCCATTCCCTGCTCTCCTATCCGGAGGATGGGGACCGGGTGCGGGCGGTGGTGCGGGTGAACACCTTGGAAACCCACCTTCTTGCGGAGGGGCTACGCCAGGAGGGGTTTGAGGTGCTTTGGCCTCCCAAGAAGCCATGGTGATCTACCGGGACGAGTACCGCCTCTACGACTTCGGGCCCCACCACCCCTTCAGCCCCGTACGCCTGGAGATGCTGGTCTCGCTTCTTAAGGCCCTAGGGGTGTGGCGGGAGCCCTTAGCCCCAGGCGAGGCCACCCGGGAGGACGTGCTTTCCGTGCATTCCGAGCGTTTGGTGAAGCGGGTGGAGGCGGCGAGCCGGGGGGAGCGGGTGCCGGATCTGGAGCACTACGGCCTCGCCACGGGGGACACCCCGGTCTTCCCGGGCATGGACCGGGCGGCCAGGATCCTGGTGGGGGGCACCCTGGAGGGGGCGCGGCGGATCCTGGCCGGGGAGAGGCGGGTCCTGCAACTGGGCGGGGGGCTACACCACGCCCAGTACGACCGCGCTTCGGGTTTTTGCGTGTACAACGACCTCTCCGTGGCCATCCGCCATCTGACCCGGGCGGGCTTGCGGGTGGCGTACCTGGACATTGACGTCCACCATGGGGACGGGGTGCAGTGGATCCACTACGAGGAGAAGGAGGTCCTGACCCTGAGCCTCCACGAGTCGGGGCGCTACCTCTTCCCGGGGACGGGCCACGTGCACGAGATCGGGCGGGGAGAGGGGTTGGGGAGGAAGCTGAACCTTCCCCTGGAGCCCTTCACCGAGGACGAAAGCTACCTGGAGGTCTTTGAGGCCCTGGTGCCCTGGGCCCTAGGGGCCTTCCGCCCAGACGTGCTGGTGGTGCAGGCGGGGGCCGACGCCCACCACCAGGACCCCTTGGCGGACCTTCTCCTCACCACCCGGGCTTATGAGAGGATCTTCCGCCTGATCCTGGAGTATGCGGATGCCTACACGGGGGGCCGGGTGCTCATCACCCTGGGGGGTGGGTACAGCTTGGACGCCGCCGTGCGGGTCTGGGCGCTCCTCTACCACACCGTTCATGGCCTGCCCCTTCCCGGGGCGCTGCCAGAGGGGTGGCTTCGGGCATGGGAGGCCAGGTTGGGGAAGCCCCTTACCCCCACCTTGCACGATCCCGAGGCCCCTTACCCGGAGATCCCCCGGAGGCGGGAGATTGAGAAGCGAAACCGCCTCACCCTGGAAAGGCTCATGGAGCTTTTGCGGACCCACCTGATACACTAGCAGGATGAAGGTGGTGTTGCGCCTGCCCGAGCGCCAGGAGGTGGAGGTGAAGGGGGATAGGCCCCTGAAGGAGGTTCTCCTGGAGCTCGGCCTGAATCCCGAAACGGTGGTGGTGATCCGCGGGGAGGAGCTTCTCACCCTGGACGAGAGGGTGGGGGAGGGGGATACCCTCGAGGTCCTGTCCGCCATTTCTGGGGGCCATGGTGTGTAAGGTCTGCGGCCAAAAGGCCCAGGTGGAGCTCCGGGGCCGGGGCTTTGCCCTGTGCAAGGAGCACTACCTGGAGTGGTTCGTCAAGGAAACCGAGCGGGCCATCCGCCGCCACAGGATGCTCCAACCCGGCGAGCGGGTGTTGGTGGCGGTTTCCGGGGGGAAGGATTCCCTGGCCCTTTGGGATGTGCTTTGGCGGCTGGGCTACCAGGCGGTGGGGCTTCACCTGCAACTGGGGATCGGGGGCTACTCGGAGCGGAGCCTGGAGGTCACGCAACGCTTCGCCCAGGACCGGGGCCTCCAGCTTTGGGTGGTGGACCTCCGCCAGGCCTATGGCTTTGGGGTTCCGGAGCTGGCCCAGCTTTCGGGGCGGGTGGCCTGTTCCGCCTGCGGCCTTTCCAAGCGGTACATCATCAACCAGGTGGCGGTGGAGGGGGGCTTTAGGGTGGTGGCCACCGGCCATAACCTGGACGACGAGGCGGCGGTCCTCTTCGGCAACCTCCTGAACCCCCAGGAGGACGCCCTGGTCCGCCAGGGGCCGGTGCTTCCCGAGAAGCCGGGCCTGGCTGCCCGGGTCAAGCCCTTTTACCGCTTTAGCGAGCGGGAGGTGCTCTCCTACACCCTCCTGAGGGGGATCCGCTACCTTCACGAGGAGTGCCCCAACGCCCTGGGGGCCAAGAGCCTCCTCTACAAGGAGGCCCTAAACCGGGTGGAGCAGGAGCTGCCCGGGGCGAAGCTGCGGTTCCTCGAGGGCTTTCTGGAAAGAATACAGCCCAAACTCCAGGCGGGCGAAGAAGTGGCCCTAAGGGCCTGCGAGCGGTGCGGCTACCCCACCACGGGGGCGGTGTGTTCCTTTTGCCGCATGTGGGATGCGGTCTACCGCCGGGCCAAGAAAAGACGCCTACTTCCCGAGGAGGCCCAGTTTGCACCCCAGGCGCCGCTGGCCTCCAAGGGATGAGGAAACCCCCGGGGCCAGCCCCGGGGGTTCTTGGTGGGCGCGAGTGGACTTGAACCACCGACCCCTACCGTGTCAAGGTAGTGCTCTGGCCACCTGAGCTACGCGCCCACGTTCTGGAGGCGCCGGCCGGATTCGAACCGGCGAATGGAGGTTTTGCAGACCTCTGCCTTACCACTTGGCTACGGCGCCAAGCCGTAAGGTATGGTAACACGCGGGGAAAACCCCTGTCAAGAAAGCCCTTGCCCATGGGTAAAGTGCTATGATGCCAGAGAGTGGCTGAGGTTTTCGTTCGCCTACGCAGAGGAAGGTGGCCCCTTTCCAAGGGCCTCTTGGTGGAGGCCCTCCTGCCCTTGGGGGTGCCCCTGGAGGCCGCCCAGGCCGTGGCCCATACCGTGGAGGAGCGTTTGAAGGCGGAGGGGGCTTCGGCCGTGGCCCCGGGGGTCCTGCGCAAGGTCTTCCTGGAGGAGGTAGCCCGGGCCCTGGGGGAGGAGGCGGCGGGGAGGCTTGCCAGGCAGACCCTTCCCTTTGAGGAGATCCTGGTCCTGGAGGGGAAAAGGCGCCGCCCCTTCTCCAAGGGCCTCTTGGCGAGAAGCCTCGAGGACGCGGGCTTTTCCCTCAAGGAGGCCCACGAGCTGGCCAAGGCGGTGGAGGGGCATCTCAGGCAGGAGGGCGTCAAGCAGATTTCCGCCCGACGCCTGGAGGAGGTGGTGGCCCAGGTGGTGGGCCGGGCCCTGGGGAAGGGGGCCAAAAGGCGCTACCTCCAGCGCCAGGCCTTTGCCGGGGAGCTTTTCGTGGAGGAAGAAAGCGGTGAGCCCCGCATGCCCTTTTCCAAGGGCATCCTGGCCCAGTCCCTGATGGGCATCGGCTTTTCCCCCGAAGGGGCGTACCGGCTGGCCCGGGAGATGGAAAAGGCCCTGCGCCAGGAGGGGCGCAGGGTGATCCGGCGGAATGAGCTTCGGGAAAGGGTGTACCAGGCGCTTCTCAAGGAGGCGGGGGAGGAGGTGGCCAGGCGGTACCTCCTCCTTCGGAGCCTGAGGCGAAGCGCCCGCCCGGTGCACATCCTCATCGGTGGGGTGACCGGGGTGGGGAAGAGTGTCCTGGCCTCGGCCTTGGCCTACCGCCTGGGCATCACCCACATCGTTCCCTCGGACGCCGTGCGGGAGGTGTTCCGGGCCTCCCTTTCCCGGGACCTTCTTCCCACCCTCCACCTCTCCACCTTTGAGGCCTGGAAGGCCCTTTTGCCAGACCTGGGCGGGGAGGAAAGCCACGAGGAGCGGGTGATGCGGGGCTTCCTGGACCAGGTGGCCCGGGTGGCGGTGGGCCTTAGGGCCATCCAGGAACGGAGCGCCCTCGAGGGGACCTCCATCGTGCTGGAGGGGGTTCATGTGGTTCCCCGCTACCTGGACCACCCTTACCGGGACAGGGTGCTCACGGTTCCCATGCTGGTGGCGCTTCAGGACGAGAAGCTCCACCGGGACCGGTTCCTCCTTAGGGACCAGGAAACGGCCCATGCCCGGCCTGGGGAGAAGTACCTCACCCATTTCTCCGAGATCCGCCTTATCCAGGAACACCTCCTCCGTTGGGCCCAGGAGGAGGGGGTTCCCGTGATCCCGGGCGAGGACCTGGATGAGGCGGTGGAGAAGGCCTTGGAGGTCCTGGTGGCCTACCTGGAGGCCCATGGCTCCCGGGAGGTGGCCCGTGCTTGAGGTCTTGGGGTTCGTCCTCCTCCTCTTCCTGGCCTTCCGCTGGCAGCACCGCCTGCCCCTTTGGGCGCTGGGGGTCTGGCTCAACCTGATCTGGTTCGTGTACGAAAACGAGCTGGGCTCGGGGTGGCTGGCCTACCTGAGAGGGCTTGGGGCCGGGGTTTTCCTGGCGGCGGGTTACGGGCAGCCGGGCTTGGCCTGGACCCTTCTCCCTTGGCCCCTCCTGCTCCACCTGCGCCTGGACGTGCGGGAGCTCCTCCTCTACCTGCCCGCCCTGGGGGAGGGGATGCTTCTGGGGGCCCTCCTCTACTTGGCGGGTTTTCGCAGGCGGTAGGCCAGATAGGGGAGGCCCACCCCCAAAGCCCCCCCGGCCAGGAAGGGGAGGGGGTGGCCAAAGAGGAGCTGCAGGAGGAAGAGCAGGGCGTAAAGGCCCAGGAAGAAGGGCACGGGAAAGGGCTTCTCCCCATAGGCCACGCCCATGGTGCCCACGAAGAGGCCCACCGCCAGGGCCATGCCCTCCTGGGTGGGGCGGAGGAAGAGGAAGTAGGCGTAGGCGGCCACGCCCAGGAGGGCCAGGCTTTGGGATAGGCGGTTAGGGTTCATTAGGTCCAGTTGAGGCGTTTGACCAGCACCTGGGAAAGGGCCAGGGCCACCCCGCCCCAGGCCACCTGGGGCTCCTGCCCCAAAAAGCCCATGGCCGCGGAGAAGACCCCCGCCACGAGGAAGAAGGGGACGTACTTGGGGTTGACGGTAAGGCCCAGGACGAAGGCCACCAGGAACCCCGCCACCCCCGCCGGAAGGGTAGCCCCGAGGATCAGGAAGAAGAGCATGAGGGTGAGGGTGATGGCCCCGGCCAGGTAGTAGGCCCCGGGGAAGGGTTCCTTGGGCTTCCTGGGGGTGTTTTTCGCCTCGGACATGGCCCAAGCTTATCACACCAGCCCCGCGGCCTGGGCCACCGCCTCGAGGGTCGCCGGCACCGGGGGCAGGAGCCCCGCCACCTTCTCCGCGGTGGCCGGGTCCTTGAGGCCGTGGCCCGTGAGGGTGAGGACCACGGTGCTTCCCGGATCCAGCCGGTCCTCCCGCAAGAGCTTCCACACCCCGGCCATGGCGGCGGCGGAGGCGGGTTCGCAGAAGACGCCCTCCTCCTCGGCCAGGTAGCGGTAGGCGGCGAGAATCTCCTCGTCCGTCACCGCCTCTATCGTTCCACCGGACTCCTCCTTGGCCCGGATGGCCCCCTGCCAGCTGGCGGGGTTGCCGATGCGAATGGCGGTGGCCAGGGTTTCCGGCTTCTCCACGGGCCGGCCCAGGACCAAGGGGGCGGCGCCCGCCGCCTGGAAGCCCAGCATCCGGGGGAGGCGGCTCGCCTTGCCCAGGGCGTGGTACTCCCTGTACCCCATCCAGTGGGCGGTGATGTTGCCGGCGTTGCCCACGGGGAGGGCGTGGTAGTGGGGGGCATCCCCCAGCTCCTCCACCACCTCAAAGGCCAGGGTCTTCTGGCCTTCCAGGCGGTAGGGGTTCAAGGAGTTCACCAGGGCCACCGGGTAGGCCTCGGTGAGGGCCTTGGTGAGGGCCAGGGCCTGGTCAAAGTTGCCCTCGATCTGGATGACCCGGGCTCCGTGCACCAGGCTTTGGGCCACCTTCCCCAGGGCCACGTACCCCGCGGGCAGGATCACCAGGGCCCGGATCCCCGCCCGGGCGGCGTAGGCGGCGGCGCTGGCGGCGGTGTTGCCGGTGCTGGCGGCCGCTACCGCCTTGGCCCCCTCCTCCACCGCCTTGGACACCGCCAGGGTCATGCCCCGGTCCTTGAAGCTGCCCGTGGGGTTTAGGCCTTCCAACTTGGCGTAGAGGCGTATGCCCCGCCTTCGGGCCTCCTCAGGGCCCTTTAGGGGGAGCAGGGGGGTGGAGCCTTCCAGCAGGGAGATCACGGGCGTGTTCAGGGACACGGGAAGATGGGCCCGGTAGCGTTCCAAGAGGGGAAGTCTCATGGGATCATTCTACCCCGGGAAAGGGGGTTCCCTCGGCCAAGGGCGGGATGGGGGCCGGGGCCGGCAGGTGGCCCAGGCTTCCGGAGAGGAAACGGAAGAGGTCCGCCAATAGGCCGCTGGCTGTGGCCCCGCCCCCCGCCCCCGGCCCGGTCACGAAGGCCTCGCCCAGGGGCCTTGCCCGCACCCATAGGATGTTGCCCTGGGCTTGGGCCAAGGGGTGGTCCTGGGGCAGAAGCCGGGGAGCCACCACAGCCCGCCACCGCCCTCCTTCCCCAAAGAGGCTGGCCACCAGGCGCACCCTCTTCCCTTGGGCCTGGGCCTCCTGGAGGAGGTTGGGGGTGAGGCGGGTGATGCCCTGGGCCTCCACCCTGGGGAAGGGGAAGGCGGGGTCCACCAGGAGCCTGGCCAGGAGGGTGAGCTTGTGGGCGGCGTCTATGCCCTCCACGTCCAAGGTGGGATCCGCCTCGGCGTAGCCCAGGCGCTGGGCCTCGAGGAGGGCCTCGCGGTAGGTCCGCCCCTTTTCCATCTCCTGAAGGATGTAAAGGGTGGTGCCGTTCAGGATCCCGTGGAGCTCCAAAAGCCGGCTTCCCCTAAGGGTTTCCAGGAAGGAGAGGGCCGGGGTGCCGGCCATCACGCTGGCCTCGTGGTAGATGAGCCCCTCCTCGGCGAAGGGGCGCAAGGCCTCCCACGCCTCCGCCAAAAGGGCCTTGTTGGCGGTGATGAGGGGGATGCCTGCCTCCAGGGCGGGGCGCACCCAGCCCAGGGGAGCCTCCACCCCGCCCATGGCCTCCACCACCACGTCCGCCTGCAGGAGGTCCATGTGGGTGCAAAGGAGCTCGGGGGGGATGGGCCTGGGCTTGCCCTTGTCCCGCACCAAGACCCCCAGGAACCGGGGGGAGAAGCCCAGGGCCTGGAAGTCCTCGAGGCGCTCCTGGACCAGGGCGTAGAAGGCGCTTCCCACGGTGCCTCCGCCCAGGAGGGCGATCTTCAGCTCTTCCATGCCGGGGATTATACCGGCTTCCCCTGGGCCTTCGCCCTAAAGTGAAGCCGTGGAGGCCCGCCCGCTTCTAGAGGAAGCCCTTCGGGAGCGGGGGCTTCCTTACGCCTGGGCGCCCCTCGCCATGCCGGAGGAGGCGGAGGGCCGCTTCCGGCGCTTTTTGGCCGAGGGAAGGCACGGGGGGATGGCCTACCTGGAAAGGGAGGTGGAGGCCCGTTTCCACCCGGAGCGCCGCTTTCCCTGGGCGCGAAGCGCCCTGGTGGTCTTCGCCCCCTATGCCTACCCTGACCCCGGGGTGCCCCCTGGGGGAGTCCGGGTGGGCCGGGTGGCCCGGTACGCCTGGGTGCGGGACTACCACCTGCTCCTGGGGGAGGAGATGAAGGCCCTGGAGGCCCTGGCGAGAAGCCTGGGGGTGGAGGCCAAGGGTTACGTGGACCACGGGCCTCTTCCCGAGCGCACCCTGGCGGCCCTGACTGGGGTGGGCTGGATTGGGAAAAGCGGGATGTTCCTCTCCCCGGCCTTCGGCGTGCACGCCCTTATTGGCGTCCTCCTCACCTCCTTGGAGGTGGAGGTTTTCCCTGGGCACCCCAACCGCTGTGGGCGGTGCACCCGTTGCCTGGCCGCCTGTCCCACGGGGGCCCTGCTGGGGGACGGCACCTTGGATGCCCGGGTGTGCGTGGGCTACCTCACCGTGGAGCACAAGGGGTTCATCCCGCCCGAGGTTTGGCCGGGGATAGGGGAGTGGCTTTTGGGGTGCGACCTCTGCCAGGAGGTCTGCCCCTGGGACCGGTTTGGCCGGGTGTGGCCAGGTTTTCGGCCGGAGCCCGAGCTGGCCCATCCCAACCTGGAGGAGTTCTTCCGCCTCTCGGGAAGGGGCTTTCAGCGGAAGTTCGGGGATACCGCCTTCGCCCGCCCAGGAAGGGCCCGCATGGCCCGGAACGCCCTCATCGTCCTGAGCAACCTGGGTTTGGGGGAGGACCTCATGGGGCTGGCGGCGAAGGACCCCCACCCCCTGGTGCGCCGCACCGCCCTCCATGCCCTTCACCGGGCTGGCTTTGGGGTGGAGGGGTTTCTAAGGGACCCCGAGGAAGGGATCCGGGCCGAGGCCCTAGTCCTCCTTGAGGAAGCGCCCCGTGCGGTAGACCCTTTCCAGGACCGGGGGGAGGCCCCAGGCCCTGAGGTCAAAGATCAGGGGGCCTAGGTCGTAGGGCACCTTTAGGAAGCGGACCTCTAGGGTTTCCGTGTCCAGGACCATGGCGTCGGCCCCGGGCTCCCCGCTGAGGCTGAGGCCCACGCTCCCCGGGTCCGCCAAAAGGCCCGTTCCCACCCGCCGGGCAAGGGGGAGGTGCCGGCCTCCTAAGAGGAGGGTGGCGGCATTGTAACGCTCCAGATGGGGCAGGAGTTCCTTGGCGGGGCCCAGGAGGTCCAGGTGCTTCTCGGGGTTTCCCGGAGCGCCGTGGAAGGCCACGAGGCGCTTTTCCCCGTAGGTTTTGCGATGGGAAAGGCGCAAGGAGCGGAGATAAGCCAGTTCTTTTTCCGAGAGCTGGGCCCGGGTCCATTCCAAGGTGGCCTTGCCCACCCCTTCGGGCAGGCTGGCCGGCAAGGGGTAGGCGATCCGCAGGTCCCAGGCCCCGGCGATGGCGGGAAGCCCTTCCTTCATCAGGCGTCCGATGACCTGCTTGGGGTGGGGGCCGTAGCCCACCAGGTCCCCCAGGACCAGCACCTCGTCCACCCCCTCTTGTCTCAGGGCCTCGAGGGCCGCCTCCAGGGCCGGTAGGTTGGCGTGGATGTCGGAAAGGACCCCTAGGCGCATGGGCCCATTTTCTCACGCAAGGGGAGAAAAGCCTGTGAAAAAACCCGTGCCCACCCCTTATGGTAAAGGGGTGCGGTCCTTCCTCCTGGGCCTCCTCCTCGCCCTCACCCTGCCCCCTTTCCCTTTGGGCTTTTTCGCCCCGTTGGTCCTGGCCTTTCTCCTTCGCGGGGGCTTTCGCACGGGCTTCCTCATGGGCCTGGGGTTTTGGGGCCTCCACCTCATCTGGCTTCCCCAGAGCTTTACCCAGCTCTTCGGCCCCTTGGGGGCTCTGCCCTTTCTTCCCCTGGTGCTCTTTAAGGCCCTTTCCTTTGGTCTCCTCTTCGCCCTTACCCCCACGCCCCTGGCCCGGGTGGGGGGATGGGTGGTGCTGGAGTGGCTCACGGAGCAAGGGGACCTGGCCTTCCCCTGGGGGTTCTTGGGCTACAGCCTGGTGGAGGCCCCAGGGCGGGTGCTGGCCGCTTGGGGTGGGGTCTACCTCCTCTCCCTTTTGGTCCTCCTTTTGGCCTGGGGCCTTCGGGAACGCCGCTATGGGCTTCTTCTTCCCTGGGCAGTCCTGTGGTTGGTGCCCCTACCCCCGGCCACGGGGGAGGGGAAGGCCCTGCTGGTCCAGGGCAACATCAACCCCTTGTCCAAGGTCCAGGGGGAGCTGGACGAGGAGGTCTACCTCCGCCTCTCGCGGGAGGGCTTGCAAAGGCATCCCGAGGCCCGGCTGGTGGTCTGGCCAGAGACGGCGGTCTGGGGGATCCCAGGGGGCCTGGACCACCTCCTGGCGGGCCGTTTCCTCCTCACGGGCCTAAACCTCTATGGCCCCAACCGGGCGGCCCTTTACCAGGATGGCAGGGTCCTGGGTCATTACGACAAGGTGCGCCTGGTGCCCTTTGGGGAGCGTTTTCCCTTTCGGGAGGTCCTGGGGGGGGTGTACGGCTATTTCTTTCGCGCCTTTGGCCTGGGGGAGCTTTCGGACCGGACGCCAGGGGACCGGTTGGCCCCCATCGGCCCCTACGGGGTCATGATCTGCTATGAGTCCGTGTTTCCTTCCGTGGCCCGCACCCTGGCCCGGGAGGGGGCTAGGGTGCTGGTTCTCCTCACCAACGATGCCTGGTTTGGGCCTTCCTTTGGGGGCAGACAGCACTTTGCCTTAGGGCGCTTGCGGGCGGTGGAAACGGGGCGCTGGCTCCTGAGGGTGGGAAACGACGGCATCACCGCCAGCATAGACCCCTACGGCCGGGTGGCGGCCCAGATCCCCCCGCACCAGGAGGGGTACTTGCTGGCGCCTTATGGCTTGAGGGAAGGAAGCACCTTCTATGTCCGCTACGGGGACTGGGCGGTGGGGGTGGCGTTGACGCTTTTCCTCTTGGGCCTTATCCTTAGGGTGCGCGCGCCGGGGTGGCGGAACCGGTAGACGCGGCAGACTCAAAATCTGCTGTCCGCAAGGACGTGCGGGTTCGAGTCCCGCCCCCGGCACCAGGGGGGCCAGGCCCTAGGGCCTGGCCCTTTGGCCTTCACACCCCTTCCACCCGGACCCCGCTTAGCCGTACCACTACTCCCTCGTCTGGCCGCAGGCGCAGGATGCCTTCCACCGCCTCCTCCCGGTCCAGGTGGGTGGAGAGGAGGATCTGGCCCTTTTGCGGGAGCTCCAGGGCTTTTTCCCGCTCCGTGAAGTTCAGGGCCACCAGGAAGCCTTCGCCCCGCAAGTAGGCGTAGATCCCGCCCCCTGCCCGAAGGGTGCGGTAGGGGCCATGGAGGAGCCCGGGGTCTTGGCGAAGGCGGATGAGGCGTTTCACCAGATGGAGCATGGATTTCGGATCCTTCTCCTGGGCGGCCACGTTTCGCACCGGCCAGTCGGGATTTAGGGGGAGCCAGGGCTCCACCGTGGAGAAACCGGCGTACGGGGAGGTATCCCAGGGCATGGGGGTGCGCTCCGGGTCGCGGCCCAGGCTGTGGTAGTCCGCAGGGGCGCGGTCCTTCTGCCTTAGGGCTGCGGGGTCTTGGACCCTTTCCGGGGGGATCTCCCCGTTGGGCAGGGCCAGCTCATCCCCGTAATACCAGGTGGGGGTGCCCCGCAGGGTGAAGAGGAGCATGGCGGCCACCCGGGCCTGGGCCTCCCCGAGCCTCGAGGCCAACCGGGGCTGGTCGTGGTTGCCCAAGACCCAGTTGGGCCAGTCCCAGGGGGTGAGGAGGCTTTCGTACGCCTCCACGATGCGGGCGATGGTCTCGGGCTGCCAGTGGGGCAGGCCTTCGGTGATCAGGCTGAAGTTGAAGGGAAGGTGGCACCCCGCCCGGTAGTAGCGCACCAGGCGGTGGAAGGGAAGGTAGATCTCCCCCACCATGACCCGTTCCCGTCCGGGCTGGCTGAACTCGTCCAGGACATACCGCAACTCCCGCACGTAGGCGTAGGTTTCCGGCTGGTCCTCGGTATAGGGGTGTTCGTGGCGCAGGCGGTCGGGAAGCCCGGGCCGCCAGGAGGGGCTACCCGGCTCGTCCCGGAAGAGGGGGTCCTTGGCCAAAAGCCAGAGCACGTCCACCCGAAAACCATCCACCCCCCGCCTTAGCCAGAAGCGCATGGCCTCGTGGATGGCCTCCCGCACCTCGGGGTTTTGCCAGTTGAGGTCGGGTTGCTCGGGCAGGAAGAGGTGGAGGTAGTACTGCCCCGTCCCTTCGTCCAGGGTCCAGGCGGGGCCTCCGAAAAAGCTCTGCCAGTTGTTGGGGGGGCCGCCATCCGGGGCCGGGTCTTTCCAGATGTACCAGTTCCGCTTGGGGTTATCCCGGGAGCTGCGGGACTCCTTGAACCAGGGGTGCTGGTCCGAGGTGTGGTTGGGCACCAGGTCGATGAGGACCTTGAGCCCTAGGGCATGGGCCTCCTTTAGGAGGCGGTCAAAGTCCTCCAGGGTGCCGAAGATGGGGTCCACCTCGCAGTAGTCGGCCACGTCGTAACCAAAGTCCTTCATGGGGCTCTTGTAAAAGGGGGAGAGCCAGAGGGCCCCCACCCCCAGGCCCTTCAGGTAGGGAAGCCTCCGGCGGATCCCCTCCAGGTCGCCGATGCCGTCCCCGTTGGTGTCTTGGAAGCTTCGCGGATAGATCTGGTAGATCACGGTTTCCTTCCACCACATGCGAGGAGTCTACACCCGGAAGGGCGGCTTGGGGATCAGGAGGCGGTCCTGGCCTACTTGAAGTCGTACCTCTAACGGCGCATACTTGGGGACCGTGGATCCCCTTTGGTACAAGGATGCGGTCATCTATCAGCTGCACGTGCGCTCCTTCTTTGACGCCAACGACGACGGCTACGGGGACTTTGAGGGCTTGAGGCAAAAGCTGCCCTACTTGGAGGCCTTGGGGGTGAACACCCTTTGGCTCATGCCCTTCTTCCAGTCCCCCTTAAGGGACGATGGGTACGACATCTCCGACTACTACCAGATCCTGCCCGTCCACGGGACCCTCGAGGACTTCCGGCGCTTCCTGGACGAGGCCCACGCCAGGGGGATGCGGGTCATCATCGAGCTGGTCCTCAACCACACCTCCAGCGACCACCCTTGGTTCCAGGAGGCCAGGAAGCCGGGTAGCCCCATGCGGGACTTTTACGTGTGGAGCGATACCCCGGACAAGTACAAGGGGGTCCGGGTCATCTTCCAGGACTTTGAGCCCAGCAACTGGACCTTTGACCCGGTGGCCGGGGCCTACTACTGGCACCGCTTCTACCACCATCAGCCCGACCTCAACTGGGACAACCCCGAGGTGGAACGGGCCATGCACCAGGTGATGTTCTTCTGGGCCGACATGGGGGTGGACGGTTTCCGCCTGGACGCCATCCCCTACCTCTACGAGCGGGAGGGGACCAGTTGCGAAAACCTTCCCGAGACCATTGAGGCGGTGAAACGCCTGCGCAAGGCCTTGGAGGAGCGCTATGGCCCCGGTAAGGTCCTCTTGGCTGAGGCCAACATGTGGCCCGAGGAAACCCTCCCCTACTTCGGGGAGGGGGACGGGGTGCACATGGCCTACAACTTCCCCCTGATGCCCCGCCTTTTCCTGGCCCTGCGCCGGGAGGACCGGGGCCCCATTGAGGCCATGCTTCAGGAGACGGAGGGCATACCGGAGACCGCCCAGTGGGCCCTTTTCCTGCGCAACCACGACGAGCTCACCCTGGAGAAGGTCACGGAGGAGGAGCGGGAGTTCCTCTGGGAGGTCTATGCCCCTGACCCCAGGTACCGGATCAACCTGGGGATCCGCCGCAGGCTCATGCCCCTCCTGGGTGGGGATAGGCGGCGGTTTGAGCTGCTTCACGCCCTCCTCTTCACCCTAAAGGGAAGCCCCATCCTCTACTACGGGGACGAGATCGGCATGGGGGATAACCCTTTCCTGGGCGACCGCAACGGGGTGCGGACCCCCATGCAGTGGTCGGCGGACCGGAACGCGGGCTTTTCCCGGGCCCCCTACCACCGCCTCTTCCTGCCCCCGGTGAGCGAGGGGCCCTACAGCTACCACTTTGTCAACGTGGAGGCCCAGAGGGAAAACCCCCACTCCCTCCTGAACTTCGTGCGCCGCTTCCTGGGCATCCGGAACCGGTACGCCCGGGTTCTGGGCCGGGGCAGTCTGCGCCTGCTTCCCGTGGAGAACCGGCGGATCCTGGCCTACGTGCGGGAGTACCAGGGGGAGAAGGTCCTGGTGGTGGCCAACCTCTCCCGCTACACCCAGGCCTTTGACCTGCCCTTGGAGGGGTATGAGGGCCAGGTCCCGGTGGAGCTTTTCTCCCAAAGCCCCTTTCCCCCGGTGGAGGGGCGTTACCGCCTGGCCTTGGGTCCCCATGGTTTCAGCCTCTTTGCCCTAAGGCCCAAGGAGGAGGTGGAGCGCCTCCACCTTTCCGACGGGGCCGCGCCCCAGGAGGAGGCAGAGGGACTCCAGGGCCTGCCCTCCGTGCCCCTCTCCGCCGGTGTGGAGGGCCTCTTCATCGATACTTTGGTGGACGAAAGGGCCCGGGCCGCCTTCCTGGGGGCCTTGGGTAAGGCGCTGGGGGAGCGGGCTTGGCTGGCCCTGAGGCCCAGGCGGGTGGAGCTCAAGGACGCCCTTCGTTTCCAGAAGGAACCCCCTTTGTACCTCACCCTCCTGCGCCTCGAGGGGGAGGAGGGTTCCCTTGAGGCCTTTTTGCCCATCGCCCTGCGCCGGGAGGGGGAAGGCCCGGGGCTTTTCGCCCGGGTGCGGGGAGGGGGATACCTCTTTGAGCTCTCCCAGGACCCCGGGTTTTACGCCCTCCTCTTAAGGAGGCTCGCCCAAGGGTTTGAGGGCCGGAGCCTCAGGGCCCACTACCGGGGCCACCATCCGGGTCCCGTTCCCGAAACCCTGGAGCTTCTCCGCCCGGGTCTGGCGGCAGGGGAAGGGGTTTGGCTCCAGGTGGGGTTGGTCCAGGATGGGGGGCTGGACCGTACGGAGCGCCTTTTGTCCCGCCTGGATCTCCCTTGGGTCCTGAAGCCCATAGGGGGGCTTTACTGGGCTCGAGGCCAGGGACGGCGGGCCTTGGCCCTCACCGGTACCCTCCCTTCCCGCCGTCCCCAGGAGGCCTTTGCCCACGCCTTGAGGCTGGCGGGGGAGGGCCTGGCCCGGTTGCAAGACCACCCGGTTGGCGAGGGGGCCTTGGGCCTGGTGGCCGGTGCCCTCGGGGAGCTGGAGGCCCTGGCCCGGCTTCTGGGGGTGCGGCTTGCCCTTTTGCACCGGGCCTTGCGGGAGGCGGAGGGAGAGGGGGAGGGGATACCCCTCCTGAACCGCGGTTTAGAGGCTTTTGTGGAGGCGGAAGGGGAGGTTTTCCTTCTGGCCTTGGGCAGGGAGGGTAGGGGCCATCCCCTTCAGGACCTGGCCCGGCTGGCCTACGACCTGGAGCGGGCCCTTTATCTGGCGGCGGAGGAGGGGCAAGGAGGGGAGGCTTGGGTGGATCTGGCCGCGGACTTTCTGGAGGCGGCTCTTCTTCAGGCCTACCAGGAGGCGGACCAGGGGGACTTGCAGGCCGTGGGGTTCCCCCAGGCCATGCTGGCCTTGGCGGAGGAACAGGCCCTGCGGGAGGGGCTTGGCCGGAAAAGGATCCTGGAGCGTTGGCGGAGGAGGGCTAAGGACCAAGGGGTCCGGTAGCTGCTTCTGGGGCTGGGTCCTCGTCCCTTTGGGCCTAGCCCCTAGGGGGCTGTTTCCAGCTCCCCTTTCTCCGCCTGGAACCCCACCTCCTTGTGGCTCCCGTCGCAGAAGGGTTTGTTTCCGGACTGGCCGCAGCGGCAAAGGGCGAGGTTGGCCCTTTCTAGCCGCATCTCCTCCCCGTTCAGGCGGAAGGGGGTTCCCTCGGGCAGGTCCAGGACGTAGGGGCCGTTTTCCCGGAAGCGAAGCCTCATGGGGTTAGGATACCGCGGCTATAGTGGAAGCATGGTATGCCCGCAAAACGGCAGGGCGGGCCTCGAGGTGCCCCTGAAGGCGGTGAAAAACTTCCTCATGGGGAAAGCTCTTGCCCGGCTGGACCCCGGGAGCCCCCATTACCTCTGCCAGGACCCTGGCTGCCCCGTGGTCTACTACGGGCGGGAAGGGGTGTACACCCTGGAGGAGGTGCGCTTTCCCATCTACGACAAGGGCGCTTCCCTCATCTGCTACTGCTTTGATTGGACCCGGGAGGGGCTGGCGGAGGCCTTGCGGCAGGGCCTGGACCCCGTGGCCCAGGTGGAGGAGGGGGTGAGGGCCAAGCGTTGCGCCTGCGACCAGCGCAACCCCAGGGGCCGCTGCTGCCTTTCCACCTTGAAGGCGGAGGTGGCCCGGCTTGCCTGAGAGGTTTTCCCAGGGCCTGGAGGAGGCCTTCCGGGAGCGGCTTTCCCGGCTTGCTCCCAAGGACCCCTTGGTGCTGGCCGTCTCGGGGGGTGGGGACTCGGTGGCCTTGGCCCACCTGACGAGGCGGGCGGGGAGGGAGGCGGTGGTGGCCCACCTGGACCACGCCCTCCGCCCGGATAGCGGGGAGGATTTGGCCTTCGTGCGGGCCCTGGCGGAAAGGCTCGGCTTCCCCTTCCGGGCCGAGCGGGTGGAGGTGGGGAGGGTTGCCGAGAAGCGGGGGGAGAACCTGGAGGCGGTGGCCCGGGAGATCCGCTACGCCTTCTTGCACCGGGTGGCCAAGGAGGTGGGGGCCAGGGCCATCCTCACCGCCCACACCCTGGACGACCAGGCGGAGACCGTGGTCCTCAAGCTCCTCCAGGGCACGGCCCGGGGCCTGGGCATCCGGGAAAGGGAGGGCCTGGTGGTGCGGCCCCTCCTCCCCTTCCGTCGGGAGGAGCTGAGGGCCTTCCTGCGGGAGCTTAAGGAGGTTTGGCGGGAGGATCCTTCCAACCGGGACCTCGCCCTGGACCGGAACTACCTGAGGCTTGCGGTCTTTCCCCTCTTGGAGGCCCGCTTCCCCCGGGCCAAGGAGGCCCTGGCCCGTTTCGCCGGGGTGCGGGAGGAGGAGGAGGACCACCTGGAGCGGGAGGCCGGGGCTCGCCTTCTCCCCGACCCCCGTTTCTTCGTGCCCGCCTTCCGGGCAGCGCCCCTCCTCAGGGCACCGGCTGTCCTGCGCCGGCGGGCCTTGCGGCGGGTGCTGGAGGCCCTGGACCTCAGGCCCGAGGGAAGGCTCATCGCCCTCCTGGAGGAGGCCTTGGGGGGCAGGGCGGCGACCCTTCCGGGAGGGCATCTGGCCCGGCGCAAGGGGGGCACCCTCTTCCTCATCCCCCCTGACCCCAAACTCCCCCTGCCCCCGGGCTTCCGCCGGCCGGAGCCCGGGGACTACCTGGAAAGGCCTTTTGGGAGGAAGCGCCTGCGGGACTTCCTGGCGGAGAAGGGGGTGCCCAAGGAGCTCAAGGGGCTTTGGCCCGTGCGGGCGGAGGGGAAGCGGGTCCTGGAGGTCTTGGGCCTTTTCCCGCCGCCGGAGGAGGAGGGCTTCATGGCCTTGGCCCTGGGGGAGGCCCGGGCGGCCTTCCAGGAGGGGGAGGTTCCGGTGGGGGCGGTCCTGGTGGTGGGGGAGGAGGTCCACGCCGACCACAACCGGGTGGAGGCCACCCAGGACCCCACGGCCCACGCGGAGATGCTCCTCCTGCGCCGGGTGGGCCGACGGGCCCGGGGGGGGAGGCTTTACGTGACCCTCGAGCCCTGCCGCATGTGCCACCACGCCCTGCAGGAGGCGGGGGTGGAGGTGGTCTACGGGGCGGAGAACCTGAAGGAGGGGGCCTTGACCCGGTTTGGCCACGGGGAGGGGCTGAGGGGTGGCCTCCTGGAGGGGGAGTGTGCTAAGCTCCTAAAGGACTTCTTCGCCCGGCTCAGGGAGGGGTGCCGGAGCGGTTGAACGGGCCGGTCTCGAAAACCGGTAGGCCCCGCAAGGGGCCTCGCGGGTTCGAATCCCGCCCCCTCCGCCAAAGGCGGCCTGCGGGCCGCCCTCTTTTTATATCCCCCAGGCGCACCCCCCTCCGCAAGGAGGTTTAGGGGATCTTCCCCAGGGGGAGCCGGAGGTCGGGGTGGGCATGGACGCCAGGGCCTGGATCGCCCACCTCAAGGCCGCCAGGGCCCGCGGGCCGGTGCGGGCAAGCGCCCGGGTTTGCCCCCGGGGGACCGGACCTGGCTACACCACCTGGAACCCCCACCGCCCCCCCAGCACCCCGAGCTCCCGGAGGAGGCCCTCCACCTCCCCCCGCCCCTCGGGCAGGCCCTGGAGGAGGAGGTAGAGGAGGCCCGCAAGTTCCCCGATCACCACGAAGCCGTGGCGCCGCCTTTCCTCCTCCCAAAGGGCCTCCATGCGGCGGTGGGCCATGCGCCAGGGCACCGCCAGGAAGTGCCCCTTGGGGGTCTTGGCCTCTGGCGCACAAAGGGCGGGGTCCCCGGTGGTGAGGAGGCCCCGGCAGGCCAGGGGCCTGTGGGGGTAGACCCCGCAAAGGCCCCCCTCCAGGAAGGGGCAAGGGGTGCGGCTTTGGAAGAAGCGGCTTGGGAAGCGGGGATCCTCCTTACCCTCCCGGAGGAGGGCCAGGCGCTTGGGGCCTTCCTCCAGGAGGCGGGACTGCTGGGCCTCCGTGAGGTGGGGGAGGAGGGCCTCCCCTTCCAGGCGGGAGAGGGTCACCAGGCCGTGGCAACAGGCGGCGCACCCCGCCCGGCAGGAGGGGACGAGGCCTTTTCGGGCGAGGTAGTCGGCGAGGTCCGCCTCGAGGGCCTCCCAGTTGGCCTCCACCGGGCTCATCGCCGCTGGCGGTACACCCCCTTCCTGGGATCGTAAGGGCAGGCGCGGAAGGCCACGTGGGGGCAGAAACGCCGGTGCCGGGCCACCTCCAGGGCCAGGGCCCGGGGCAGGCCGCACTGGGGGCAGGCGGCGGGCCTCCTGCGCCGGGCGAGGAAATAGGCTCCCCCCGCCAGGAGGGCGAATAGGGCCAGGGCCTCCATGCCCGTCAGTTTACGGGGTGTAGCATGGGGGTATGCCCGCGCCCTTTCTGGAACCCCTGGAGCCGGGGGTGCCCCCGGCGGTCTCCGCCTGGATCAAGGGTCTCAAGGAGGTGGAGGCCCATCTGGAAAAGTGGGCCTTTGATCTCCCTGAGGAGGCTTTTTGGTGGCGGCCGAAGGAGGGGGTGAACCCCATCGGCGGCCTGGTGCGCCACGTGGCGGGAAGCTCCCTGCGCCTGGCCTCTTACGCCCTTTCCTTGGACCTGCCGGAGTGGGCCAAGAGGGGACGGGAGTGGGAGCTTCTGGGGGAGCCCGAGGCCAAGGGGGTGGTGGTGGCCCGCTTCCGGGAGGCCTGGGCCAGGCTCCTTTCCGCCTTTCGGGGGCTTGGGGAGGGGGATCTTTTCCAGGAGGTCCCCGTGGGGGCCCAGGGCTTGCAGGCCCCCAGGGCCCACGTCCTCCACCACCTGGTGGAGCACGCCCAGCACCACGCCGGCCAGGTCATCTACGCCCGCAAGCTCCTGGGCTGAGGACCCCTGTCCCTGGGGGGCAGCCGTAAGATGGGAAGCATGGAACGCGTGGGCTTGCGTGCCTCTCCCAGGCTGACCCTCGAGGCCCTCAAGGAGGCCCTCAAGGGGGTGCGTTTTCCCGAGGCCAAGGTGTACTTCCTCACCGACTGGCAGGACCGCCGCCCCCAGGCCCGTTACGCGGTGGTGATCCACGGGGGCAAGAAGGACCTCCTCACCCCCGACGCCTTTGGCCCGGCCTTCCCGGGAGGGGAGGAGGCGCTTTCGGAGCTGGTGGAGCTTTTGTTGAGGCTTGGGGCTAAGAAGTTCTACGAGGCCGTGGTTTCCCCAGCGGAGTTGCCGGAGCTTTTGGACCTTCCGCCTGAGGCGCTCATCCCGCGGGTGAACGCCATCGCCAACCCCACGGACCCCGGGATCTACCTGAAAAGGGTGGCCTAGGCCCCCCCAGGTGCCCCTGGGCATCGCCCACCAAAGCGGCCCTTAGCCGTAGAGGAGCTTAAGCCGGGCCGCCTCGCCCGCCAGCCCGGGAAGGGCCTTCAGGTCTACCCCCGTGGCGTAGCCTCTTTCCTCCAGGTGGGGAAGCACCCTTTCCGTGGGCAGGTTGCCCACCAGCTCGTCCCCAGCGAAGGGGCAGCCTCCCACCCCCGCCAAGGCCCCCTCCAGCCAGCGCACCCCGCTGGCCAACACCGCTTCCACCTTCTCCAAAACCCCCTCGGGCCGGGCGTGCAGGTGGGCTCCCAGGCCTTCGGGGCCGAAGCGGGCCACCACCCCTTCCAGCACCTGCCGGATGCGCTCCGCTTCCGCCACCCCATAGGTGTCCGCCAGGGCGATCTCCCGCACCCCCAGTTCCCTAAGCCTTCCCATGGCCTCCAAGACGGCTTCCAGGCTCCAGGGGTCCCCGTAGGGGTTGCCGAAGGCCATGGAGAGGTAGACCACGAGGCCAAGCCTCCCCTCCGTGGCCCGCACCATCTCCCCCACCAGGGGCCAGGAGTCCTCCAGGGAGCGGTTCGTGTTCTTGCGCTGGAAGGTTTCCGAGAGGGAAAAGGGGTAGCCCACGTGGGTGAGGTTCTTGGCCGCCAGCGCCCTTTCCAGGCCCCGCTCGTTGGCCACGATGGCCAGGTAGGTGCGGCCCTCAGGGGGCGGCAGGGCGGCCAGGACCGCCTCCGCATCCGCCATCTGGGGAACCCACTTGGGGGAGACGAAGCTGGTGAGGTCCAGGTGGCGGAAGCCGGCTTCTAGAAGCTTCTCAAGGAAGGCCACCTTTTCCTCCGTGGGGATGAAGCGGCTGAAGCCCTGCCAGGCATCCCGGGGGCATTCCACGTAGCGGATGGGGACCTTGGCCATGGCGCTACACCTGGAAGACCCCGGTGCGGAAGGGTTCCCGCTCGGGGTTTAGGGCGCAGGCCTCGAGGGCCCGGATGAGCCACTTCCGGGTCTCGTGGGGGAGGAGGATGCCGTCCACCCAAAGCCTGGCGGCGGCGTACCGGGGGTCTAGGGTCTCCTCGTAGCGCCCCTTGATGCCTTCGTAGAGCTCCTTAAGCTCCTCGTCGGAGGGTTCTTTGCCCTCCCGCCTGAGCTTCTCCACCTCCAGCTCCAAAAGGGTCTTGGCCGCCTGGGCCCCGCCCATCACCGCATACTTGGCGCTGGGCCAGGCGAAGATGAACCTGGGGGCGTAGGCCTTGCCCGCCAGGGCGTAGTTGCCCGCCCCGAAGGAGCCCCCCAGGATCAGGGTGATCTTGGGCACCACGGAGTTGGAAACGGCGTTCACCAGCTTGGCCCCCCGGCGGATGATGCCCGCCTGCTCCGACTCCTTCCCCACCATGAAGCCGGTCACGTCCTGGAGGAAGAGGAGGGGGATATTCATCTGGTTCACCTCCAGGATGAACCGGGCGGCCTTGTCCGCGGCCTCCGCGTAGATGACCCCGCCCACCTCAATCCGACCCTTCTTCTTCAGGATGAGGCGTTGGTTGCCCACGATGCCCACGGGAAACCCCCCGATGCGGGCAAACCCCGTGACCAGGGTCTCCCCATACCCCCCCTTGTACTCCAAAAACTCCGAGCCGTCCACGAGGCGGGCGATCACCTCCCGGAGGTCATAGGGGCGGGACCCGTCGGGGGCGATGAGGCCATAGAGGTCCTCCGCGGGGTAGAGGGGGTCTTTGGGCTCCTTGCGGCCTTCCGCCCAAGGGGCAAGCTTGGGGGGTGGGTAGAGGGCGATGAGCTGGCGGATCCGTTCTATGGCGGCCTCGTCGTTGGGTTCGTAGAAGTCCACGGTGCCCGAGACCTCAAAGTGCATCCTGGCCCCGCCCAGCTCCTCGCTCGTCACCTCCTGGCCAATGGCCGCCTTCACCAGGGCGGGGCCCGCCAGGTAAAGCCCGCTCCCCTCGGTCATGAGGAGGACGTCGGTCATGACGGGCAGGTAGGCGCCCCCGGCCACGCAGTTCCCCATGATGGCGGAGATCTGGGGGATGCCCAGGGCGGACATGCGGGCATTCAGGTAGAAGATGCGGCCAAAGTCGTCCTGGTCGGGGAAGACCTCGTCCTGGAGGGGCAGGAAAACCCCAGCGGAGTCCACCAGGTACAGGGTGGGGATGCGGTTTTCCAAGGCTATGGTCTGGGCCCGGATCACCTTCTTGGCGGTGATGGGGAAGAAGGCCCCCGCCTTCACCGTGGCGTCGTTGGCGATGATCATCCAGGTCTGGCCCTGGATCTGCCCCAGGCCGGTGACCACGCCTCCCGCTGGGGCCCCGCCCCACTCCTCGTACATCCCCCACCCGGCGAAGGCCATGAGCTCATAGAACTCCGTGCCCGGGTCCAAAAGCTTGGCGATGCGCTCCCGGGCGGTGAGGCGCCCCTTCTTGTGCTGGCGCTCCACGGCCTTGGGCCCGCCCCCTTGGCGCACCCTTTCCAGGCTTTCCCTGAACTCCCGCACCAGGGCCACCCAGGCGTCCTTGTTGGCCTTGAACACGGGGCCTTCCCGTTCCTCCGGGCGGAGTTGGCTCTCGAGAGGGCTTTTGGGCTGGCCTAGCATGGCCTCAGTATAACGTTTTTTTACCTAGCGGGGAAAAAGCGTAGCCCCCTTGGGGGGACAAGGGTTCTGGGACCGTTCCCTTTGCCGCTTGGCCTGGCGCCTGGCCTCCCGGTCCACCCGTTCGTTCTCCGGGTGGCCGTGGTGCCCCCGCACCCAGGTGGGGAGGACGCGGTGGCGTTTCAGCTCCTCCAGGATGGCCTCCCAGAGGTCGCGGTTTTCTATGGGTTTCCCGTCTGCCTTGCGCAGGCCCCTTTGCTGCCAGGCGGGAAGCCACTCGGTTAGGGCCCGCACCAGGTACTGGCTGTCCGAGAAAAGGTGCACCTCGCAGGGCTCCTTGAGGGCCCTTAGGCCCTCGAGGAGGGCGGTGAGCTCCATGCGGTTGTTGGTGGTGCAGGCCTCGCCCCCGGAAAGCAGGCGCTCGTGCCCCCCATGGCGCAAAAGGGCGGCCCAACCCCCGGGCCCGGGGTTGCCCAGGCAGGCCCCGTCGGTGAAAAGCTCCACCTGCTTCACGACCAAAGGATAGGCCGATTGGGGAAGGCCAGAGGAGCCTTGGCCTCGCCGGGGAGGAGGATCTCCCTAAGGCGGTAGTGGTCCTCTTGGGGATGGCGGTAGACCTCCAGGAGGTTTTCCGCCAGGTTCACGATCCAGACTTCAGGGATGCCTGCTTTGGCATAAAGTTCCTTTGGCCCCGTGGGGGGGCAGGGCCTCGTCCTTCCCCGTCTGCTCGGGGTTGAAGACCAGGAAGACCCCGCGCCCGGCCCGGAAAAAGGCGTGGCGGGGCGGCTTGAACTGGAAGCAGGGGAGGCCCAGGACCCCCTCGTAAAAGGCCCGGGCCTTTTCCAGGTCCTCGGCGTAGACCGCGGTCTCCAGGACCTCCACTACTTGAGCTTGGCGATGAGGTCGGCCACGGGGATGGCCTCGAGGGTGGTGGTCTTCACGCTCCCCCGCGCCCCGAGGTGGAGCATGGCCCGGGCCACGGCCAAGGCATCCTCCGCCTCCACGATGTTCACGAAGTCATAAGGCCCCAAGACCGCATACTGGGCCACCACCTTGACCCCGAAGTCCCTTTCCAGCTCCTGGTTCACCTCCTTGATGCGTTCGGGGTTCTTCACCAGGGTCTCGGCGCCATCGTCCGTGAGGGTGCTGAGGACGATAAAGGTGGGCATGCTTTACCTCCTTTCCCCTCCAGTCTAACCCGGGCGGGCCTCCAGGTCCACCCCCGCGTAGGCCTCCTCCAGGAGGAAGCCCCCTTCCAGGCAGGGGAGGGGTACCTCCCCCGCCTCGAGGGCCTGGTAGAAGACCTCCCCTCCTTCCTTCCGATAAAGCTCTGCCCGTCGCTCCAGGGCGCTCACCAGGAGGTAGGCCTGGAGGGAAGGAAGGGCCAGGTAGCGCCAAAGCTTTTCCCGCCGGTCCACCCCCTCGGTGCTTTCCGAGAGCACCTCCACCACCAGGCAGGGGGCTTCCTCGTAGTAGGGGTTTTCCGGGGGTGGGGCGCACACCGCCATGAGGTCGGGGTAGTAGACGGTGCGTTCCCCCACCTTGAGCTTCATGTCCGCCACATAGAGGCGGCAGCCCTTGCGCCGGGCCAGGGGGCCTAGGAGAAGGGCCAGGTTAGTGACGATAAGGTTGTGGGCCCGGCTCGCCCCGGCCATGGCGTGGAGGGTACCCTCCACCAGCTCGTGCTTCACCGGGGACCTGGCCTCCAGCTCCAGGTAGGCCTCGAGGGAAAGGGGCTCGAGGCGCCTTGCGGCTTCGGGCATCACTCCCATTCTATGGTGGCCGGGGGTTTGGAGGTGAGGTCGTAGACCACCCGCCCCACCTCCGGTACCCGGCGGGGGATGCGCCTGGCCACCTCGTCCAGGAAGTCCAGGGGGAGCCTGGCCCAGTCCGCGGTCATGAAGTCCTCGGTGGTCACCGCCCGTAGGGCCAGGACGTAGCCGTAGCGGCGCTCATCCCCCGCCACCCCCACGCTCCGCACCGGGGTGAGGACCGCCAGGGCCTGGGCCACCTGTCCGTAGAGGCCCCACTCCTTGAGGAGGCTGATGAAGATGTCGTCCGCCTGGCGGAGGATGGAAAGCTTCTCCTCCGTCACCTCCCCCAGGATGCGCACCGCCAGGCCCGGTCCCGGGAAGGGGTGGCGCAGGCGGATGGGGTCGGGGAGGCCGAGAAGCAGGGCCAGCTCCCGCACCTCGTCCTTGAAGAGGAGGCGGAAGGGCTCCAGGAGCTCAAACTTTAGGTCCTCGGGGAGGCCGCCCACGTTGTGGTGGCTCTTGATCTTAGCCGCCCCATGCCCCCCGGCGGACTCGATCACGTCGGGGTAGAGGGTGCCCTGGGCCAGGAAGCGGAAGGGGCCCCTTTCCCGGGCCACCTGGCTGAAGACCTCCACGAACTCCCGGCCGATGATCTTGCGCTTTTCCTCGGGATCCTCCACCCCCTTTAGGGCTTGCAGAAACCGGTCCTTGGCCTCCACCACCAGGAGGTTCACCCCCAGGGCCCTAAGGGCCCCCTCCACCTCCTCCCGCTCCCCCAGGCGCAGGAGGCCGTGGTCCACGAAGACCGCCAGGTGGTCCACCCCCGCTTTGGCCAGGAGGAGGGCTAGGGTGCTGGAGTCCACTCCCCCGGAGACCGCCAGGAGGACGCGGTCCTGCCCCACCCGTTCTTGCACCTCCTGGAGGAGGCTTTCCAGAACGTGCTCCGGGGTCCAGTCCCGCCTCACCCCGGCAAGCTCCAGGAAGTTTTCCAGGATCTGCATCCCCTTGGGGGTGTGGGCCACCTCGGGGTGGAACTGCACGGCGAAGGCCTTGCCGTCGGGGGCCTCCATGGCGGCCACGGGGTTTTCCTCGGTCTCCGCCGCTACCCGCCACCCCGGGGGAAGCTCGGTCACGGCGTCTTGGTGGCTCATCCAGACCTGGACCTCCCCCTTTAGGCCCCGGAAGAGGGGGCCCTGGTAGCGGGTGAGGAGGGCCTTGCCGTACTCCGCCCGCCCCGCCCGCTCCACCTTGCCCCCAAGCTCCTGGGCCAGGAGCTGCATCCCGTAGCAGATGCCCAGGGTGGGGAGGCCCAGGCGGAGGAGCCTGGGGTCGGGGCGGGGGGCTTGGGGGTCAAAGACGCTGTTGGGCCCTCCGGAGAGGATCAGGGCCTCGGGCCTGTGCTTCAGGGCCTCCTCCAGGGGGGTGTTCCCGGGCAGGATGAGGGAGAAGGCCCTCAGTTCCCGAAGCCTCCTGGCGATGAGCCGCGTGTACTGGGAGCCGAAGTCCAGCACCAAGACCATATGGGCCAGTCTAGCAAGATAGGATGGGGACATGGCCGAGGTGGAGAGCTTTGCCCTGGACCACACCAAGGTAAGGGCCCCCTACGTGCGGCGGGCGGGGAGGAAAAGGGTGGGGGGCGGCTGGGTGGAGAAGTACGACCTGCGCCTGGCCCAGCCCAACCGGGAGGCCCTCCCCACCGCCAGCCTGCACACCCTCGAGCACCTGCTGGCGGGCTACCTGCGGGACCACCTGGAGGGGGTCATTGACCTTTCCCCCATGGGGTGCCGCACGGGGTTTTACCTGGTGGTGGAAGGCCCCCTGGAGGAGGAAGAGGTGTTGGTGGCCTGGGAGCGGGCCCTGAGGGATGTCCTCCTGCACGAGGGACCCGTGCCGGGGGCGGGCTTCCGGGAGTGCGGCAACTACCGGGACCACGACCTCCCGGGGGCCAAGGCCTGGGCGGAGAAGGTGTTACGGCAAGGCCTTAGGGTGCAAAAGACCATCCCCTTGGAGGGCAGGTGAGGGCTTTCTTCGCCGCGGAGCCCGAGGAGGCCCGGGCGCTAAGGGAGGCTTTGGGGGCTAAGGAGGCCCTTGTGGCTCCCTTTCCCCTCCACCAGGCCCCCGGGGTGCTGGTGGCGGAAACCGGGGTGGGGAAGGTGGCGGCGGCCTCGGCGGTGGCCTATGTCCTGGCCCGGTTTTCCCCCCAGGAGAGCTTCTTCCTGGGGGTGGCCGGGGGCTTGGACCCAACCCTTCGTGCCCTGGACCTCCTCTTGGCGGAAAAGGCGGTGCAGTGGGATGTGGACCTCACCCCCTTCGGCCGGGAGCCGGGGGAGACCGCCTTCGGGGTGCGCTTCTTTCCCTCGGACCCTGGCCTTCTGGCCCGGGCCGAGGCGGCGGCTTCCGCCTTGGGCCTTCCCGCCCGGCGGGGGGTGGTGGCCACGGGGGACCGGTTCCTGGCGGATCGGAAGGAGGCGGAGAGGCTTGCCCGGCTCCACGGGGCCCAGGCGGTGGAGATGGAGGGGGCGGCGGCCCTCATGGTGGCCTGGCGCTTCCGCCACCCCATGGCCTTGATCCGCGCGGTGACCGATGGGGCTGGGGAGGGGGCGGCCAGGGACTTCCAGGCCTTTTTGGAGGAGGCCTCGAGGCGGCTTGGTCTTCTGGCCCAGGCCCTTTTGGCATACTGAAAGGGGAGGGGCCCATGGAAATCCGGATCTTCACGGGGAATGCCCACCCCGATCTGGCCCGGCGGGTGGCGGAGGCCTTAGGGGTACCCCTAGGCAAAGCCCTGGTGGATCGCTTCCCCGACGGCGAGGTGCGGGTGCGCCTTCTGGAGAGCGTGCGGGGGGAGGATGTCTACCTCATCCAGCCCACCTGCCCCCCGGTCAACGACCACCTGATGGAACTCCTCCTCCTGGCCGATGCCGCCCGCAGGAGCTCCGCCGGGCGCATCAACGCCGTGATCCCCTACTTCGGCTACGCCCGCCAGGACAAGCAGACCCAGGGCCGGGAGCCGGTGAGCGCCAAGCTGGTGGCGGGCCTCCTGGAGGCGGTGGGGGTACACCGGGTGATCGCCATTGACCTGCACGCTCCCCAGATCCAGGGCTTTTTTGACATCCCCGTGGACCACCTCTCCGCGGTGCGCCTTTTTGCCCGCTACATGCAGGAAAGGGGATATACGGAAAACGCCGTGGTGGTCTCCCCGGATGCCGGCCGGGCGGAGGAGGCGAGGCGGCTTTCCGAACGGTTGGGCCTGCCCTTTGCCATGCTGGCCAAGCGCCGCTATGGCCCCAAGGAGACCGCGGTCACCTACGTGATCGGGGAGGTGGCGGGGAAGAGGCCCCTGATCATAGACGACATCGTCTCCACCGGGGGGACCATCCGGCGGGGGGTGGAGGCCCTTCTCCAGGCGGGGGCCTTGCCCGAGGTGGTGGTCATGGCCACCCACCCCGTGTTGGTGGGGGAGGCCAGGGAGAACCTCGCCCACCCTGCCATCCGGGAGGTGATTTTCACCGACACCATCCCCCTCAAGGACGGGGGCTACACCGTGCTTTCCACCGCCGAACTCCTGGCGCAGGCCATCCAGCACGTGCACACCAACCAGTCGGTGAGCGCCTTGATCTGAGGTGTGGAAGGAAGGCAAGGGGATGTGCTAAGCTTTCCCATAGTGTGCCCCTTGGGGGCCTTCGCCTTTTGCTAGGAGGAGACATGGAATACCGTTTGAAAGCCCAGTACCGGGAAGGGGAGAAGCCCGCCGCCTTGCGCCGTGCGGGGAAGCTCCCCGGCGTCATCTACAACAAGCACCTGAACCGCAAGGTGTACGTGGAGCTAGGGGAGTTTGACAAGGTCTTCCGCCAGGCTTCCATCCACCACGTGATCGTCCTCGAGCTCCCCGATGGCCAGGAGCTTCCCACCCTGGTTCGCCAGGTGAACCTGGACAAGCGCCGCCGCCGCCCCGAGCACGTGGACTTCTACGTCCTCTCCGACGAGCCCGTGGAGATGTACATCCCCTTGCGCTTCGTGGGCACCCCCCAGGGGGTGCGGGAGGGCGGCGTCTTGCAGGAGGTGCACCGGGACATCCTGGTCCGGGTCTCCCCCCGGAACATCCCCGAGTTCATCGAGGTGGATGTTTCCGGCCTGGGCATCGGGGATAGCCTGCACGCCGCCGACCTGAAGCTTCCCGAGGGGGTGCGGCTTGCGGTCTCCCCCGAGGAGACCATCGCCGCCGTGGTGCCGCCCGAGGACGTGGAGAAGCTGGCGGCGGAGGCCCTCGAGGCCCCCGCGGAGCCCGAGGTCATCAAGAAGGGCAAGAAGGAAGAGGAGGAGTGAGGCAGGCCCCACGGGGGGCTTGCCCCTTGAGGGGGTGGGATCCGAGGGCGGTCCCACCTTCTTTTTGGGAGGGGGGCGGATGTTTTTGGTGGTGGGCCAGGGCAACCCGGGGGAAAGGTACGCCAGGACCCGGCACAACCTGGGCTTCATGGTCCTGGACCGTCTGGGCTTCCCCTTCCGGGAGAAGGGGAAGGCCCTTATGGCCGAGGTGGAGGTGGAGGGGAAGAGGGGGATCTTCCTCAAGCCCCTCACCTACTACAACCTAAGCGGGCAGGCGGTGGCTCCCCTGGTGCGCTTCTACAAGATCCCCCCCGAGCGCCTCTTGGTGGTCCACGACGAGATGGACCTGCCCCTAGGCCGCTTGCGCCTGAAGGCCGGGGGTAGCCCCGCGGGCAACCGGGGGGTGGCCTCCATCGCCGAGGCCTTGGGGACGCAGGCCTTCCACCGTCTGCGCTTGGGCATCGGCAAGCCCCCTTCCCGGGAAAAGGGGGCGGAGTACGTGCTTTCCCCCTTCCTTCCCGAGGAATGGCCGGTGGTGGAGAGGGTCCTCGAGGCGGCCAAGGAGGCCGTGCTCTGCTGGGTGAGGGAAGGGCTTCTCCCTTGTGCGGATCGCTTTAACGGCCGGGATCTTTCCCAAGGCTTGGGGGAAAGGGGCTAAGCTTTAGGCATGGCCACGCCCAAGGTCCTTCTCATCGCCGGGGGCAGGAGCCCCGAGCACGAGGTTTCCCTGCTCTCCGCCCGTGGGGTTTTGGAGCACATGCCCTTTCCCACCGAGCTCGCCGTGATCGCCAAGGATGGCCGGTGGCTCCTGGGGGAGGAGGCCATGGCCGCCCTCAGGGCCAAGGTGGCCCCTGCGGGCCGGCATGCCTTCCCCCCTCCGTTGGCGTGGGACCGGTACGATGTGGTCTTCCCCCTGCTCCACGGAAGGTGGGGGGAGGATGGCACCATCCAGGGGTTTTTGGAGCTCCTGGGTAAGCCCTACGTGGGGGCAGGGGTGGCGGCCAGCGCCCTTTGCATGGACAAGGACCTCTCCAAAAGGGTTCTGGCCCAGTCGGGGATCCCCGTGGTCCCGTGGGTGGCCCTCTACCAGGGGGAGCCCCCCTTCATCCCCTTTGACCCGCCCTTTTTCGTGAAGCCCGCCAATACGGGTTCCAGCATCGGCATTTCCCGGGTGGAGCGCCACGCGGAGCTGGAGAGGGCCCTGGAGGAGGCCTTCCGCCACGACCAAAAGGCCGTGGTGGAGCAGGCCCTAAGGGGGGTGCGGGAGCTAGAGGTGGGCATCCTGGGGAACGTTTTTGGCGAGGTGAGCCCCGTGGGGGAGGTGCGCTACCAGGCGGAGTTCTACGACTACGAGACCAAGTACACCCCAGGCCGGGCGGAGCTTCTGATCCCCGCCCCCCTGGACCCCGGCACCCAGGAAACGGTGCAGGAGCTGGCCTTGAAGGCCTACCGGCTTTTGGGCCTTCGCGGCATGGCCCGGGTGGACTTCTTCCTGGCGGAGGGGGAGGTGTACCTAAACGAGGTGAACACCATTCCCGGCTTCACCCCCACCAGCATGTACCCCAGGCTCTTCGCCGCCGGGGGGGTTCCGTACCCCGAGCTTTTAAGGCGGCTGGTGGAGCTGGCCCTGGCGTAGGCCCTCCAACGGGTCCTTTTCTTCCCGCCGGGTCCCTTGGGGTGAAGCGCCCGGGCAGGAGGGTTACCCCTTCGGCAACGAAAAGCTGGCCCTTCCTTGGCCCCCCTCAAGGGGTACCTGGCCCGGAAAGGCCCCCCTTCCCTTTAGAATGGAGCCAAGGGAAAGGAGGAGGCATGGACCTTTTGGAGCGGCTGGGCCTTGGGGGGCGGCGGGTCCTCATCCTGCATCACGACGACCTGGGCCTGACCCACGCGCAAAATGGCGCCTACCAGGCCCTGGGCTTCCCCACGGGGAGCGTGATGGTCCCGGGGGCCTGGGCCAGCGGGGTGCGGGGGGAGGACCTGGGGGTGCACCTCACCCTCACCAGCGAGTGGCCTGCCCCCAGGATGCGCCCCCTCACGGAAGGGGAAAGCCTGAGGGACGAGGCCGGGTACTTTCCCGACTCCTTGGAGGTGCTTTGGCAAAGGGCCCGCCCGGAGGAGGTGGAACGGGAGCTTAGGGCCCAGATCCAGGCGGCCCAACGCCTTTTTACCCCCACGCACCTGGACGTCCACCAGGGGGCGGTGCTCCGGCCCGACCTGGCGGAGGTGTACCTGCGCCTGGCCTGGGAGTACCGCCTGCCCCCGTTGCTGCCGGAAAGCCTCGAGGGCCTGGGGGTACCCCCCGCCTTCCTCCCGGACCTGGAGAGGCTTTTGCGGGAAGCCCCCTTTCCCGCGGTGCGCTTCCTGGACCCCTACGGCCTGCCCCCAGAGGAGCGGCTCGGCTTCTACCTGGACCTTTCCCGCCTCCCCGCGGGGCTTTACCAGCTGGTCCACCACAGCGCCCTCCCCACCCCTGAGGGCCGGGCCCTCCCCGACTGGCGGACGCGGGAGGCGGACTACTTCGCCCTGGCCCACCCGGAGGTGCGCCGGGTGCTCGCTGAGTTCCACCCCCTCACCTGGAGGGCCGTGAAGGAGGTCCTGTGAAACCTTGGCGCTATGCGGCCGGCCAGCTGGGACTCACCCTGGTCTCGGAGAGTTTCGGCACGTACCTGGCCTTCTTCTACCTGGAGAGGCTTGGTCTCTCCGCCACCTTCTACGCCCTGGCCCGCACCGCCTACGCCTTCTGGGACGCGGTGAACGACCCCCTCTTTGGCCACCTTTCCGACCGCACCAAGACCCGCTTGGGCCGCAGGCGGCCCTGGCTTCTTCTGGGCGTTCCCCTTTTCCTCCTCTTCTACCTCCTGGTCTTCTGGGTGCCCGACTGGGCCCGAAGCCCTGGGGTCCTGCCCTACTACTTCGCGGTGGCCATCGTCCTGTACGAGACCATGGCCACGGTGGTCTGGACCAACCACGGGGCCCTCTTCCCGGAGATGTTTCGCGGGCTTTCCGAAAGGGCTGGGGCTGCCGCCTTAAAGCGGGGCGCGGAGCTTTTTGGCCTGATCCTGGGGATAGCCCTAGCCCCTTTGGTCTACGCCCAGGTGGGGTTTTTGGGCATGGCCCTCCTCTTCGCCGGGCTTGCTCTTATGGCCTTCCTCTTCTTTTTCCCGGGGATCCAGGAGGACCCCAAGGCGGAAAGCGGCCTGGGGCTAAGGGAGTCCTTCCGCCTGGTCCTGACCAACCGGGCCTTCTGGGTGGTGGCTTTGGTGGGGCTTCTCTTTGAGTTTGGCCGCATGGTGATCCAGACGGGCATGGCCTTCTACGCCAAGCACAGCCTGGGCCTTCCCGAGGCGGCCACCGCCTTCCTCTTCGCCGCGGTCTTCCTGGTGGCCCTGCCCTCGGTCTTCCTCTGGGGGCGGCTGGCAGGGGCCCTGGGGGGCAAGCGGGCCTGGCGGCTCGCCCACCTCCTCATGGGGCTTGCCGCCCTCCTCCTCTTCCTGCCGCAAAGCCTTTTCCCTGCCCTCCTGGTGGGGGCCCTGGTGGGGGTGGGGTTTGCCGGGGTCAGGGTCACGGGGGAGGTGGTGATGGCTAAGGTCATTGACCTGGACGCGGAGAGGACGGGCACGAGGCGGGAAGGGGCCTACTACAGCCTGGTGGGGCTTCTGGGCCGGGCCTCGGGGGCCTTGGTGGGGCTTGCCTTTGCCCTCCTTGGGCCCCTCTTCGGGTACGTGAGCGGGGAGGAGCCGGGGCCGAACCCGGGGCTCGCCTTCCGCTTCCTGGTGGCGGTGATCCCGGGGGCGGCCATCCTCCTGGCCTACCTCCTCGCTGCCCTTTTCCCCCACGAGGTGCGGGAATGAGGCTGGAACGGGTGCACTTCCTGGCCCACGGGGCCGCGAGGCCGGAGGAGCTTCCGGAGGAGGGGTGGCGGGAGGTGGCGCTTCCCCACCAGTGGAGCCTCGAGGGCCTGGAGGCGGAGGTGGGCTGGTACCGCCTGGCCCTTCCCGAGGGCGGACCCAGGCGCTTCCTCCGCTCCTTTGGGGACTACTACCAGGAGGCCTGGGTGGGGGGCACCTACCTGGGGCGGCACGAGGGGTACTTCTTCCCCTGGCTTTTGGAGCTTCCCCCGGGGCGGGAACTCCTCCTCCGGGTTTCCGCCCCCAAGGAGCCCCTGGGGGTCTGGCCCCGGTTCAAGCGGCAGATCAAAGGGGTCTTTGGCCAGCACGACTGCCGTCCCGGGGGGACCACGGAACGGGGCCAGGAGCGGGGAACGGGGGGGCTTTGGGGTGGGGTGGAGGTCTTTTTCCGGGAGGGGGTGGCCCTCCTCGGCCTCACCCACCGCCTCCACCCCCAGCCCGGGGGCTGGCGGCTTCTGGTGCGGCTCCTGGTGGATGCCCCCAGGGCCTTTCGGGAGCCCCTACGCCTAAGGCTTCTTCCGGAGAACTTCCCGGGGGAGGCCCTGGAGCGGGAACTTTTCCTGGAGGGAGAGGCGGGCCGGGCCTGGCGGGAGGTGGTGTGGGACCTTCCCGGGATGCCCCTTTGGGAGGTGTGGGAGCGGGGCTTCCCCCACCTCTTCCGCCTCGAGGCGGAGGTCCTGGGGGCCAGGCTCAGCGCCCCCTTGGGCTTCCGCACCGTGGAGCTGGACGGGGAAGGCTGGCTCCTCCTAAATGGCAGGAGGCTTTTCCTGAGGGGCACCAACATCATCCCCACCCAGTGGCTTTCGGCCTACACCGAGGACCTGGCCCAAAGGGACGTGGCCCTCCTCAAGGAGGCCAACCTGAACGCGGTGCGGGTCCACGCCCACGTGACCCATCCGGCCTTCTACCGGGCCTGCGACCGGGAGGGGGTCTTGGTCTGGCAGGACTTCCCCTTGCAGTGGGGCTACGCCGCGGACGAGGCCTTCGCGGGGGAGGCCCTGCGCCAGGTGCGGGCCATGGTGGAGCACCTGGGGGCCCACCCTTCCCTTTACCTCTGGTGTGCGCAGAACGAGCCCACCCACAACCGGCACCTCCTCGGGCCCCTTCTGGCGGCGGAACTAAGGGCCCAAGACCCCACCCGGCCGGCGAAGGAGGCCTCGGACTTCCGCGAGCATCCCTACCCGGGCTGGTACTGGGGGCACTACCGGGACTTCCTGGCCCTTCCCGGAGCCCCCTTGCCTTCCGAGTTTGGGGCCCAGGCCCTGCCCCGGGCGGAACTCCTGCGCCGGGTCCTGGGGGAAGCGGCCTGGCCTCCCAGGTGGGAGGTCTACGCCTACCACAACTTCCAGCCCCACGAGACCTTCCGGGTGGCGGGGGTGGAGGTTGGGGGGTCCCTGGAGGAGTTTGTGGAGAACTCCCAGGCCTACCAGGCGAGGCTACTGGAGTTTGCCATCCACGCCTACCGGCGGGGGAAGGGGAGGGTGGTGGGCTACTTCCAGTTCATGTTCGTGGAGCCCTGGGAGGGGATCACCTGGGCGGTGGTGGACGTGGAGCGGGTGCCCAAGAGGGGCTACCACGCCCTGAAGGAGTCCAGCAGCCCGGTTTTGATCTCCCTGGTTCCCTACCGGGAAAGGATGGAGGTGGGAGGGCCTCCCCTGCAGGAGGCCTGGCTCATAAGCGACCTGGAAAGGCCCTTAAGCCTTCGGGTCCACCTTTTCCTGGAAGGCCCGCAAGATCTTTCCCTTTACGAGGAGGAGGTGGCCCTGGCCCCCGGGGAGGCCCGAAGGTTTTTCAGCCTGGGGGAGCTTTGGGAAAGCCCCCTCGAGGTCCAGGCCCGCTTCCTTCCCCTAGAGGAGGCTTTGAGGAAGCTTCCCCCGGGGGTTTACCGCCTGGTGGGGGAGGCCTGGGAAGGGGAAAGGCTTTGGTCCCGGCAGGAGGTGGCCCTGGAGTACCTCTCCCCCCTCCTCCCGGGAGGGGTAGCTTGGTAGCCTGGGGCATGGACCGAGAGGCTTACGGGCGCCTTCGCCGCTTCATGGAGGAGCGGGGCTTTCCCCGCTTCTTCGTGGCCCGGCCCGAGAACTTCGCCTGGCTGGTAGGCGGGGAGAACACCCTGGGGATGGGGGAGAGCGTGGCCTACCTCGAGGTGGGGGAGGAGATGGTCCTCCACACGAGCCGGGTGGAGCACCCGAGGATGGCGGAGGAGGAGGCCTTGGGGCTTCCCGTGCGCGTCCACCCCTGGTACGCCTTTCCTCCGCCCCCAAGCCCAAGCGACCTGGAGCACGACCTCACCCCCCTCCGCCTGGTCCTTTCCCAAGAGGCGCAGGAGGCCTTCATCCACCTCGGGCGGGAGGCGGCGATGGCGGTGGGGGAGGTGGTGCGGGGGCGAGGGGGGAGTGGCGGGAATGCGAGCTTGCCGGGGCTTTGGCCGAGGCCCTCTGGGGACAGGGGATCCGGCCCCTTCTCCTCCTGGTGGCGGGGGAGGAACGGCTTTTCCGGCACCGCCATCCCCTGCCCAAGGAAAGGCCTCTGGGGCGGGCCTTTATGGCGGTGGTCTGCGCGGCCCGGCGGGGGCTGGTGGCGAACCTGACCCGGATGGTTTCCTCCGGCCATCCCAGGGTGGAGGCCCGCTACCGCAGGGTGCTGGAGGTGGAGGAGGCGGCCCTTGCCGCCTCCCGGCCCGGGGCCAGCTTAGGGGAGGTCTTTGCCGCCCTCCAGGAGGCCTACGCCCGGGTGGGCTTCCCCGGGGCCTGGGAGGAGCACCACCAGGGGGGTCTTGGGGGGTACCGGTCCCGGGAGGCGGTGGCCACGCCGGGGCATCCTTTGGTTCTGGAAGCGGGGATGGCCCTCGCCTGGAACCCGAGCCTAGCGGGGGCCAAGGTGGAGGACACCTTCCTCCTCAGAGAGGGAGGGCTCCTGAACCTTACGGAGGACCCCTTCTGGCCGGCGGTGGAGGTGGGGGGGAGGCGGCGGCCCGACCTCTTTCGCTAGGCCAGCTCTGTCTTCAGCCCCGCCTCCTCCAAGGCCTTTAGGGTCTCGCGATGGGCCTTTTTGTCGGTAATGAGTCGGGTGGCCGCGGAGAGGGGCGCGATCTTGGCCGCGGCCACCTGGAGGAGCTTGGAGTGGTCCGCCAGGAAGTAGACCTCCCGGGCCGCCCGGACCATGACCTTCTTGATCTCGGCCTCCTCCAAGTTGGTGTTGGTGAAGCCCCGCTCCGGGTGAACCCCGTTGCACCCCAGGAAGGCCTTGTCGGCGTTCAGCTCCTCCAGGAGGAGGGTGCCGAAGGGGTTCACCAGGGAGTGTTGCAGGGGCCTGAGCCTCCCTCCGGTGACGATCACGGTGATCCCCGGGTGGCTCTCGAGGAGGAGGGCGATGTTGAGGGCGCTGGTGACCACCACCACGTCCCTAAGGGTAGAGGGAAGGGCCTTGGCCATCTCGGTGGTAGTGCTCCCCACGTCCAAGATCACCACATCCCCGTCCTTGACAAGCCCCGCCGCCCGCCTGCCGATGGCCTCCTTCGCCTTGGCGTGAAGGGTACGGGTGACCTCGAGGGGGAGCTCAAACCGCCGGGCCTCCCAAAGCACAGCTCCACCCCGCAGACGCCTGAGCTTCCCCTCCCGCTCCAAGGCCTCGAGGTCGGCCCGCACCGTGACCTGGGAGACCCCGAGGGCCTTGGCCAGGTCGGCCACCCGCACCTGGCCGTCCTGCTTGAGGAGCCTGAGGATCCTTTCCCGCCGGGTCTGGGCCTCGAGGGAGGGCATGGAACCCATTGTGCCATTCCTGCCTTCGGGGTGCGCGGCCTTCGGGGTGCCCAAACGAAAGCTTTAGTAAGACTTGACAACCAAAAAAAGGGACTTAAAATAGAAGACGAAGACCTGCCCAAAACAGTGGGCGCTTACCCTTTGGGGTAGGTCCAGGAGGTGGTGTATGCGCTTGATGGTGCGGATGCTGGCGGTATTGGCGTGCGGCCTTCTGCTTTGGGCTTTGGCCCAGGGGCAGGGGAGGCTGGTTTACAACTCCTACAACGGCGACCCGCTAGCGCGGGCCTCTGATCAGCGGATAGTGGCCCTCTTCAAGCAGAGGTACCCCGGGATCCAGGTAACGCACACGATCGTGGCCCACGAGGATTTCAAGCAGGCGATCCGGACCTACCTGGCCTCGAGCCGTCCCCCGGATGTCCTTACCTGGTTTGCCGGGGAGCGGATGCGGTACTTCGCCGAGCGGGGTCTTGTGGCAGACATCACCGACCTCTGGCGCAAGGAGGGTTGGGAGCGGATCTTCCCCAAGGGCTTCCAGGCCCTTTCCAAGACGGGAGACCGCTACACCTTCCTCCCCACCAGCTACTACTGGTGGGCCGTCTACTACCGCAAGGACATCTTCCAACGCCTGGGGCTTGCGGTGCCCAAGACCTGGAAGGAGTTCGTGGCCGTCTGCGACCGCTTGAACGCCGCGGGCCTTACCCCCATCGCCATCGGGACCAAGTTCCTCTGGCCCGCCGCGGGGTGGTTTGACTACCTCAACCTTCGGGTGAATGGTCCCCAGTTCCACCTGGCCCTCATGGACGGCAAGGTGGCCTATACCGATCCCAGGGTGCGCCGGGTCTTTGACTACTGGAAGGAGCTCCTGGACCACAAGTGCTTCCTGGAGAACCCCGCTTCCTACGACTGGCAGGACGCGGCCAACCTCATGGTCCAGGGCAAGGCGGCCATGTACCTCATCGGCGACTTCATCCGCGACCAGTATCCCGACGACCGCGAGGAGAAGGAGCTGGACTTCTTCCGCTTCCCCATCATAAATCCCAGTGTGCCCTTGGCGGAGGAAGCCCCCACGGACGGGTACTTCATCCCGGCCAAGGCCCCGAACATGGAAAACGCCAAGCTCTTCTTGAGCTTCCTGGCCTCCAAGGAGGTCATGGAGCTTGCGGTGAAGGAGTTCAAACGCCTGGTGCCGCGGAACGACGTGGATCCCAAGCTCTATCCGGCCTACATCCAGAAGGGGCTTAAGGAGATCATTGAGCCCGCCGCCTACATCACCCAGTTCTACGACCGCGATACCGACCCCGAGATGGCCAACAAGGGCATGAACGGTTTCGTGCAGTTCATGGCCAACCCGGGGCAGATCGATGCCATCCTCAGGTCCCTGGAGGAAGAGCGGGCCCGGATTTTTAAGGATAACCGCTAGTCTTAAGGCCCCCGCTTTTCCAAAAAGGCGGGGGCCTTGCTGGAGGTTTTCTTGATGCGAAGGCCAAGCCCTGTCCCCTTTCTTTGGTTACCCCTTGCCCTCTACGCCCTCTGCGTGGTTTATCCCACGCTGGCTACCTTTGCCCTCGCCTTCAGTGACTGGGACGGGGTGTCCCCCCGCTGGAACTGGGTGGGCCTGGAGAACTTCGCCCGCCTCTTCCGCGACCCCGTCTTCTACCAGGCCCTGGGCAATAACCTGATCTGGGTCGCGGTCTTCCTCCTCCTTCCTACCTCGGCCGGGCTGGCCCTGGCCTACCTCCTCAACCACCCCGTCCCTGGGGAGCGGTTCCTAAAGGTGAGCTTTTACCTTCCTCTGGTGCTCTCCCCGGCGGTGGTGGCCGTGGTCTGGTCCTGGATCTACCATCCCCAGCAAGGGCTCCTCAATGCTCTCCTGGCCGCGGTCCTAAAGGGCCTTGCCGCCTTGGGCCTCCAGGTGGACCCCGAGGCCGCCTACCGCATCGGCTGGCTTGGGGACCCCAAGCTCGCTTTAGCGGCCATCCTGGGGGCGGCCTGTTGGCGCCAGGTAGGGTACGTGATGCTCCTGTACCTGGCCGGGCTTAAGACCGTGGATCCCCAGGTGGTGGAGGCGGCCTTGGTGGACGGGGCCACGGGATGGACCCTTTTCCGCCGCATCATCTTTCCCCTTCTCGCCCCTATCACCGTTATCGTGGTGGTGGTGAGCACGGTGGACTCCCTCCGCTCCTTTGACCTCGTTTACGTGATGACGCGGGGGGGTCCCTTCCATAGCAGCGAGGTGCTGGCCAACTACATGTACCTGTCGGCCTTTCACGACTACCGCATGGGCTACGCGGCGGCCATCGCCGTGGTCCTCTTTGCCATCACCTTTGTGCCGATTGCCTTTTTCCTCTGGCGTGCGGTAAAGGAGGAAGTGAAGGAGGAGGGATGAAGGTTAGACTCTCTCCCTTCGTGGTGGGATTGCTTTGGGCTGCGGCCCTCCTCTGGCTTTTTCCCCTGGTGGGGGCTTTCCTCGTCAGCCTGAGAACCCTGGACGACCTCACCCTGAGAGGATTCTGGAGCTGGCCCAGAGAGATTACCCTGGACAACTACGTCCAGGCCTGGGCCGAGGCCGGGATAAGCCGTTATCTGCTCAACAGCTTCATCATCACCCTGCCTTCCCTCTTTGGCATCCTGGTCCTCTCCAGCATGGCCGCCTACGCCTTGGTGCGCTTCCGCTTCCGTCTCGCCCTCCCCATCTTCCTCCTTTTTCTGGGATTCAACATGGTTCCCTTCCAGATGCTCATGCTCCCCGTCTTCCGCTTAGCCAACCAGCTTGGGGTCTATGACACCTATCTTGCCCCCATTCTCTTTCACACGGCCTTCCAGCTCGGGTTTGCCACCTTTGTCTTGCGGAACTTCATGCGCACCATCCCAACCTCCCTGTTTGAGTCGGCGGTGGTGGACGGGGCCGGGGAGTGGACCATATGGCGGCGGATTGCTCTGCCCCTCATGCTTCCGGGCCTGGCCGCCATCGCCACCCTGGAGTTCACCTGGATCTTCAACGATTTTCTCTGGGGTTTGGTCCTGCTGAGCCGGGATGAGCTGAAACCCATCACCACAGGGCTTGCCAACCTGAAGGGGCAGTACATCGCCGACTGGCCCCTCATCGTGGCGGGGAGCCTCCTGGCCACGCTGCCTACATTGATCGTTTTCTTCGGCCTGCAACGCTACTTCATCCAGGGGCTTACCCTGGGCGCCACCAAGGAGTGAGGGATGCTGGGGGTCTGTTACTATCCCGAACACTGGCCCAAGGAGCGCTGGAAGGAAGACGCCCGGCGCATGCGGGAGCTCGGGCTTTCCTACGTGCGCATCGGGGAGTTCGCCTGGGCCCTCTTGGAGCCTGAGCCCGGGAGGCTGGAGTGGGGCTGGCTGGACGAGGCCGTGGCCACCCTTACCGGGGAGGGGCTCAAGGTAGTCCTGGGCACGCCCACGGCCACGCCGCCCAAGTGGCTTGTGGACCGCTATCCGGAGGTCCTCCCCGTGGACCGGGAGGGGAGGAGAAGGCGGTTCGGTGGGAGGCGGCACTACTGCTTTTCCAGCCCGGCCTACCGGGAGGAGGCCCGGCGCATCGTGACCCTCCTCGCTGAGCGGTATGGACGCCTCGAGGGGGTAGCGGGCTTTCAGACCGACAACGAGTACGGCTGCCACGGCACCGTGCGCTGCTACTGCCCCTGCTGTCAGGAGGCCTTCCGGGGGTGGCTTAAGACGCGGTACGGTTCCATTGAGGCCTTAAACGAGGCCTGGGGCACGGCCTTCTGGAGCCAGCGCTACCGGGACTTTGCCGAGGTGGAGCTTCCCCACCTCACCGTGGCCGAGCCTAACCCCAGCCACCTCCTGGACTACTACCGCTTCGCCTCGGACCAGGTGAAGGCCTTTAACCGCATGCAGGTGGGGATCCTCCGAGCCCTTGCCCCGGGCAGGTTCGTCACCCACAATTTCATGGGCTTTTTCACCGACCTAGACCCTTTCGCCGTGGCCGAGGACCTGGACTTTGCGAGCTGGGACAGCTACCCCCTGGGCTTCACGGACCTCATGCCCCTACCTCCAGAGGAAAAGCTCCGCTACGCCCGCACCGGCCACCCTGACGTGGCCGCTTTCCATCATGACCTCTACCGGGGGGTGGGGCGGGGGCGGTTCTGGGTGATGGAGCAGCAGCCGGGTCCCGTGAACTGGGCCCCCCATAACCCGAGCCCCGCTCCCGGGATGGTGCGGCTTTGGACCTGGGAGGCCCTGGCCCACGGGGCGGAGGTGGTGGCCTACTTCCGCTGGCGGCAGGTGCCCTTCGCCCAAGAGCAGATGCACGCCGGGCTCCACCGGCCGGACGGTGCCCCGGACCAGGGCTTCTTTGAGGCGAGGCGGGTGGCCGAGGAGCTTACCGCCCTCGCCCTGCCTCCGGTGGCCCAAGCCCCTGTGGCCCTGGTCTACGATCCCGAGGCGGCCTGGGTCTACGAGATCCAGCCCCAGGGGGCGGAGTGGAGCTACCTGGACCTCGTGTACCTCTTTTACAGCGCCCTACGGCGGCTCGGCTTGGACGTGGACTTCGTGCCCCCGGGAGCGTCCCTAAAAGGCTACGCCCTCATCGTGGTCCCAAGTCTTCCCATCGTGCGAGGAGAGGCTTTGAAGGCCTTCCAGGAGGCGGAGGGGCTCGTCCTCTTCGGCCCCCGCTCCGGGAGTAAAACGGAGACTTTCCAGATTCCTAAGGAGCTCCCCCCGGGCCCCCTCCAAGCCCTCCTCCCCCTGAGGGTGGTGCGGGTGGAAAGCCTTCCCCCGGGTCTTCGGGAGGTGGCGGAGGGGGGGCTCGGCCGCTTCCCCCTGGGCCTTTGGCGGGAGTGGGTGGAGGCCCCTGCCAAGCCCCTCCTTGCCTTCCCTGACGGAAGGGGGGCCCTCTACCGGGAGGGGCGGTACCTCTACCTTGCGGCCTGGCCCTCGCCCGAGCTCGCGGGGAGGCTCCTCGCCGCCCTTGCCGCCGAGGCGGGCCTAAAGGTCCTTCCCCTGCCCGAGGGCCTGAGGCTTCGCAGGCGGGGGCGGTGGGTCTTCGCCTTCAACTACGGCCCGGAGCCCGCCCAGGCCCCGGCGCCTGGGGGGGCGAGGTTCCTTTTGGGGGGGCCTCGGGTGCCGCCCTATGACCTGGCCCTTTGGGAGGAAGCATGAGGAGGATGCTTGGCGGCCTCGAGGTAGGCCTTTTTGCCCAGGACGAGAGGCCCGTGGAGGGAGGCCTGATCCTCCGGGGACAGGAGGTGCGGGCCTTCCCCCCCTTTGCGGCAAGGCGTTTCTTCCGCCACGGCTGGCAGAGCTGGAGCCTTACCGCCTGGGTGGACCTAAACTTTCCCCCGAAGCCCCTTTTCCCCGAGGCCCGCAGGCCCCAGGCGGACGACCCCTTCCTCCTCGAGGCTTCCGAGTGGTGGGGAAGCGGCCTAGGGGCTCTCGAGGGGCCAGATGGGAAGGTGCTCCTCCTGGGGGCCCTGGGCGTGGGGGCGCGGGTCTTGGGGCGCGAGGACCTCCTCCTGGGCCGCTACGCCGAGGGGGAGGGGGAGTGGTTTCTGGGCTACGGGGAGCCAACGGAGGTGTTCGCCGCCTATGGCAGGCTCCTTCCCAGGCGGCTTTCCAAAGGGCCTCCCAGGCTGTGGTGCTCCTGGTATAGCTTCTACAACCGGATCCATGAGGCCTTGCTCCTCGAGGTGCTGGAGGAAGTGGCCGGGCTTCCCTTTGAGGTCTTCCAGATCGACGACGGCTGGCAGCGGGCCCTTGGGGACTGGGAACCCAACGAGCGCTTCGCCCGGGGGATGGCCTTTTTGGCGGAGAGGATCCGGGAAAAGGGCTTCAGGGCGGGGTTATGGCTGGCTCCCTTTTTGGTGACCCCGGATAGCCTCCTAGTGCGGGCCCATCCCGAGTGGATCCTGCGGGACGGGGACGGAAGGCCCATCCCCGCGGGCTTCAACTGGGGGAAACCCCTATACGCCCTGGATTCGGGCAACGAGGAGGTTTTGGACCATGTGGCGGGCTTGGTGCGCAAGGTGCGGGCCTGGGGGTACGACTACCTGAAGCTGGATTTCCTCTACGCCGCCGCTTTACCCGGGGCCGAGGGAGAGGTGCGGTACTGTAAGGCCATGGAGCGGATCCGCGAGGAGGCAGGGGAGGCCTACCTTCTCTTTTGCGGCGCTCCCATCCTGGCCTCCTTGGGGCTTGCCGATGGCCTCAGGGTGGGTCCGGATGTGGCCCCCTACTGGGACAACGAGGACCGCTCCTTCTGGCTACAGGACCCCACGGGCCCGGGGCTAAGGAACGCCCTCCGCACCACCCTGCACCGGCTTTGGCTGCGGGAAAACGTCCAGGTGGACCCGGACGTGGCCTTTTTCCGGAGCCGTTTCTCGTTGCTGTCCCTTGAGGAGATGCGCCTGCAGGAGGCCATGGGGGAGATCACGGGCTTCAAGGCCACCTCCGACCCGCCCTCCTGGCTTTCCCCGGAGGAAAGGGAAAGGCTTTGGGCCTTCCTGAGCCGGGATAAGGAGGTAAAGCCCCTTGGCCCCTACCGTTTCCGGGTGGGGGAGGAGGTGTTGGACTATGCCTTCCTTTTATAAGCATGTGCATCGCAAGAAGGACGGGCGGGAGCTGATCCTTTACGGGCTTCATCCCCTCGAGGTGGAGGTCTTGCCCGTGGCCGAGGAGCCCTCCGTACCGGAGGAGGCGGGGTCCATCTCCCCAAGCCCGCACCTCCGCTACCACCCCTTGCGGGGGGAGTGGGTGGTCTACGCGGCCCACCGCCAGGAGCGCACCTTCTTGCCTCCCAAGGAGCACTGCCCCCTTTGCCCAAGCCAGGAGGGAGGCTTTCCCACGGAGATACCTTTTGACCGTTTTCGGGTGGCGGTCTTTGAAAACCGGTTTCCCTCCCTGGTGCCAAGGCCCACCCCTCCCCCGGATGGGCTTCCCGTTCCCGCGGAGAGGGCTTTGGGCCGGTGCGAGGTGGTGGTGTATACCCAGGCCCACGTGGGAAGCCTGGCCACCCTCACGGAGGAGGAAAGGCTCCTCCTGGCCTGGGTTTGGCGGGACCGGTACCGGGCCTTGTATGCCCTCGAGGGGATCCGGTTCGTCATGCCCTTCGAGAACCGGGGGGAGGCGGTGGGGGTGACCCTCCACCATCCCCACGGGCAGATCTACGCCTACCCCTTTGTGCCCCCCATCCTGGAGTGGGAAAGCCAGGCCTTTAGGGAAAGGCCCGTGCTCCTGGAGCTTTTTCCCCACCTGGAGCCCTACCGGGTGGACCAGGAGGAGGGGTTTTTGGCCTTTGTGCCCCCCTTCGCCCGCTATCCCTATGAGGTCTGGGTGGCTCCTCTGGAGCGCCACCCAGGGCTTTGGACCTTTTCCGAGGAAGAGATGGCCGCCTTCGCCCGGCTTCTGGGCCGGGTGGTGGCCCGCTACGACGCCCTTTTTGGCGAAGCCTTTCCCTACGTCATGGTCTTTCACGCCGCCCCCTTGGGGGAGGAGCGCACCTTCCACTTCCATGTGGAGTTCTACCCGCCCAGGCGCACCCGGGATAAGCTCAAGTTCCTGGCGGGTACGGAGCTTGGGGCGGGCACCTTTGTGGTGGACGCCCTGCCCGAGGAAGCAGCAAAAAGCCTAAGGGAGGCCTTATGAAGTACCTTTTGGCCCTGGACCAGGGCACCACCAGCAGCCGGGCCATCCTCTTCAGCCTGGAGGGGAGGCCCGTGGCCATGGCCCAGAGGGAGTTCCGCCAGCTCTACCCGAGGCCGGGCTGGGTGGAGCACGATCCCCTGGAGATCTGGGAAAGCCAGCTTGGGGTGGCCCAGGAGGCCTTGCGCCAGGCTGGGGTGGAGGCCAGGGAGGTGGTGGCCCTGGGCCTCACCAACCAGCGGGAAACCACCCTTGTGTTTGAAAAGGGTACGGGGAAGCCCCTTCATAACGCCATCGTCTGGCAGGATAGGCGCACGGCCTCCCTGTGCCAGGAGCTCAAGGCCCAGGGCTTGGAGCCCCTCTTCCGGGAGCGCACCGGGCTTCTTCTGGACCCCTACTTCTCCGGCACCAAACTGGCCTGGCTGTTGGCGAACGTGCCCGGCCTTAGGGAGCGGGCGGGGAGGGGGGAGGTTCTTTTCGGCACCGTGGACACCTGGCTCCTCTACCGCCTCACGGGGGGCAGGGTGCACGCCACGGATCCCTCCAACGCCAGCCGCACCCTTCTTTTTAACCTGCATACCCTTTCCTGGGACGAGGAGCTTTTGGAGGTTTTCCGCGTACCCCGGGCCATGCTTCCCGAGGTGCGCCCTTCGGATGGGGAGTTTGGGGAAACCCTGCCGGAGCTTTTCGGCAGGGCCATCCCCATCCGCGGGGTGCTGGGGGACCAGCAGGCGGCCCTCTTCGGCCAGGCGGCCTTGGAGAGAGGGGAGGGGAAGTGCACCTACGGCACCGGGGCCTTCCTGCTCCTGAACACGGGAGAGCGGCCCGTCCCTTCCCCCAAGGGCCTCCTCAGCACCGTGGCCTGGAGCGTGAGGGGCAAGGTCAGCTACGCCCTGGAGGGAAGCGTCTTCATGGCGGGGGCGGTGGTGGGGTGGCTTAGGGATGGCCTGGGCCTGGTCCAAGAAAGCGCCCAGGTGGAGGCCTTGGCCCGGGAGGTGGAGGACAGTGGGGGCGTGTACCTGGTTCCCGCCTTCACCGGCCTGGGGGCCCCCTACTGGGACCCCTACGCCCGGGGGGCCATTTTGGGCCTCACCCGGGGCACCACCAAGGCCCACCTGGCCCGGGCGGCCTTGGAGGGGGTGGCCTTCCAGGTGGTGGACGTGGTGCGGACCATGGAGGAGGCCGGCACCCCTCTAAAGGAGCTTCGGGTGGATGGGGGCATGGTGGAGAACGCCCTCTTTTTGCAGATCCAAGCGGATCTCCTGGGGGTTCCGGTCCTGAGGCCTAAGGTCACGGAAACCACCGCCTTGGGGGCGGCCCTGATGGCGGGGGTGGGGGCGGGGGTCCTGGGGCTGGAGGCGGTGAGGGAAGCCTGGACCCTGGAGGCCCGCTTCACACCCCGCATGCCCCCCTCCCGGCGGGAGGCCCTTTATCGCGGCTGGCGGCGGGCGGTGGAACGGACCCTGGGCTGGGCGAGGGAGGAGGGATGACCCCAAGCCGGGAGGAGCTCTGGGAACGGCTTAAGGAGCCCCTGGACCTCCTCATCCTGGGGGGTGGGGCCACGGGGGCAGGGGTTTTGTGGGAGGCCACCCTGAGGGGCCTAAGGGCGGCCCTGGTGGAGGCGGGGGACTTCGGCATGGGCACCAGCAGCCGCTCCACCAAGCTCCTCCACGGGGGGGTGCGCTACCTGGAGCTGGCGGTGAAGCACCGGGACCCCAGGCAGCTTCGCCTGGTTCGGGACGCCCTTAGGGAGAGAAGGGTGGTGATGGAACTCGCTCCCCACCTGGCAAGGCCCTTAACCCTCCTCACCCCCCTCTTCCGCCCCCTGGAGATTCCCTACTACGGGCTTGGCCTCAAGCTCTACGACCTGCTGGCGGGGGGAAGGCGCCTTTCCCTGAGCCGTTACGTCCCTTCCCAGGAAGTGAAGGCCCTCGTCCCCGGCCTCCCTCCCACCTTGGGGGGCATCCTCTACCAGGATGGCCAGTTCGCCGACTACCGCTTAAACCTAGCCCTCATCCTCTCTGCCCTGAGCCGGGGGGCAGTGGCCCTCAACTACGCCGAGGCCACGGGCTTCCTGGTACGGGAGGGAAGGGTGAAAGGTGCGGTGGTCAAGGACCGCCTCACCGGGAAGGAGGTGGAGGTCTGGGCCCAGGCGGTGGTGAACGCCACGGGGCCCCAGGCGGACCGGGTGCGCGGGCTTTTGGACCCGGAACTTCCTCCCCTCCTCACCCCCTCGAGCGGGGCCCACCTGGTCCTGGACTACCCCTTACAGGTAGGCCTCCTCCTGCCTAAAACCCGGGATGGCCGGGTGCTCTTCCTCCTTCCCTGGCAGGGCAAGGCCCTTTTGGGCACCACCGACCTCCCCGCCGAGGCCACCGCCTGCCCCCTGCCCCGGGAGGAGGAGGTGGCCTACCTTTTGGAGGAGATCCGCCCCTACCTGGGGGACCTTTCCAGCCGGGTTTTGGCGGCCTGGGCGGGTCTCAGGCCCCTGGTGGGAAAGGGGGAGACCAAGAGGCTGGTGCGGGACCACCTCATCGTGGAGGAGAAGGGCCTTTACACCCTTACCGGGGGCAAGTGGACCACCTTCCGCCTCATGGCTTTGGACCTGGTGGAGCGCCTGGCCCGGGACCTGGGCCTTTCCCTGCCTCCTTCAGAAAGCCACCGCACCCCCCTCCTGGGGGCGGGGCCCAGGCCTCCCCTGCCCCTGCCGGAGGGGGTGGCCGAGCACCTCTACACCCACTACGGCACCCTGGCTCCCGAGGTGGCGGCCTTGGGGGATAGGCCCCTTCTCCCTGGGCTTCCCTACCTGGAAGGGGAGGTGGTCTTTGCGGTAAGGGAGGAGCTTGCGCAAAGGCCTTTGGATGTACTGGCCCGAAGGCTTGGCCTGGCCCTCTTGGACCAAAAGGCGGCGGAGAGGGCCCTGCCCCGGGTGGTGGAGCTCATGGCGCCCCTCTTGGGATGGGATGACGGAAGGAAACAGGCCCTCCTACTGGAGGCCAGGAGGGCCCTTCCTGCCCTTTGCTAGGCGCTTTCCTCCGAGGCCCTTTGCACCGCTTGGGCTTCCTTGAGGATGGCCCGCACCCGCTCCCCGGGGATGGTCTCCTCCCTAAGGAGTTCCTCGGCGATCTTGTGCATGGCGGGGGCGTGCTCCATGAGGACCTGGCGGGCCTTGGCGTAGGCTTCGTCCAGGATCTTGCGGATGTCTTGGTCGATGAGGCGGGCGGTTTCCTCGGAGTGGTCCTTCTTCTTGGCGATTTCCTCACCCAGGAAGATGGGGCCGGAGTCCGAACCCCAGGCGATGTTCCTGAAGTGCTCCCCCATGCCCCAGTCCAAAACCATGCGCTTGGCGATCTGGGTGGCCCGCTTGAAGTCGTCCTGGGCCCCGGTGGTTACGGTGCCGGTGAAGAGCTCCTCCGCCACCCGGCCCGCCATGAGGACGGCGAGCTCGTCCATGAGGTGGTCCTTGGAAACCAAAACCCTTTCCTCGGGTTTGCTCCAGCGGGCACCCAAGGCCATGCCCCGGGGGACGATGGAGACCTTCTCCGTCTTGTCGGCGTGGGGCAGGACCTCCCCCACCACGGCATGCCCCGCCTCGTGATAGGCCACGGCCCTTTTCTCCTCCTCGGAAAGCTTTAGGGCGGGCCGCTCGAGGCCCAGGACGATCTTGTCCAGGGCCTTCAGGAAGTGCTCCTTGCGGATTTTCTTGGCGCCATCCCGGGCCGCCAGCAGGGCTGCCTCGTTGACCAGGTTCTTCAGGTCGGCCCCGGAGAAGCCCGGGGTGAGGTGGGCCAGCTCCAGGGCGTCCACGTCCTCGGCGATGGGTTTACCCCGCATGTGCACCAGGAGGATATCCCGGCGCTCCTCCAGGGTGGGTAGGCCCACCACTACCTGGCGGTCAAAGCGCCCGGGGCGCAGCAGGGCAGGGTCCAGGATGTCCGGGCGGTTGGTGGCGGCCAGGACGATCACCGAGGTGTCCTTTTCAAAGCCGTCCATCTCGGAAAGGATCTGGTTCAGGGTCTGCTCCCGCTCGTCATGGCCACCCCCGATGCCTGCCCCCCGTTTGCGGCCGATGGAGTCCAGCTCGTCGATGAAGATGATGCTGGGGGCGTTCCGTCGGGCGTCCTCAAAGAGGCTTCGCACCCGGCTTGCCCCCACGCCCACGAACATCTCCATGAACTCGCTGGCGGAGACGGAGAAGAAGGGGACACCTGCTTCCCCCGCCACCGCCCGGGCCAGAAGGGTCTTGCCGGTTCCGGGAGGGCCCACCAGGAGAACTCCTTTGGGGATTTCCGCGCCCAGCTCCAGGTACTTCTTGGGGTTCTTGAGGAAGTCCACCACCTCCATGAGTTCCCGCTTGGCTTCCTCGTGGCCGGCCACGTCCTTGAAGGTGGTGTTGACCTGCTTTTCCTTCCCGTAAAGCTTGGCCCGGCTCTGCCCGAACTGCATCACCTGCCCGGCCCCGCCCTGGGCCCGCATGAAGAAGAAATAGAAGAAAAGGATGAGGAGCAGGGTAGGGCCGAGGTAGAGGAGGACCTGGGGCCAGAGGGAAGGGGGTTTGGTGACGATCCGGACCCCGTTTTCCTCCAGGAAGCGGAGAAGCTCGGGGTCGGTCACCTGGGCCGGGGGCAGGGGCACGGCGAAGCGCCTGGCCACCTGGCTTCCCCCCTGCGGGGTGGGGAAGCGCTCGGGTTCCTTCAAGGTGCCCAGGATGCGAGTTTCCTCCAGGGTCACCTCGGCCACCTTGCCTTCCCGTACCAGCTTGCGGAACTCCGTGTAGGGAAGGGTGGGGGCTGGGGGGCCCGTGAAGGCGGTATAGGCCAGATAGCCTAGGAGGAGCAAAAAGATCAGGGTGAAAGGGTTGATCCGTTGCGGCAAGGTCTACCTCCCTGGTCCTATGGTAGCGCCTTTAGGCTCAAAGAAGAGGGGGGTGTGGTATCCTCTAGCGGCGATGAAGGGGGTCCTCGAGGCCCTGCACCACGGGGATTACGATACCGCCATTGAGCGCCTCACCCGGAAGGCCCTGTTCGGCTCCAAGGCGGAGGCCCGGGAGGCCCTTCTGCTTTTGGCGGAGGTGCATAGCCTCTACGGGGAGGAGGGGCTGGAAAGGGCCCACCGGGCCCTGGAGGAGGCCTACGAGCTCGGGGGGCTGGAGTACGACCCCCTGTACCGGGCCCTTTTGGGGGAGCTTTTGGCCCTCGAGGGCCGGGGGGAGGGGGAGGTGCGGGCCCTTTTCCTCCCCACGGAGGACCCCCGGGCCCGGTACCACCAGGCCCAGGCCCTCTTCTACCTGGGCCGGTTTGAGGAGGTGCTGAGGACCCTCAAGGAGGGCCTTCCCGCCTTTTTGGCCTGGCGGGCGGAGGGGCTTAGGGGAAGGGCCTTGGAAAGGCTTGGCCGCTTCCGGGAGGCCGCCTTGGCCTACGAGAGGGGGGCGGAGCTGGCCTTGGGCTTGGAGCGCTACTGGCTCCTTCTGGATGCCGCCGCCATGTGGGTGGAGGCGGGGGAGGGGGAGAGGGCCCTATTGGCCCTCGAGGAGGCCTCGGGGGCCGCGGGGGAAGAGCCCGTGGAGGATGCCGCCACCCGCCACTACCTCCTGGCCCGGGCCCATCTCCTTCTGGATAACCCCAACCGGGCCCTGGAGGAGGTGCTGAAGGCCCTGGCCCTGGAGGAGGAAAGCGGCCAAAAGGCCTACGGCACCCCCCTCCTTCAGGGGCAGATCCTCCTCCGCCTGGGCCGCTACGCCGAGGGCATGGCCGCCTTCCAGGAGGCCTTGGCCAGGGCCGAGGGTCTGGAGAGGGGGTACGTGCTTCACGAGATGGCGGTGGCCGCCCTTGACCAGGGGGCCTACCTGGAGGCGGAGGAGTACTTGGAGGCCCTCTTGCGGGAAGAGGGCTACCCCTACCAGGCCCAGGCGCTTGCGGACCTGGCCGAGGCCCTGTACCGCCAGGGGCGGTACCAAGAGGCGGAGGAGGTGGCCCGAAGGGCCATGGGGCAGGGGGCGGAGGCGGCGGGGGAGCTGATCCTGGGCCACATCGCCTACGACCTCATGCACCTGGAGGAGGCCCTGGCCCATTACCGGAAGGCGGCGGAGCTTGCCGAGGAGGGGAGCCGGGAGTGGGTGGGGGCCCAGGAGATGGTGGTGGACACCTTGGCCCAGCTGGGTTACCGCTCGCCCGAGGAGATCCTGGCCCGCACCGAGGCCGTCCTGCCCCACGTTCACCCTGCCGACGAGTGGCACCAAGCCCTCCTGGCCTACCGGGAGCGGGCGGAGGCCATCCTTCGGGAAGGGAGGCGGCCCAACTAAGTGCCCCCTCGAGGCGCGCGCCCCTAGGGAGACCCCGAAAAGCCTTGCGCGTGATCATTTATGGTTCAGGGGCGAAGTCCTCCGGCATGGCCCCTAGCCTCCCCCGCGCCTCAGGGGAGCCAGGGCCTTGAGCACCTCCTGGGCCTTCAGGGGTTTGGGGAGGTGGAGGACCCTAAGGGGCCGGAAAAGGAGCCCCGGCGGGGTTTCGCTCACCAGGTACAAGGAGGCCAGCTTGCCCTCGGGGTGCCCCCTCAGCTTTCGGGCGATTTCCAGGGCTTTTTCCCCTTGGAGGATGATGGCCTTGGGCCTTTCCTTGAGAAGGCGGAGGGCCATCTCCAGGTCCAAGGGGAGCTGGACCCGGTAGCGGTGGGCCTCCAGGAGGTAGAGGAGAAGCCGCCTCACCACCCCGCTTTCCGCCAAGACCAGGACCAGGGGGTCCTCCGCCAGGAGGGTGGAAGGGCGGATCAGCCCGCGGCTTTTCAGCTCAAAGAGGATGTGGTAAACCTCCTCTTCCGGAAGCCCAGAGAGCAAGGCCACGCTTCTCGCCCGGCGCACCCCGTCCAATAGCTCCAGCACCGTCCAGGCCTCCGGGCTCAGGGGATGGCGGGTGGGGTCCTCCACCAGGTGGAAGACCTCGTGGGGCTCCACCTGGCCCTGGCGCCACTCGTCCAGGCGCCGGGCCGCTTCCAGAAGGGTGGACTTGGTTTCCAGGGTCTGGGGAAGGGCCACCTGGCTTCCCTCCTCCAGGGGCTCGGCCAGGATCTCCCCTTCCTTTTCCCAAAGCAGGGTGGCCAGGGCCTCGAGGACCTGGGCCTCCAGGGCCTCCCTTAGCTCCTCCTCCCCGATCAGCCCGAGTTCCAGGGCCAAGGCCCCCAAGGGGGTGCCGGGGTTTTCCCGGCCCTGGCGCTCCACCAACTCTTGAATCTCCTCCAGGGAAAGGTGGCCCAGGCGCACCAGGTACTCCCCCAGGTGGGGTCCTGGTTCGGTGCGGGCGTACAGGATGCGTCCGTGAAGGAGATGGATCCGGCCGTAAAGGCGCCCCCGGAAGGTGACCACGGCGCTTCTACGGTGGTCGGCCAGGGCCTTCAGAAGTTCCGCCAGGTCCAGTTCCTCCAGGGTAGCCCTTACCATGGCTCAAAGGAGGGGTTCCGCGGGAGGGGGGTAGCCCAGGTGGCGGTAGGCCCTTTCCGTGGCCACCCGGCCCCGAGGGGTGCGCTTCAAGAGGCCCTGCTGGATGAGGTAAGGCTCATGGACTTCCTCCAGGGTGCCCGGATCCTCGGAGAGGGCGGTGGCCAAGGTTTGCAGGCCCACCGGCCCGCCCCCGAAGCGCAGGATCAGGGTTTCCAGGATCTCCCGGTCCCGCCTTTCCAGGCCGAGCTCGTCCAGGCCCAAGGCGCTGAGGGCCTCGAGGGCCCTTTCCTGGGTGATGGTTTCCTCCCCCGCCACCTGGGCGAAGTCCCGCACCCTCCGGAAAAGCCTTTTGGCCACGCGCATGGTGCCCCGGCTCCTTTTGGCGATCTCCAGGGCGGCTTCCTCGGCGATGGCCACCCCCAGAAGCCTTGCGTCCCGCCTGACCCCTTCGGCCAGCTCCTCCAAGGAGTAGTACTCCAGGTGCTCCACGATCCCAAACCGGCTCCTGAGGGGGGCGGTGATGAGGCCCGGGCGGGTGGTGGCCCCGATCAGGGTGAAGCGGGGAAGCTCCAGGCGGATGGTGCGGGCCGCGGGGCCTTGGCCGATGACGATGTCCATTTTGAAGTCCTCCATGGCCGGGTAGAGGTGCTCCTCCGCCTGGCGGCTTAGGCGGTGGATCTCGTCGATGAAGAGGATGTCCCCCTCCTCCAGGGAGTTGGCCAGGATGGCGGCCAGGTCCCCGGGCTTTTCAATGGCCGGCCCGGAGGTAACCCGAAGGTTAACCCCCAGCTCATGGGCGATCACATGGGCCAAGGTGGTCTTGCCCAGGCCCGGGGGGCCGAAGAGGAGGAGGTGCTCCAGGGGTTCCCCCCGGGCCTTGGCCGCCTCGAGGTACACCCTGAGCTTCCGCTTAAGCCTCTCCTGGCCGATGTACTCGTCCAGGGTCCTGGGCCTTAGGGCGAGGTCCAAGTGCGCTTCCACGCCCCTTCATGATAGCCTTTTCCCATGCGCCGGACGGTCAAGGAGTTCCGCCAAGCCAAGGGCCAACGCCTGGTCTACCTCACCGCCTACGACTACCCCACGGCCCGCCTGGCCCAGGAAGCCGGGGTGGACGCCATCCTGGTGGGGGATTCCCTGGGCATGGTGGTGCTTGGCTACCCCTCCACGGTCCCCGTCACCCTGGAGGAGATGCTCCACCACACCAAGGCGGCCCGGCGGGGGGCTCCGGATACCTTTTTGGTGGCGGACCTACCCTACCTCTCCTACGCCACCCTGGACCGGGCCCTGGGGGCCGCCGAGAGGCTCCTTAAAGAGGGTGGGGCGGATGCGGTCAAGCTGGAGGGTGGGGAGGAGGTGGCGGAGATCGTCTTTGGCCTCACCCGGGCGGGGGTTCCGGTTTTGGGCCACGTGGGCCTCACCCCCCAGACGGCGAGCCAGCTGGGAGGCTATAGGCTTCAGGGGAAGCGCCCCGAGGAGGCCGAGCGCATCCTGAAGGGGGCCTTGGCCCTGGAGGAGGCGGGGGCCTATGGGGTGGTGCTGGAGATGGTGCCCGCGGCCCTGGCGCAGGAGGTCACGGCAAGGCTGTCCGTCCACACCGTGGGCATCGGGGCCGGGCCCCACACCGACGCCCAGGTCCTGGTTTTCCACGACGTGGTGGGGCTTTACGGGGATTTCAAGCCCCGGTTTGTGAAGCGGTACCTGGAGGGGGGAAGGCTCTTCCGCGAGGCCCTATCCCAGTACGTGCGGGAGGTGCGGGAGGGGGTGTTCCCCGCGGAGGAGCACAGCTTCTGAGGCCCCGGGTCGCCTGGCAGCCAAGCCCCTGGGCTTGACGGGCTTCTTGAAAATGGATTATTGTTACTGTGTGTTGGCCCTCGAGGCCCAAGACCTGTCTGTACGCTTTGGGGAGTTCAAGGCCCTGAAGGGCATCCACCTAAAGGTGCCAGAGGGGGCCTTCGTGGCCGTGGTGGGCCCCAACGGGGCGGGGAAGAGCACCCTTTTGAAGGCCATCCTGGGCCTCGTCCCCTTCCGGGGGGAAGTGAGGGTTTTCGGGCGTCCCTTGGCGGAAAGCGATCCCCTGTGGTTCGGCTACGTGCCCCAGATCAAGGCCTTTGACCGCTCCTTCCCCGCCCTTTCCCTGGAACTGGTGGCCACGGGCCTTAGGCGGCGCTGGCCCTTCCGCCTATCCCCCCGGGAAAGGGAGGAAGCCCTTGCCGCCTTAAGGCGGGTGGGGGCGGAGGCGCTGGCCTTCCGCCCTTTGGGAAGGCTTTCCGGAGGGCAGCTTCAACGGGTCTACCTGGCCCGGGCCCTGATCCGCAGGCCGAGGATCCTCCTTTTGGACGAGCCCGCCACCGGGGTGGACCGGGTGGGGGAGGTGGACCTTTACCGGTACCTGGAGGCCTACCAGCAGGAGTCGGGGGCCACGGTCCTCATGATCACCCACGACTGGGAGGCGGCCCACCACGCCAGCCACGTCCTGGTGATGAACCGGAGGGTGGTGGGCTTCGGCCCCCCGGAGAAGGCCCTCTCCGAGGAGTGCTTGCGCCAGGCCTTTGGACACCTGGGCCATGCCCATGAGCTCTTCCTGGGGGGTGGGCGTGCTTGAGGCCTTGGGTTACCCCTTTTTCCAGAGGGCCCTTTTGGCTGGGCTTTTGGTGAGCCTTCTTTCCGGCTTGCTCTCCCCTTTCGTGGTGCAACGCCGGCTTTCCTTCCTGGGAGATGGGCTGGCCCACGCCGCCTTCGCCGGGGTGGCCTTGGGGCTTTTCCTAAGGGGGGAACCCCTTTGGTTCGCCCTCCCCTTTACCTTTTTGGTGGCCATGGCCATCACCTTTGTGAAGGAGAAGACCGAGCTTTCCGAGGACACCGCCATCGGGGTCTTCTTTGCCCTCTCCGTGGCCCTGGGGGCGGTTTTCCTCTCCCAGGCCAAGGGCTACGTGGGGGACGCCATGGGCTACCTCTTCGGCTCCCTCTTGGCGGTGGGCCCCTCGGACCTGGTGGCGGTGGGGTTGCTCCTGCTGCTTGGCCTCTTCCTTTTGCCCCTTTGGGGGCCTCTGGCCTACGCCACCTTTGACCGGGAGCTGGCCCTTTCCGACCGGGTGCCGGTGGTCTTCCACGATTACCTCCTCTCCGGCTTCATCGCCGTGAGCCTGGTCCTGGCGGTGAAGGTGGTGGGGATCATCCTGGTGGCGGCCTTTTTGGTGATCCCCGGGGCGGCGGCCAGGCTTTTGAGCCCCACCTTCTCCGGCCTTACCCTCCTCTCCCTGGTGCTGTCCGTTTTGTCCACGGTCCTGGGCCTCTTGCTCTCCTTCCTCCTGGACTGGCCCAGCGGGGCCAGCATCGTGCTGTTGCAGGCGGCCTTGTTCGGCCTGGCCTTTGCCAAAACCCTGTTTTCCGGGGGGAAATAGGGCCTTTGCGGTATACTGGGGGCATGTGGGTGTCCACAAAGGCCCAGTATGGCCTCAGGGCCCTGGTGGAGATCGGCCTCAGGGCGCCGGAGGCGGTGCCCCTCAAGGAGGTGGCCGAGGCCCAGGGCATCAGCCAGCACTACCTGGAACAGATCGCCGCCCAGCTTCGGCGTTCGGGGTTCATCCGCTCCGTGCGGGGGGCCAAGGGCGGGTACCGCCTGGCCCGTCCCCCTGAGAGGGTGACGGCCCTGGAGGTGGTGGAGGCCCTGGAGGGCAGCCTGGCTCCCGTCTCCTGCATCGAGGACCCCGAGGCCTGCGCCAAGGTGGGGCAGTGCTCCACCGAGCTCCTTTGGAAGCGGGTGGACTTGGCCATGCGCCAGGTCCTGGGCGGCACCACCTTGAAGGACCTGATTGAGGAGCGGAAGCTCATCGAGGCCCGGCGCTTGATCCAGCTCCAGCCCGCGGGCTAGGTACCCTGGGGCGGCTTGCGCCAGGATGGGGGCCCCAGGAAGGCTTTTGGCATCATAGGTACGGGGCTCTGGGGGAGGTGGCCAGGGCCTGCCCTGGTCCCCCTGGTTAAGGGGATCCACGGAAAGGAGGCAACCTTGGCTTTGGTCTATTTGGACTACGCCGCCACCACCCCCCTGGACCCGGAGGTCCAGGAGGCCATGCGCCAGGTGGAGGGGATCTTCGGCAACCCAAGCAGCATCCACCGCTTTGGCCAGGAGGCCAGGAGGGTGCTGGAGGGCGCCCGGGAGCGGGTGGCGGACCTTTTGGGGGTGCGCCCCCGGGAGGTGGTCTTTACCGCCTCGGGCTCCGAGGCGGACGCCCTGGCCCTCCTGGGGGTGGCCTTGGCCAAGGGGAAGGGGCATGTGGTGAGCACGGAGGTGGAGCACTCCGCGGTCTTGGGGGCCTTGCGCCTTCTGGAGGGCCTGGGCTTTGCCGTGACCCGGCTCAGGCCCGACCCTCTAGGCCTGGTTTACCCGGAGCAGGTGGAGGAGGCCCTAAGGCCCGACACCATCCTGGTGAGCGTCATGGCCGCCAACAACGAGCTGGGAACCCTTTACCCCATCCGGGAGATGGCCCGGATCGCCCACGCCCACGGGGCCCTCTTCCACACGGATGCCGTGCAGGCCGTGGGCCAGGTGCCCTTCCGGGTGGAGGAGGTGGGGGCGGACCTGGTCTCCTTAAGCGCCCACAAGTTCTATGGGCCGAAGGGGATCGGGGCCCTTTTGGTGCGCCAGGGTGTGGACCTCTTCCCCTTGGTGCCGGGCAAGCAGGAGGGGGGGAGGCGGGGGGGCACGCAAAGCCCGGTCCTGGCCCATGGGATGGCGGTGGCCCTGGAGAAGGCCTTGAGGCTTCTTCCCCAGGAATCCTCCCGGCTTTTGGCCTTGCGCAGGCGCCTCGAGGCGGGCCTGCTTTCCGTGGAAGGGGTGGAGCTCAACGGCCACCCCGAGCACCGCCTGCCCAAGCTGGTCAACGTGACGGTGAAGGGAGCGGATGGGGAGGCCCTGCTCTTGGCCATGGACCTCCTGGGGGTGGCGGTCTCCTCGGGCTCGGCGTGCTCCGCGGGGAGCCTCGAGCCCTCCCATGTCCTCCTGGCCATTGGCCGCTCCCCCAAGGAGGCCCGGGCCTCCTTGCGCTTCTCCCTGGGCCGCTACACCACCGAGGCCGAGGTGGACCGGGCGGTGGAGGCCTTCCGGGAAGCGGTGGCCCGGGCCCGGGCCTAGGGTTGCCTTTTGGCGAACTCCTCGCGAAGCTCCCGCCTGAGGATCTTGCCCACGCTGGATTTGGGGAGGCTATCGCGGAACTGGATGATGCGGGGGACCTTGTAGGCGGCGAGGTTTTGCCGGCAGAAGGCCTCGAGGTCCTTTTCCGAGACCTTGCCCTTATAGGCCTCCTTGAGGACGATGAAGGCGGCCACGGTTTCCCCGCGGTAGGGGTCGGGCACGCCTACCACGGCGGCCTCCTGGACGGCCTCGTGCTGGTAGAGGACCTCTTCCACCTCGCGGGGGTAGATGTTGTAGCCGCCGGCGATGATCATGTCCTTTTTGCGGTCCACGATGTAGAAGTGGCCGTCTTGGTCCATTCTGGCCATGTCGCCGGTGAAGAGCCAGCCTTCCTTGAGGGTCCTTTGGGTTTCCTCGGGGCGGTTCCAGTAGCCTTTCATGACGTTGGGGCCTTTGACGATGAGCTCTCCCACCTCGCCCAAGGGGACCTCCTGGCCCTCCTCGTCCACCACCTTGGCCTCCACGCTGGGGAGGGGCATGCCGATGGAACCCTTTTTGATCTCCCCCAGCACGGGGTTGGAATGGGTCACGGGGCTCGCCTCGGAGAGGCCGTAGCCCTCGATGAGCCGGGCCCCGGTGATCTCCTCGAAGCGCTTGGCCACCTCCACCGGCAGGGGGGCGGCTCCCGAGAGGCAGATGCGGATGCTCTTTACGTTTCGTTTTTCAATGCCCGGGAAGGTGTTGAAGGCCACGTAGAGGGTGGGCACCCCGGGGAAGTGGGTGACCTGATGCTTCTCAATGGCCTCCACAATGGCCTGGATCTCCGGCCTGGGCAAAAGGACGATCTTGTACCCGGAGTAGATGCCGTAGTTCATGGCCACGGTCATGCCGTAGACGTGGAAGAAGGGCAGGGCGCCCAGCATGACCCCTTTGCCCTGGAGCTCCTTGGAGGTGGAATCCCAGGCATCGATCTGCAGGACGTTGGCCACCAGGTTCCGGTGGGTGAGCATGGCCCCCTTGGAGATGCCCGTGGTACCCCCCGTGTACTGCAGGAGGGCCAGGTCCTCGGGGTCGGCCGGGTGGGGGGTGGCGGGGGGGTGTTTCAGGAGGTCCAGGAAGGCGTGGAAACCGTCCCGTTTGGGGAAGCCCAGGGGGAGCTTGTCCTTCCTGGCCTTCAAGGGGTAAAGGAGGTTCTTGGGGAAGGGGAGGAAGTCCTTGATGCCCGTGACCACGGTGCGCTTCACCGGGGTTTCCCCTTCCACCTCCAGGAAGCGGGGCAGGAGGTGGTCCAGGATGACCAGGGTCTCCGCCCCGGAGTCCTTGAGCTGGTGCCTTAGCTCCCTGGGGGTGTAGAGGGGGTTCACGTTGACGCCCACACCCCCCGCCAGGAGGGTGCCGTAGAAGGCGATGACGAACTGGGGGGAGTTGGGGAGCATGATGGCCACCCGGTCGCCAGGCCTCACCCCTAGGGCCTTGAGCCCCTCGGCGAAGCGTCGGGATTTCTCCCATAGCTCCCCATAGGTCAGGGTTTTGCCCAAGAACTCCAGGGCCACATGCTGGGGGTAGCGGTTGGCGCTGTTTTCCAGGAAGCGCCACAGGGGGATGGGGGGGACCTCCACCTCTGGGGGAACGCCAGGATCGTAGTGGGCGAGCCAGGGCTTGGAGCCTGCTTGGTCCATGCTGACCTCCTTTGGCCCCAGGTTACCAAAAACTTTATACCGCGTTCAAGACCACGGGCCGGTGTAGCATGGATGGGGAGGTTTCCTATGCGCTTCCGCGACCGCAGGCACGCCGGGGCCCTTTTGGTGGAGGCCCTGAAGCCCTTGGGTCTTGAACGCCCTGTGGTGTTGGGCATCCCCCGAGGCGGGGTGGTGGTGGCCGATGAGGTGGCTAAAGGCCTAGGGGGGGAGCTGGATGTGGTCCTGGTGCGCAAGGTGGGGGCCCCGGGGAATCCCGAGTTTGCCCTGGGGGCGGTGGGGGAGAAGGGGGGCATGGTGTTGAAGCCCTATGCCCACCAGTACGCCGACCCAAGCTACCTGGAGCGCGAGGCGGCCCGGCAGAAGGACGTGATCCGGAGGCGGGCCGAGCGCTACCGCAAGGTGCGGCCCAAGGTGCCCCTTGCGGGCCGGGATGTGGTGCTGGTGGATGACGGCATCGCCACCGGCTCCACCATGGAGGCGGCCTTGGCCGTGGTTCTTTCGGAGAGCCCCCGGCGGGTGGTGGTGGCGGTGCCCGTGGCCAGCCCCGATGCCCTGGAGCGACTGAAGAATCAGGCCGAGGTGGTGGTGCTCTCCACCCCACCGGACTTCGCCGCCGTGGGGGCGTACTACATGGACTTCGGCGAGGTCACGGATGAGGAGGTGGAGGGCCTTTTGCTACAATGGGCGGCATGAAGCCCGTGGTCAAACAGGGGGCCAGCGTGGAGGCCCGTCCCGTGGAACGGGGGGAGAAGGCCTTCATCCAGGTGCTCATCGGTCCTGAGGATGGAGCCCCCCACTTCATCACCCGAAAGTTCACCATCCTGCCGGGTGGCAGGATCCCCAAGCACAAGCACCCCACCATTGAGCACGAGCAGTACGTGCTTTCTGGGCGCATGAAGGTGCTTTTGGGCGACGAGGTGAGGGAGGTGGGGGCTGGGCAGGCGGTCTACATCCCCCCGGACACGCCCCATGCCTACGTGAACGAGGGGGATGAGCCGGTGGAGTTCCTCTGCGTCATCCCCAAGACCAACGCCTACGCCACCGAGTGGCTGGAGGAATAAGTACCCCGTCGGGGCTTGCGCCACGACGGGGGACCAAAAAGGCCTTGCTTTGCCTTGGTCAGGGGCGAGGCCCCCATCTGGCCACCCCCATGACCGGCGCTTTGGGTTCCAGGGGGCGAGCCCCAAGGGGGTTTCTCAGGCCCGGACCTCCTGGCGCTGGAAGCTCACGTAGGCCAGGGTGAAGAGGAGGATGACCAAGGACACGAGGCCGGTGAGCTGGGGCCAGATGAGGAGGAGGCTCTGGGAGAGGGGAAGGGGGGTTCCCAGCACCGCACCCTCCAGCTGGGTGATGAGGATGGGGCCCAGGGAGCGCACCGCCGGGTTCAGGACCGCGGTGAGGGTTTCCGCATAGAGGGTGTTGGGGGAAAGCCGGGAGATCCAGAGGGCCAGGCTTGCCTGCCTGAGCTGGCTTTCCGGGTCAAAGGGGTCAGCCCGCAGGAGGAGGGCATTGGCCGCAAGATCCGTGAGGATGGGGAAGAAAACGGCGAAGAAGAGCCAGACCCCGATGGCCGCCAAGGCGGCGGTGGCCGGCTGGCGGAACAGCACGGAGAAAAGGAGGCCCAGGGCGAGCCAGAAGCCCGCGTAGGCCAGGGTGGCCAGGAGGAAGAGGAGGGCCCGGGCCATCTCCTCGCCTTCGGGGGGCACCCCCAGGGTGAAGAGGCCAAGGCCCACCACCAGGAGGAAAAGGGCGGTGAGGAGCACCGCCAGGGTGCCGAGGCCTGCCAGGAACTTGCCAAAGAGGAGGGCGTCCCGGTAGATGGGTTGGGAGAGGATACGGGAAAGCGTCCCCCGGACGTGCTCCCCGTTCACCGCATCAAAGGCCAAGGCGATGGCGGCCAGGGGCACGAAGAAGGAGAGGAAGCCCACAAAGGAGGGCAAGGGGTCCTGGGCGGTGGTGAGGAGCTTGAGGTAGAGGAAGGGGTCCTCCCCCACGGTCTGGCGCAGGGTCCGGGTGCCGGTGTAGACGGCGGCCAGGGCGGAAAGGAGGATCAGCCCCTCTAGAATCCGCATCCTCAGGCCCGTGAGGTGGTCGGCCATCTCCTTGAAGAAGACCGCCCAGAGCCCGGTCCAAGGGGAGCCTTCACGCCGCATGGGCCACCTCCTTGAAGTAGTGGGCGTACACCTCGTCCAGGCTGGGGTGGTGCAGCGAGAGGCTTAGGAGCTCGCCCTGCTCCGTGGCCATCCGGGCCAGCTGGGGGCGGAGGTCCCGGGTGGCTAGGACCCGGTACCGCCCGCCCTCCGCCACCACCCGGACCACGCCCTCCAGGCGGCGGAAGGCCTCCTCGAGGCCCGGGCTGGCCTCCATCTGGATCTCGTACCCGCCCCCTAAGACCCGCTGCGCCAGCTCCTCCACCGTGCCCACAAGGGCCAGGCGGCCCTTGTGGAAAAGCCCCACCCGGTCGCAGACCTCCTGCACCTGGTGCAGGAGGTGGCTGGAAAGGAGGACGGTGATGCCCTCCGCCTTCAGGCCCTTAATGAGCTCCAGAAACTCCCGGGCGGCCTCCGGGTCCAGGCCCAGGGTGGGCTCGTCCAGGATGGCCACCTTGGGCCTCTTCAGGAGGACCTCGGCAAGCCCAAGCCGCTGCCGCATCCCCCGGCTGAAGGCGGAGACCCTTCGGTCCCGCACCTCCCACAGGCCCATGCGCTTGAGCACCTCTTCTATGCGGGCCTTGGCCTCGGCCTCGGGAAGGCCCAGAAGGCGGGTGGTGTAGCGCAGGTTCTCCCAGGCGGTGAGCTCCCCATAAAACCCCACCTGGTCGGGGAGGTAGCCCACCCGGGCCTTGACCTTGAGGGGCTCCCGCATGGGGTCCAGGCCCAGGACCCGGGCCTTGCCCCGGGTGGGCTCGGTGAGGCCCAGGAGCATGAGGATGGTGGTGGTCTTTCCCGAGCCGTTGGGGCCCAGGAGGCCAAACACCTCCCCCTCCTGCACCTCCAGGTTCAGGTCCTCCACGGCCACCACCCGGCCGTAGCGCTTGGTGAGGCCATGGGTTTCGATGACCGCCATGCTACCTCCGGCCGAAACGGTTCACGGCGAAGGCCAGGACCAAAAGGGCCACGGCCATGATGCCCACCCCCACCAGGCCCCAGAGGCTGGAGCGCACCACCGTGGCCCGGTAGTCCAGGCTCTCGGAGAGGCCCTCGGCCCCGGAAAGGCTAAGGGTCACCATGTAGTCCCCGGTGACCGCCTTGGGGGAGGGCTTGATGCGGGCGGTCACCTCCTGCTCCTGGCCAGGGTCCAGGGCCTCCAGCTTGTCGGGCTCAAACTTCACCTCCCAGCCCGAGGGCTCCATGGCGCTAAAGGACAGGTTCTTGGCCGGGGCGCTCCCTTCGTTCTTCACCAGGAGCTTGACCGCGTTCTCCCGGCCCGCCACCACCTGGCCGGAAAGCCGCCCCTCCTTGGTGGTGAAGCGGACCTCCGGCCGGCCCGTGACCTCCAGGGTAAGCCCCAGCTCCGCCTTGGCCTCCCCGGCCACGGCCCTCAGGGTGAGGCCGTAGGTGTCCGCCTTGGTGTCCTTAGGCAGGGAGACCTCCACGTCCAGGTCCTTGCTCTCCCCGGCCTTGATGGGCAGGCTGGTCACCTGCTGGCTGGAGAAGGCAGGGGTGAAGGACACCTGCCACCCCTTGGGGGCCTCGTACTCCAGGGAGACCAAGAGGTCGCGGTCGGATTCGTTCTTCAGGGTCACCCGGTAGCGGAAGGAGCTGGTGGGAGGACCCTTGAGGATGGGGAGCTCCGCCTCGAGGCTCAGCCTCTGCGGCAGGCCCTGCCCCACCACCAGGCCGATGGGAAGGCTGGCGGTATGGCCCAGCCCCTCGGCCCGCACCAGGAAGCGGTAGGTGCCGGGCTTCACCTCCTTGGGGGGCTGGAGGCGAAGGGTAAGGGTGGTTTCCCCGTCCGGGCTCAGGTAAACCGCCCGCACCAGACGGCCTCCGCCGATGAGGCTGGCCTGCCAGCCCTGCGGGGCCTCCGCCACCTGGACCCGGACCACCCCCGGGGGAAGGCCATGGTTCTTGAGGGTGAGGGTGAGGTTGACGCTCTCCCCGGGTTGCACCCCGATCTCCGGATAGGGGGTGCCTAGGGAAAGGCCGCGGAAGCCCTGGGCTAAGGCCACGCCGAGGACTAGAAGAACCAGGGTGAGCACCTTGCGCACCATACCTAAGCCTCCTCCTATAACCTAGAGAGGAAGGATGAGCCCAAAATGAAAAACCCGGGGCAAGCCCGGGAAAGGGGGTGCCTTTTCCTTAGCCCACGCGGGCCTCGAGGTATTCCCGCTCCCCCAGGACGATCTTCCGGGCCAGCTCGGGGTCCTTGGGGAACTCCTTGCCCCGGTTGATCATGTAGGTTTCGTAGCGGCCGATCTCAAAGACCGCGGTGAGCTTTCTCAGCACCTGGGCCATGTCAAAGGCCTTGCAGGAGAAGATGTCTATGGAAAGGAAGCGCTTTTTGGGGAAGGTGTGGATGGCGATGTGGCTTTCGGCGATGATCACCACCCCGGTCACCCCATCCTCCCCTTGAGGCCCGTAGCTGTAGACGAAGGGGGGGAGCACCTTGGTCATCTCCATTTCCTCGGGGAGCTCGTCCAGGACACGGCGCACCAACTCGGCATCCCGGAGCTTTTCGGGGTTGGCGTCGTAGCCGTCCACCATGAGATGCGGGCCGAACCCAAAGAGTTCCATCCTAACCACCTCCTTCCCGTGCCCCCCGGGGTATCCCCCCGCGGCACGCCCCCCATTATGCCCCCCCTCCCCCCCCTGTCAATACCACGTCTCCAGGCGGGAAAACCCCGGGGGCTTGCCCGGGGAACCTGGCCCTGGGGGGGGCTTGGGGGTGGGAAGAGGAAAATCCCTTTCCTTGGACCCAAAATAGGGGTAGGGGGTATAAAGGGCAGCTTGGCACCCTGGGGGCGATGGGGGAGCCGGGCGGGTGCCCCGCCTCGCCTTGGGCTGGGGTGGTATAAGCTGTGTCCCACACTCTCCTTAAGGAAAGTGGTATGATGGCGGCCGGTAAGGAGGTGCCATGTACAGGGGAAGAGAAGGGCAGTGGGCGTTTTACCTGCACCGGCTCTCGGGTCTAGGGATCCTGGTTTTCCTGATGCTTCACGTGGCCAACATTTCCAGCGCCATGTGGGGACCGGAGGTGTCCAACGCCCTTATGAAGTTCTACCATCAACCGGTCTTCCAGCTTGGGCTACTTCTCCTCATCGCCGGGGTGATCTACCACGGGTTCAATGGCCTCCGGATCATCCTCATGGACTTCACCTCCTGGGGGGTGCGCTACCAACGTCAGCTTTGGTACGGGGTCTGGGTTCTTTTCGTGGTCTTCTACCTGCCCTTCTTGGTGAAGATCGGGGGCGGGATTCTTGGGGGTAGCCATGGCGATTAGGTCCAAGCGGTATCAGGAGGCGAGGCTCGAGGCCAGCACCAACCTCGAGCTCTACTGGTGGGTTTTCATGCGCATCTCCGGCGTGGTCCTGGTCTTTTTGCTCCTGGGCCACATGTGGATGAACGCCATCCTTATGGACCTCAACAAGATCGACTACGACTACGTGGCCAAGCGGCTTTCCCAGACCACCTGGAAGATCTACGACCTCTTGATCCTGGCCCTGGGTCTGTTGCACGGAGCCAATGGGCTTCGCTATGTCTTGGACGACTGGGTTCGTAACCCCTCCAGGCGGTTTTGGACCAAGGCGGTGCTCTACAGCCTGATAGCCTTTCTTTTCCTTCTGGGGAGCCTTTCCCTTTTCAACCATGATTTTGGGGTGAACTAGTATGGCGCACAGACACGAGGTCATCGTGGTAGGCGCAGGCGGCGCGGGCCTGGCTACAGCCCTTTATGCGGCCCGGGAAGGCGCGGACGTGGCGGTGATCACCAAGCTCTACCCCACGCGAAGCCACACCGGGGCCGCCCAAGGGGGGATAGGGGCGGCCTTGGGCAACGTGGAGGAGGACCACTGGGAGTGGCACATGTTTGACACGGTGAAGGGGGGGGACTACCTCACCGACCAGGACGCCGCCGAGGTCTTCGCCAAGGAGGTGATCGAGGCGGTCCTGGAGCTGGAGCACATGGGCCTCCCCTTTGACCGGCTCCCGAACGGCAAGATTGCCCAGCGCCGCTTCGGCGGCCACACCAAGGACTGGGGCAAGGCCCCGGTGCACCGGGCGGCCCACGCCGCGGACCGCACCGGGCACATGATCCTCCAGACCCTCTACCAGCAGTGCGTGAAGCATAACATCACCTTTTACAACGAGTTCCATGTGACCGACGTCATCCTGGAGGATGGGGTGGCCAAGGGGCTGGTGGCCTACGAGCTCGCCACCGGGGAGCTTCACCTCTTCCAGGCCAAGGCCATCGTCATCGCCTCGGGGGGCTTTGGCCGCATCTACAAGGTGACCTCCAACGCCTACACCCTCACCGGGGACCTGCAGGCCATCCTCTACCGCAAGGGGCTCCCCCTGGAGGACATGGAGTTCTACCAGTTCCACCCCACGGGCCTCTACCCCTTGGGCATCCTCCTCACCGAGGGGGCCCGGGGGGAGGGGGGCATCCTGAGGAACGCCCTGGGGGAGCGCTTCATGGAGCGCTACGCCCCCACCATCAAGGACCTGGCCCCCAGGGACATGGTCTCCCGGGCCATGTACCTGGAGGTGCGGGAGGGCCGGGGGGTGGGTCCTAAGAAGGACCATGTGCTCCTGGACCTCACCCACCTGCCGCCAGAGGTCATTGAGAAGAAGCTTCCCGACATCACCGAGTTCAGCCGCATCTACCTGGGGGTGGACCCCCTGAAGGAGCCGGTGCCGGTGATGCCCACCGCCCACTACGCCATGGGGGGCATCCCCACCACCCTTTGGGGCCAGGTGATCCAGGACGAGAAGAACACCGTGGTGCCCGGGCTTTACGCCGCCGGGGAGGCGGCTTGCGTGAGCCTGCACGGGGCCAACCGCCTGGGGACCAACTCCTTGGGGGACCTGGTGGTCTTTGGTCGGCGCGCGGGGATCCATGCCGCCCGCTTCGCCAAGGACGCCGACTACCACGAGCTTAAGGCCGACCACCTGGGCGAAAGCCGCGAGCGCATTGAGCGGATCAAGAACTCCACCGGCAAGGAGAAGGTGGCGGTGCTTCGGGCCGAGCTCCAGCAGTCCATGATGGACCACGCCTCCGTCTTCCGCACCGGGGAACTCCTCGCCAAGCAGGTGGAGATCCTGAAGGAGCTCATGGACCGCTACCGGAACATCTCCATAGAGGACAAGGGGGATGCCTACAACACCGAGCTGGTGGAGGCCCTGGAGCTGGGGTACCTCCTCGAGGTCTCCGAGGCCCTGGTGCACTCCGCCTTAAACCGCACCGAGTCCCGCGGGGCCCACGCCCGGGAGGACTACCCCGAGCGGGACGACGGGAACTGGCTCAAGCACACCCTGGCCTACAAGGTGGCCGATGGGAAGGTGGCCTTCCGCTACAAGCCCGTGGTCCTGGGCCGCTTTGAGCCCAAGGCCCGCACCTACTAGGAGGCGCCATGCAGGTTACCCTGAAGATCCTCCGCTTTGACCCCGCCAAGCACGAAAAGCCCACCTGGCAGACCTACCAGGTGGAGGCCGAGCCCACCGACCGGGTCCTGGACCTCCTGCACAAGGTGAAGTGGGACCAGGACGGCACCCTGGCCTTCCGTCGCAGTTGCGGCCACGGCATCTGCGGCTCCGACGCCATGCTCATCAACGGGAAAAACCGCCTGGCCTGTAAGACCCTGGTGAAGGACCTGGGAAGCGTGATCACCGTGGAGCCCATCCGGGGCCTGCCGGTGGAGAGGGACCTGATCGTGGACATGGAGCCCTTCTTCGCCGCCTACCGGGCGGTCAAGCCCTACCTCATCAACGAGGAGCCCCCTCCCGCGCGGGAGCGCCTGCAAAGCCCCGAGGAGCGGGAGCGGTTTGACCACGGCACCAAGTGCATCCTCTGCGCTTCTTGCACCACCAGCTGCCCGGTCTTCTGGGTCAACGGGACGTACCTGGGCCCCGCGGCCATCGTCCAGGCCCACCGCTTCATCTTTGACTCCCGCGACCGGGGGAAGAGGGAGCGCTTCAAGGCCCTGGGCTCCGGGAGCGGGGTGTGGCGGTGCCGCACCGCCTACAACTGCACCGAGGCCTGCCCCCGGGAGATCCCCGTGACCCAGCTCATTGAGGAGGTCAAGCGGGCCATCCTCTTTGACCGCTTCTAAGGGCCGTTGCGTGCGGGTTGCCGCAATAGACGGGTAGAAGCTGCCCGAAGCCTTTCTGGGGCCCCCGTCGTGGCGCAAGCCACGACGGGGTAGTTAGCAGGCTTTTCCTTAGGGCCTCGTTGGGGCGGAGGCCCCAGCGGGGTTTACGGGGTTAGGCGGTGCCGGTCCCGGGGGAAGGCCCGGGCGTAGCGCACGTTGGGCAAGCCTAGGAGCTTTTGCGTGAGCCTTTCCGCCCCGATGGCGAACCCCCCGTGGGGGGGCATCCCGTACTTGAAGACCTCCAGGTAGCCCTTGAAGCCCTCCAGGTCCATGCCCTTGGCCTTTAGGCTTTCCACCAGGTCCGGGTAGCGGTGGATCCTCTGGCCCCCGGAGGTGATCTCCAGGCCCCGGAAGAGGAGGTCAAAGCTCCGGGTGGTGCCGTCGGGCTCGGGAAAGGTGTAAAAGGGCCGGAGGGCTTTGGGGTAGCGGGTGATGAAGAGCCAGTCCGAGCCCCAGCGCTCCTTGGCGTACTGGCCCAAAAGGCGCTCCGCCTCCTCGGAGAGGTCCTGACCCACGGGGTAACCCAGCTCCTCCCTGAGGATTCTCCGGGCCTCGGCGTGGGTCAGGCGGGGCACGTCCTTGGGGAAGGAGGGCCATTCCGCCCCCAGAAGCTGGATCTCGCTTCCGGCGCTTGTTAGGGCCTCCTCCAGCATCTCCTGGAGGAGGTTTTCCTCAAGGCGCATGAGGTCCTCCTCCTCCCCGATGAACCCCATCTCCACATCCAGGGAGAGGTACTCGTTCAGGTGGCGGCTGGTGTTGTGCTCCTCCATGCGCCAGACCGGGGCCACCTCGTAGACCCTTTCAAACACCCCCACCATGATCTGCTTGTAGAGCTGGGGGGACTGGGCCAGGTAGGCCCGGTGCTCAAAGTAGTCCACCCCGAAAAGCCCCGAGCCGCCCTCGGCCCCCGCCCGCACCACCTTGGGGGTGAAGATCTCCGTGAAGTCCTGCCGGTCCAAGTAGCGCCTAAAGCCCCGCACCAAGGCCGCCTGCACCCTAAGAGGGGCGCGGGCCTTTTCCCCCCTTAGGGTGACGTAACGGTATTCCAAAAGGGTGTCGGGGCTGGCCCGCCACTCCTCCTTGGGGATCTCCACCGGGGTGGGCTCCAGGGCGGGGGAGAGGACCTCCATCTCCTTGGCCTGCACCTCGAGGCCCCCGGGGCCTTGGGGTTGGCCACCACCTGCCCCCTTACCCGCAGGCTGCTTTCGGGCAAGGGGAGTTTCTGTCCCCCGGTCACCACCTGCACGATGCCGCTTCGGTCCCGTAGCAGAAGGAACTGCACCCTGCCCAGGTCCCGCCGCCAGTGGAGAAAGCCCAAAAGCTCCACCTCTTCGCCGAGATGCCGCCTCAAGTCCTTGACCAGAACCCGCATGCTCCCTCCTCCTAAGGTCCAGCCCCCCGGCCATGGGGGACCGGGGGGCTGGACGGCCTTGCCCCCCGTCTAGGCGTTGTTACCCTGGGGCAGACGCATATTGCCCCTGAGTTTAGGGGGTTTCTTTCCCCAGGTCAAGGCGCTCAAAGGCCAGGACCAAGGAGGGCAGGTCCTCCAAGGGCACCACGGCAAAGAAGTTCTCCTCCAGTTGGTACCGGGCCGCCCACTCTCCTTCCACCCCGGCCAGGCTTAGGGGCCTGGCTTCCTCCTTGAGGAAGCGGAGGCGCCTTAGGCGCACGTCCCCCCCTTCCGCGTAGAAAACCTGGTAGACCAGGCCCCCTCGGCGCTTTTCCCCGTAGAAGCCCCCTTCTATGGGGCTCACCTCGTAACCCAGGGCCCTAAGGGCTTCCATCCAGCACCTCGAGGGCCGAGGGATCCTCCAGCACGATCTCGTAGTACCCGGCGTAGAGGACGATGCGCCCCCTGGCCCTGACCTTCTTCCCCAGGTAGCTTTGGGGGAAGGGTTGGCGGAAGAGGGCGTAGCTTTTGGGGAAGACCACCAGCCTGAGGTCGCTTTCCCCCGTACCAAACCGGAGGAAGGCCACGGTGCCCCTGTCCTCCACCTGCTGGATCACCCCCTCCACGGTGGCGATGCGCCCGAAATGCTTGGGGGCCTCCTGCCAGGGGATGGTTTCGGCCAGGGGCGGCAGGGCGAAGGGGTTTTCCCTGAGGCCCGCCTGGAAGTCCCTTTCCATCACGGAAAGGAGCCTGGCGAAGGCCTCCGGGGCCTCTTGGCGGGTGAAGCGCACGGCGAGCTCCCGGTTGGCGTTCAGGGAGTTGGCGCTCAGGTTCAGACTCCCCAGAAGGGCCACCTCCCCGTCCACCACCAGGGCCTTGGCGTGCACGTAGGGGTCGGGTAGGAAGCGGAGCTCCGCCCCCGCCTGACTGAGCTCTTCCGCCCCCGCCAGGAAGTAGGTGTCCCCGGGTTCCTGGGGGCTGCCCACCAGGCGGACCCGGATCCCCTTGGCCAGGGCCTCCTTGAGCGCGGCCACCACCTCGGGATCGGCCATGGCCTGGTGCTCCAGGAAGACCTCCCTCTTGGCCCCGCGGATGAGGGCGAGGAGGGTTTCCCGGGCGTTGCCCTCCTTGACCCCGCCCAGGGTGCGGCTGGGAGCCCATACGAGAAGCGCCTTGGAGAGGTCCAGGCGTCTACCCTCCCAGTCCGCTTCAAAGACCTGGACCACCTCGGCCACCTGCCTGGGGTCGTCCAGGAGGAGGGCGTACTCCCGGTTGGCGCTAAAGGAGCTGCCCGTGAGGTTCATGGTGCCCACCCAGGCCAGCTTCCGGTCCACCACCAGGCTCTTCTCGTGGACGAAGACGAAGCGGAAGGGGGTGGTGAGCCGGACCTCCACCCCCCGGTCCTTAAGGGCCTGGTAGACCGAGAGGTCCACCCGCCCCCCGGAGGGCTCCCGCTCCAGGAGGACCCGCACCTTCACCCCCCGGGCCACGGCCTCCCCCAAGGCCTCCACCACGTCCAGGCGGCTTGGGGTCCAGAGGTACATCTTCACCAGGACCTCCTCCTTGGCGGAGGCGATGAGGTCCAGTAGCGGCTTGACCCCGTCCTCCGGTTCCACCACCAGCCTGGGGGCGGCCAGGGCGGGTAGGAGGAGGAAGAGGAGTAAAAGGAACCTTCTCATGCCGCTCTCCATTCTGCCCCATGGGGATCTGGCGGGGGGCTTTACGTCCACCGGAAGCAGGTGGCCGCGTTCTCGTCGGTGATGGACTCCATTTCCGCCCAGGCCATCCCCCGCACCTCCGCCAGCTTGGCCAGGGTGTGGCGCACGAGGTGGGGGAGGTTGCGCCTTCCCCGGTGGGGCTCTGGGGGCAGGAAGGGGGAGTCGGTCTCCACCAGGAGCCTGTCCAGGGGGAGCCTTTGGGCGGCTTCCCGCAGGGCCTGGTTTTTCCTGTAGGTGAGGGGTCCCGCGAAGCTGAAGTAGGCTTCCACCCGAAGGCCCGCCGCCTCGAGGGCCGGGTGTCCCCCGAAGGCATGGAGAACCACCCTCTTGGGGCGGTGGGCCATAAGCCAGGCGGCCAGGTCCTCCTCCGCCTGCCCGTCCTTGCTCCGCACGTGGAGGACCAGGGGAAGCCCCAAGGCCTCCGCCAAGGCCGCTTGGAAGTCCAGGGCCTTGAGCTGGGCGGGCTTGGTCTCGGGGGTCCAGTAATAGTCCAGGCCGCTTTCCCCGATGGCCCGCACCCGGGGGTGGCGGGCGTAATGCCTCAGGGCCTCTTCCACCTCGGGGGAGAGGAGGTGGGCCGAGGTGGGGTGGAGGCCCACGGCGGCGTAGACGTTCCCTTCCGCTAGGGCCAGGGTCTTCTCCCAGCGGCCCGGGTCCACCCCCAGGGTCAGGACGGCCTTGAGCTCGGGGAGGTGGGCCTTGGCCTCGGCCAGCTCTTCCTCCTCCAGGAAGTCCAGGTGGGCGTGGGTGTCGGTCATGCCCCCCAGTCTACGGCCAAGGCCACACAAGCCCGGGCGCTTCCCGGATAGAGTGGGGTTGTGCGGCGCCTCCTCTTCCTCCCCCTGCTCCTTGGGGCCTGCGCCCCCGCCCTCCTGGGGGTGGACCCCAAGAGGCTTCCCGATCCCAGGGACTGGGACCCCAGGCCGGCGCAGGTGGAGTGGTGGTACGCCTCGGGGTGGGCGGAGCCTTACGCCTTCCACTACGCCTTCTTCAAGGCTTATCCTCCCCCTGGCTACCGCATCCTGGGCCTTCCGGGAAGCCTCTTCGGGGCCTTCCACGCCATACATTTGGCCCTCACCGACCTGCGCACGGGGGAGAGGGTGTTTTTGGAGGTTTCCGACCAGGACCTCTGGGCTCCCCGGGGCCAGGCGGCGCCGGGCCCCTTCCTGGAGGTTTCCGGCTGGCGGTTCTGGCGGGAAGGCGAGGCCTTCCGCCTCGTGGCCGGTCCTTTGGACCTCACCTTCCTTCCCCTGAAGCCTCCCGTGGTCCACCCCCCCGGCTACTCGGGCACCCAGGAGACGGGGCGGCTCTACTACCAGTCCTACACCCGGGCGGAGGTCCGGGGCCGCATCCGGGAAGAGGAAGCCCAGGGGGAGGCCTGGCTGGACCACCAGTGGGGGGAGCAGTTCGCCGGGGTTTCCGCCACCTGGGACTGGTTCGGCCTCCACCTCTCGGACGGCTCCGAGCTCATGGCCTACCAGGTGAAGGGCCGGTCGGGGGAGGTGGTCCAGGTTCTGGGGAGCCGGGTGGATCCCCTGGGGCGGGCGGAGGCCCTGGAGCTGGCCTTCGTGCCCCTCGAGGCCTGGACCAGCCCCTCGGGGCGCACCTACACCCTCTCCTGGCGCCTTCTGGGGCCGGGGTTGGACCTGGTGCTCCGCCCCCTCTTCCGGGAGGGCGAGATCCTTTCCCGCACCACCCGGGTGGCGTACTGGGAGGGCCCGGTGGTGGGGGAGGGGGCCTTCAGGGGGTATCCGGTGCGGGCCCGGGGGATGGGGGAGTTTGTGGCGGGGCCTTGGCGGCCTTAGGGTGCGCATGCTATGCTAAAAGGGGTTTAGTGTTTGGGTGATAGGTATGGGCTTACGCGTGCTCGGCGTTAACGCATCGGCACGGACGGACGGGTTTACGGCGGAGTTGCTGGACGAGGTGCTGGAGGCGGCCAGACGCAAGGGGGCCACCACGGAGCGCCTGGACCTGGTGAAGCACCCCTTTCCCTTCTGCGTGGGGAACTATTCCCTGGACCCCACCGCCTGCGGCCCCGAGACCTGCGTGCAGGGGCCCTGGGACGGGTTTGGCAAGGTGGCGGAGAAGCTCCTGAACGCCGACGCCGTGGTCTTCGCCACCCCGGTTTACTGGTTCAGCGTTTCTGCCCGGATGAAGGCCCTCCTGGAGCGCATGACCTCCATGGAGAACCAGGGCCTCTTGAACCTGGGCAAGCCCATGGCCCTTCTGGCGGTGGCGGAAGAGGAAGGGGCCAGCCAGGCCCTTTCCCAGATGCTCCTGCCCCTCAGCTACATGGGTTTCGTTCTGGCCCCCCTGGGCCTGGTCTACGCCCACCGCCGGGGGGCGGTGACCCTTAAGGAAAACCCGGAGCTCCTGGAGGATGCCCGCATCGCCGGGGAGAACCTGGTGCTCATGGCGGAGAGACTTAGGGGCACCCCTTTCCAAGAACCCCTTCCCAGCTACCAGTACCGCCTGCCCCGGCCACCCCAGGTGGCCGCCGACTGAGGCCTCAGAGGTAGAGGGGCTCCACCCCCTCGCGGGCGAAGGGCAGGAGCTCGTAGAGGGCCCGGGGGTCCGGGGGTGGGTCCAGGAGGAGGCCCGCTTGGGGGAGCTCCTCCGCTTGGAGCTTGCGGGGAGGGAGAAGCTCTTTGGGCCTTCCCTCCCGCCTGGCGTAGGTGGCCCCGTAGTAAAGGCGGTTCCTGGCGGTGAAGAGGGGGGTTAGGGGAGGGCCGCCCTCCTCTAAAAAGGGCCAGCAGGCGGCCAGGAGGGAGCCCACGCCGTAGACCCTAGCCCCTTGGGCCAGGGCGATGCCCAGCCCCGCGGCCAGGGCGATGCGGAGGCCGGTGTAGGACCCTGGGCCTTCCCCCAGGACCAGGGCCCCGATCTCCTCCTTGCGGGCGCCCACCTCGGCCAGAACCGCGTCCAAGAGGGGGAATAGGGCCTCCTCGTGCCGCCTTTCCACCCGCACCACCCTTCCCAAACCCTCCTCCCCTTGGAAGAGCCCCAGGGAGAGGTAGGGGGTGGCGGTGTCCAGGGTCAGGGTCCACATGGCCTTTATCCTAAAGGCCCTTGATATACTCCGGCTCGGAATGCGCGGGTTTCCGCTCCACCTGCTTCTGAGCCTGGGGGCGTTGCTCACCCTGGCGGCATACGCGGAGCGCCTCCGCTTCCTGCCGCCTTGGGCGCTGGAGGTGGGCCTAGGGGCGTACGCCCTCCTGGCCCTTTGGGGCCTCCGCCATGGCCTGCCTTACGCCCTGCTCCTCCTGGGTCTTTTGGCCCCCTGGGTTCCTCCCGCTCCCTTCCTGGCCCCCCTGCTCTTCGCTGTCTTCTTCGGGCGTACCCTGAGCGAGAAGCAACAGGGAGCCTTCTACGGCTGGGCCCTGGTCTGGCCTGCCTTGGCCCTGCTTTTGGTGTGGCACGTCTTCCCCACCTTTTACGCCTTCTACCTGAGCCTTTTTGAGAAGGTGAACTTCCTGCGTCCCGCGGCCTTTGCGGGGCTGGAGAACTACCGCATCCTCCTCCAAGACCCCCTTTTCTGGAAGGCTTTGGGCAACACCTTCTGGTACGTGGTCTTCACCGTGCCGGTGGGTCTTCTCCTGGCCACGGGGGTGGCCATCCTCCTCAACACCCAGGTGGCCTTCCTGGGGTTCTACCGCACCCTCTACTTCCTCCCCTACATCACCGCCCTCACGGCGGCGGCGGCGGTGTGGCGCTGGATCTACCACCCGGAGTTTGGCTTTCTCAACTGGGTGCTCGGCACCCCAGGCCTAGACTGGCTGAACACCCCCAAGGGGGTGTTTGCCCTTCTCCTCGAGCCCCTGGGGATCCCCCTCCAGGGGTTTTGGGCCGGCCCCAGCCTGGCCTTCGTGGCCATCATGGTCATGAGCGTGTGGCACTTTCTGGGCTACCAGGTGGTGATCCTCCTGGCGGGGCTCCAGGCCATCCCCAAGGAGTACTACGAGGCGGCGGAGCTGGATGGGGCGAGTTTTTGGCAAAAGCACCGGCTTATCACCTGGCCCCTCCTTTCCCCCACCACCTTTTTCCTCTTCACCCTCGGGCTCATCGGCGCCTTCCAGGTGTTTACCCAGGTCTACGTCCTCACCCCCACCGCCGGGGTGTTGCAGGACACCCTGACCCTGGCCTTTTACCTTTACAACAAGGGCTTCCGCGACTCGGATTTCTCCTACGCCAGCGCCATCGCCATGGTGACCTTTCTCCTCATCCTGATCCTTACCTTGGTCCAAAGGCGGGTTTTGGAGAGGCGGGTGAACTATGAGATTTAGACCCGGTGCCCTGCTCGTGCACCTGCTTCTTCTGACGGGTGGGCTGGTCATGGCCTTCCCCTTTTACTGGATGCTGGCCACCAGCCTGAAAAGCCCCCAGGAGGCCCTGCAGGCGAAGCCCATCTGGATTCCCGAGCGCATGAAGCCGGCGAACTGGTTCCAGGCGGCCCGGCTGGGGGATAGCCCCCTTTGGGGTGGGCTGGGATCAGGAAGGAGCGTGGAGCTGGTCTTCCCTGGGGATGCCGCGCGCCCTCCCCGGGCCTTTGTGCCCCGCACCCCTGGGGCTTTCTTTGACCCCCGGGCGGACGGCACCCGGGTGGAGGTGGCCTACCGGGAAGGGGCTTGGCGGGTGCGGCTTACCAACGCCACGGAGGCCCCCTTTCGCGTCCTCCCCCTGGTGGTGCTTTGGCCCAAGGAGGTTCCTCTGGAAGCGCCCTTGCCCCCCGACGCCCTCCGCTCCCAAGGGGAGTACTGGCGGCTGGAGTGGGTGAACGCGGTCCCTGGGGTTTTGGGGTACGTGTTCCACAACTACCTCGAGGCCTGGCACGCTGCCCCTTGGGGGCGCTACTTCTTCAATAGCTTCTTCACCGCCCTGACCCAGGTGGCGGTGGGGCTCTTCCTGGCGGCCTTGGCCGCCTTTGCCCTGGCCCGCATTCCCTTTCCCGGCAAGGAGGCGGTGTTCGTCCTGATCCTAGCCACCATGATGGTGCCGGGGGAGGTGCTCCTCATCCCCAACTACGTCCTCCTGGCCCGACTGGGCTGGCTGGACACGTACTATGCCCTCGTCGTCCCCTGGCTGGCCTCGGTGTTTGGCATCTTCCTCCTCCGGCAGTTTTACCTTTCCTTGCCCCAGGACCTTTTTGATGCCGCCCGGATTGACGGGGCGGGATACCTGACCCAGCTTTTCCGCATCGCCTTGCCCCTGAGCCTACCCGGGCTGGTTTCCTACGGCATCTTCACCTTCCTCGGGGCCTACAACGCCCTCCTTTGGCCCCTCATCGTCACCCAAAGCCCGGAGATGCGCACGGTGCAACTGGGCCTGCAGGCCTTCGTTTCCGAGGCGGGCTCGGATTACGGGGCCCTCATGGCCGCCAGCACCTTCGTGATCCTGCCGGTGATCCTGGGGTACTTCTTCGCCCAGCGCCAGTTCATCCAGGGCATCGCCCGGTCAGGGCTCAAGTGAGCCTGAAGATCTTCTGACAATAGACGCGGTATACTCCCCTTGGAGGTGTGAGGGTATGAAAAGAGTCCTGTTGCTGACCGCGGCCTTGGGCCTGGCCCTGGCCCAACAGGCCAAACCGGAGGACGTCATCAAGGAGCAGTGCGCCAAGGCCAAGGTGGTGGCTGAGCTCTGGCACGGCTTCACCGGCGGGGCGCCTAAGGCCGCCTTGGAAAACCTGGTGGTGGAGTTCAACAAGCTCCAGCAGGGGCGGTGCGTGCGTCCGGTGCCCCAGGGGAGCTACCGGGACCTCTCCACCAAGATCAAGGCCGCCTTCGCCGCGGGGAAGGTGCCGGCCATGGCCCAGGCCTACGAGAACAACATCGCCTTGTACCTGGAGGCCAAGGCCCTTTTGCCCGTGGAGTCCCTGGGGCTCAAGCTCCAGGGGGTGAACCTGAGCTTCCTGAACGCGGTGCGCTTCGGGGGCGTGGTCTACGGGGTGCCCTTCAACAAGAGCATCCAGGTCCTTTACTACAACAAGGACCTCCTGAAGAAGCACGGGGCCAAGGTGCCCACCACCTTGGAGGAGTTCGTGGCCACCAGCAAGAGGCTTTCCCAGGCGGAGGGCGGCCCCGTCTACTGGTTCCAGCCCGACGCCTCCACCTTCGCCTACTTCTTCTTCAACCTGGGGGGAAGCTACCTGCAAAACGGCAAACTGGTCCTGAACTCCAAGGAGGCGGTGGAGGCCCTTACCCTCCTGCAAAACGGGGTGAAGGAGGGCTGGGCCAAGGCCATCACCTCCGGCTACATCAACCAGAACCTGGGCTCCGGCCCCTACGCCTTCAGCGTGGACACCTCCGCGGGCTACACCTATTACCGCCAGGGGGCCAAGTTTGACCTGGGGGTAGCCACCCTTCCGGGCCGCGCCAAGGGGCAGCCGGGCTTCGGCCTGGTCCAGGGCACCAACCTGGTGGTCTTCCGCCAGGCCTCCAAGGAGGAGCAGGCGGTGGCCAAGGACTTCCTCCAGTTCGTCCTCTCCCCCAGGGCCCAGGCGGTCTTCACCACCGCCACCGGGTACGTGCCCGTAACCGAGGCCGCCCTGAAGGATCCCGTTTACCAGGCTTACGCCGCCGAGAACCCCGACTTCGCCACCATCGTGCGCCAAAGCCGCTACGCCAAGTTTGAGCCGGCTTTGGCGGAGTGGGAGCAGATCCGCTTTGACATCCTGGGCCAGGCGGTGAAGGAGGCCATCCTGAACAAGGCCGATCCCAAGGCGGCCCTGGACAAGGCCCAGAGGCTGGCCGAGGATCTTTTGGCGGGGAGGACCCGCTGATCCGCCCCACCCTGGCCCCGGCCAGGGTGGGACCCCGGATAGGCCCCTGGGGCCAAGGCTCCAGGGGTTAAACTTTAGCTATGCCCAAGGGCTATCACGACCGCGTGGCCTTCGTGGACCTTTCCACAGGGCGGATCTGGTATGAGAGCTACGGCGAGGCCTTCTGGCGCCGGTTTCTTGGGGGCAGGGCCCTTTCCGCCCACCTGCTTTTGAAGCATGTACCCAAGGGGGCAGATCCCCTAGGCCCGGAAAACGCCCTCATCTTTGCCCCTGGCGTCCTCACCGGCACCCCCATCTCGGGCTCAGGCCGCAACACCGTGGCCGCCAAAAGCCCCCTTACCGGGGGTTACGGGGACGCGGAGGCTGGGGGGTTTTTCGGGGCCGAGATGAAAAACGCCGGCCTGGATGCCCTGGTGGTCCTGGGCCGGGCGGCGGAGCCCGTCTACCTGCACGTGGAAGGGGGGGAGGTCTCCCTCCACCCGGCCTCCCACCTCTGGGGCAAGGACCCCCTCGAGGTGGAGGCCCTCCTCAAGGAGGCCCATGGGGGCCAGACCCGCGTGGCCCAGATCGGGCTTGCCGGGGAGAACCAGGTCCTCACCGCCAACGTCATCCACGACCTGGCCCACTTCGCCGGGCGGGGGGGCTTGGGGGCGGTGATGGGGGCCAAGGGGCTCAAGGCGGTCTCCGCCCGGGCCCGGAAGGAAACCTTGCCCGCCTACCACGACCCTGCCCTTCTTAAGGCCCTTGCCCGGCGTATGGCGGCGGAGCGCATGGACCGGGCGGCGGGCCTGGTCACCATGGGCACCGTGGGCACGGTGAAGCCCTTCAACCTGCGGGGGGTGCTCCCCAGCCACAACTTCCTGGACGGCTACCTGGAGGGGGCCGAGGCCCTGGACGGCACCAGCCTGGACGCCCTGGGCATCCGCATCGGCCGGGACACCTGCTACGCCTGCGCCATCCGTTGCAAGCAGGTGGTGAAGATCGAGGGCACGGGCAAGTACGACGTGCGCCCGGAGTACGGGGGGCCGGAGTACGAGGGGCTTGGGGCGTTGGGTTCCACCTGCGGGGTCACCGACCCTTACGCCGTGACCAAGGCCAACACCCTCTGCAACCAGTACGGCCTGGACGTGATCGGGGTGGGGGTGACCGTGGCCTGCGCCATGGAGGCGGTGGAGCGGGGCTACTTGGACGACGAGGGCCTGGGCCTACGCTTCGGCAATGGGGACGCCCTCATCGCCGCCATCGAGCGGCTGGCCCGGAGGGAGGGGCGGCTGGGGGAGCTTTTGGCCCAGGGGGCCAGGCGCCTGGCGGAGGCCATCGGCCACCCGGAGCTGGCCATGGAGGTGAAGGGCCAGGAGGTGCCCATGCATGACCCCCGCTTCAAGCGGGCCCTGGGGGTGGGGTATGCGGTGAGCCCCACGGGGGCGGACCACAACCACAACCTCCACGACACCGCCTTCGCCAAGGAGGGGAAGGCGTTGAGGGAGCTTCGCTTCTATGGGGAGGACTTCCAGCCCCTTCCCATAGAGGACCTCTCCGAGGCCAAGATCCGCATGCTCTGGACCAAGACCCGGGAAAGGGGCTTCGTGAATAGCCTGGTCATGTGCGACTTTGTGCCCTGGAGCCCGGAGGAGTGGCGGGAAGCGGTCTACGCCGCCACGGGGTGGCGGCTTTCCCCTGAGGAGATGCTCTTGGTGGGGGAGAGGACCCTGCAGCTCACCCGGCTTTTCAACCTGCGGGAGGGGATTGGCCCAGAAGAAGACCGCCTCCCCGAGCGCTTCTTCCAGCCCTTCCGCAGGGGGAACCCGGAGACCTCCTTGGACCCCGTGGCCTTCCGGGAGGCGGTGCGCACCTACTGGCGGCTTGCGGGGTGGGGGGAAGGGGGCGTGGATCCGGAGAGGCTGAGGGGCTTGGGCCTCGAGGCCTTCGCCCCGGCGCCCTGAGGGCCCACGCGCGGGGGTGGCCGAGGGGCGGGAAGGCCTTTCTGGGGCCCCCGTCGTGGCGCAAGCCACGACGGGGTACTTAGACGGGCTCCACCACACCCTGCCGCAGAAGGGCGGGCAAGGGGGGTTCGCCCACCTTCAAAAGGGCGTAGCGGCCCCGGAGGAGGGCCAGGAGGCGGAGGGCTTTTAGGTGGGCCTCCAGGGCTTCCCGGTAGGCCCTCGCCTCCTCGGGCCCCGCGGGGAGGGTTTCCCCGGTTTCCACGTCCCTTAGGAGGACCTCCTGGAGGGGTGGGGATATCTCCACGGGCGCCAGGATCTGGATCAGGATCGCCCGGCGGGGGAGGATTTTCGGCCAGGGAAGGGGATCTAGGCCATCGGTGATGAGGAGGAGAACCCCCGGGCCGCGGCGGAAGGCCTCGGGCCGGCCCCGGTCCATCCGGGCGGAGGCGTCCTCCTGGCGGGCGAGTTTCAAAAGAAGCCTGGCCACCTCCTCCCCGTAGGCCAGCTTCCCGTGGAGGCGCATGCTGGGGCTTTCGTCCAGGTGGATGCGGAACCGGCTCCTCCTGGGGGCGGTCTCCACCCGGGTGTAGAGCCTTCCCGTCTTGGCGTAGGCCCGCCAGTGCACCCGCCTGACCTCGTCCCCCGGGGCGTAGGGGCGGAGCTCGTAAAACTCACCCCCCAGGCCCTTCCTGCGGGCCAGGCGTTCCCCGGGGTAGGGGAGGTAGGGTTGGGTGGCGATGCGGTAGCGGGTCATGCCGTCTGGCAGAAGGTGCAAACCCCCACCGGGGGCAGGGGTTCGATGACCTCCTCCCGGCTTCCCTCCCGGAAGACGGTGATCCCCTTGCACCCCTCCTTCCAGGCGGTGAGGAAGAGCCTTTCCACCACCTCCTTGGGGGTTTCCCGGGGCAGGTTCACCGTGGAGGAGATGCTTTGGTCCACGTGGCGCTGGAGGGCGGCTTGGAGCCGCACCCGCTGGAAGGGGTCCACGGCGTGGGCGGTGGGCCAATCGGGTATCTCCCCGCCCCGCTCCTTGCGGTAACGCTGGAGGAGGGGGTGCTCCGCCAGGAACACCTGCCCCCCGGCGTGGCGCAGGTAGGTGAGGGCGAAGATGGGCTCTATGCCGCTCGTGACCCCCGCCAGGATGGAGATGGAGCCCGTGGGGGCGATGGAGAGGAGGGCGGCGTTCCTCAGGCCCTTTTCTATGGCCCGGATGAGGGCCTCAGGAAGGGCTTGGATGAAGGGGCTTTCCAGGTGCTTCCTGGGATCAAAGGCCGGGAAGGAACCCCTTTGCCTCGCCAGGTGGGCGCTTTCCCAGTAGGCGGTTTCCTTGATGCGGCGCATCACCGCCTCGGCAAACCTTAGGCTTTCCTCGGAGCCGTAGGGAAGCCCGAGCATGGCGAAGGCGTCCGCCAGGCCCATGACCCCGAGGCCGATGCGGCGGCTTTTCAGGGAGGCCTCCTTTTGCGGGCGGAGGGGGTGGCGGTTTTTGCCCAGGTCCACCACCGCGTCCAAGAAGCGCACCGCCAGACGGGTGGCCTCCTCCAACCCTCTCCAGTCCAGCCACGCCTTTTCCGTGAAGGGCTCCCGCACGAAGGCCGCCAGGTTGAGGCTTCCCAGGTTGCAGGCCCCGTAGGGTTCCATGGGGACTTCCCCGCACACGTTGACCCCCTCCACCTCCATCCCCCCGTACTGGGCCGTGGCCCAGCTTCTCACCCGGTCCCAGAAGAGGAGGCCGGGTTCGGCGCTGGCCCAGGCGGCTTCCACCAGCAGGTCCCAGGCTTCCTTGGCCCGGAGGGTGCGGGTTATACGCTCCCGGGGCGTGGTAAAGGAAAGCGTCCAGGGCTCGTCGGCCAGGGCGGCCTCCAAAAAGGCGTCCGTGGCCCTGAGGGAGAGGTTGGCGTGGCGCACCCGGCTCCGCTCGGGGTCGGTTTTGGCCTGGAGAAAGGCCAGGAGGTCGGGGTGGCGGTCGGAGAAGGTGAGCATGAGGGCGCCCCGCCGGCCCCCGCTTGCCCCCATGACCCCGGCCAGGGTGGAGAAGAGCTCCATGAAGCTCACCGCCCCCGAGCTTTCCACCCCGGCGTTCCCCACCTTGGCCCCCTTGGGCCTTAGGACGTCGGCGTTGGTGCCCACCCCACCCCCGTAGGCGAAGGTGCGGGCGGCCTCGTCCAGGAAGCGGGTGATGCCCCTCACGGAGTCCTCCCGGATGGGGATGTAGTAGCAGTTGAAGAGGGTGGACCGGCGCCAGTTTCCTAGGCCAAAGAGGATCCTCCCCCCGGGGACGAAGCGGAAGCCGGAGAAGAGCCACAAAAACTCCCGCTTGGCTCCCCTTTCCACCCGGGCGGCCCCTTGGGCCAGTCGCTGCCACATCTCCTCCGGGGTGGCCTCGAGGATCCTCCCCTCGGGGTCGCGGAGGGCGTAGCGGTTCAGAAAGACCGAGGCCCTGAGCTCATCCCCCCCGAAGAAATCCAGGGCGGCCCTCAGGGCTTCTTCCTCGGCGTAGGCGTGCCGGGGCACGCCCTCAGTCTACACGCGGATGGTGACCCGGGCTCCGGTTTCAAAGAGGTGGATGGAGTCAATAAACCGCACGGTGCGGGTGGCGTGGCCGAGGACGATGGAATGGGTCCGGGCCCCACCCCCAAAGAAGCGCACCCCCTGGAGGATGTCCCCGTCGGTGATGCCGGTGGCGGCGAAGACGATCTCCTTGCCCGGGGCCAGGTCCTCGGTGCGGTAGATGCGGTTCTCGTCCCCGCCCATGGCCCTAAGCCGGGCCCGCTCCTCCTCGTTTTGCGGGGTGAAGCGGGCCTGGATCTCCCCGCCCAGGCACTTCAGGGCGGCGGCGGCCAGGACGCCTTCCGGGGCCCCGCCGATGCCCATCACCGCATGCACCCCCGTGCCCCTTATGGCGGCGGCCAGGGCGGCGATCACGTCCCCGTCGGAGATGAGCTTCACCCGGGCCCCCGCCTCCCGGATCTCCCGGATGAGCCGCTCGTGGCGGGGGCGGTCCAGAACCACGATCACCAGGTCCTCCACGGCGCGTTGCAGGGCCAGGGCCAGGGCCTTCAGGTTGGCAGAAACGGGCCAGGTGAGGTCCACGAGCCCGGCGGCGGGCGGGGGGACGATGAGCTTTTCCATGTACATGTCGGGGGCGTGGAAAAGGCCCCCCCTCTCGCTCAAGGCGATCACGGTGACCGCGTTGGGGAGGCCCTTGGCGGCGGTGGTGGTGCCCTCCACCGGGTCCACGGCGATGTCCACCTCCGCACCCCCTTGGCCCAGGACCTCCCCGATGTAGAGCATGGGGGCCTCGTCCATCTCCCCTTCGCCGATCACCACCGTGCCCCGTATGGGAAGCTCGTTCAGCACCCGGCGCATGGCCTCGGTGCCCGCCTCGTCCACGGCCTCCTTGTCCCCCTTGCCCGCATAGCGGCTGGCGGCCAAGGCCGCCTGCTCCGTGACCCGCACCACCTCGAGGACCAACCGGCGCTCGATTTCCATGCTTCCATCATAAGGGGTGCCCTCGGCGGAATAGGCCGGGTGGCCCACGGGCAAGGCCCTTCCCGAAAGGGCGGCGGCCCCCGTGGCGGCGTAAGCCAGGATGGGGCCCTTAGCCGCTTGGCGGGGCTTCGGAGGCGGAAGGCTTATGGCGCGCCCAGAGGGTCTGGGCCAGATCCCCCGGCTCCAGCCCCATTTCCGCCAGGACCAGGAGGAGGTGGAAAAGGAGATCGGCGGCCTCCCAGCGCACCTCCTCCGGGTTTTGGTTCTTGGCGGCGATGATGAGTTCCCCCGCCTCCTCCCCGATCTTCTTCAGGATGCGGTCCAGCCCTTCCCGGTGGAGCCTGGCCACGTAGCTCCCCTCGGGAAGGGTCTTAAGGCGCTCCTGGATGGTGGCGTAAACCTGGCCCAGCACGAAGCCCAGGCCGGGGGTCCCGGGGAGGAGGGGGCGGTGGAAGCAGGTGCGCTCCCCGGTGTGGCAGGCGGGGCCCCGGGGGATCACCCGGTAGACCACGGCATCGCCGTCGCAGTCCAGCAGCACCTCCACCACCTCCTGGGTGTGCCCCGAGGTCTCCCCCTTGCGCCAGAGGGCCTGGCGGCTGCGGCTAAAGAAGGTGCTCTGCCTCGTCCTTAGGGTTTCCTCCAGGGCCTCGAGGTTGGCGTAGGCCAAGGTCAGGACCTCCCCGGTGCGGGCGTCTTGCACCACCACCGGGACGAGGCCCCGTTCGTCAAAGCGCACCGCGCTCAGGTCCATAGGCCTTAGTCTAAGCGCACGTGCACGCCCTTTTCCGCCAGGTAGGCTTTGAGCTCGGGGATGGGGATCTCCCCGAAGTGGAAGACACTGGCGGCCAAGGCAGCCTCGGCCCCGGCGGCGAAGGCCTGCAGGAAATGCTCCTTCCGCCCCGCCCCCCCGCTGGCGATCACGGGCACCTTCACCGCCTCGGCCACCTGCTGGGTGAGCCTGAGGTCGTAGCCCTCCTTGGTGCCGTCCCGGTCCATGCTGGTGAGGAGGATCTCCCCAGCGCCCAGCTCCGCCCCCCGCACCGCCCATTCCACCGCGTGCAACCCCGTGGGGATCCGCCCCCCGGCGATGTAGACCTCGGGGAAATCCCCCTTCCAGCGGGCGTCAATGGCCAAGACCACCGCCTGGGCGCCGAAGTGGTCCGCGAGCTCCGCCAGGAGCTCAGGGCGCCGCACCGCCGCCGAGTTCACGCTCACCTTGTCGGCCCCGGCCAGAAGAAGCCGCCGGGCGTCCTCCAGGCTGCGTACCCCGCCCCCCACGGTTAGGGGGATGAAGACCCTTTCCGCCACCTGGGCCACCACCTCCAGGAGGATGGCCCGCTCCTCGTGGGTGGCGGAGATGTCCAGGAAGACCAGCTCGTCGGCGCCGGCCTCGTCGTAGGCCCTTGCCGCCTCCACTGGGTCCCCCGCGTCCTTGAGGTTTACGAAGTTCACCCCCTTCACCACGCGGCCCGCGTGGACGTCCAGGCAGGGGATGATGCGCTTGGCCAGGCTCATAGGGGAGGGGTCCAGAGGGGTTCCGCCCCAGGAAGGGGGGTGATCCCTTCGCCGAAGGGGCAAAGGGGGCGGAGGTGGGCGCGGCTGGCCAAGGCCTGGGGAAGCCCGTCCGGTAGCCTTTTGTGCTCATGGGCGATGGGGGCCATCTGGTAGTCCTCGCCTTCCGGTAACCCTCGGCGGGCTTCCGGCAAAAGGGCCGAAAGGGCTAAGGTCTTTGCCAACCGGGGCCGCACCGCCATAGGGCCATTCTACCCACTGGCGGCCCTTTTCCCAAGGGCAGCTGGATGGTAGCATCTAAAGGATGGAACGGGTAACGGTGGTGGGCGGGGGCCTCGCGGGGAGCGAGGCCGCCTGGACCCTGGCGCGGCTTGGGGTGCCCGTGCGCCTTTTTGAGATGCGCCCGAAGAAGATGACCCCGGCCCACGCCACGGGGCGGCTGGCGGAGATCGTCTGCTCCAACTCCTTGGGGGGCGAGGGGCCCACGAACGCCAAGGGGCTCTTGCAGGCGGAGATGCGCCGGGCGGGGAGCCTCATCATGGAGGCGGCCTTCCGGGCCCGGGTGCCCGCGGGGGGGCCTTGGCGGTGGATCGGGAGGAGTTTAGCCAGTACATCACGGAGAGGCTTTCCCGGCATCCCTTGGTGGAGGTGGTGCGGGAGGAGGTGGCGGAGGTGCCTAGGGGCCTGGCCATCCTGGCCACGGGCCCCCTCACCTCCGATGCCCTTTCCCAGGCCATACGCCGCCGGTTTGGCGACCACTTCCTGAGCTACTTTGATGCCGCAAGCCCCATCGTCCTCTACGAGAGCATTGACCTCACCAAGTGCTTCCGCGCGGGGCGCTACGGGCAGGAGGCGGACTACCTCAACTGCCCCCTGACCGAGGAGGAGTACCGGCGGTTCTACCAGGCCCTCCTCGAGGCGGAGGAACACACCCCCCACGAGTGGGAGAAACGGGCCTTCTTTGAGGCCTGCGTGCCGGTGGAGGAGCTGGGAAGGAGGGGCTACCAAACCCTTCTCTTCGGCCCCATGAAGCCCGTGGGCCTCAAGGACCCGAGGACCGGGAAGGAACCCTTCGCCGTGGTGCAGCTCCGCCAGGAGGACAAGGCGGGGCGGATGTGGAGCCTGGTGGGCTTCCAGACCGGGCTCAAGTGGCCCGAGCAGAAGCGGCTCATCCGGATGATCCCGGGCTTGGAAAACGCCGAGATCGTTCGCTACGGGGTGATGCACCGGAACACCTACCTGAACGCCCCTCTTCTCCTGCGGGAGACCTTGGAGTTCAAGGAGGAGGAAGGCCTTTTTGCCGCCGGGGTCTTGGCGGGGGTGGAGGGCTACTTGGAAAGCGCCGCCACGGGATTCCTGGCGGGCCTCAACGCCGCCCGGCGCTACCGGGGGCTGGAGCCCGTGGCCCCGCCGGAGGAGAGCCTCCTTGGGGGGTTGGTCCGCTTCCTGGCCACCGCCAACCCCCAGGGCTTCCAGCCCATGTACGCCAACTGGGGGCTGGTGCCTCCCGTGGAGGGAAGGATGGCCAAGAAGGAGAAGCGGGAGGCCATGTACCAAAGGGGCCTCAGGGCCTTTGAGGCGTGGGTGGCTTCCCTAGGGCTGCTGGCCGCCATCTAAGAGCCCCGTCGTGGCTTGCGCCACGACGGGGGCCCCAGAAAAGCCCTGCGCATGCCCTTTATTTCCCGGCTATGGCTCCCGGGCTAGGCCCGTATCTTGCGGCAACCCCTACGCCTCGGTACCAAGGCCCAGGGCCTTAAGCCCTTCCAGGGCCACCGCCCTTTCGTCCCAGGGCAGGGCCAGGGTGCCCCGTTCCAGGGTGCGCTCGTGCCCCTTGCCGGCAAGGAGCACCGTGTCCCCCTCCCGGGCCTCGGAGAGGGCGCGGAGGATGGCCTCCTTGCGGTCGGGCACCAGCTCGTAGGTGCCCCCCTCCCGTGCGGCCGCCTCGGCCATGGCGTGGAGGATGGCCCTGAGGTCCTCCGTGCGGTGGTCCTCCTCCGTGAAAAAGGCCTTGTCGGCAAGCCTCGCCGCCACCCGCCCGATGTCCTCCCGCCTCCTGGGGTCCCGTTCCCCCGCGGCCCCCACCACCAGAAGAAGCCTTCCCCGGGTGGTGGCCCGTAGGGTCCTTAGGGCCTCCTCCAGGCTTTTTCCCGTGTGGGCGAAGTCAATGACCACCCGGAAGGGCTCCTTCTGCACCGCCTCCATCCGCCCCGGGACCCCGGGGAAGGTGGCGAGGCCCTCCAGCACCCTTTCCAGGGGAAGCCCATGGGCCAAGGCGGCGGCGCTTGCGGCCAGGGCGTTATCCAGGTTGTACCCCCCCAGCATGGGCAGATAGGCCTCCCCCGAGCCCCAGGGGGTGCGGAGGGTGAAGCGGAGGCCTTCCGCCTCCTCCCGTAAGCCCTCCCCAACGACCTCCCCCCCGGGCCCGAAGAGGAGGTGGGGCCGCGCCTTGAGGCGCTCCAGGTGGGGAAGGGCGGTGCTCAAGACCGCAAGCTCCGAGCGCTCCACCAATAGGGCCTTGGCCCCGAAGTAGGCCTCCGGGGTGCCGTGGAGGTCCAGGTGGTCGTCGGGGTAGAAGCTCACGAAGACCCCGATGCGGTAGGAAAGCCCCTCCACCCGCTTCAGGGCCAGGGCGTGGCTGGAGACCTCCAAGACCGCAGCCACAAGCCCCCTCTCCGCGGCCTCCCGTAAAAACCCGTACACCTCGGGGGCCTCGGGGGTGGTGAAGTGGCCAAAGGGGGGGTGGGCCTCCTCCCCCAGCCTCAGGGCCACGGTGGAGAGGAGGGCCGCCTGCTTGCCCCCGGCTTGCAGGAGGTGGTGGAGGAGGCTTGCCGTGGTGCTCTTGCCCTTGGATCCGGTGACCCCGAAAAGCTGTAGCCTCCGGTCGGGCTCCCCGTGAAACCGCCGGGAGAGTTCCGCCAGGGCCTGGCGGGCGTCCGCCACCTGCAGGTAGGGAACGGGAAGGCTCAAGGCCCTCTCCCCCACCACGGCGATGGCCCCCCGCCCCAGGGCCTCCGGGATAAAGGCGTGCCCGTCCAAGGGTTTGCGGTGGGGTAGGGGCACCCCCGGCACGGCCACGAAGACAAAGCCCGGCTCCACCCGCCTCGAGTCCAGGGTGAGGCCCAGGACCCTACGGGGCGGGGCCTTTAGGCCATAGGGGGCGAAAAGCTCCTCCAGGGTCATGGCCCGATCCAGGGACGCAGGGCCGCAAGAAGGGCTTGGCGGTCCTCCTCCCTCTCCACGAAGTCTATCCGGTCCGCCTCCACCACGAGGACGGGGGAGAGGTTCCAGGAGGCGATGAGCTCCTCGTAGAGGGCGTTGAGGCCGAGCAGGTAGCGGTCGGGGAGGTTTTGCTCAAAGGGCCTTCCCCGCTTCCGGATCCGCTCCCTGAGGGTGGGAAGGCTCGCCCGGAGGTAGATGAAAAGGTCGGGCTTGCGGAGGGCTGGGGATACGCTATGGAATAGCTCCAGGTAGGTCCGCCAGTCCCGTTCCTTAAGATGCCCCTGCCGGTAGAGGTTCTGGGCGAAGACCAGGGCGTCCTCGTAGACGGTGCGGTCCTGGACCACGGCCTGGCTCCCGTTCACCTCCAACAGGTGCTGGCGCACCCTACGCGCCAGGAAGAAGACCTGGGAGTGGAAGGCGTAGGCCCCCATATCCCGATAGAAGTCCTCCAGGTAGGGGTTCTCGCTCACCGCCTCGTACACCGGCTTCAGCCCGAAGGCCTCTGAGAGCAAGGCGGTGAGGGAACTTTTGCCGCTACCGATGTTGCCGGCGATGGCCAGGTACATGGCTTAAGGCTGGGTTTCCCCTTGGAGGAGGCGGGTTTTCACCAGGGCCACCACCCGCTCCTGGTCGGGGCCGGGCCGGCTATAGTCCAGCTGGTCCGCCTCCAGGACCAAAAGGGGATGGGGGTAGCGGGCGAAGTGGCGCTCGTAGGCCTCGGACAGGGCTTCCAAATAGCCAGGGTCCATCCCCTCCTCAAAGGGCCTGCCCCGTTTCCTTATCCGTTCCAACAGCACGGGCACCGGGGCCCGCAGGTAGACGGTGAGGTCGGGCGGGGGGAGCTTTAGGGAAAGCTCCCGGTAGAGGTCCAGATACAGGTCCCATTCCGGGCCTTCCAGATTCAGGCTGGCGAAGATGGCGTCCTGGTCAAAAAGGTAGTCCGCCACCACCCCGCCGAAGAGGGGCCTTTCCCGAAGGCGGGAAAGCTGCCGGTAACGGGATAGGAGGAAGAAGACCTGGGTTTTGAAGGCGTAGCGCTGCCGGTCCTGGTAGAAAAGGGGCAGGAATGGGTTTTCCTCCACCACCTCCAAAAGGGGCTCGGCCCCAAGCCTATGGGCCAGAAGCCGGGCCAGGGTGGTCTTGCCTGCGCCGATGGGGCCTTCTATGGCGATGTACACCCTTACCTCCGCAAGCCAACCTAACGGCTGGCGGGCCTGGCCACCATGGTGAGGGTGACCTCCAGCCGCCGCCCGTCCCGCCAAAGCGTGAGCCGCACCCGGTCCCCGGGGCGGTAGCGGGCGATGAGGCGCACCACCTCCGCCTTGTCCTTGACCCCCTTGCCGTTTACCGCCAGGATTACGTCCCCGAGGGCCAAAAGCCTCCCTTGGGCGTCCCGCTGGGCGCTCCGCAGGCCGGCCCGGGCCGCGGGGCTTCCCGGCTCCACCCGGTCCACCATGGCCCCCTGGGTGGTGGTGAGGCCCACCGCCCGGAGGAGGACCGGCGGGAGCTCGTCCAGGCTGACCAGGCTGGCCCCCAGCCAGCCCCGTTGGGGGATGCCAAAGCGCTCCAGGTCCTGGACGCTTTGGGCCACCAGCTCCGCCGGGATGGCCACCCCGATCCCTCCTACCCCCGAGGGGCCGCCCACCACGTCCGCCACCACCCCGATCACCTCCCCTTGCAGGCTCAAGAGGGGGCTTCCCGAGTTGCCCACGGTGAGGGGGGCATCGGTGAAGAGGTACTCCCCCACCTCGGCCCCCACGCTGGGGTCGGGGGAGGGGACCTCGAGGGGGCCTATGCCGGAGAGGATCCCGTAGGAGGCCAGGGGTCCTTGTCCGAAGGGAAACCCCACCAGCACCACCCCCATGCCCAGGGGAAGGCTGGCGCTGGGGGTTTTGCTGAAGGCCAGCACCCGGGGGGCCTGGAGGCCGCGCACCGTAAGGAGGGCGATGTCAATCCCTGGGTCCACGGCGAAGCGCTCCGCGGGGAAGGCGCGCCCGTCCGTGAGGCGCACGGTAAGGTCGGTAAGGCCCTGGACCACGTGGTAGTTGGTGACCACCCGGAAGGGGCTCACGAAAAACCCCGTGCCCACCACCTGGTTCTCCCCGGGGACGCTGGGGGAGCCCTGGACCCGGACCACCGCCGGCAGGGCCTTCTGGATCACCTGGCTTCGGGCCACCTCCTCGGGGGAGACCAGGCGCTGGCCCAGGGCCAAAAGGAAAAGGAGGAGGGCGGCGAGGGCAAGGCGCATGCCCTTACATTACCTCAGGGGCGGGGATGCCCAGGAGGGAAAGCCCCGTCTTCAGGGTTTGTTGCAGGCTTTGCACCAGGCCGAGGCGGAGCTCCTTTAGGCCCGGGGGTGCCGTGAGGACTGGGGTGGCGGGCCGCCCATCCTCCTTGGCGTTGTAGTAGGCGTTCCAGCTGCCGGCCAGGTCCAGGAGGTACTGGGCCAGCACGTGGGGCGTCCTCTCCTCCGCCGCTTCCAAGACCGCCTCCTCAAAGTCCAAAAGGGCCAGGGCCAGCTCCCGCTCGTAGGGGGTGGCCTGGGAGAGGTCGGGCTCGCCCCACTCCCCCGCCTTGCGCAGGATGCTGTGGGCCCGGGCGTGGGCGTACTGCACATAAGGCCCCGTGTCCCCTTCAAAGGAGAGGGCCTCGGCGTAGCGGAAATCGATCTGCTTCCGGGGCTCGGTCTTCACCATGGCGAAGCGGATGGCCCCCAGGGCCACCATCCTGGCCGCCTCCTCCTTGGCGGGGTGCTCGGGGTTCTTCTCCTCGATGACGGCGAGAGCCCGGCGCTCGGCCTCCTCCAAGACCTCGTCCACGCTCACCGCCAGGCCCTTCCTTCCCGACATTTGCTTGCCCTCCAGGAGCACGGTTTCGTAGGCCAGGTGGAAGGCGCCCTCGGCCAGGTCCGGCCTTCCGCTTAGGGCCAGGGCCGCCCGCACCAGGGCCTGGGGATGGCTTTGGCGGACGTCGATGACGTTGATGGTTTCCCGGGCCTTCGGGGTATAGGACTCCCCTGTGGGGGCGCTGGTCTTGAGGGCGGGGTAGTAGGGGTTCTCGTAGGGCCGGAAGTACAGGCCCTCCAGGAGGCCCATCTTCCAGAACTGGAAGGCGATGTCCTTGGCGTAGTAGGTGGCGGCCCCGCCGGAGCGCACCAGGACGAAGTAGGGATCCTCGAGGCCCGGGATGAAGGGGCTTGCGTTCATGACCAAGGCCCCGGCGTACTTGCCCTCCGTGGGGCGGAAGACGTGGGGGCTTCGCTTTAGGATCTCCAGGGCCTTGCCCAGAAGCCCAGCCCGCACGATGTCCGTCTCCCAGACCAAAAGGTCGTAGTGGGCCCCCAGGGCCTTCATGGTATCCATCTGGGCCAGGAGGATGCGGTTTACCTCCTCCCTCAGCTCCCCCCGCTCCAGGGCGTGGAGCACCTCCTCAATCTCCCCCTGGAGGTTCTCGTAGTCCGGGTCCTGGTGCAGGCGCACGTAGGCCCTCCCGGCGAAGTGGTCGTACTTTTCCTTTCCGTCCCAGGTGAGGCCGTAGTGCCTGAGGGCAAAGAGGGTTTCCGCCGCCTGGCGGCCCGTGTCGTCGATGTAGTTCAGCACCAGGACCTCCCGCCCGGCGTAGTCCAGGATGCGGGCCAGGCTGTCCCCCAAGGCCAGGTTCCGCAGATGGCCCACGTGGAGCTCCTTGTTGGGGTTCACCGAGGTGTGCTCCACGAGGACCAGGCCTTCCCGCTTGGGGAAGGGCTTCTTGGGCCTCAGGGCCTCCTTTAGGAGGTCCTCCGAGCGGATGCGGAAGTTCAAATACCCCCCCACGGGGATGGCCTCCTCCACGAAAGGGGGCAGGTCCAGGCGGTCCTTAAGCTCGAGGGCGATGGCCTGGGGTGGCTTTTTGAGCTCCTTCGCCAGGGCGAAGAGGGGTACCCCGTAGTCCCCAGGCTTGTCCTTGGGGGCCCGGGCCACCTTCAGGCGAAGGTCCAGGCCCAGCTCCTTTAGGGCGTGGTGAATGGCCTCTTCCAGGGCGCGGCGCACCATCAGGGGGTTATCTTACCCCAGGCTTTAGGCGGGGTTTAAACCCGTGGGGTTAACCTGGGGCCATGGGATGGCCAAGGTGGGGCGGGTTGGCCTTAGGGCTTTTGGGCATGGCCCTTGCCCAAGGGATGCTGGCGGCGGGTTCTGGGCACAGCCTTTTCCTTAGGCAAGGGGTGGTCAAACTGGGGGCCCTTTGGGGCTGGGGTTGGAACTACCATGGCCAACTGGGCGACGGGAGCTTCCTGAACCGCAACCGTCCGGTGCTTTTGCTCCAGGGTGTGGTGGCCGTGGCGGCGGGCGAGGCCCACACCCTGGCCCTGGACCCCGAGGGGAGGGTGCTGGCCTTTGGCCGCAACGAGGAGGGCCAGCTGGGCCTGGGTTCCCGGGCCAGCCAGGGCCGGCCGGTGCGGGTGGAGGGGTTGCCCAGGATCGTGGGCGTGGCGGGAGGGTATGGGCATAGCCTTTTCCTGGCGGAGGGCGGGGCGGTGTACGCCTCGGGGGCCAATGGCGAGGGCCAGCTGGGGGATGGGACCCTCGAGGGGCGGAGCGCCCCTGTGCGGGTCCAGGGGCTTCCCCCCGTGATGGCGGTGGCGGCGGGGTATTTCCACTCCTTGGCCCTGACCCGCGAGGGACGGCTTTACGCCTGGGGGGCCAACCTTTCGGGGCAGCTGGGGGACGGCACCGTGGAGTCCCGTTCCCGGCCCTTGCCGGTGGAGGGGTTATCCCGGGTGGTCCAGGCCGTGGGCGGGGGTAGCTTCAGCGCCGCCCTCTTGGAGGACGGCTCGGTGTATGTCTTCGGCCTGGATTCCGCTACCCCAAGGCGGCTTGCGGGCTTGCCCCCCGTGGTGGCCTTGGCGGCGGGCCGGGAGCACCTGCTTTGCCTGACCAAGGAAGGGGAGGTTTGGGCCTTGGGGGCCAACGAGGCCGGCCAGCTGGGGGACGGCACCCAGGAAGGGCGCATGGAGGCCCGCCGGGTGGAGGGCCTAAAAGGGGTCGTGGCCATCGCTGCCGGGGACGCCCACAGCCTGGCCCTGACCGCGGAGGGCCTCCTTTATGCCTGGGGAAGGAACGAGTACGGGCAACTGGGGGACGGGACCCGGGAAAACCGCCTCAGGCCGATGGCGGTGAGGTTTCCGTAGGGGGGTTTTCCAGGGCGGCCTTTAAGGCCTCCGCCGCCTTGCGGTTCATCCCGGGCAGGCGGGCCAGCTCCTCCAGGGAGGCTTCCTTTAGGGCCCTAAGCCCCCCGTAGCGCTCCAGGAGGAGGCGCTTGCGGGCTTCCCCAATGCCGGGGATGCCCGCAAGCACCCGGAAAAGCTCCTGGCTCCGCTGCTTTTGGTGGTAGCGGAGGCCGTTTTGGTGGGCCTCGTCCCGCAGGTGGATGAGGAGCCTTAGGGCGGGGTGGGTGAGGGCGAGGCGGATCTCCCGCCCCTCCGGGGTGATGAGGACCTCCTCCTTCTTCGCCAGGCCCACCAGGGGGATGCGCAGGCCCGCCCTTTCCAGGGCCCGGGCGGCCGCCCGCACCTGGCCCAGCCCCCCGTCGATGAGGAGGAGGTCGGGGAGGGGCAGGTCCTTGAGGCTTCCCGTAAAGCGGCGAAAGACCCCCTCCTCCATGGCGGCGTAGTCGTCGTTCCCCGCCTTTAGGCGCATCCTGCGGTACTCGGCCCGCTTGGGCCTTCCCCCCTCAAAGACCGCCAGGGAAAAGACCCGGGCCTGGCCCTGGAGGTGGCTTATGTCGTAGCCCTCGAGGCGGTAGGGCCTCTGGGATAGCCCCAGGATCTCCTGGAGGGCCTTGAGGGCGGGGTGGTCCCCCCGCCTTTCCCTTTGCTTGAGCTCGGTTTCCAGGGCCAGGCGGGCGTTCCTTTCCGCCAGTTCCAAAAGCCTTACCTTCTCCCCCTTTTGGGGTACCCTTAGCTCCACCCTCCGCCCGGCGCGGCGGCGGAGGAGGGCGGCTAGGCTTTCCAGGTCCTCCAGGGGGAAGGGAAGCAGGACCAGGGGGGGTAGGGGGGAGGCCTCCAGGTAGTGGTCCCGCAGGAAGGCCCAGAGGATTTCCTCAGGGCTCGCCTCCTCCTTTTCCACCACCCGGCTGATGCGCCCCAGGATACGCCCGGAGCGCACCTGGTAGAGCTGGACCACGGCCAGGGGGCCCGCCTGGGCCAGGCTCAGGAAGTCCAGGTCCCCCAGCTCCGGGTCAAAGGCCTGCTGGGCGGTGGCGAAGAAGGCCTTTAGGGCTTCCATCTGGTCGCGGATCTCCGCCGCCCGCTCAAACTCCAGCCTCTTGGCCGCCTCGCGCATCTTGGCTTCCAGCTCCTTTAGGAGCCCGTCCACCTTCCCCTCCAGCACCGCCTCCACCTGGCGCACCACCTCCCCATAGGCCTTAGGGTCCGCCAGGCCCACGCAAGGGGCCAGGCAGCGGCCCATGCTGTGGTTCAGGCAGGGGTAGCGCCGCCTTTTCATGGGGTAGCCCGAGTTCTTGCGCAAGGGGAAGAGGCGGTCGATCAGGGTCTTGATGCGCCTGAGGGCGCCCGCCTCGGGGAAGGGCCCATAGTACTTGGCCCCGTCCTCCTCCACCCTCCGCACCACCAGGAGGGTGGGGAAGGCCTCCCGGGTGAGTTTCAGGAAGGGGTAGTGCTTGTCGTCCTTCAGCAGGACGTTGTAGGGGGGGCGGTGGACCTTGATGAGGTTGGCCTCCAGCAGGAGGGCCTCCACCTCGTCCCGGGTGGCGATGAACTCCAAGGCGGTGGCCTCCTCGGCGATGCGGGCCGCCTTGCCCTCGGCGTGGAAGTAGCTCCGCACCCGGGCGCGGAGGTTCTTGGCCTTGCCCACGTAGAGGACCTCCTCCCCCCGTTTCCAGAGGTAGACCCCGGGGGTTTCCGGGAGGGGGGGAAGGTCAGTAGGTATCACGTCTTTTCATTTTAACTTGACACACTTCACAAAGGATTTGCTATACTTTGTTTGCAATGAAGACAGTAGCTGGGTGTATCGGCTTATTGCTTGCTCTTGGTCGTGTCAAGATTTATGTGTAAGCGTCTGTGTACGGGGGGCATACCTCTCCAGAAGCATCTTCTCCAGCACTTCCCGCACCTCAGCAAAGCCCTTCAATCGCCGCTCAGACCACCTCCCCTCCTGACGCTCCGCCTCCAAGTAAAGGAGCTTAAACACAGACTCGGGTCGGGGGAACTTATGATCCCGCACCTTCGTCCCACGCCTCACCTCCCGGATGAACCTCTCCATCAGGTTGGTGCTCCGCAGATAGGGCCAGAGCACCTGGGGGTAATCGTGGAAACGGAGCAGAGCCCCCGAGTTCTCCCACCAGGAGGCCACCAGGGAAGGGTACCTGGCACCCCAGGCCTCCCTCAGCCTCTCCAAAGCACCCAGGGCTTCCTGTCGGCTCCCCGCCATGTACACCCCCTTCAGGTCTTGGGCCAAAAGAGCCCTGTCCCGGGAACGCACCTGCCCCAGGCTAGAGCGCACCATGTGCACCACGCACCGCTGCCACCCCGCCATGGGATAAACCCTCCTGATGGCCTCCTCTATCCCAGGTAGACCATCGGTGACCAACAGCAACACCCGCCTTAGCCCCCTTTCCCAAAGCTCCTTCAGCACCTCCCCCCAGGCATGGGCGTTCTCCGTGGGAAGGAGCCAGAAGCCCAGAACCTGCCTCTCCCCTTTGGGGGTCACCCCCAGGGCCACGTATACGGCCGCCCTCTCCACCCCAAGTCCCTCCCTGAGCACCTTCAAGAAAAAGCCATCCAGGTAAACAAAGGCCATCTCCTCCGGCAAAGGCCGCTTCTGGAAAGCCTCGGCCGCTTCCAGCACCTGGTCGGTGATGGCGCTGATGGTTTCGTGGGTGTACCGGTGGCCCAGCAAGAGGCTCATCACCTCCGCCGCTTTGCGTTGACTCACCCCAGCGGCGTAAAGGGCAATGGCCACCTCCCCCACGTCCACCTGACGGCGGGCATAGGGTTGAAGGAGGCTGGGATAGTATTTCCCTTCCCGATCCCGGGGGATGGCCAGCTTCACCTGGCCAAAGGCGGTCTCCAGCTTGCGGGGGTAGTAGCCGTTCTTGCGTCCCCCGTGCTGGCGCAAGAAGGCTTCCCGGTCGGCGTCCAGGAGAATCTGCAAGACCTCGGTCACCGTCTGCCTCACCGCTTCCCTTAGCATCACCTGCAAGGTATCCTGGTCCACGGGGTACCTCCTTCCTAATCCTGGTACCCCCCTTTTATACACAAACCCCTACACATAATTCCTTACACGACCTTGCTCTTTGGGTGTTTTTATTTTCTTCTGCCACCGCTCAGGTGCGAAACCTTAAAAGCAACTTCCACGGACTCGTTGTACAAGAAGCCATACAAACTAACAGCAAAAATATCCATGCCATAGCCGAAGCGTTAGACTTGTTAGTTAAAAACCAAGGACAAAAATGCAAAAAGTTTGAGGGTTACACTTTACCAAGAGCCACACCCTCGTTTCAGGCCTTTCAAATGGATGCCAAACGAAAAGGGTTTAAATATCAGCTTTTGATGCGACAACAAAACCCCACGAGTTTAGTTGGGTTCTTTGTCCTCCGGGGCCCTAGGAAGCCGGATGTATATGGGGTATGGACTGTTCTTCTAGACCAGGATTTTGGCACTTTAGTTTTGTGTACACCTTGAGTTCGTTGGAGCCCCTGATAGACGCTCACCTGGACCTGGCCTATAACGCCCGGGCCCTAGGGCGGGACCTCACCCTCCCCCTGGACCGCCTCCGGGAGGTGGACCCCCACCCCGAAACCCCCTTGGTGACCCTAAGGAGCCTGCAGGAGGCCGGGGTGGCCGTGGCCTTCGCCACCCTCTTCGTGGACCCCCGGGAGGGGGGGCGGGAGGACTGGGAAGAGGAGGTCTGGGCCCAGCTCCACCTCTACGAGGCCTGGGAGGCGGAGGGGTTGGTGCGCCTTCTGCGGGACGGACGGGAGCTGGAGGCCCACCTAAGCCGCTTCCCCCAAGACCGGGTGTTGGGGCTGGTGCTCCTGCTGGAAGGGGCCCACGCCCTGGCCGCCCCGGAGGACCTCCTGCCCCTAAGGGAGCGGGGCCTAAGGCTCCTTTCCCTCACCTGGGCCACGGGGAACGCTTACGCCGGGGGCAACGCGGAGGAGGGCCCCCTGACCGAGCGGGGGAGGTCCCTCTTGGAGGCGATGGAGGCCCTGGGGATGGCCCTGGACCTTTCCCACCTGGCAGAGGAAGCGGCATGGCAGGCCCTCGAGGTCTTCTCGGGGCCGGTGTGCGCCACCCACGCCAACGCCCGGGCCCTGGTGCCTTCCCCAAGGCACCTTTCGGATCGGCTCATGGAGGCCCTGAGGGAGCGGGATGGGGTCTTGGGCCTGGTGCCCTTCAACGCCTTTTTGGACCCCAACTGGAAGCGGGGGGATCCCAGGCTTCCCCTCGAGGCCTTCTTCCGCCACAAGGCCCATGCCGAAGCCCTCCTGGGCCCCGGGAGGGTGGGCCTGGGTTCGGATTGGGATGGGGGTTTTGGCCTGGAGGCGGTTCCCCAGGGCCTGGACCGCCACCGGGACCTCCGGGCCCTGGGGGATGAGGGGTTTCTGGGGAGGAACTGGCTCCGCTGGCTAAGGGGCTGGTTCTAGGGGCACCACCGCCAGGGTGCACCGGCTGGCCGCCACCAACCTTGCCTCCTCGTCGTAGACTTTCACCTCCCACACCTGGGTGGTGCGGCCCACGTGCAAGGGCCTTCCCACCGCCCGGATGACCCCCGTTTGTTTCTTGCGGAGGTGGTTGCAGTTGATCTCCAGGCCGAAGGCGGCGTGCCCTGGCGGGCAGTTGAGGAAGCCTCCCACGCTGGCCACGCTCTCCGCCAGGGCCACCGTGGCCCCCCCGTGGAGGAAGCCGAAGGGCTGGTGCACCCGGGGGGTTACCTCCAGCTCGGCCACCACCTCCTCCTTTTCCAGCTTCAGGTAGCGCACGCCCAAGGTGCGGTCCAGGGTTTCCCGCTCTGGGATAGCTTTCCCTTCCATGCCCTGGAGTATAAAGGGGGCGTGGGTGAGATCCGCCTTTTCCCCGGCCTTCTGGGACCCCCTGCCGGCCTGGATTTCTTCCGGGACCTTCCCTCGGAGGAGGGTCTTCACCTCATCGCCTTCGCGGAAGGGGCCTTGCCGGCCTTAAGGACCGCCTTCCAGGAGGAGGTGCGGAGCCTGGTGCTCCTTTCCCCCATCCTGAGGCGGGATGCCCTTCTCTCCGCCAAGTTGGCCGCATTGAGGTTGGGCCTAGAGGCCTTGGGGCTGGAGGGATTCGCCCGGGTGGGGCGGGCCCTTTTCTTCGGCCCCCGGGCAGCGGCAAGCGAGGAGATCTTCGCCGTGTGGAAGGAGGGGTTATCGGAGGAGGGGGTCAGGGTCTGGCTGGACGCGGTGGAGGGGATTTCCGACGAGCGCCGCTGGCTTAGGGGTACGGAGGCCCGGGTCCTGGTGGTCCAGGGGGCCTGGGACGCCTTCACCCCTCCTTTTTACGGGAAGGAGGTGGCGGATTTCGCCAAGGGGGAAGCGGTGCGCTTTACCCTGGAGGAGGCCGGGCACCTGGTTCCTTGGGAGGCCAAGGAGGAGGTCTTGGACCTGGTTGGGGACTTCCTCCTGGGGGAGGCCTTCCGTCCCTTGCCTGGGGGTCTTGCCCTATGAGGCGGAGGGGGTACCTCCACCTCTACGGCCTGAACCTGGTCTTTGACCGGAGGGGAAGGGGGCCAGCGGTGGTCCTTCTGGCGGAGGAGGCGGCCGCTTGGCCCGAGCCCCTTCCCGAGGGGTTTACCTTTTACCTTCTGGACCTCCCCGGCCACGGTCGTACCGGGGGGCCCAGGATGGCCCCGGAGGAGCTGGCCGAGTACGTGGTGGGCTTTCTGGTGATGCTCAACCTGGGCTCCCCTCCCATCCTGGTCCGGGGGGTAGGGGAGGCGGTGGGGGAGGTGCTTAGGGGGCGGGGGTATCGGGTTTTTCCTGGAGATTCCTTAGGGCACGGCTTGCAAAAAGCCTTGAATATGGAGTAAAATCCACATGGGAGGTTTGGCCATGCGGAGGATTCTAGGGGTTTTGACGGTGGTGTTGGGCCTAGGTTTGGCGCAGTTTTCCGTGGAGAACTTAAAGCCCTCCCTGGCGGTGGTGGGGGGTACCCAGGGCTTTGGCGCTGAGCTTTCCTGGCACTGCCTCCTGTTCCAGCCACCCGTGGGGGAGGTGCGGCCGGCTTTGGACGTGGCCTATGTGGTGAACGGGGCCGTGAACGGGGCTTTTCTCTTCCGCTACCTCTACCCCCTGGCCGAGGGGCTGAAGGCGGGGGTGGGCCTGGGGGTGGCCTTCCCCGGCTTCCAGAGCGCCAACTTCTACTTCCGCGCCGATGCGGAGTACGACCTGAAGGCGGCTTTGGGCCTGCCCGTGTTCCTGGGCGGGGACGTGGGCTTGGCGGGGGGCGCCCTCGCTGCCCAGATGAAACTGGGCTACCGCTTCTAGGGGATCGGGCTCCATGGGGAGGGCGCGAGCCCTCCCTATTCTTCTTCTAGGGCTTCCTCAGGGGCGTCCACCTCCACCTTCATCACCTCCCGTAGGAGGCTGGTGGCGTAGGAGCCTTTGGGGAGGAAGAAGGAGAGCCATAGCCCCTCGGGAACCTCCTCCACCCGCCACTCCTGGAGGGGAACCCGGATGGGGCGCCTTGCCCCCCGCCTGAGGGCGAAGTCCTCGCGCCTGAGGTCGTAGCGGGCCAGGACCTCGTCCTCCAGGGCCCGGGCCGCCCCTTGGGCCTCGGGGTATTTCTTGCCGAAGAGGGGTCCCGTGGCGCTGATCTCCAGGCGCAGGGCCCTTTCCGCCTCCTCGGGGCGCTCCACCAGGAACTCTCCGCCCGTGGCGTGCTTCTTGGCCCAGTCCCCGGGGATGACCCGGTCGTATAGCCCCCGTTCCATGCGCAAGGCCACCCAGTCGTTGAAGAGGAGGCTCTGCAGGCTTCCCACCAGGAAGCGCTTCAGCCAAGGGCTTCCCCGCCCCTTGCCCCGCTTCACCAGCTCGTAGCCCCGCACCGGGTTCTTTCCCCCAAGGCCAAAGCGCTGGGGGCCGTAGTAGTTGGGAAGGCCCTTTTCCGCCAGTACCCTTAGGATGGCTTCCGCCTTCTCTTTGCCCTGTGCGCCCCGGATCAGGATGCGGAAGCGGTTTCCCTTGAGGTGGCCGGTGCGGAGCTTGTTGGTGTGGAGGCCGGCGTCCAGAAGCCTCACCCCGCGGAGGTTTTCCAAAAGGCAGAGGGCGTCCTCGTGGGTGCGGGGGATGGAAAACCACTGCCGGGTACGGGCGTGCTTGTCCTTGAGCCCCGCCACCCCGATCTCCTTTTCCGGCACCCCCACCTCGTCCCTTAGGAACTCAAAGACTTGCCGGGTGGTGAGCCCTTCCTTCTCCAGGAATAGGTAAAGGTGCTCCCCTTCCCCGCTGGGCAGGTAGGCGGGCACCTCCTCCACCTGGAAGTCCTCGGGGAGGAGGCGGATGGCTCCCCCCACGCCGGGGAGGTCTTGGGTGAGGTAGGGGTAACGCCCGGGGCGATAGACGAGGTCCATCCCCCTATTTTGCCTTAAGGAAGGGCCTTAAGCCAAGACTCCAGCACCCCGAAGCCGTAGCCGAAGAAGGCCTCGGAGGCCAGGTCCACCCCGGCCTTGGCCAGGATCTCCTTGGGACTGGCGCTTTCCCCCGCCTCGAGGACCTCCAGGTACTTGGGCACGAAGGCCTCCCCCTCCTCCCGGTACTTGCCGTAAAGGGCCAGGACCACCAGGTAGCCCAGGGCGTAGCTGTAGGTGTAGAAGCGGTAGTGGACGAAGTGGGGGATGCCTGCCCAGGCCGCTTGGTCCAGCTCGGTCCACGCCACCGCGTCCCCGTAAAGCCTTTCCTGTTCCTCCTGCCAGATCCCGTGGAAGGCCTCGGGGGAGAGGGCCGCTTCCCGGCGGGCCTCGAGGCTCCGCCGTTCAAAGAAGGTGTACATCACCTGGCGGAAGAGGGTGTTGACGGCGTCCTCCACCCTTTCCGCCAAGAGGAGGGTTTTTTCCTCCGGGGAAAGCCTCTCCAGGAGGAGGTCGTCCAGGAGGATCTCCGCAAAGACGCTGGCGGTCTCCGCCAGGGGGGTGGAGGCCCCGAAGTTGAGGAGGCGCTGCCTCCTGGCCAGGTAGAAGTGCACCCCGTGCCCGAGTTCGTGGGCCAGGGTGTGGGCCGCGTCCAGGTCGTCGGTGTGGTTGAGGAGGACGTAGGGGTGGGTGGAGGGAAGCCCCCCAGAGCAGAAGGCCCCGCCCCGCTTGCCGGGCCGGGGGTAGACGTCCATCCAGCGCCTTTCAAAGAACTCCCGGGCGATGGCCGCCACCCTGGGGGAGAAGCGGTGGAAGGCCTCCAGGACCAACGCCTTGGCCTCCTCAAAGGGCACCTTGGGCTTTTCCCGGCCCAAGGGGGCGAGGAGGTCGGGGCTCGCCACCCGCTCTTCTCCCAGGCGTTTGGCCTTCCAGCGGTAGTAGGCCTCCACCAAGGGGTAGTGGGCCCGGGTGGCCTCGAGGAGGGCCTCGATGTCCCCCACCTCCACCTCGTCCCTGAGGGCCACGGGCTCCAGGGGGTGGCGGTAGCCCCTGAGGCGAAGGTCCTGGAGATAGTCCAGGTAAACCGCGTTGAAGACCGCGCTGAGGGTGGGAGCCTCCGCGATAAGCTTCCCGTAAAGCGCCCGGTGGGCCTCCCGCCGCACCTCGGGGTCAGGGTCCCGGCGGAGGGCGCGCACCTCCATCTCGGTGAGCTCCCTTTCCCCCACCCGGAAGCGGAAGCGGCCGGTGTACTCCGTGTAGAACTGGCTCCAGGCGCTCCTTCCCACCAGGCCCTTGAGGTTTAAAAGCTCCTCCTCCCGCTCGGAGAGGGTGTGGGGGGCGTAGGCCCGTTGCCTTTGCAGGAAGTGGCGGAGGTCGGCAAGGCCCGGGTGGCGCAAAAGGGCCTGAAAGACCTCCTCGGGGAGCTTGCGCAGGGCCACCTCGAGGGGCAGGAGGCGGTTTCGCACCTCGGTGTAGCGGTTCCTGACCCGGTCCAGGAGGGCCTTGGCGGTGGGGTCCTGGGTGCGGGTGGCGAAGTAGAGGGAAGCGTAGTTCAGGGGTTTGTAGGCCTTCTCCAGGGCCTCCTCGTAGCGCCCCAGGAGCACCGCGGCCCGGCTGGGGTCGTGAAGGTCTTCGGGGTTTAGACCTTGGGCCAAGGTGAGGGCGGCCTCGAGGTCCTCGGCGATCCGGGGGTCCTCAGGCCCCGCGTAGAGGTCCGAAAGGTCCCATTCCACGTCGCCAATATACCTTTTTCCTAAGTGGCGACTAGGGGCTGGACTTCTGGCTTGAAAGGGGTCTTCCAACCCTTGCGCGCTTGGGCGGGGGCGCTGGCTCAGTACCCCGTCTTGGCCCAAGTCAAGACGGGGACCCCAGAAGGACTTTGGGCATCGCCCTTATTCCCTGCCCATTGCGGCAACCTCTATGCGCCAGCACTTAGAACCCATGAGCCATCCGGGGAGGGCTTGCCTTCAGTTCCTGCCCGGGGGTGGGCCATCGGGGCATGGGAGGTGGGCCTGGGTTTCCCGAGGGGGATTTGGCGGGGTGCTACCAGAGGGCTTCCGAGGGATCCTTTCGCGGACGAGGGGCTTCCTGGGAGCAACAGGGGGTCTCCCTCGGGGTGGGGGATAAGGGCGGGCCGTAGGGTATCCTTGGGGGCGTGGCCGCGCTCGTCATCTACAAGGGCAAGCCCGCCTTGGCGGAGGAAAAAGGGGACAGGCTGGAACTCACCCTTCCCGGGGGGGAACGGGCCAGGGTGCGCCCCAAGGATGTCCTCTGGCTCCATCCGGGGCCGGCCTCCTTGGACCTCAAGGTGCCTCAAGGGGAGGAGGAGGCCGCCTGGGAGCTCCTGCAGGGCCAGGCGGTGAGCCTCAGGGAGCTGGCCGAGCTGGTCTATGGGGCCTTCACGCCGGAAGCGGCCTACGGGGCCTACCTCCTGGCCCAGAGGGGGGAGCGCTTCCTCCTGGAGGGGGGAAGGGTGCGGGCCCGGACACGGGAGGAGGTGGAGGCCCTCCTCGAGGCCAAAAGGGAGCGGGAGGAAAGGGAGCGGCGGTTTGCCGAAGGGGTGGCCCGCCTGCGCCAAGGCCTTTTGGCCCCGGAGGACCGCCCCTTGGTCCAGGAGGTGGAGGCCATGGCCCTGGGGGAGCGAAGGGAAAGCCGGGTGCTCAAGGCCTTGGCCCTTCCCGAGACCCCGGAGGCGGCCCACGCCCTCCTCCTCCGCCTGGGGGTTTGGCGGTGGGAAAACCCTCACCCCAGGCGGCTGGGTCTGCCCCTGACCCCTCCGGACCTGTCCCTACCCCCCCTGCCGGAGGAGGCCCGGGAGGACCTCACCCACCTTCCTGCCTTCGCCATAGACGACGAGGGAAGCCAGGACCCGGACGACGCCGTCTATGCCGAGCGGGTGCCGGAGGGCTTCCGCCTTCTGGTCCACGTGGCGGACGTGGCCGCCCTGGTAGCTCCGGGAAGCCCCCTGGACCTGGAGGCCCTCCGCCGCGGGGCCAACCTTTACCTCCCCGAGGGCACGGTGCCCATGCTGCCCCAGGCGGCCACCGAGCGCCTGGGCCTGGGCCTTCAGCCGGTGTCCCCCGCCCTCACCTTTGAGCTTTGGGTTTCCGAGGAGGGGGAGCTTCTGGAGGAGCGCCTTTACCCCTCCTGGGTCCGGGTGCGGCGGCTCACCTACCGGGAGGCCCTGGGGGAGCCTGCCCTTGGGCCCTTGGCGGAACTGGCCCAGGCCTTTCACCGCAGGCGCCTGGCCCAGGGGGCCTTGGACCTCAGCCTTCCAGAGGTGAAGGTGCGCCTGGAGGAGGGGGAGGTGCGCCTCACCCCCTTGCTCCCCTACGAGAGCCGCCTCTGGGTGCGGGAGGCCATGCTCCTGGCGGGCTACGCCGCCGCCCACCTGGCCCTCAGGGAGGGCCTGCCCTTTCCCTTCGCCACCCAGGAGGCCCCTTCCCGGAGGGTGGAAGGGGAGGGCCTCGCCGCCATGTGGGAGCAGCGGAAGGCCCTGAAGAGGGCCCAGCTCAAGGCGGTGCCCGCCCCCCACAAGGGCCTAGGCCTTCCCCTTTACGCCCAGGTGACGAGCCCCCTGAGGCGCTACCTGGACCTGGTGGCCCACCAGCAGCTGAGGGCCTGGCTCAAGGGGGGAAAACCCCTTTCCCAGGAGGAGCTCCTGGAGCGGGTGGGGGCGGCGGAGGCCATGGCCGATATGGTGCGGGAGGGGGAAAGGAAGAGCAAGCTCCACTGGACCCTGGTCTGGCTGATGGAGAAGGGGTACGAGGGAAGGGGGGTCTTGGTGGAGAAGAGGGGAGGGCAGGGGGTTTTCCTCTTGCCGGAGCTGGGTCTAAGCGCCCAGGTGGCCTTGCCCAGGCCCTTACCCCTGGACGCGGAGGTCACCCTCCGCTTCCTGGAGGCGGACCTGACCCGCCTCGAGGCCCGCTTCGCCCTTGGCTAGGGGCCGATGCCTGGGGGTGGCCCTACATGTGCTCGATCAGGGCCCGGCCGAACTCGCTGGTCTTGAGGAGGGTGGCGGGCTTCCCCTCCGCCTGGAGGAGGCGGTGGAAGTCGTAGGTGACGAGCCCCTTGGCGATGGTGCGCTCCATGGCCTGGAGGATGAGGTCGGCGGCCTCGTTCCAGCCCAGGTAGCGGAGCATCATCTCCCCGGAGAGGATGACGCTGGAGGGGTTCACCTTGTCCTGGCCCGCGTACTTGGGGGCGGTGCCGTGGGTGGCCTCAAAGACCGCATGCCCCGTGAGGTAGTTGATGTTGGCCCCCGGGGCGATGCCGATCCCGCCCACCTGGGCGGCCAGGGCGTCGGAGATGTAGTCCCCGTTGAGGTTCAAGGTGGCGATCACCGAGTACTCGTCGGGGCGGAGGAGGATCTGCTGCAGGAAGTTGTCGGCGATCATGTCCTTGATGACGATCTCCCGGCCGGTCCGGGGGTTCTTCAGCACGTGCCAAGGGCCCCCGTCCAGGGGTACGGCCCCGTACTTTTCCCGGGCCAGGGCGTAGCCCCACTCCCGGAAGGCCCCTTCCGTGAACTTCATGATGTTGCCCTTGTGCACCAGGGTGACGCTGGGGAGGTCCTCCTTGATGGCGTACTCAATGGCCGCGGCCACCAGGCGCTCCGTGCCCTCCTTGGAAACCGGCTTGATGCCGATGCCCGAGGTTTCGGGGAAGCGGATCTTGGCGTAAGCCTTGGGGAACTCCCGCTGGAGGAAGTCCAGGACCTTTTTGACCTCCTCGCTGCCCGCAGGCCACTCAATCCCGGCGTAGATGTCCTCGGTGTTTTCCCGGAAGATGACCATGTTGACCAGCTCCGGGTGCTTCACCGGGCTTGGCACCCCTTTAAACCAGCGTACCGGGCGCACGCAGGCGTAGAGGTCCAGCTCCTGCCTCAGGGCCACGTTGATGGAGCGGATGCCCCCGCCCACCGGGGTGGTCAGGGGGCCCTTGATGGCCACCAGGTACTCCCGGATGAACTCCAGGGTCTCCTCGGGAAGCCAGATGGGTTCCCCGTAGACCGCATTGGCCTTTTCCCCGGCGTAGATCTCCGCCCAGGCGATCCTGCGCTTGCCGCCGTAGGCTTTCTCTACCGCCCTATCCAGCACAGGCTGGGCCGCTCTCCAGATGTCCGGGCCCGTGCCATCCCCCTCGATGAAGCCGATGATGGGGCGCTCAGGAACCTGGAGCACCCCGCCTTGGATGGTGATCCTTTCGCCGTCCTCGGGGATCCGGATGTGCTTGTAGGCCATGGCTTACCTCCGGGGCATAGCATACCCTCTTTGGGGGGGAAAGGTGTCCTGGGGGCCCCCGCGTGGCGTGCGCCACGGCCGGACTCCAAGAAGAGCCTCCCTCCCCTTGGGGCAACCCCCGCTTAGACTAGGGGCATGCCGGAGGCCCTGGTGGTGGGGGCGGGGATCGTGGGGTCGGCCTGTGCCTACCGCTTGGCCGAGGCGGGGCTAAGGGTCTTGGTTTTGGAAAAGGAGGCCACCTTTGCCCAGGGCTCCACGGGGAAGAGCGCCGCCGGGGTGCGGGTGCAGTTTTCCGAGCCCCTGAACATCCTTCTTTCCTACCATTCCATCCTGGAGTACCAGAAAATCCCCGAGGCCGGTTACCGGGCCATCGGCTACCTCTTCCTGGTGCCCCAGGGGTTGGCGGGGGTCCAGGAGGAAGCCTTGGCCACCCAGCGGGCCTTGGGGGTCCCGGTGGCCAAACTTTCCCTGGCGGAGGCCCAGGCCCATGTGCCCTTCCGGGAGGAGGGCTTGGCCTACGCCACCTTTGGCCCCATGGACGGGGTCATCGACCCCCATGGGGTGACCGCCTACTACCTGCGGGAGGCCAGGCGGCTGGGGGCCGAGGTGCGCTTTTCTGAGCCCTTGCTCTCGGCCCGCAGGGGCAAGGGCGTGTGGCGGGTGAGAACGCCCAAGGGGGAGTGGGAGGCCCCCTTTCTCCTCCTTTGCACCGGGGCCTGGACGGGGGAGGTGGGGCGGAGGCTGGGGATGCACCTTCCCGTCTACCCGGTGCGCCGCATGGTCTTCGCCACGGCGCCTGCCCCTTTCCCCCACGCCTTCCCCCTCACCATCGACCTGGCCACCGGCTTCTACCTGCGCTCGGAGGGGCCCCGGCTCCTCCTGGGCCGCTCCAACCCCGCGGAGCCCCCGGGCTTCCGGGAGGGGATGGACTGGGAATGGCTAGGGCCCACCCTCGAGGCGGGCCTTTCCCGCTTCCCCTTCCTGGAGGGGCTCGCCCTGGACCGGAGGGCCAGCTGGTGGGGTTACTACGAGGTGACCCCGGACCAGAACCCCATCCTGGGCTTCGTGGAGGAGGGGCTTTTGGTGGCGGCGGGCTTTTCCGGCCACGGGGTGCAGCAGGCGGCCATGGTGGGGAGGCTCATGGCCGAGGAGGTGGTCCACGGGCAGGCCCAGAGTCTGGACATCCGCCCCTTTCGCCTGGACCGCTTCCGCGAGGGGCGTTTTCTGAAGGAGCAGGGGATCGTGTAGGCTAAAGGGGTCCTGCAAGGTAGCCTCTGGCCTGGTCGGGACGGAAAAGGGGTTTTATGAGGGTGTGGCTGGCGGGATTGCTGTTTTTGGGATTGGCCTGGGGGCAGGCCCTGGTCAAGGGCTTGACACCCGCCGAGACGGAAGAGGTGTTGAAGGGGGCGGGCTGGGCCTACGAAAAGACGGACCTCCGGGAGTTCCGTCTGGAGATGGCCGGCCTGGAGAAGGTTTGGCTCTCCTTGGACTATTGCCAGGAGGAGCGCTGCGGGGTTCTCACCCTAAGCGCCGGCTTCACCTTGGCAAAGCCCTTGGGCCTCGAGGCGGTGAACGCTTGGAACCGCGAACGCCGCTTCAGCCGGGCCTTTTTGGACGAGGAGGGGACGGTGTGGGTGGAGTCCGACCTGGACCTCACGGGTGGGGTGAGCCTGGGGGCGGTGGAAGCCTTCTTGGAGCTTTTCGCTGCGGAGACCCTTCCTGCGTTCATGGACCACATCGGCTTTGAGCCTTGACCGCTTGGGGGCCCTCCCCTAAGATGGGGAGTGCCTGGTGCGCCTAGGGCGGCGTAGCTCAGGTGGTCAGAGCACACGACTCATAATCGTGGTGTCGTGGGTTCGAGTCCCACCGCCGCCACCAGCATCAGGACGCAAAGCTTCACCCCCCGGTAGCGTGGCCGGGGGGTGTTGCGGTTATTGGGAAGGGGGCGTGGGGACCGGGTGGCTTCGCGGGCTTGGGGCTTGCTACACTGAAAGGACGGGCCCGGGATCCCCCCGGTCGCCCTAGGAGGCATATGCGCGCCCACATCATTACCTTCGGATGCCAGATGAACGAGTACGATTCCCACCTGGTGCAAAGCGAGCTGGTGAGCCTGGGGTGGGAGTTGGTGGACTCGGTGGAGGAGGCGGACTTCGTCCTGGTGAACACCTGCGCCGTCCGCGGCAAGCCCGTGGAGAAGGTGCGCTCCCTTTTGGGTCAGCTCCGGAAGGAGAAGGAGCGCCGGGGCCTCCTTGTGGGCCTCATGGGTTGCCTGGCCCAGCTGGACGAGGGCCAGCAGATGGCCCGGAAGTTCGGGGTGGACGTGCTCTTGGGCCCCGGGGCCCTCACCTCCTTGGCGGAGGCCTTGAAGGGGAACGGGCGCTTCTGGGACCTCACCTTTAAGGAGGACCTTTTGGACTACATCCCCCCTCCTCCCAAGGGGGCCCTGTCCGCCCACGTGACCATCATCCGGGGGTGCAACCACCACTGCACCTACTGCATCGTGCCCACCACCCGGGGGCCCGAGGTTTCCCGCCACCCGGACCTGATCCTGAAGGAGATCGAGCAGCTGAAGGCGGCGGGGGTGGTGGAGGTCACCCTCCTTGGGCAGAACGTGAACTCCTACGGCAAGGACCAGCCGGGCTTCCCCTCCTTTGCCGAACTCTTGAGGATGGTGGGGCGGATGGGCATCCCCCGGGTGCGCTTCCTCACCAGCCACCCCGTGAACTTCACCGACGACATCCTCGAGGCCATCGCCGAAACCCCCGCCATCACCCGCTACATCCACCTGCCGGTGCAGTCGGGCTCGGACCGGGTGCTCCGCCGCATGGCCCGGGAGTACCGGCGGGCGCAGTATCTGGAGCGCATCCGGAGGATCCGGGAGGTTTTGCCGGATGCGGTGCTTTCCACGGATATCATCGTGGGCTTTCCTGGGGAGACGGAGGAGGACTTCCAGGAAACCCTTTCCCTTTACGACGAGGTGGGCTACGACCAGGCGTACATGTTCATCTACTCCCCGCGGCCTGGAACCCCTGCCTACAAGCACTTCCAGGACCTGCCCCGGGAGGTGAAGGTGGAAAGGCTCCAGCGCCTCATTGAGAAGCAGAAGGAGTGGAGCTACCGCCGCAACCTGGGGTGGGTGGGGAAGACCGTGGAGGTCCTGGTGCGGGGCGTGGCCAAGGAGGAGGGGTACGCGCAGGGGCATGACCGGGGGAACCACCCGGTCCTGGTCCCCGCCCACCAGGCTCCCACCCCTGGGCTCTACCAGGTGGAGATCAAGCAGGCCACCCCGCACCTGCTCTTTGGGGAGGTGGTGGGGGCCCGGGAGCCTGCCCCCATCCCCCTGCCCGTGGCCTAGGAGGGAGCGTGGGCCGGCACCTTTTGCCGTTGAGCGGGGCTTTGGCCCTTTTCCTGCTCCTTTTTGCCAGTTTTCGCTTCAGCCCTGGGGGTTTTCTCCTGGCCCTTTGGCTTTCCCTGCCCGTGTACCTGGGCCTACTCCACTGGCAGGGGAGGATCCTGTCCAGGGGGCCTTCCCGGGTAGCCCTGGAGCGGCTCGCCATGAGGGAAGCCTGGCGGAGGGGCGGTTTCTTGCGCCCAGAGGACCTGAGGCCCTTCCTGTCCCAAGGGGAGGCCCAGGAGCTTCTCCAAGGCCTTAGGGAGAGGGGGCTTTGCCAGGAGGAGGGGGAGGGGTACCGGTTTTACCCTACCCCGCCCCGGTCTGGTTAGGCGCCGAGAGGGGGCCGCTTCAACCCGGGGGGAAGTGGGCCCCGGCAAGGCCTTTTCCAAGACCTCATCCTGGGCCGGTTAGGGGAGGAGGGGATGGCGGGGTTAAGGGGGGAAGCCGAGGTGGTGGTCCTGGGGGCCGGGGTGGTGGGGCTTACCGCCGCCCGGCTCCTTAGGGAGAAGGGCCACCGGGTCTTGGTGGTGGCCCAGGGCCTGGGGGAGGCCAGCCGGGTGCCCGTGGCCTTGGTCAACCCCTTGCGGGGCACGCGCTTTACCCTGGCGAGGAGGGGGGAGGAGGCCCTCGAGGCGGCCCTGAGCTTCTATGGCCGCTTCGTGCCCCTACACCTGGGCGTGTACCGCCCGGTGCCGGAAGGGGAGAGGGGGAAGGTGGCCTCCCGGCTTGGGGGGCTTAAGCACACCTGGGAGAAGGGGGGCGTTTGGCTGGAGGAGGCCTTCTGGCTAGAGCCCAGGCCCTTGTTGGAGAGGCTTGCCCAGGGGCTTCCCCTCCTTAAGGCCCGGGTTTTGGCCTGGGAGCCCCCCTATTTGGTCTTGGAGGGTGGGGCAAAGGTCTTTGGGGAGGTGCTGGTCTATGCGGGTGGAGGCCAGGGGGCTCATCTTTTAGGCCTTTCGGGCCGGTACATTCCGGGGCTGGTGCTCACCCTTTTGGACTACTTCCCCCGGGCCATCAGCTACCGGGTCTACCTGGCAGGGAACGTCCTTGGGGGAAGCTACCTCCCCCACCAGACTGCCCCAGAGGCTCCGCCCCCCACGGAAGGGGAGGCGGAGTGGCTCCTGAAGGGTGCGGAGGCCCTTTTGGGTTACCGGCCCCAGGTGGCCTCGGCCTGGCGGGGGATGCGTTTCCGGTTGGCCCATCCCCCTGAGCCCTCCGGCAAGGGGGAGGCCCCGGGGGATGGGCCCCGTGCCCTTCAAGGGGCGGACCTTCCCTACCTTTTCCCCGTGGAGGGCGGTTTTGCCCTGACGGGTTTGGGCTCCACGGGGTTTCTTTACGCTCCCTGGTTGGCGAAAAGGCTTCTTGAGGGCCTAGGATGGTAAGCGTGTACTCGGGGGCGGTGATCGCCGGGGGGCTTTCCCGCAGGTTCGGGGAGGATAAGGCCCTTTACCCCTACCGGGGTAAGCCCCTTCTGCAATGGGTCTTGGATAGCCTAGAGGAGGCGGGGGAGCGCTTCATCGTGGCCAACCGGCCGTACCCCGGCTTCGGGGTGCCCGTGTACCCCGACCTTTGGCCAGGGGCGGATAGCCTTTCCGGCCTGCACTCCGCCCTCGTCCACGCCCGGTTCCCCTGGGTGGCGGTGGCGGCCACGGACCTCCCCTTCCTAACGCCAGCCTACTGGGGCTTCCTCTGGGAGCGCGCCCGCACCTCCCCCTACCCGGTGGTGGTGGCCTACAACCCCGAAGGCCATCTGGAGCCCCTCATGGCCTTTTACCACAAGGACTGCCTGCCCCAGGTGGAAAGGCAGCTTCGGGAGGGGGACTTTCTCCTCCGGCGGGTGATGGAGGCCTTGGGGGCCACCTACGTGCCCGCAGAGGAGGTGGTGGAGCGGTTTGGGGCCCAGGTCTACCTCAACGCCAACCGCAAGGAGGAGCTCCCCTGAGCCCCCTGCCCCGGGGGGAAGGAGCGGGCTTGGCCCCTTGGGGGCCCCACGACGGGGTACTCAGTCCCGCACCCGGATGCGGGCGGTGGTGGCCCGGGTGCCGTCCAGGTAAAGCTCCAGCTCGTAGCTTCCAGGGGTCTTGGGGGCCAGGAGGGTGCCGCGGAAGGTGAGGTCGTCCACCCGGTCTAGGGGGACGATGAGGGGTCCTAGGCGCACCTCCACCCGGTTTGCCCGCCGCAGGAGCCGGGCCTCGAGGCGCACCTCCTCTCCCGGGTCCAAAAGGGCCGGGGTCACCAGAAGGGTGGCCAAGGGGCCAGGGCGCACGGTGAGGTAGGCCCCGGCCTCGGCCCGCTCGGCTCCCCGTTCGGCCACCACCTTCAGCTCCAGGCTCCCCGGGTCCTCCACCGGGAGGTAAGCCCCGTAAAGCCCTTTCTCCAGGGGGCTCAGGGGGTAGGTGCGCCCCCCAAGCTCGGCCCAGACCCGGCTGGGCCCTCCTTGCACCTGGACCCTTAGGGGAAGCTCCGCCCCTGGCGGCAGTACCGCGGGCAGGGGCCCCAGGACCACGGCCAGGCTCTCCTCGGTGAGGGTGCGCACGATCTCCCGCACCACCGGCCTGGCGGCCAGGAGGACCTGGGGCAAGGGGCCGGGCTTTAGGTCCAAGGCCACGGGTTCGCCGGGCTCTTGCAGCTTGTCCAGGCTGGCTGGGTCCAGGCTCAGGGTGTAGCTCCCCGGGAGCAGGCCACCCATGACGAACACCCCCCTGCCGTCGGCCAAGGCGGTGCGGGTTTCGGCTCCTTGGAGCCTCACCCGCACGTAGGGGAGGGGAACTTCCCCCTCGTCCTTTTGGCCGTTGCGGTTTTCGTCCAGGTAGACCTGTCCCATAAAGCCCACCACCGTCTCCACGGGGAGGTCCAGGGAGAGGGTCCTTCCCCGCTCCACCCGCACCTCGGCCCGGCGGCGCAGGGCCAGGCTGGCCTCGAGGCCCCCCACCTCCAGGCGGTAGGTCCCGGGGTAGAGCTCCAGGCGGTACCGTCCTTCCCCGTCCGCGACCGCTTCCAAACTACCCACCTGCACCTTGGCCCCGGGCAGGGGGGGTTCTTCTATCCCCTTCACCCCGTCGCGGTTCCGGTCGTGGAAGACGACCCCTTCCACGTACCCCGTGGCCCGGCCCCCAAAGGCCTGGACCAGGGCCTCGGGGGTGTCAAACCCCCCCTTGGTCTCCAGGCCCCCCAGGGCCGAAAGCCTCAGGACACCCTCCGCATAGGCCCCCTCCAGCCCCAGGACCAGGCCGCCTTCCCGGTAGGCCAGGCCAAAGCGCGCCTCTGGGCGCTTTTGGTCCAGGTTGTAGCCCAGGCTGAGGGTGCCTTCCCAGGGGGGGAGGGCGCCCTGTGCGGCGAGCTGGATCTGCCGGCCGCTGGGGAGGGCGGTGTAGCCCCCCTGTAGGGCATAGTCCCGCTCCCGGTAGGTGGCGTACAGGGAGAAATGGGGCCCCTGCGGGTTGCGCCCCAGGGTCCCCCCAACCTCCACCCCGCCTTCCCGGTAGCGCCCGGAAAGGCCCACCACCAGGCCCCCTTGGGCACCCAGGGTGCCGCTGAGGGAGAAGGGCTGCCCGGGAGGGCGGTAGGCCAGCGTGTACAAAAGGCCGAGGTTATCGGCCAAGCGTAGGGAGAGGTTCTGGGTGGTGGCCTCGTCCAGGCGCGCGCTCAGGGTGGCGGAGCCTTGGAGCTTTCCCCTCTCGTAGGCCACCTCGCCCTTCAGCCCCCAGGGCTCCTGGGACCGGGTGGCGCCCGTCAAGCGGAGGCGGAAGCCGTCCAGGTATTCTGCCCTGCCCGAGAGGCTGAAGTCGCGGTGTTCCCACCCGCCCTCCAGGCCCACCCCTGCCCGCACCGCCTCGGGGTCCGCCTGGCGGCTCGCCACCCCGTAGGGGACCAGGGTGAGCCCCCCCTCCTTCCAGGCATAGCCCAGGCTGAAGCGCTGGCCCAGCCCACCCGCGTGCCCTGAGACCCGCCACGGGCCTTCTTGGTAGGTGCCGCCCACGCTCAGGCCGCCCCCCGCCCAGGCGGCGTAGCCTTGGAAGGGCCCAAACTCCCCGTCCAGCCGGTAGACCCCCGGGTACCCCCGGAAGTCCAGGGCGAAGCCCTCACCGAAAAAGGCCAGTTCCCCTACAGGCCCCTCGGGCTTCAGGGCCAGGCTAGAGGCGAGGCGCACGTAATCGGAAAGGGCGCCGGAGAGGCTGAGCGCCACGTTGTAGGCCAAGGCGCCCTGCCCGTACCGGCCCGTGAGGCCGAAGCGGTAGTAGAGGGCCTGGCGGGAGAGCTTCTCCGCCCCGGCGAAGGGCTGGATCACGGTTTCCAGCACCCCATAGGCCCGCACCTTGGGGTCCAGGCCCGAGTAGGCGAAGACCGTGGCCGTGTCCCGGTTGCGCCCCACCAGGCGCACCTCCAGGGTGACCTCCTTGGCCTCCCCTGGGGCCAGCTCCAGCACCTCCTGGGAGAGCCGGTAGGGAAGGAGGCTTCGCACCTCGAGGCGCACCCGGTCCTGGGCGTTGCCGGAGTTGCGGACGCTCAGGGTGTAGCTGAGGCTTTCCCCCTCCACCCCCTCGGCCCCGGGGGGAACCCGGAGCTCCACGCCGGCCCGCACGGGGATGCGCACCCGCACGATGCGGGTTTCCCGCGCGTCCTTAAGGACCAGGGTATGCTCCCCGGCCAGGGCCTCGAGGCCCACCAGGAAGTTCAGCACCCCCTCCCCTTCCACCCCCTCGGTGAGGGGAATGAGGCCCCTGGGGACCTCCGCTGCCTGGATGCGCCCTTCCCCCCGCACGGGCACGCTGAGGAAGCCCCCTGGCTGGGCCTCCACGGCCTCGGGGGCCTCGAGGGCCAGCCCCAAGCCCAGAAGGAGGAGGAGGGCCAGGGTGCGCATGGCCTAAAGCCGGCTTAGGGTGAAGAGGAGGCTACCCCGGTAGACCCCGGGCACCTCCTGCCCCGTGAGGACCAGGCGGAACTCCAGCACGTAGCTTTGGTATCCCGCCGTAGGCCCGCTTCCCGTGAGGAGCACCACCTTGGGCCCCAGGGGGATCCAGGGTCCGCCGTTCAGGCGGTACTCCACCTGGCTGGCGGGGATCTCCCCCCCGCTCTCCGCCAGGAGGGGGGTAGCCTCCACCTCCACGGCGAAGCCCCCCTCGAGGTTGGTGAAAAGCCGCAGGGTCAGGGGGCCTTGGGGAAGGGTGGGGGCGTAGGCGTAAGGGAAGCTGGGCGGGGGGTAGGGGCTTTGGGTGAGGTCAAAGACCACCTCCTCCGCGCTCAGGGAAAGGCTGGTGCCTTCCGGCAGGTTCACCCCAATGGGCACCTGGGCCAGGGCCCAGGCCAAAAGTAGCGGCAGCGCCAAGGATCGCATCACTTCACCTCAATCCGTCCTTCCCCGGCGATGAGGCTCGGGCTCCCGTAGTCCAGCACCGCCAGGACCAGGTAGCGCCCCGCGGGCAGGGGTTTTTCCAGCGGGGCCGGCAGCTCGTGGGTGGCCCCGGGGAGGCTGGCGGTCTCCGGCACCTCCCCCCGGGCCAAGACCCCCCCTTGGAGGTCGCGCACCTCCACCCGTCCCTTCAGGCGCAGGAGGCCCGTGCCCGTGTTCTGGAAGACCAGGCGCACCTGGGCCGGCCCTTCCCGGCTTGGCGGCAGGTAGCGGAAGCCCTGGATCCTTCCCGAGCGGCTCACCTGCCCCACCTCCACGTAGACCACGTGCCCCACCCGGGTCTTCACCCGGATGCCCAGGCCTTCCGCGCCCTGGCGGCTTCCCGCCGGCGCCGATTCAAAAAAGATGACGCCCCAGTACGTGCCAGGCTGGGCGTTGGCGGGTACCTGCACCGTGTAGCGCACCTCCTGGGTGCCCTGGGGCTGCAGGAGAAAGGCCAGGGGGGTCACGGAGAGCCAGCGGGTGAGGGAGCGGGGGTGGCTGCCCGGGTCCAGGTAGAGGGGCCTGCCGTCCGCCTGGAGGAGCACGTCCTGCAGGAGGGTTTCCACCTGCAGGGTGCCGCTGCGGCCCGGGTGGTCCACCAGGATGCTCCCCGTGAGGCTGGCCCCAGGGGTGGCGGGGTAGAGGGCCCTGGGGGGGCTCACCCCCACCCCGGTCTGGGCCTGGGCCGCGGTGAGGAGTAGGGCTAGCAGGGGAAGGGTTTTTCTCATGGCTAGATTCTAGTGGGGAAAAAGCCGCCCCCGGAAGCCCGGGGGCGGCCTTTAGGCTTTAGAGGGCAGCCAGCTGGAAGAGGAAGTTGAACTCGTAGGTGCCTGCCACCTCGGAGCCGTCAAACCAGAAGGCCTCGATGATGAGGTCGTCCAGCCAGCCGGGGAGGCGTTCGCCCAAGACCTTAAGGAGTTCCAAGGGGGTGCCGTCGTCCACGCCGTTAAACTGGACGAACTTCTCGTGGTTGAGGTCTTCTGCCACGTCCACAACGCCCCCCTGGCCGTAGTAGGGGCCTCCCACGGTCCGGGTCACCTTGAGGTCCAGTTCGCAGCCGTCCCCGTTGTTGCAGAACTTCTGCAGGACCTTCTGGTTGAGGCAGATCACGGTGCCCTTCTCGCCCTCGTCGATCTTGCCGTTACCGTTCAGGTCCTTGATGGCGGGGTAGGTGTCGATGGGGGTAAATGCGCCCGCCAAGGCGTCTTCTATGGCGTCCTCGAGGGTCCCCTCGTACCCCTTGGGCACCAGGTAGCACCCTTCGCCGTTCTGCCCAGGCACGGGGTTATTCAGGTCCACGATCCACTCGTCCTCCGTGAGGTGCAGGGCCACCCGCTGGGGGATGGTGAGGTTGATGCGCTCGGTGACGGTGGCCTGCTGGTCGCCCACGTTCCACTCCTCGCCGCCGCCATTGGCCAAGGCCAGGGCCAGGAGTGCGCTAACCGCCAGAAGGAAAAGCTTCCGCATGGCCCACCTCCTTTAGAGACCCGCCAGGGTGAAGGTGACGTCAATGGTGTAGGTGCCGTCCAACTCGGAGCCGTCAAACCAGAAAGCCTCCACGATCAGGTCGTCCAGCCAGCCGCCCGTGGGGCCGCTGCCCTGGGCCACCGCCACCGGGCCATAGGGCAGGGAGTTGGTGTAGAACCCACCCATGGGCATGTAGTTGATCAGGTCCGCCAGGCCAAACCAGCCGAAGCCGCTTGCGGGCGTGCCCGTCACGGAAACGCTCAGCTGCCAGCCGTCCGGGTCGTTGGAGAACTTCTGCAGGATCTTGTGGTTCACGCAGATGAGGGTGCCCTTTTCCTCATCGGAGAGCTTGCCATCGTTGTCGTAGTCCTTGGCCGCCGGGTAGGCCCCGATGGGACGGAAGATGCCGCCACCCAGGGCGTAGTTGATGAGATCCTCAGGGCTTTTCACCGTCTTGGGCACCAGGTAGCACCCTTCCGCGGGAGGCTTGGGGTCATAGGGGTTAAAGGTGTAGGACTCGGGTGCCTCAGGGGGTTCATTCAGGTTCAGGTTCCACTCGTCCTCGGTGAGGTGGAGGGCGTAGCGGGGCGGGATGATCACCTTCACCTTTTCCTTCACCGCCGCCTGGTCGTGGTTGTCGTCCCAGAGCTCCTCAAGCTCCCCATCCAGGTCGCCTTCCGAGGGGAAGTTCACCTGGGCGTAGCCCACCGCCAGGGCCAGGGCCAGAGCCAGAATCAGCCACTTCCTCATGGTCTCCTCCTTTACTTTCGCTGAGAAACCGAGAAGCCTCATGCCGAAAATCCTCCTAAAGGAGCGTGAGGGTGTAGACCAGCCAACCCTCGTACTCCCCTGGTGCCTCGGAACCGTCCAGCCGCAGCTTGATCCCCAGGGTGACCGACTGCCAGCCCCCGGGATGGTCGGTGACCTCCTCCAGGAGCACCCCGCCCTCCGGGCCGGAAGGCGCCGGGCAGATGTGGGAGGGGGGGCGGTCCCAGTCCGGGTGGTAGGCCAGGCACTTCCACTGGGGGGTGGGCGGAGCGCCGCCCCGCCCCGTGAGGACGGAGTGCATGGCGAAGTGGCTGGCGTCCAGCACCGCACCCTCCGGGCTAATGGGCTCGGTCTCAAAGGCCACGGAAAGGGCCCAGTGCCGCCTTTGGGTGAAGACGTGGAGCCGCATGGAGGGGTGGGTGAAGTACTGGGGGAAGCGCTTGGACCCAGGGATCACCCGGCCCTCCCCGTCCAGGAGAAGGGGAGGGTAGGGGCGTCCCTCCTCGTCCAGGAAGCGGCCATCCCCCCCATAAAGCCCCACGCAATGGGGGGGCACAGGACCCAAGGTGGCGCACCGGAGGTCAAAGACCACCACGGGATCCCGCAGGCAAAGGGTGGGGTCGCTGGGGTCCCGAGGGCAGTAGGGGGGTTGGCTGGGTTTCCCTCCGCCCCCCCTGCTGGCCCACAAGGGGCCTGCCGCTTGCCCACCTACCGCTGGGGGTTCCAACACCAGGGCCGCGCGTTCCGGAATCCGAACTTCCAGCCGCAAGGAGGCTTGGGGGCCGGCTGCCCCTAGGATGAAGGGGAGCAGGAGCCACACCCATGACCCAAGCCTCACCGTCCCACCTCCTTTCGCCTAGGAGGCTAGGCAGGGGAGCGTTAAGGGGGCGTTAAGGGGGGATGTGCTTTTTTGACGCCGGGTTGATCTGGGGGCGTTAAACTTAAGGCCAGGGGTGAGAGGGTTCTTAACGGTTTCTTAACGTTAGGGTTAACGGGAAGAGGAAGCCATGAAGGTCCGGTTACCCCTCTACGGTCCCGCCAGGGCGGAAGGACCCTTGGGTCCGCTTCCCCTGCGGCGGAAGGCCCTGGCCATCCTCTACTACCTGGCCCTCGAGGGGCCCACCCGCCGGGAGAAGCTGGCAGACCTCCTATGGGGCCACGGGGCGGCCCTACAGAACCTGAGGGTGGAGCTTACCCACCTCCGCAGGGTTTTCGGGCAGGGGACCTTTCAGGGAAGGGTCCTGGAACTTCCCCCGGGGGTGGAGCTGGATCGCACTCCAGGGGGTGAGGAGGTGTTGGAGGGCCTCGAGGACCTCTCCCCCTCCTTTGACGACTGGCTGCACCTGCAAAGGGCCCGCCTTGGGGTTCCAGAGGACCCCCTTTCCCTTCCCGAGCGGCTCCAAGGGGTGCGGCCTCCGGCCTTGGTGGTGCTCATCGGTCCCCCTGGGTCGGGGCGAAGGGCCTTAGCCCGGAAGCTGGCAGAAACCCTGGGCCTGCCCTTCCACGAGGGGCTGGGCCAGGGGGCGGGGGTCTTTTACCTTGCGGACCCTTTGCCCCCCCAGGAGGAAGCCCTTCGCCTTAAGCCCTCTCGTGGGCAGGTTTTGGTGGTGGCCAGGAGCCTTTTTGGGGAGGATCCGGCCTTTCTCCTGGCCTTGCGGGCCCGCTTCCCCGCGGAGATCACCCGGGTCTTAAGGGTTCCTCGCCTGGAGTTTTCCGAGGCTCGCCGCCTCTTTCTCCGCAACCTGCCTTTTATGGAGGCGGCCCGTTACTACCTGGCCAGCGGAGGCCGCCCGGAAGTGTTGCAGGAACTTTTGGCCATGAGGGATCCCTCGGCCCTGCCCCAAAGGGTGCGGGCCATGGTGGCCCTCGAGGCCCGCCACCTTTCCTTGGAGGGGCGAAGGGCCTTGGAGATCCTTTCCCTACACCCTGGGGCCTTCCCCTATGCCCTGGCGGAGGGGCTTGGCCTGGCGCAGCACCTGGACGAGCTGGAAAACCGGGGTTGGTTGGTCTTCGCGGAGGGGCGGTACCGCTTTAGAGAACCTCAGTTTCGCCCCTACCTGGCGGCCCAGCGTTCCCTGGGGGAATGCCTCCGTTGCCACCAGCGCATGGCGGAGGTGTTCCGAGGCCTCAAGGACCCGGTGGCGGAGGCCTACCACCGCAGCCGGGCGGGGGAACCCGTGGAGATCCAGGCCCTGGCCAAGGCCTTGAAGGAGTGGCGGAAGGTAGTCGCAGACCCGGGCTTTCCCTGGTCGGACTTTCCCCCGCAAACCCTTCTTTTAGGCCTGGGGCCTTCCTTGCCCTTGGAGGTTCCTGAGCCCCTTACCCTGGTTTCCTTGGATGGCGAGCCCGTGGAGGTCCCGTTGGTTTTGCAAGAACCCGCGGTGGTGCGCCTTTCTGGGCAGGTTTACCAGGAGCTTCCCCTGGGGCTTGGGGTGGATGCCCAAGCCTTTCCCCTGCGCCTTCTGGGGGAGGGGCGGGGCGTGTTTTTCCTGCCCACGGAGGCTAGGGCGGGGTTGTTCTGGGGAGCCGTGCTTCCCCAAGCGCCTTTGGACCATCTCTTCCTCCTGCCCCCCGGGGTTTACCGCCTGGGCCTGGGAACCCGGGGCTTGGCGGAGCTGTACCTCCAAGCCCACCGGCCGGTTCCGGGGGCGCTGCGGGTCCTGGCCCCTTTGGGCCAGGCGGTGGAGGTTTAGGCGCCGGCGCTCGGCTGGGGCCGGTCGGCGGGGGGCACCGGGGGCGGGGCGGGAGGCAGGAGGAGAAGGCGCAACACCTCCCCCACCTCCTCCACGAAGGTGATCTCCAGGTCCTTGAGGATCTCCTCCGGCACCTCCTTGAGCTCCGGCTCGTTCTCCTTGGGCAGGATCACCCGGAAGATGCCCGCCTGGTGGGCGGCGAGGAGCTTCTCCTTGACCCCGCCGATGGCCAGGACCTTGCCCCTAAGGGTGATCTCCCCGGTCATGGCGATGTCCATGCGCACCGGGCGGCCCGTGAGGGCGCTGGCCAGGGCGGTGGCCATGGTGATGCCGGCGGAGGGGCCGTCCTTGGGGGTGGCCCCTTCCGGCACGTGGATGTGCAGGTCAAAGTCCTTGTGGAAGCCCTCGGGCAGGCCCCACTCCTCCCGGTGGGCCCGCAGGTAGGTGAGGGCGGCGTGGGCCGACTCCTTCATCACCTCCCCCAGGTTCCCCGTGAGGTTCACCTTGCCCGTGCCCGGCACCGCCACCGCCTCTATGGTCAGCAAAGCCCCCCCGTAGGGCGTCCAGGCCAGCCCCTGGGCCGCGCCCAGCTGGGGGGCCTTCTCCGCCCGGTCGGGGCGGTACTTGGGCACGCCCAGGTAGGCCTCGAGGTCCTGGGCATCCACCACCCGCACCCCCTCCCAGGGGCTTTCCAAGTAGTCCTTGGCCGCCTTGCGGGCCACCTTGGAGAGCTCCCGGTCCAGGTTCCTCACCCCCGCCTCCCGGGTGTACTCCTGGATGATGCGCTCTATGGCCCGGTCGGTGATCTCCAGCCGGCCCTCGAGGCCCGCCTCCTTCACCTGGAAGGGCCAGCGGAAGTGGCGGGCTATAGAGCGCTTCTCCGGCAGGGTGTAGCCGGGGATCTCAATGACCTCCATCCGGTCCAGGAGAGGCCTGGGGATGGTGCTTAGGGTGTTGGCGGTGGTGATGAAAAAGACCCGGGAAAGATCGTAGGGCACGTCCAGGTAGTGGTCGGTAAAGGTGTGGTTCTGCTCGGGGTCCAGGACCTCCAGAAGGGCCGAGGCCGGATCCCCCCGCCAGTCGGAGGAGAGCTTATCGATCTCGTCCAGCAGGAAGACGGGGTTCACCACCCCCACCTGCTTCATCCCCTGGATGATCTTCCCCGGCAGCGCCCCGATGTAGGTGCGCCGGTGGCCCCTGATCTCCGCCTCGTCCCGCACCCCGCCCAAGGAGATGCGGTGGAACTTGCGGTTCATGCTGCGGGCGATGCTCTTGCCCAAGGAGGTCTTGCCCACCCCTGGGGGGCCCACGAAGCAGAGGATGGGGGCGTGGCCCCGGACCTCCTTGCCCTGGGTGAGCTGGCGCACCGCCAGGTACTCCAGGATGCGCTCCTTCACGTCCTTAAGGCCATAGTGGTCCTCGTCCAGGACCCGCTTGGTGACGGCGATGTCCAGGACCTCGGGGTCGGCTTCGGTCCAGGGAACCTCCAGAAGCCAGTCCAGGTAGGTGCGGCTCACCGTGGCCTCGGGGGAGCCGGGCTGCATGCGCTCCAGGCGCTTCAGCTCCTTTAGGGCCTTTTCCTTCACCCCCTCGGGCATGCCCTTCTTTTCTATGCGCTCCCGGAGCTCCTCGATTTCGCTTAGGAAGTCCTCCCCGCCACCAAGCTCCTTCTGGATGGCCTTCATCTGCTCCCGGAGGTAGTATTCCCGTTGGTTTTGGTCCATCTGCTCCTTGACCCGGGCGGCGATCTTCTTGTCCAGTTCAAAGCGCTCAAGGTCCCTTAGGAGCAGGGCCAGCACCTTCTTAAGCCTTTCCTCCACCTCCGGGGTTTCCAGGATTTGCTGCTTTTCCTCCAGGCTCCAGGTGGCGTGATGGGTTACCAGGTCCGCCAGGATGGCGGGGTCCAAGGTGCTCTTGACCGCTTCCTGCTGGTAGCGGTCCAGGCGGAGGGTCTTGTGGTTTTGCAGGTAGCGTTCAAAGGCCTCCTGCACCTCGTTCACCAAAACCCGGGCCAGGTGGGGGTCCTGAAGGGGGGGCTCGGGAAGCACCTCCCCCACGCCCCTCAGGTAGGGGGCGGCCACGTAGGCCACCAAGCGGGCCCGGTTCCTGGCCTCCACCATCACCTGGAGGGTTCCGTCGGGTAGGCGCATGGCCTGCTTGACCACCGCCAGGGTGCCCACGGGGTAGAGGTCCTCCGGGGTGGGGTCGTCCACCTCGGGGTCCTTCTGGGTTACCAGGAAGAGGTAGCGGTCGGCGTTCAAGGCCTCCTCCACCGCCCGTTTGCTCTTGGGCCGGCCCACGTCCACCCCGGTGGTGGTGTGGGGGAGGATCACGGTGTTCCTGAGGGGAAGCACGGGAAGTTCCAGGCGCAAGACGTCCTTCATCTACCCTCCATGATAACGCCTCCCCCAGGGCCGAAGGCACCCGGGGGCACAAAGGAGGGCGGTTAGAGGCCCACGGTCACGGTGGCCTTCAGGTTCTTGAAGGTGAAGTCCACGGGCCCGGCGGGCAGGCCTTGGTTTACCTCCACGCCCAGCCAGAGTTTGCCCGCTTGCACCCCTTGGGTGAGGTTCTGGCCGTTTAGGGCGAGGGGGCTGCTTTGGCTAAGGGTGAAGGAGGCGCTTCCCACCTTTTCGTCGTCAGGGCCCACGGGGCAGGCGTAGGCGTAGACGGTGGTGAAGTCCGAAAGGGCGATGCAGTTTGGGTCGCTGGCGGGATTTGTCAGACGGGCGTAGAGGTTCAGGGTGAGGGTTAGGGGCTGGTTGGCCTCGAGGACCCCGGAAACCTCCACGCCCTTCACAGGGACGCCGGGGAACTCCATGGGCTTTGCGGGGTAGACCACTCGCCCCAAGGTATCCCCCACCGCGGCCAGGGTCACCCTTTGTTCCGGAAGGGGCACGGTCACGCTCACCGAGCAGGCCGCAAGGAGAAAGGATAGACCAAGGGAGGCTAGCAAGCGCTTCATGGGCGCATTTTACCGGAGGAGCCCTTAGGATGAGGGGGATGCACCGCCTGCTCTTCGCCTTGGACCCGGAAACCGCCCACGAGCTCGCCTTGAAGGCCCTGGCCCTGTGGTCGGAAAGGGGACCCCTGCTGGAGGTGCCCGCCAGGCTCCTCAGGGTGGAGGATCCAAGGCTTGAGGTGGAGGCCCTTGGCCTCCGCTTTCCCAACCCCTTGGGCCTGGCGGCGGGGATGGACAAGGACGCAAGGGCCCTTGCGGCCTGGTGGGCCTTGGGCTTTGGCTTCGCCGAGGTGGGGACCCTTACCCCTAGGCCCCAGGAAGGGAACCCCAGGCCCCGCCTTTTCCGGCTTGTGGAGGACCATGCCCTCATTAACCGGATGGGCTTCAACAACCAGGGGGCGGAGGAGGCGGCAAGGAGGTTGAAGAGGTTTCGGGAAAGGGGGCTTTTTTTCCCCGTGGGGGTGAACCTGGGAAAAAACCGGGATACCCCCTTGGAACGGGCGGCGGAGGACTACCTAAGGGCCCTCCAGGCCCTGGAGTCTTACGGGGACTATTTCGTCCTCAACGTGAGCTCCCCCAACACCCCGGGGCTACGCACCCTGCAGGAAGGCCCCTTCCTGGACGAACTCCTTGCCCGTCTGCGGCCCGCCACCCGGAAACCCCTCCTCCTCAAGGTGGCCCCAGACCTCACCCTTGCGGCCTTGGACCAGGTGGTGGCCCTGGTCCAGAAGCATGGCCTCGAGGGCCTGGTGGCGGTGAACACCACCCTGGGCCGGGAAGGGCTCAAAAGCCCCCTGGCGGGGGAGGCCGGGGGGCTTTCGGGTAGGCCCTTGAAGGGGAGGGCCCTGGAGGTTTTACGCCACCTCGCCGCGGTGCCGGGCCTTACCCTGGTGAGCGTGGGCGGGGTGGAGGGCCCGGAGGATGTTTGGGAGCGGCTTAGGCTAGGGGCCCGGCTGGTGCAGGTCTACACCGGCTTCGTCTATGGGGGTCCCCTTTTCCCCCGGCGGGTGCTGAAGGGCCTTCTGAGGCTTATGGAAGCGGAAGGGATAAGGAGCCTGGGAGAAATGGCGCCCCCTAGACGGTGAGGGTGCAGCCGCAAAGCAGCTCAAGTTCCACGGGGGACACGTGGCGCCATGCGCCCTTCTGCCGGAGGTGAAGGACCAAGAGGGTATGGGGGTCGAAGATGACCACGTCCTTGACCCCCTGGGACAGGTAGAACCGGGGGGCGATCTCCAGGTCCTTGGCCTCGTATCCCCGGCTCACCACCTCCACCACCGCCTCGGGCAGGAGGGTGATGGCCTCGTCCAGTTCCTCCGGTTCTCGGCAAAAGAGGGCGATGTCGGGCCGCTTGTAGGAGCCGTCGGGAAAGCGAACGTACACGTCGGCCACGTGGATGCATGGGCATGAGGAACCCTCTTTGGGGCGGATGCTTTGGCGAATGCGGTCCACGGCCTTCTGGTGCCGGTAGGTGGGCTGGGCTTCCCAAAGGGGAAGCCCCCCCACCCACTCCAGACGCAGGCCCAGCTGATCGGCTTCCAGGAGCTTTTTCAGCACGCTCTTATTCTAACGCCTGGTACACCACCCGCCCTTCCACCAGGGTGAGAACCGGCCACCCCGCCAAGACCCAGCCCGCCCATGGGGAGAACCGGGCCTTGGAGGCGAAGGCCTTGGGGTCCACGGGCCGCTCCTTGGGGTCCAGGAGGACCAGGCTGGCCTCGGCCCCTTCCTCCAGGTGGATGGGCCTTAGGCCCAGGACCCTGCGGGGCCCATCGGTGAAGAGCTCCACCAGGCGCTTTAGGGGGAAGCCCCGCTTCCGGTGAAGCTCGGTGTAGAGGAGGGGGAAGGCCACCTCGAGGCTCGGGATGCCAAAGGGGGCCCTTAAGAGGTCCATCTCCTTCTCCGCCTGGGTGTGGGGGGCGTGATCGGTGGCGATGGCGTCCAGGGTGCCCTCCAGGAGGCCCTCCAGCAGGGCCTCCACGTCCTCTCTGGTGCGGAGGGGTGGGGCCACCTTGAAGATGGGGTCAAAGCCCTTCAGGGCCTCCTCGGTGAGGGTGAGGTGGTGGGGGGTGGCCTCGGCGGTCACGGGAAGCCCGGCCCCCTTGGCCTCCCTTAGGAGCTCCAGGCCCCGCTTGGTGGAAAGGTGCTGGATGTGGAGCCGGGGCTTTTTTTGCCCCCGGCGCAGGGCGTAGCGCAGGACCTCCAGGTCCCGGGCGATGCGGGCCGCCTCCGCCTCGGGGGGGTTTCCGGGAAGGCCGAGAAGGTCGGCCAAGGGGCCATCGTTCATCACCCCGCCCCGGCGCAAGGAGGCGTCTTCCGCGTGCACCGCCACCGGCAGGCCAAAAGCCGCCGCCCCCAGGAGCCCCGCCGCCAGCACCCCGGCGTCCTCGTTGGTGCGCCCGTCGTCGGTGAGGAGGGCGGCCCCCGCCTCCCGGAGAAGGCCCGCCTCGGTGAGGAGCCTTCCCTCCTGCCCCTGGGTCAGGGCGGCGGCGGGGTGGAGCCGGGCCAGGCCCAGGGCCTGGGCCTTCTTCCTTAGGGCCCTGACCGCCTCCGGGGTGTCCACGGGGGGGGTGGTGTTGGGCATGGACACCAGGTCCGTGTACCCGCCCCGCACCGCCGCCAGGAGGCCTGTGGCGAGGTTTTCCTTTACCTCCTGCCCGGGTTCCCGCAGGTGGGCGTGGAGGTCCAAAAAGCCTGGGGCCAGGAGGCGCCCCTTCCCCTCAATGACCCTCTCGGCGTCCCCACCCTCCAGGGAGAGGATGCGCCCCTCCCCCAGGAGGACATCGGCGGGACCCCGCTCCCCAAGAGCGTCCACCAGCGTCACGTTGCGGATCAGGATGGTCATCGTTCCCTCCCCACCAAGAGGTGGTACAGCACCGCCATGCGCACGGCCACGCCGTTATGCACCTGGCGGTTCACCAGGCTCCTCTCCGAGTCCGCCAGGGTTCCTTCCAGCTCCACGTCCCGGTTCATGGGGCCGGGGTGGAGGAGGGGAGCCCCCGGCTTGGCCTTTTGGAGGCGCTCTTCCGTCACCTGGTAGTGGGCGATGTAGTCCTCTAGGTTCACCAGCCCCGCCTCCATGCGTTCCCTTTGCAGCCTTAGGACCATGACGGCGTCCGCCCCCTCGAGGGCCTCCTCCAGGTGGGGGGTGAGCCGGGCCCCGGGAAGGGCCTGGGGGAGAAGGGTAGGGGGGCCTGCCGCCCACACCTCGGCCCCCAGGAGGGGAAGGAGCTCCAGGTTGGAGCGGGCCACCCGGGAGTGGAGGATGTCCCCCACGATGGCGATCTTCTTGCCCTCCAGGCTTCCCAGGGCCTCGAGGAGGGTGTAGGCGTCCAGGAGGGCCTGGGTGGGGTGGGCGCGGCGGCCGTCCCCCCCGTTGATGACCGCCCCCTTCACCCAGCGGGTGGCCTGGTGGGGCACCCCGGCGGCGTCGGCCCGGATCACGTAGGCGTCTATGCCCATGGCCTCGAGGGTCAGCAGGGTGTCCTTGTAGCTTTCCCCCTTCTGGAGGCTGCTGGTGGCCGCGGCGAAGGAGACCACGTCCGCGGACATCCGCCTTGCGGCCAGCTCAAAGGAGATGCGGGTGCGGGTGGAGGGCTCAAAGAAGACCGTGGCCACGGTGAAGCCCTGGAGGGCGGGCACCTTCTTCACCGGGCGCTCCAGGACCTCGGCCATCACCTTGGCGGTTTCCAGGAGGCTTTCCACCTCGGATTTGGTCCAGCCGGCAAAGTCCAGGAGGTGCCTCATGCCGCCTCCTTTTCCCAAAGCTCCACCCGGTCCTCCCCGTCCACCTCGGTGAGCTTCACCTTCACCACCTCGTTCCTTGCGGTGGGCACGTTCTTGCCCACGAAATCCGCCCGGATGGGGAGCTCCCGGTGCCCCCGGTCAATCAGGACCGCCAGGTAGATGCGCCGGGGGCGGCCTAGGTCCATGAGGGCGTCCATGGCCGCCCGGGCGGTGCGGCCGGTGTAGAGGACGTCGTCCACCAGGACCACCGCCTTGCCGGTGAGGTCAAAGGGGATGCGGGTCTGGCGCACCTGGGGCCTGACCCCGATCTCCGAGAGGTCGTCGCGGTAGAGGGTGATGTCCAGCACCCCCACGGGAACCTCCACCCCCTCAAACTCGCGGATGTAGCGGGCGATGCGCTCGGCCAGGGGGATGCCCCGGGTGTGGATGCCCACCAGGACCAGGCCCTCCACCCCCTTGTTGGCCTCCACCACCTCGTGGGCGATGCGGTACAGGGCCCGGCGCATCTCCTCGGCGCTTAGGAGCTCGGCCTTAAAGCGCACGGTTCACCTCCAAAAAGAAGCGGAGGCCAAAGCCTCCGCCCGGCTTCTTCCCTGGGTTTCCCTTATATCGCTCCATGGCTCCCCCTTTCCGGCCTCGCGGGACCGGTTTAAAGGCCGACCTCACCTTACCGCCTCTTCCGGGAAGGCGCAAGGGGCCCATCCGCCTAGGCCAAGGCCTAGGCGGGGGATGGCGGAGATCCCTAGCTCGGGGTTTTTCCCGGGTGACGCTCAGGGCCAAAACCCCCACCAGGACGCCCGCGATGAGGGCGTTCCACATGGCATCCAGGGGGAGAGGATGAGCCAGACGCCCAGGACCACGTTGGCCCAGTCCTGCCAGCGTCACCCCCTTTCACCTTTACGGTACGCCAGGGAAGGTCACCGTTTTTTGGCGGAGGGACGGAGGTACCGCCAGGCGGTCCAAAGAAGCACCCCGGCGAAGACCAGGCGCAGGGTGGCCTCGGGTAGGAAGTGGGCGGCCTCCCCTCCCAAAAAGGTGCCCAGGAGCACCCCGGGCACCAGGCCAGGGACCAGGAGGGCGTCCACGTTCCCCAGGCGGTGGTGGGTGTAGGCCCCCACCAGGCTGGCCGGGACCATGGCGAGAAGGCTCGTGCCCTGGGCGGTGTGCTGGTCCATGCCCAAGATCAGGACCATGGCGGGGACCATGATGGTCCCTCCCCCCACCCCCATCATGCCCGAGAGGAAGCCGGTGAGGCCTCCCGCCAAGAGAAGGGTGAGGTCTTCCCCCACCTCGCCCTGCACCCAACCCATGGGGGCCAGGTGGGGTTTCAAGAGGAGCAAGAGGGAAACGAACAGCAAAAACCACCCGAAGGCCCGCTTGAGGTCCTTTTCCGCCAGGCCGTGGGCGTAGCGGGCCCCCAGGCGGGCGGTGAAGATGGCGGTGGCCGCCAGCAGCAAGGCCGCCTTGAGGTTCAAGGAACCCTGGAGCCCGTAGGTCACCGCCCCCGTAAGCCCGGTGAAGAAGACCGCCACCAGGCTGGTGCCGTGGGCCTTGTGCTGGGAGAGCCTGAGAACCCCCACCATGAGGGGGATCATCACCGTGCCTCCCCCAAGCCCCACCAGCCCGCCAAAGGCCCCGCCGAGGAAGCCGATGAGAAAGCTCATGGGGGCTATACTACCGGGTTTGGGGGCTCGCGCCCCTCCAGGACGGCCAGCAGGTTTTCCACCGCCATCTCCGCCATGCGTTCCCGGGTCCTTCTTCCCGCCGAGCCCATGTGGGGGGTGATGACGGCGTTGGGGAGGGCGTAGAGGGGATGCCCCGGGGGTAGGGGTTCGGGGTCGGTGACGTCCAAGCCCGCCCCGAAAAGGTGTCCCCTGAGGGCCTCCACCAGGGCCTCGGTGTCCACCAGGCCGCCCCGGGCGGTGTTGATCAGGATGCTTCCCGGCTTCATGGCGAAAAGCCTTTCCCGGTTCATGAGGCGGTGCGTTTCCGGGGTCAGGGGGGCGTGGAGGCTGACGATGTCCGCGGTGCCTAAAAGCTCTTCCAGGGAGAGGTGGGGGTAGGGGAGGGGCTTGGGGGTGCGGCTGTGGTAGACCACCCGCATCCCGAAGGCCTCGGCCCTTTTGGCCACCGCCTGCCCGATCCGGCCCATGCCCACGAGGCCCAGGGTGAGCCCCTCGAGGTCCAGGCCCAGGAGGAGCTCCGGGTGCCAGGCCTGCCAGCGCCCTTCCCGGGCGTGGTCCACCCCCTCCACCACCCGCCGGGCCACCGCCAGGAGGAGGGCCAGGGTGAGGTCGGCGGTGGCCTCGGTGAGGACCCCGGGGGTGTGGGTCACGCGGATGCCCCGGGCTTTGGCCGCCTCGAGGTCCACGTGGTCCACCCCCACGCTGTAGCAGGCGATGACCCGGAGGCCGGAGGCCCGGTCCATCACCTCGGCGTCAATGCGGTCCTCCACCGTGGGGATGAGGCCTATGGCCCCCTCCACCTTGCGCAAAAGCTCCTCCCGGGGGAGGAAGAGCCCCTCGTGGACCTCCACCTCGAGGCCCCGCTCCTTGAGCCTTTCCAAGGCTTTGCCCGGCAGGGTGCGGGTGACGAAGACCTTCACGGCACCACCTCCAGCTCGGGGAAGGCCGTGCGGTAGGGCGCGGGGTCAAAGGTGGCCAGCCTGAGGCCGTGGTGCACGGCGTGGGCTCCGATGAGGAAATCGGCCAGGATGCGCCGGGGAAGCCCCCCTTCCCGCCGCTTCCGGGCGTAAAGGCCAAACCGCTCCCCCGCCAGGGTCCATACCTGGAGGGGCATCTCGGGGCGCAGGCGGATGGCGAAGGCCTGCAAAAAGGCTTCCAAAAGGGGCCAGCCTTCCCCGGCCCGCAGCTCGGCGTACACCGGCGGGCTCAAGAACAAGGCGTGGAAGGCGCAGGTTTCCAGAAGGCCTACCGCCTCGGCGTGGAGGGCATCCTTGGGGTCCAAGGCGGCCAGGATGACGTTGGTGTCCAGGCTGGTCATCCTTCCCTAAGGGCGCGCACGTACCCCACCGCGTCGTGCCCTGTGGCCCTTCCCAAGGCTTCGGCCTCCTCGGGGTAAGCCTGGAGAAGCTTCTGCAGGAGCTCCCGCACGGGGGGGCGCACGGGACGCAGGCGGATCTCCCCCTCCACCACCTCCACCCGGAGCTTTTCCCCGGGGCGTAGGCCCAGGGCCCGGCGCACCTCGGCGGGCAGGGTGATCTGGTACTTGGGGCTGACGGTGACGGTGGCCATGCTTTTAGCTTAGCGCAAAGCGCCAAGCAGATTTTGCTTTGCGCTAAGCCCCGGCGAAGGAAAGCTCCGCCACCGCCACCATAGGGCTTCCCAAGGCGGCGCCCATCACCTCCCAGTCCAGCTCGTCGCCCACGGCCTCTATCGCCTGAAGGAGCTCCAAGAGGTTCCCGCTTACGGCGAAGTTTTCCACCGCATGCCGCGCCTCCCCTTCCTCCACCCATAGCCCCAGGGCCTGCAGGGAGAAGTCCAGGCTCACGGGGTTGGCCCCGGCGTGGAGGCCCATGAACTCGGTGATCAAGACGCCCTTCTCTAGGCGCAGGTTGCCCACGGGCTCCAGGTAGAGGTTCGTGGGGGCCACGTCCAAGACCCCCCGGTAGGTGCGGAAGGCGTGGCCGGTGTTTTCCTGGCCCAAGGCCCTTGCGGTTTCCGCATTGTGCAGGAAAGTTTTGAAGATCCCCTTCTCCACCACCACCGTGCGCCGGGCCGGGGTGCCCTCGGCGTCAAAGGGACGGGAAAGGAGCCCCTTTTCCAAGGTGGGGTCGTCCACCAGGGTGACCCATTCGGAGGCGATCCGCTCCCCAATCCGGTTTAGGAGGCGGCTTTTGCCCTCCAAGGCGCTTTTTCCCGAAAGGGAGCGGGCAAGCACCCAGAGGAGGCCCGCCATGGCCTTGGGCTCCAGATAGGCCCGGTAGCGGCCCGTGGGGAGGGGTTTGGCGTTCAGAAGCCTGGCGGTCCTCTCCCGGATCTCCAAGGCGGTGCGGCCGGGGTCTAGGGCGTGGAACTCCTTGGCCAGCTGGAAATCCCAGCCCTGCTTGAGGCTTGCCCCCTCCCCCATGACCAGGCTTCCCCCCATTCCCGCAAGGCCCGTGCGGAAGTCCCCCTCGGCCCCCAGGGTGCTGGCCAGGGCCACCCGGACCTCCTTCTCCATATACCCCCCCATGAGGACGCTTCGGGTCCTGGGGTCTTCCCACAGGGCCTTTTCCAGGGCCAAGGCCCCTTGCTTCTTGGTTTCCAGGGGAGCGGAAAGGCCTTCCCCCAGAAGGTCGTGGCTTCCCAGGGCCCGGCCCGGGGGGATGAGGCCTTCCTTGTCCGCCAGGAGGGCGTTATCCCGGGCCTCCGCCAGGGCCCACTCCAGGGCTTCCGGGGAGAGCTCCTCCGTGTAGGCGTAGCCCACCCGGCCCTGGGCCACCACCCTTAGGCCGATGCCCCCTTGGCGGGCCTCCTTGATCTCCTCCAGGGCGCCTTGCCGGGCCCGTAGGGAAAGCTCCCGCTCCTCCTGGAAGAGGACCTCCGCCTCGAGGCCCAGCTCCTTGGCCCGCCGCAACAGGTACCGCTTGGCTTCCTCCAGGGTCATGCCCTACCTCCCACCACGATCTCCGAGACCAGCACGTGGGGCTGGCCCACCTCCACGGGCACCATCCCCGAGAGGCTTCCGCACATCCCGGGGGCGTTTTCCCAATCCTTGGCCACCGCCACCACCTTCCGGATGGTCTCCGGCCCTTTGCCCACCAGCATGGCCCCCCGCACCGGCTCCTCTATGCGCCCCTTGCGGATGATGTACCCCTCCTGCACCGCGAAGTTGTACTCGCCCGAGCCCGGCTTCACCTGTCCACCCCCCATCTCCTTGGCGTAAAGGCCGAACTCCACCCCCGCGATGAGCTCCTCCACCTCCTTGTCCCCCGGGGCGATGAAGGTGTTGCGCATCCTGGAGGTGGGGGCGAAGGTGTAGTCCTGCCTGCGCCCTGACCCGGTCATGGGGTAGCCGGTGAGGAGGTGGCCCAGCCGGTCCACCATGTAGCTTTTGAGGATGCCCTTTTCAATGAGCACCGTGCGCTCCGTGGGGCGGCCCTCGTCGTCCACCTCCGTGGAGCCCCAGGCGTGGGGCAGGGTGCCGTCGTCCACATAGGTGACCGCGGGGCTGGCCACCTCCTCCCCCAGCCGGTCCGCGAGGACGCTGGCCTTTTTGGCCACGCTGGTGGTCTCCAGGAGGTGGCCCAGGGCCTCGTGGAAGAGGACCCCGCCGAAGGCGTTCCCCACCACCACGGGCATGGTCCCGGCAGGGGCGGGCTTGGCGCGGAGGTTGGTGAGGGCCTGGCGGGCGGCCTTGGCCCCCACCTCCTGGGGCGGGTAGAGCTCAAAAAGCTCCAGGCCCACGCTCTTGCCCGGGGCGGCGTAGCCGGTCTGCACCTCGGTGCCGTCCTGGGCCACGGCCAGCACGTGGAGCCGGGTGCGGACCCGCTTCTCCTCCGCCCAAGTGCCCTCGCTGTTGGCGATCAGGACCTCCTGTTCCCATTCCTGGAGGCTGGCCTCCACCCTTTGGACCTCGGGGGCGATCCGGGCCCCGGCCTCGGCTTCCAGGAGGCGCTCCAGGCGGAAGCGCTTGTCCTTTTCCGAGAAGGGCACCTTGGGGGTGTGGAGGCCTTGGGGGGCGGTTTTGCGGAAGTCCAGGCCCCCGGCGCCCCGTTCGTCCACCCGTCCCAGGGCCCCCTTGGCCCTGAGGAGGGTTTCCAGGGCCTCCAGGAGGCCTTCTTGGGTGAGCTGGTTGGTGTAGGCGTAGACCACCTCGAGGCCGAAGAAAAGCCTGATCCCCGCCCCGTAGTCCAGGCCGGAGATGGCCTCCTCCAGCTTCCCCGAGCGCACGGTCATGCGCCGCCTTCGGGAGCGCTCCGCATAGATCTCGGCGAAGTCGGCCCCGCCCTTTAGGGCCTGCCGCAGGACCAGGGCCACCAGGTCTGGGTTTAGCATGGCTAGAGGCTACCCCGGCACTGACCGGCAGGTCAATCCCAGGGGCGGGCTTCAGGCGGGCCTTGCCGGGGCGAGGCGGAGGAGGGCGTAGACCGCCCCCTCCAGGGCCAGCCAGGGGTCCTTGCCCTCCTTGGCCCGGCGCTCCGCCTGGACCAGGGCGTCCAGGCCGGCCAGGAGGGTTGCCTTGGGGAGGCCGCGAGCCAGCTCCAGGGCCCTTTTGGCGGCGTAGGGGTGGGCCTCGAGGCGGAGGAGGTCCGCTTCCGTGGGCCTGGGGTTTTCCTCCAGGAGCATCCAGGCCTTGGCCAGGAGGGAAAACTGCCAGGCGAAGGCCCCCAGGAGCCTTAGGGGCTCTTCCCCTTCCTCCCTTAGCCGCTTCAGGCGGCGGAAGGCCTCCTTGGCGTTTCCCTCCAGCACCGCCCGCACCAGGTCAAAGCCGCTTACCGGGGGCTTTAGGGCCACCACCCGCTCCACCTTCTCCAGGGTGAGGGGGGGGTCCAAAAGGGAGAGCTTCTCCAGCTCCCTTTCCAGGGCCTCGAGGTCCCCTTCCAGGGAGGCCAGGTACTGGGCGATGCCGGCGGTTAGCCGAAACCCCAGGCGCTTGGCCCGGTTCTCCAGGTGGCGGATGAGGTCCTTGCCCTTGGGGGTAGGGAAGTCCCGCCGCTCCCGGGTGCGGTAGAAGGCGGCCCGGGCGGTGGTGGGCTTGGGGTCCAGGATGAGCACGGCCACCTCTTCGGGGACGTTTTCCAGAAGGGGCTTGAGCGCCTTCCACTCCCCCTCGCTCACCTCCCGCAGGTCCAAAAGGGCCCCCGCCTGCCCGAAAAGCCCGGGGCGTAGGGCCTCGGCCAGGGCCTCGGGGGTGGGGTCAAGGTACAGGCCCCGCCCCTGGCCGGCCAAGCGGGTCAGGCCCCGAAGGGAAGCCTCCTGGAGGAGCGCCTCCTTGGCCAGGAAGGGGTCGCCGGTGAAGGCGATGACCATGGCGTCCGCCTTCCGCTAAAAGGCGTTCAGCCCCGTGGCCTCCCTGCCCAGGACCAGGGTGTGGATGTCGTGGGTCCCCTCATAGGTGTAGACGGTTTCCAGGTTCAGCATGTGGCGGATGGCGTGGTACTCCAGGGTGATGCCGCTTCCCCCCAGGATCTCCCGGGCCAGGCGGGCGGCCTTGAGGGCCTTCATCACGTTCTGCCTTTTGGCCAGGGAGACCTGGGCGGGCTTGAGCTTCCCCTCGTCCTTGAGCCGGGCAAGCCGCCAGGCGAGAAGAAGCCCCTCGGTGTGGTCGGCAAGCATCTCCGCCAGCTTGGCCTGCACCAGTTGCTTTTGGGCGATGGGCTCGCCGAAGGTGCTTCGGCTCTTGGCGAAGTCCACCGCCTCGGTGTACACGGCCTCCAGGGCCCCCAGGACGCCCCAGGCGATGCCGAAGCGGGCCTGGGTGAGGCAGGAGAGGGGGGCCTTGAGCCCCTCCGCCTTGGGGAGGCGCAAGGCCTCGGGTACGCGCACCTCCTCCAGGACCAGCTCGCTGGTCACCGAGGCGCGCAGGCTCATCTTGTGCTTCACCTCCCGGGCCTGGAAGCCTTTGGTATCCGTGGGGACGATGAAGCCCAAGACCCGGCCCTCCTCGTCCTTGGCCCAGATGAGGGCGATCTGGGCCAGGTTGCCGTTGGTGATCCACATCTTGGTGCCGTTTAGCACCCAGGTGTCCCCCTCCCGGCGCGCCCGGGTCTTCATGTTGCCGTAGGGGTCCGAGCCCCCGTCGGGCTCGGTGAGGCCGAAGCAACCCACCATCTCCCCCCGGGCCAGCTTGGGCAGGAACTCCCGCTTTTGTTCCTCGCTGCCAAAGGCGTAGATGGGGTACATCACCAAGGAGCTCTGCACGCTCACGAAGCTCCTGAGCCCCGAGTCCACCCGTTCCAGCTCGTAGGCGATGAGGCCGTAGGCGGCGCTGCTCACCCCTGCCCCCCCGTACTCCGGGGGCAGGGTGGGGCCTAGGAAGCCCAGCTCCGCGAACCTGGGTATGAGGTGGGTGGGGAAGACCCCTTCCTCCCACCACTGGCCTATATAGGGCAGGGCCTCCTTCTCCAGGAAGCGCCGGGCGGCCTTTTGGATCTCCCTTTCCTCCGGGGTGAGGAGGTCTTCAATGGCGTAGAAGTCCAGCATGGGGCACCTCGGCTACCAGTCTACCCTGCCCCAGGGGTCCCCACCGAAGCCAGGGCTTCGGTGGGGCATTTAGAGCATGCCCGCCAAAAACCCCTCCTCCCGGATGGTGCGCAGGAGGTCCATCACCGTCAGGACCTGGGGGTCGTACTCCACCAGGATTTGGGCGGGGCCGGTGGCCTGCACCTGGGAGGTGCCGGGAAGGCCCTTGAGGGCGGTAAGGATCCGCTCCATCCCCTCCGGGGTGGGCTCCCCTCGGATGCCAATGAGAACCCGGTTCATGGCCCTTATTCTAGGACGCCCCGGGTTTCGCCCCGTTGCCCGCGGCTTCCCAGGACCCGCACCGCCAGGACCAGGGGACCGATGGCGAAGCCCTGGGCCTTTAGGGCCTGGGCCAGTTCCTCCCGCCCGGGGTCCAGGTGCAGGGCCACCTCGTAGACCCCGGCGTCGTAGGCGCTTTTTACCACCGCGGCCAGGAGGCCCTCCAAGGTGGCCTGGTCCTTGCCCTCCACCCGGCTGACCAGGACCGTGGTGGCCTCCCCCTGCCACACCGCCTGGGCCAGGGCGAAGCCCTTGGGTTCCTCCCCTTCCTCGGCCAAAAAGGAGTGGCCGGTGCGGGCAAAAAAGCGCACGGCCCCCAGGCTTAAGGGCCGGTTTCCCGCCACCCGGTTGAGGAGGTCCAGGTCCAGTTCGGTAAAGGGACGGAAGCGCATGGGCCCATTATGCCCCCTGGGCCTTCGGCCTGGGGCGGAAAAGGAGGGCTTCCAGGAGGAGCACCAAGGCGGCCAGGAGGGCCAGGAAGCGGCCTCCCCCTCCTTGCCCCTTGGGGAGGAAGCTGGGCCCCGGGGTGGGGAGGAGGGTTTCCCCGGGGGAGAGGAGTCCGCTTCGCACCTCCCGGTGGGACTTTAGGAAGTTGTAGACCAGCAAGGGGAAGAAGGGGCGGTCCTGGATGGCGGCCAAGGGGGGCAGGTAAAGGCCCCCTTCCGTCAGGTAGATGAGGCCCACCCCGCCCTCCCCTTCCGCCAGGGGCCGCCAGGGAGCGGGGGGTGGGGGAGGTGGGGGCAGGCGCTCCCCCAGGAGGGCCACCCCTTCCAGGAGGGGGTGGGGGGTGGTGAGGAGGATGGGGGTGGGGCTTCCCCCGGAAGGGGCCAGGTACAGGCTGGGGCGCTCCGGGGCGCCTTCCGGCACCCCTATCCGCACCCGGACCTCGTCCCCCAGCACCGCCCCCAGCAGGCGGAAGAGCCTCTTTAGGGCAGGGAGGGGAGGGTAGTCCACCCCCAGGCGGCGGAGGCCGAAGCCCGCCTCGTCGTCCAGGTCCAGGGCGCCCCCATCCAGGAGGCGGGCGGTGAAGGTGGGGGGGAGGTTTTCCAGGCGGGCAAAGCCCCGGGGTGGGACGGGCACCTCCTCCACCTTGCCCCCTAGGGCCACCCTTGCGGTGAGGGTGCGGCTCGCGCTGTTGCCTAGGGCTAAGAAGCCGTGGGCCACGGCCACGAGGCCCAGGTTCTCCCTTGGGGTGCCCACCCCCAGGTACCCCTCCACCCCGGGGGGCGGGGGGGCGTCGCTGACCACCACCACCGGGGCCTTGAGGAGCCGTCGCCCTAGGGCGACGGCCTCCTCCAGCCGGGCCTGGCGGTCCTTGGCCTCCAGCTCCAGAAGCCTTCCCCTTAGGGCGATCCCAGGGGCGGGGCCATGGGCTTGGGGCCTTTCCCCAGCCCGCACCAAGACGGCCTCCGGGGTTCTTTCCAGAAGGGGAAGGAGCCTTTCCTTGGCCAGGTCCAGCCGGGTCTTGGCCCCCTCCCGGGCGGCCATGCTGGCGGAGGCGTCCACCACGAAGACCATGGGGGAGGGGCCTAAGGGGGGGTCCTCGAGGGCCAGGACCATCAAGGCGGCCGCCAGGAGAAGGAGAAGAAGCCTTAGGTCCAACCGGGGCCTAAACCGCCTCCGCCTGCCCCTCTGCCAAAGCCACACCCCGGCCCAGGGGCGCACCCTGGGCCTTTGGGCCCGGTAGAGGAGGTAGACCAGGAGGAGGACCGGAAGGAGAAGCCACAGCATTGCCCTTAGCCTAAGGGCTCATGCCTGGGGGTTGCCGCGGGATAGGGACCCAGAAGGCTATCTTCTGGACGGGGCGCTTAGCCCCTCCTTGGGGGGTCTGTTAGAGTAGCGGAAGGGGAGGCCAAGCTCCGGGGGCTTTCGGAAGCGGAAGGCGCTTGGAGGAGGGGAAGGGGCCTTCCCCAGGCCCTCTTGGCCCCTTACGGGGTTTGGCGCTGGAACCGAGGGCGGCATGGGCGTGTGGGTTTTGGGCATCGATACCTCCTGCGACGACACCGGGGTGGGCCTGGTGCGGGATGGGGAGGTGGTGGTCAACCTGGTGGCCAGCCAGGTGGCCCTGCACCAGGCCTACGGCGGGGTGGTGCCCGAGCTGGCCAGCCGCGAACACCTCAAGGTCCTTCCCCTCCTGGTGAGGGAGGCCTTGGCCCAGGCGGGGATCGGGCCCAAGGACCTCTCCCTCATCGCCGCCACCCGGGGCCCTGGGCTCATCGGGGCCTTGCTGGTGGGGTACACCCTGGCCAAGGGGATGGCCTGGGCCTTGGAGAGGCCCTTCTACGCCATCCACCACCTCGAGGCCCACATCGTGGCCGCCTGGCCCGAGGGCCTAGCCCCTCCTTTCCTGGCCCTGGTGGCCTCGGGGGGGCACACCCACCTCTTTGAGGTGCAGGCCTTGGGCCGTTACCGCCTCCTGGGGGCCACCCGGGACGATGCCGCGGGGGAGGCCTTTGACAAGGTGGCGCGGCTTCTGGGCCTGGGCTTTCCCGGGGGGCCCGAGATCGAACGCCTGGCCCAGGAGGCCAGGGGGGAGGTGCCCTTCCCCGTGCCCCTGCGGGAGCAGAAGGGCTACGACTTCAGCTTCTCCGGCCTTAAGACCAAGGCGGTGCAGCTGGTGGAGGCGGGGCATGAGGCCTCGGCCCTGGCCAAGGGGTTCCAGGAGGCGGCGGTGGAACATCTGGCCCAGGTGGTCCTCCGGGCCGCCCGGGACACGGGCCACCGGGTGCTCCTGGTGGCGGGGGGGGTGGCGGCCAACCGGGCCTTGCAGGCGCGCTTCCAAGAGGCGGGGCTCAGGGTCCACTTCCCTCCCAAGGGGCTTTCCCAGGACAACGGGGCCATGGTGGCCCTGGCCGCCTGGCGGCGCCTCCAAGGGGGTTTCCCTCCCAGCCCCTTGTCCCTGGGGGCCACCGCCTACTGGCCCTTGGAGGCTTCCCCTGAGGAGGCCTGAAGGCTTTCTCATCCTGAAGGGGTACAATCGGCCTTAGGATGCTGGGCCTCATACGGAAGCTTTTTGACAACAACGAGCGGGAGATCGCCCGCTACTACAAGCAAGTGGTGGAGCCCACCAACCGGCTGGAGTCGGAGGTGGAGAAGATCCCTGACCTGGCCGCCGCCTACGCGGAGCTTAGGGAGAAGCACGCGAGGGGCGCAAGCCTCGAGGAGCTTCTCCCCATGGCCTTCGCCCTCACCCGGGAATCCGCCAAGCGCTACCTGGGCATGCGCCACTTTGACGTGCAGCTCATCGGCGGGGCGGTGCTCCACGAGGGCAAGATCGCCGAGATGAAGACCGGGGAGGGGAAGACCCTGGTGGCCACCCTGGCCGTGGCCCTGAACGCCCTGAGGGGTAGGGGCATCCATGTGGTCACGGTGAACGATTACCTGGCCCGCCGCGATGCGGAGTGGATGGGGCCCGTGTACCGGGGCCTGGGCCTCAGCGTGGGGGTGATCCAGCACAGCTCCACCCCGGAGGAGCGCCGCAAGGCCTACCTGGCGGACGTCACCTATGTGACCAACTCCGAGCTGGGCTTTGACTACCTCCGGGACAACATGGCCATCAGCCCGGACCAGTTGGTGCTCCGCCACGACACCCCCTTGCACTACGCCATCATCGACGAGGTGGACTCCATCCTCATCGACGAGGCCCGCACCCCCCTCATCATCTCCGGCCCGGCGGAAAAGGCCACGGACCTCTACTACAAGATGGCGGAGATCGCCAAGAAGCTGGAGCGGGGCCTGCCCGCCGAGCCCGGGGTGCGCAAGGAGCCCACGGGGGACTACACCATCGAGGAGAAGAACCGCTCCGTGCACCTCACCCTTCAGGGGATCGCCAAGGCGGAAAAGCTCCTGGGGGTGGAGGGGCTTTTCAGCCCGGAGAACATGGAGCTGGCCCACATGCTCATCCAGGCCATCCGGGCCAAGGAGCTCTACCACCGGGACCGGGACTACATCGTCCAAGACGGCCAGGTCATCATCGTGGACGAGTTCACGGGCCGCCTCATGCCAGGCCGCCGCTACGGGGAGGGGCTCCACCAGGCCATCGAGGCCAAGGAGGGGGTCAGGATTGAGCGGGAAAACCAGACCCTGGCCACCATCACCTACCAGAACTTCTTCCGCCTCTACGAGAAGCGGGCCGGCATGACCGGCACCGCCAAGACCGAGGAGAAGGAGTTCCAGGAGATCTACGGCATGGACGTGGTGGTGGTGCCCACCAACCGCCCCATGATCCGGCAGGACTTTCCCGACGTGGTCTACCGCACGGAGAAGGGCAAGTTCTACGCGGTGGTGGAGGAGATCGCCGAGAAGTACGAAAGGGGCCAGCCGGTCCTGGTGGGCACCATCAGCATCGAAAAGTCGGAGAGGCTTTCCCAGATGCTCAAGGAGCCCCGCCTCTACCTTCCCCGGCTGGAGATGCGCCTGGAGCTTTTCAAGAAGGCCAGCCAGAAACAGCAGGGGGAGGAGTGGGAGCGCCTGAGGAAGCTTTTGGAGAAGCCCACCCAGCTTAAGGACGAGGACCTGGCGGCCTTTGAGGGGCTCATCCCCCCGAAGGGGAACCTGCGCGCCGCCTGGGAGGGCTTGAAGCGGGCGGTGCACACCCTGGGCGTCCTGCGCCAGGGCATCCCCCACCAGGTGCTGAACGCCAAGCACCACGCCAAGGAGGCGGAGATCGTCGCCCAGGCGGGCCGGAGCAAGACGGTCACCATCGCCACCAACATGGCGGGCCGGGGCACGGACATCAAGCTGGGCGGAAACCCCGAGTACCTGGCGGCGGCCCTTCTGGAGAAGGAGGGCTTTGACCGGTACGAGTGGAAGGTGGAGCTCTTCATCAAGAAGATGGTCTCGGGCCAGGAGGAGGAGGCCCGGGCCTTGGCCCAGGAGCTGGGGATCAAGGAGGAGCTCCAGGAAAAGATCCGCCAGATCCGGGAGGAGTGCAAGGCGGACGAGGAGAGGGTGCGGGCCTTGGGGGGGCTTTTCATCCTGGGCACCGAGCGGCACGAGTCCCGGAGGATTGACAACCAGCTAAGGGGCCGTGCGGGGCGCCAGGGGGACCCGGGGGGAAGCCGTTTTTACGTGAGCTTTGACGACGATCTCATGCGGCTGTTCGCCTCGGACCGGGTCATCGCCATGCTGGACCGCATGGGCTTTGACGACTCCGAGCCCATAGAGCATCCCATGGTGACCCGCTCCATCGAAAGGGCACAGAAGCGGGTGGAGGACCGGAACTTCGCCATCCGCAAACAGCTTTTGCAGTTTGACGACGTGATGGCCCGCCAGCGGGAGGTCATCTACGCCCAGCGGCGCCTGATCCTCTTGGGCAAGGACGAGGAAGTGAAGGAGGCCGCCTTGGGCATGGTGGAGGAGACGGTGGCGGGGATTGCGGAAAACGTCCTAAACCCCCAGGTGCATCCGGAGGATTGGGACCTCGAGGCCCTCAAGGCCGCCCTGCTGGACACCGTGCCCCAGCTTGCGGGCTTCCCCTTTGAGGAGCTTCGCACCCTGAAGCCGGAGGAAGGGGTGGAGCGCCTGGTGGAGGCGGCCCTCGAGGCCTACGAGGCCAGGGAGCAGGAGCTTTCCCCGCCCCTTATGCGGGCCGTGGAGCGCTTCGTGATCCTCAACGTGGTGGACTCCGCCTGGAAGGAGCACCTGCACAACCTGGACGTCCTCCGCCAGGGCATCTTCCTCCGGGGTTACGGGCAGAAGGACCCCTTCCAGGAGTACAAGATCGAGGCCACCCGGCTTTTCAACGACATGGTGGGCTTCATCAAGGGGGAGGTGGCCAAGTTCCTCTTCCGGCTTAGGGTGGAGGCGGAGCCCATGCGCCCGGTGCGGGAGGCCCCCTACGTGCCGGTTCCGGCACCCAAGGAGGAGGCCCGGCCCTTCGGCGTGGAGAAGAAGCGCCCCGCCACCCCCCGCCCCAGCCCGGCCTTTCCCGCGCCGAGCGGCGGCGGCTGATGCGGGAGGAGAAGAAGCGCAAGAAGGAGTAGCGCCCTTTTCCAAAAGCCTTTCCTGGGCGTTGCCGCGCTTGGCCTAAAGGGGTTTGCTGAGGCCCCCACCTTGGCTAAAGCCAAGGTGGGGTTAAAGGCCAAGGCATGCCAAGATGCGGGCTTGGCCCCTGGCCAGGGTCAGGGAAGAGGGGGGGTGCGCATTTGGGAGGGTTAGGCCTCCACCTGGAGGCTTGCGGGGTCCAGGTTGGTGTAGACGTGTTGCACGTCGTCAAGGTCCTCCAAGGCTTCCACCAGGCGCATGACCTTCAGGGCCTCCTCCGGGGGCAAGGCCACGGTGTTCTGCGGGTGCTGCACCACCTCCGCCGCCTCCACGGGGATGCCCCGCGCCTTTAGCTCCTCGGCGATGCGGTAGGTACCGGCGGGGTCGGTGTAGATGGTGAGGCTTTCCCCTTCCTCCTCGAGGTCCAAGGCCCCTAGCTCAATGGCCGCCTCTTGCGCCGCCTCGGAGTTTGCGCAGACGATCACCCCCTTGCGCTCAAACTGCCAGGCCACGCTGCCGCTGGCCCCCAGGGAGCCCCCGTATTTGTTGAACACGTGGCGCACCTCCCCGGCGGTCCGGTTGCGGTTGTCGGTGAGGGCGTAGACCAAAAGGGCCACGCCCCCCGGGGCATACCCCTCGTAGACGATCTCCTCGTACTGCTCGGCCCCGTCCCCGCCGCCTTGCAGCTTTTGCAGGAGGCGCTCAATGTTTTCCATGGGGACATCGTCGGCGCGGGCCGCCTCAATGGCGTTTCGTAGCTGGACGTTGGCCTCCGGGTAGGGGCTTCCCCCGGCTCGCGCCGCCGCCTGGATGGCCCTTAGGTGTTTGGAGATGATCTTGCCGCGCTTGAGGTCGTTGGCGGCTTTCTTGCGCTTGATCTGTGCCCACTTGCTATGACCGGCCATGGCTCACCCCACCCATTATAGCCAGCTTCTCCAGGACCCTTTCCGCCAGGCGTTCCCCCGCCTCGCGGAAGGGGTGGAAGAGGAGGGTCACGCCCGCGGCTTCCAAGGCGGGGTCCTCCTCCAGGTGGAAGCTGGTGGCGGCCAGGATCCCCTTAAAGCCCCGCTCCTTCAGCCAGCGGGCGGCCAGCAGTTTGGCCTCCAGGTCGGGCAGGGCCAAGACCACGGCTTTCAGGCCGCTTAGGTCCAGGCGTTCCCAAAGCTCGGGGTCCTCCGCGTCCCCGTAGAAGACCCTGCGCCCCTTGGCCTGGTGGCGGGCCACCTTCTCCGGGTCGGCGTCCAGGCCCACGGGGCGCTCCCCCCCGGCCTCCAGAATGCGGTAGACGGCGCCCCCCGTGCGGCCCATGCCCACGATGAGCGCCGTGGCCCCTTCCAGGCGCTCGGGTTCCTGGTCGGGGTGGGCCACCCTTCGCTCCAGGGGAAGGAGGCGGGCCTCGAGGCGCTTGTAAAGGCTATGGCTGTACCGGGCCAGGGGGGCGGAAACGGCCATGGAAAGCGCTACCCCTAAGGCCAGGGTGGGAAGGCTATAGGGCAAAAGCCCCGCCCGCTCCAGGACCACCCCCACGATGAGGGCAAACTCCGAGTAGTTCCCCAGGTACATCCCGCTCACGAAGGCGGTGCGGGCCCGAAGCCCCAGGAGGAGAAAGAGGGCGAAGAAAAGGGGGGATTTGATCAGGACGAGGAGGAGGGAGGCCAGGACCAGTCCCGGCTCCACGCCCCTTAACCCTTCCCGGAGCCCTATGTCTAGGAAAAACGCCACGAGGAAGGCTTCCTTTAGGCCCCAAAGGGCCTTGGCCATCTCCCCTCCCTTTTCGTGGCCGGAGAGGAGGACGCCCATGGTCAAGGCTCCCAGCTCCGGGGACAGGCCCGCCTGGCGGAAGCCTTCTCCCCCAAGAAGGGCAAGGCCCAGACCAAAGAGCACCAAAAGCTCCTCGTGGCCGCTTTTTTCCAGAAGCCAGGACACGGCGAAGCGCCCCAGGGGCACAAGGAGGATGAGGCCGGCCCAAGGGCTGATCCGGTTTTCGCCGTAAAGGGTGATGAGGCCCACGGCCACCAGGTCCTGAAGGACCAGGATGCCCACGCTGAGGCGACCGTGGTAGGTGGTCAGCTCCTTCTTGTCCTCCAGGACCTTCACCACCAGCACGGTGCTGGAAAAGGCCAAGGCCATGGCCAGGGGAAGGCTTCCCAGGAGGAGGAAGGCCAGGAGGGAGAAGAGCAGGAGGTGGAGCCCCCCTGCCACCAGGACTCGAGGCTCCAAGAGGTCCTGGAAGCGGAGCTTTAACCCCACGGTGAAAAGCAGAAGGAGCACCCCGATCTCCGCCGCATGGTGCAGGAAGTCGGTCTCCCCCAGGCCCAGTCCGTTTAGGGCAAAGCCTGCCCCCAGGTAGCCCACCAAGGGGGGAAGCCCCAGGCGGCTGGCCAACAGGCCCAGGGCGAAGGCGGCGGCCACCCAGAGGGCCTCCATGGGTCCTAGGGTAACAAATAAGCCAAAACACGGCAGGCTAAGGCCTGCCGTGTTTCTACACCCATCCCCCTACTTTTTCTCGGCCAAGGCTTTATCCAGGAGGTTTTTCCACTCCTCGTAGCTCAGGAAACCGGTGCGCTTTTCCCCGGCGATGAAGAAGGTGGGGGTGCCGGTGAGGCCCAGGTCCGTGGCCAGCTTCTGGTCGGCCAGGACCCCCTCCCGGTGCTTGTTGGAGGCCAGGCACTGGGCAAAGGCGGCCTCGTCCAGCCCCATCTGTGCCGCCAGATCCAGCAAATACCGGTCCAGGACGCTCCCTTGCAGGTTCCCCCAGCCGGAGGCGGCCCGGAAGAGGACCTCGTGGTACTCGTAGTAACGCCCCTGGTCGGCGGCGCAGGCGGCGGCCTCGCTGGCCCGGATCACGTGGGCCTGGCCGGGGAAGGGGAAGTCCCGGAAGAGGTAGCGCACCTTGCCGGTGTCCATGTACTCGGCCTTAAGCCGGGGGAGGACGTTCAGGGCGTGGTTTTGGCAATGGGGGCAGAGGTAGTTGGAGAAGTCCACCACCACCACGGGGGCGTCCTCGGGGCCCAGGGCGAAGCGGGCGCCCTGGGCGGGGTCCAGCCCCCGCTGCCCCTTGGGGCCCCAAAGGATCCAGCCCAGGCCCACCAGGGCCAAGGCCACCACCACGAGAACGATCACGCGTTGCATGGGCCTACTTTACCATGCCCCGGGTGAGAAGGCTTTAGCCCCGGTAAGGGGCCTGCCGGGCCTCCCCTTCCGGGGTAACGTAGAAGGGGTTCTGGTCGGTGGACACCAGGGTTTCCCGGTCAATGGCCTCTTGGATGTCCTTGGGCAGGACGAAGAGGGCCTCGAGGTAGGGGGCGGAAAGGTGCCGCAGGGCCAGCTGCCGTTCCCGGATGCGGGCCTCGATCACCCCTTCGGAGAAGGCGGCGGGGTCAAAGGCATCCGAGGCCAGGAGGAAGCCGAAGTTCAGGAAGAAGCCGGGGATGTGGTTCTTGTAGCTGCGCACATAGCGGAAGGCTTCCCGCACCGTGCGGTGGATCACCGGGTGGATCCGGTGGTGGGTGAGCATGATCATGCCCGCCTGCATGCCCATGATCCCCCCCGGGTTCAGGTGGGCCTTCACCAGCCGGTAAAACTCCACGGTGTAAAGGAGCCTGGCGGGGTTGTCTTCCCCCACGGGGTCCGTGAGGTCGATGAGGATCACATCGTACGTGTCCTGGTTCTTTTCCAGGTAAGCCCGGGCGTCGTCGATGATCAGGACCGTGCGGGGGTCCTCAAAGGCCCCCTGGTGCCATTCGGGCATGTGGCGCTTGGCCAGCTCCACCAGCTCCCCGTCGATGTCCACCATCACCGCCCGTTCCACGCTGGGGTGCTTGAGCACCTCCCTCAGGGTGGCCCCTTCCCCGCCGCCCACGATGAGCACGGTCTTGGGCTCGGGGTGGGAGAGCATGGCCGGGTGGACCAGGGTTTCGTGGTAGACGTACTCGTCCCTTTCCGTGCTCTGCACGTCCTTGTCCAGGACCAGCACCTTGCCAAAGCCTTGGGTTTCAAAGAGAAAGTAGTCCTGGTACTGGGTGCGGCCGGAGGCGATCACCCGCTCCATGCGCCGCACCATGGTCTCAAAGGGGGTGATGTGCTCAAAAAAGTACATGCCGTAGTCCATGGCTATCCTCCTTGCTGGCCGCCGAAGGCCCGGCGCCGGATGGCGTGTTCCCCACCCCGCCAATAGCGGAAGGCGGACTCCTCCTTGGCCCCAAAGGCCCGGGAAAGCCCCTTCAAGACCTCCTCCGGGTTCACCCCATCCCGGTAGAAGTAGAGGTCCAAGGTGGCGGAGGCGTTATCCTCGGGCCAGGTGTGGATCATCACCGCGGCCACCGGGCTCACCACCGCGGCGGAAAGCCCTTGGGGGTGGAACTTGTACACCACCGACTGGGCCGAGCCTCGAGGCGCCCCCAGGCGCATCACCGCATCCAGGAGGGCGGCCTCCACCATCTTGGGGTTTTCCAGGACATCCAGATCGCAACCGTAGATTTCCGCCACCCAGCGCCCGCCCGGCACCGTTTCCACAAAGGGCCATAATAGCACACCTTACCCGAAGAAGTCCTTGAGCTGTTCTTTGCTGATGAGGACCTCCCGGGGCTTGGAACCCTTGGAGGGGCCCACGATCCCCATGGCCTCCAGGGCGTCCATGAGCTTGCCCGCCCGGGCGTGGCCGATGGAAAGCCGGCGTTGCAGGCGGCTTACGGAGCCATACCCCTCCTCCACCACGATCTCCGCCGCCTTCTTCAGCAGGGGATCGGAGAAGTCCACCTCGCCAGGCCCTGCCCCCTCCGGCCCCTTTGGGGGTTCAAAGTCCTGGCCGTAGGCCTCGGCAAACCGGTCCTCAAAGCTTTGCCCCCTCAGGTAACCCGCCAGGCGCCCCACCTCCTCCTCGGAGAGGTAGGGCACCTGGAGGCGCACGGGCTTGGGAAGCCCGGGTTGGTAGAAGAGGGCATCCCCTTGGCCGATGAGCTTCTCCGCCCCTTGGGTGTCCAGGATGGTGCGGGAGTCAAACCCGCTGGACACGGCAAAGGCCAGGCGGGCGGGGATGTTCACCTTGATGAGGGAGGTGAGGATGTCCACGCTGGGCCTTTGGGTGGCCAGGACCAGGTGCATCCCCGTGGCCCTGCTCATCTGGGCCAGGCGCAAGATGGCGGACTCCACCTCCTTGGGGGCGGTCATCATCAGGTCCGCCAGCTCGTCCACCACGATGATCAGATAGGGGAGGGTTTCCCCACCCCCCTTTTCCATCTTGGCGTTGTACTGTTCCAGGTTCCTGGCCCCTACGCTGCTTAGGAGCCGGTAGCGCCGTTCCATGTGGGCCACCGCTCCCTGCAGGACGCCCGCGGCCTCCTCGGGGCTTGTGACCACGGGGCGCACCAGGTGGGGGATGCCCTCGTAGGGGGTGAGCTCCACCATCTTGGGGTCTATGAGGAGAAGGCGGAGGGAGGTGGGCAGGTGCTTATAGAGGAGGCTGGCGATCAGGACGTTGATGGCCACGCTCTTGCCGCTTCCCGTGGAGCCGGCGATGAGGAGGTGGGGCATCTTGGCGAGGTCCCTCACCCAGATCTCCCCTTCAATGCTCTTGCCCAAGATCAAGGGCAGCAGGGCCTTGGCGTTTTGGAAGGCGGGGGATAAGACGGCCTCCGAGAAGCGCACCAGCTCCCTTTTGGGGTTCGGCACCTCGAGGCCCACCGTGTTCTTCCCGGGAATGGGCGCCTCGATGCGCACCGCCCCCACCGCCAGGGCCCGGGCCAGGTCGTTTTGCAGGCTCTGGATGCGGCTGATCTTCTCCCCGGGGGCGGGCAGGAGCTCGTAGCGGATCACCGAGGGCCCGCGGGCATGGCCCACCACCTCCGCCTGCACCCCGAAGTGCCGGAGGGTGTCGGCGATGGTGCGCTTCAGCCTTTCCACCTCCTCTTCCAGGCCCCGGGCGGCCCCCTTGGGCTCCGGGGGGTCCAGGAGGTCCGGGGTGGGAAGGGCCAGGGCGGTGTTCTGGGGAAGGGGGCGGGGGGCGAGGGGGGTCCGGATGGGCCTGGGGCGGGGAGGGCTCGGGAAAGACCAGGTCCAGGTCAAAGGCCTCCGGTTCGGGGGCAGGGGGTGGGGGGGAGGAGGCGGGTGGGGGATTGCCCGTGAGCAGGGCCCTTAGCCCCTCCGCCTGGGCCTCGGGGTGGCGGGAGAGGAAGGAAAGCCAGGAGGAAAGCGCCTCGTGGCGCTCCTCCAGGTCCTGGACCAGGCCAGCCAGCTCCTCCCAACGGGCCTTGCGCTCCTCCCTAAGCCTTAGCCCCTGCACCAGTCCCCCCACGGTGGCCCGGGGGGTGGGGATGGCGTGGAGGGCCTTCAGGCGGGCCAAAAGGGCCTGGGCCTCCAGGTGGAGGGCTGCCCGCCTTTCCTCGAGGGCATCCCGCAGGGGACCCTCCCCGGGCACGGGGGTTTTCAAGCCCTGGAGAAGGGATTGGAGCCGGGGTTCCAGGGGCCTTTGGTCCTCCTCCATCTGCCGCTTCAGCTCGGCGGCCCTTTCCCGCAGGAAGTCCCTAAGGGCCTTTTCCACCCCCGGGAGTTCCGCGGGGGAGAGGTTTTGCCCTAGGGCCTTTAAGGCGGTGTGGTCGGGATAGATGCGGGCCAGGGCGGCCATCCTCCGCCTGAGGACAAGGGCCTTCAGGCGGTGGCGGGTCCACCGGACCCCTTCCACCCCCAGGCGGAGGCCGGTGAGGAGGAGGTATAGGGGCGGTTTGCGGCGCCAGAGGTCCAGGACCACGGAGGCCAGCAGGAGGGGGAGGAGGAGGCCCAAGGCCCCGGCCTGACCGAGCAAAAGGGTGCGCCAGAAGGCGCCCAGCCGGCCCGCCAGGGGCCCTAGAAGGGGGAGGAGGGCAAAGGCCAGAAGGTAGAGGAAAAGGAGGTGGCGAAGGAAGGGCCCCAGGGGTTTTCCCCGGAAGAGGAGCCCTCCCAGGAGGAGGAGGCTTGGGGGGATAAGGTAGGCGGGAAGCCCCAGGGTCCCGTAAAGCTTCTCCCGCAGAAAGGACCCGAGGACCCCCGTGGGTATGGGCAGAAGGGGAGCCAGAAAGAAAAGCCCCACGCTCCAGACCAGGGCGGCCAGGGCCTCGAGGTCAGGGTTGCGGCTGGGCTTGGCCGGCTTCCGCTTCGCCATCGGAGGGATTATAACCTTCGGGCGGGCGGGGTAAAAGAAAGACCCCGGGGGGCTTCCCCCCGGGGACCAGGGCTTGGGCTAGCGCCGCAGCTCCTTCTTCACGGCCTCGGTCAGGTCCGTGTCATCGTCCGCGTAGACCACCAGCCCCGACTGGGCGGCCACCTGGCGGCTCATGACCACGGCGAAGCCCTGGGCCTTGGCCACCTTGGCGATGGCCTGGTCCACCTCCTCCAGGATGGGCTTAAGCACGGGGTTCTGACGGTCCTGCCACTTCTTCACGGTGTCCTGGTAGGTCTTGAGGAGGGCCTCGTAGTCCTGGCGCTCCTTGGCCGTGGCCTGGCCCGAACGGACCTTCTGGTCCAGGGGCTTGAGCTTCTCCTCCAGGGGGGCCAGCTCCTTGCGGGCCTGGGCCTGGAGGTCCTGGATCTTCTTATAGTCGGGGTGGGCCTGCACCAGGGCATCGGCGTCCACAAAGCCCACCCGGGTGGCCACATTCCGGTTCTGGGCCAGCATGGGGGTGAGCAGGGCGCCAAAGGCCAGGAGGAGGGCTGCTAGGGAAAGCCGTTTCATGGAGGAAAGCGTAAGGCCTGAGGGTGAAGGGTGGGTGAGAGGAGCCTTTCTTTCGCTTGGCCCCAGATGGGGGTAGGATGCTTTGAGGAGGTGGGTTATGCGCAAGACCCTTTTGCTTTTGGCGCTTCTGGCTTTGGGTACAGGGGCTTTTGCCCAGCGGGCGGTTTCTTTTCGCCTTTCCCTACCCCCGGCTGGGCTAGGGCTTGGCCTCGAGGCGCCCTTGGAGCGCAACCTGGTCTTCCGCGGGTTTGCGGATCTCTTTCCTGGGGGGCCCAGCTTCCTGGCGGCGGGGGAGGTGCTCTTCAAGCCCGACCTGGGCCAGCTGGACCGGGACCTGCGGGGGATCAGGCCCTACTTCGGGGGTGGGCTTGGCGGGTACTTCGCCGCGGGGAGCGAGGTGGGGTTGCACCTCTCCTTGGGGGTGGAGTTCCTCCTGGACGCCCGCACGGGGATCTTCCTGGACGGGGAGTACTTTTACGCCTTTGGCGGGGGCCGGTTTGGGCGCACGGTTATAGGGGCCAACCTGCGCTAGAGGAACCTCCTTGTCCCCGCCAAGGCCTTGGCGGGGACATTTTTCTTCTTGCCCCAGGGTAGACTGGAAACCGGAGGTGAAGCCATGCTGGTCAGGGACTGGATGACCAAGGACCCCCTTACCGTGGCCCCGGATACCCCGGTGCTGGAGGCCATTAACCTTTTGAAACACAAGGGCTTCCGGCGCTTGCCGGTGGTGAAGGATGGGAAGCTCGTCGGCCTGGTCACCGACAAGGACCTCAAGGACGCCATGCCCTCCAAGGCCACCACCCTGTCGGTCTGGGAGATGAACTACCTCCTTTCCAAGCTCACCGTGCAGGAGGTGATGGCCAAGCCCGTCATTACCGTGGAGGCCGATGAGCCTTTGGAAAAGGCGGCCCTTTTGTTGGAGGAGAAGAAGATCGGCGGCCTTCCGGTGATGGAGGGGGAGAAGCTGGTGGGCATCATCACGGTGACCGATGTCCTCAGGGCCTTCATTGAGGTGCTGGGGCTGAAGATGGGGGGCTTGCGCATCACCGTGGACATCCCCGATGTGCCCGGGGCCCTGGCCCAGATGGCCCAGGCGGTGCCGCCGGCCAACATCGTTTCCATCGCCACCGCCGCCCACCTGAATGGGTACCAGCGCCTGGTCCTGAGGGTGGTGGGGGAGGATGTGGCGGGGGTTCCTGACCGGCTCAAGGCCGCGGGGGAGCGGGTGGTGGACGTACGCCCCGGCTAAGCCCCGTTGCGATAGGCGGGGTAGGAACCCAGGACCTTGAGGAAGGCGGCCCGCCGGAGGAGGCCGAGAAGGGCCTGGGCGGGGCCAGGGTCCTCCAGGTGGCCCTCGAGGTCCAGGTAGAAGAGGTAGCTGAAGGGCTTGTCCCGTCTGGGGCGGGACTCCAGCTTGGTGAGGTTCACCCCGGCCTCGGCGAAGACCGTGAGGGCCTCCAAAAGCCCCCCGGGCCGGTGGCGCACGGCAAAGACGATGCTGGTCTTATGGGGCCCCTCCCCTTTTGGGGCCTCCTCCCGGCCGATGACGAAGAACCGGGTGTAGTTGTGGGGGTAATCCTCAATGTTCTCCGCCAGAATCTGCAGGCCATAAAGCTCCGCGGCCCGCCGGCTGGCGATGGCCCCCACCCCGGGCTCGGGGTTTTCCGAGAGGGCCCGGGCGGCCCCGGCGGTGTCGTAAACGGGTATGGGGGTAAGGCGCATGCGGGCCAGGAAGCCGTCGCACTGGGCCAGGGCCTGGGGGTGGCTTTTCACCGCCTTGAGGTCTTTGAGCTCTGTGCCCTTGGGGGCAAGCAGGCAGTGCTCCACCCGGTGGATGATCTCCCCCACCACGTGGAGGTCGCTTTCCAGAAGCAGGTCGTAGGTCTGGTTGATGCTGCCCGCGGTGGTGTTCTCCACGGGCACCACCCCAAGCTCCGCCTCCCCCGCCTCCACCGCCTCAAAGACCTGGTGAAAGGTGGGAAAGCCCATGGGGGTGGAACCGGGAAAGTTCCTGAGCAGGGCCTCCTCGCTGTAGGCTCCTTCCGTCCCCTGGAAGGCGATCCTCATGCCCCCCATGCTACTCCTTCCCGTAGACGCAAGAAAGCCCTTTCCCTTAGCATGGCCTTTGTGGCGCGGCTTCTTGTGGTGGACGATGACCCCCGCATCCGTCACCTCTTGGACCTCCTGCTTTCCGGGGCGGGCCACCAGGTGGTCCTGGCGGATTCCGCCAAGGCGGCCCTGGAACACCTGCGCAAGGAAACCCCGGACCTGATCCTCTTGGACATCATGATGCCGGACATGGACGGCCTCACCCTTCTTGGGCGTATCCGGGCGGTGCGGCGCCTGGCCAAGGTGCCGGTGATCATGTTCACCGGGGGCGGCAGGGAGTTGGAGGGCCCCAGCCGGGCCCTGGGGGCCGATCTTTTCCTGGAAAAACCCATTTCCGGCCGCCGCCTTAAGGAGGCTATAGAGGGCCTTTTGAGCCAGCAGGGGTACGTGCTTCCCGGGGGGGAGCGGGTGGCCAGCCTCGAGGAGGTGGGGGTGCGCCTATCCCAGGATTTGCCCGAGGAAAAGCGGTTTAAGGCCCTCTGGCTCAAGACCTCCGGCCGCCGGGCCCTTCTTAAGAACCTCCTGGCCAAGGGTTGGACCGAGGCCCTTTTGCGGCGCATCCTTCCCGGTGAGTACGATCTTTATGACCTTCTGGGCCACCTGGCCTTCGGCTGGCCCCTGGTGCCCCTGAGGGAACGGGCGGCCCGGGTGCAGGATCCGCGCCTGGCCTCCCACCTGGAGGCCTACGTGAGGGAGAAGCGGTTACCCCTGGAGGGCGATGGCCTTCTGGAAGAGCTGGCCCAGGCCCTGTACGCTTAGGGGGTGGCCGAGCTTGTAGAGATCCGCGATCCCGAGGCCTGGAACCGGCTGGTTTCCCAGCTGCCCATTACCAGCGCCCTGCAGTCTTGGGGCTGGGGGGAGGTGAAGCGGCTTTCCGGCTGGGTGCCCAGGCGGCTTGCGGTGTACGGAAAGGAGGGGCTTCTGGGGGCGGCCCAGGTGTTGTTGCGCCCATTGCCTGGGGGTCTACGCCTGGCCTATGCGCCTCGAGGTCCCGCCCTGGCCCGCCTCGAGGACCTGCCCCAGGTGGCCCGGGCCCTGGCCCAGGGGGTGCGGGGCACCCACCTGGTCCTCGAGCCCGAGGCCGGGTTGCCAGCGGAGGAACCGCCCCCCAGCTTCCCGGGCCTCCTCCCGGAGGAGGCCATCCAGCCCGCCTACTCCCTGTGGTTGGACCTCAGCCAGGGGGAGGAGGCCCTCCTTAAGGGGATGAAGGAGATGCACCGCCGCAACGCCCGCCTGGCCCTGAAGCGCACGGAGCTTTCCGTGGAGGGGGAGGAGGCTTTCCCCGAGTTCTTCCGCCTTTTCCAGGAGACCAACCGCCGGGCCAGGCTCCTGCAGCACGCGGAGGCCTATTACCGGGCGGTCCTTAAGGAGTTGAACCAACCCTACGGGGAGGCCTTTTTGGCGGTGGCCCGTAAGGATGGGGAGGCCTTGGCGGCGGGGCTTTTCGTGGCCTTTGCCGGCAAGGTGGATTACCTCTACGGGGGAAGCAGCCGCGCGCACCCTGAGGCCAAGGCGCCCATGGGCATGCACCTGGCGGCCATCCGCCACGCCCTTGGCCGCGGCTACCGCATCTACGACCTTTGGGGCGTGCCCAGAACCCCAGAGGGTAGCCACGCCGAGGGCATATGGCGCTTCAAGGAGGGGTTTGGGGGCCGGCGCGTCCAGTTTCCCGCCTACACCTTGCCCCTTTCCCCCCTGTACCGTCCCCTCAAGGCCCTCCTGCGCCTGCGCAAAACCTGGGTGAACCTGCGGGTGCGGGGGAACCCGCGGGATGTGTTGGGCTAAGGCCCCCTGGGGGCGCTGTCATCTTTCTCAAGGGGGCTTGGGTATGGTGGGAAGGGTGCGGGCTCTTCTTGCTCTCCTCCTCGCCTTAGGCTTCCTTCTGGGTTGGCTCCTGCGGGTTTCCCCTAGGCCCCTTCCCCAGGAGGCAGGGGTGCGCCTAAAGGGGGTGGAGTTCCTCCTCTTCCCGGAGGAGGAGGGGGTGGAGTGGCGGTTTTCCGCCCAGGAGATGGTGGAGGAGGGAGGGGTTTTCCGCATCCAGGGGGGGCTTAGGGGCGAGCGGTACGTGGAAGACCGGCTGGACCTGCGCCTCTTCGCCCCCCAGGTGACGGTGGAGCCGGGGGATAACCTGCGGGCTCCTTTCGCCCAGGTGGAGATCCTGAAAGGTTGCTTCCGCCTCCAGCTTTCCGCCCCGGGCAAGGGGGAGGTCCTCATCCGGCAGAAGGAGGGGTTTTTCGCCCCCTGGGTGCGGATTGAGGCCCCCAACCTGAGGGGGGAGGCCCTGGGCTTTCGCTCGGATTTCGGCATGGAGCGCATAGAGGCGGAAAGCCCGCGGTTTGAGTTTCCCGCGGGGGGTACCTTTGGCCCTTGCACCGTGGAAGGAGGTAGTTCATGAGGAGATGGGTGTGGTTGTCCCTTTTGGGTGTGGCTTTGGCCGCTTCCAGCGTCCGGGTGATCCAGGTGGAGGGGGGTCGGCTTTCAGGGGACCTGCGTTACGGCCCCTGGACCTTTGAGGGGGAGGTCAGGGGCCGGGTGAAGGACTTGGAGATCCGGTCCCCCAAGGCCACCCTCACCGCCCCCAAGGGCAAGACCATGCAGGAGGCGGAAGGGGAACGGGAGGCCCGTTTTGAGGGCGGGGTGGTGGTGCGCCGGGGGCGGGTGGAGGCCAGGGGGCCGGTTCTGGTCTACCGCGAGAAAACCGGGGAAGGGGAGCTCTTGGGCCCGGCCCGCATGCGCCAAGAGCCCAAACCGGGGGAGGATCCGGTGGAGGTGGAGGCCAGCCGCATGGCCTTCCAGGTGGATACGGACACCTCCAGCAGCGAAAATGCCCTTCTCCGAAGCGGGAACCAGGAGGGGCGGGCGGCCTTGGTCTACTACGAGGAGGAAAAGGGCCTGGCGGTGTTCACCGACCCCAAGGAGGTGGTCCTCACCCGCAAGCGCAAGGATGGGGACCTGGTGATAAGGGCCAAGGAGGTGCGAAGCCTCACCGGACCCAAGAGGCTCATCGCCACCGGGGGGGTGCGGCTACAGGATGGGGATCTGGTGACCACGGGGGATAGCCTCTACTACGACGACACCACGGGGGAGGCCCTCGTTTTGGGTAGGCCTGCGGTGAGCGAGAACAAGAAGGAAGGGTTTAGGCTTTCGGGGAACACCCTCCAGCACAACGTGAACCGCCACCAGGTGCGGGTCTACGGCAAGGCCTTCCGCCTCCCGGTGGAGGAGTTCCGCAAGCTCTCGGAGAGGTAGCCCTTGGCCTTCAGGTGGCTCCTCCTCTTCCTCCTGGCCCTGGTCTTGGCCCTGGCCCAGGAGGTGTACCGCCCCGAGGTGGAGCTGGTCCGGAAGGACAAGAAGGTGGTGGCGTGGGTGAGCGGGGAGGAGGGAAGCCTGTTTTACGCCGACTACGGGGACCTTTTGGTGGGGGAGCTTCAGGCCCTCTCCTCCGAGAGGGTCCAGGTGGAGGGCCGGGTTTTCTTCCGGGATGCGGGCAGCGCCCTCGAGGAGGGGCTAAAGGTGGGGGAGAGGGTGGAGGTGGCCTATAACCCGGACTGGGAGCGGGAGGGGCTTCCCTACCTGATGCGCCTGCGAAGGGCTGGGGAGGGAAAAGGGGAGCGCTACCTCCGGCTCGTCCTCTATGACCCCAAGGGGGTGGAGGTGCGCCTGGGGGAGGAGGTGGAGGCCCAGGGGCCCCTGGCGGTGGTGGAGCGGGGCAGGGTGGAGGAGCTCTTCCTTTCCGGGGGGGAGGCCCGGTACCTGGAGGAGGAGGGTCGGCTGGAGCTGAGGCCGGCCCCTGGGAAGGTGGCGGTGGTCCAGGGGCGGGTGCGGGTGGAGGGGCAGGGGCTCCGCTACTTAAACGATACGGGGGAGGCCTTCCTGGAGGGGCCTTTGCGGCTTCAGCGGGAGGGGGAGAAGCCCCTTTCGGGTAAGGCGGGCGCCTTGCGCTATCTTCTGGACGAGGATCGGCTCTGGCTTCTTGGGGGGGTGGAGTTCACCCAGGGGGGGCGCACCACCAAGGCGGAAAGGGCCCTCCTGCGGGAGAAGGAGGGCTACGCCTACCTCTTCGGCGGGGTGGAGAGCCGGGACGAGAAGGGCCAGGTGCGGGGGGAACGGGTTCGCTACGCCCTCAGGACCGGGGAGGTGGTGGTCCTGGGCGGGGTGGCCGGGGAGTTCCGGGGCGACTAGGCGCCCCAGAAAGGCTTTGGGCATCGTCCTTTTCGACCCCCATGGCCAGGCGCTTAGGCGGTTACCCCGGCCATCAGAAGCCCGAGGCGTTCCTCCTTGGCTTCCTCCGGGGTGAGCTCGCCCACGATCCGCCCCTCGTACATGACCAGGATCCGGTCCGAAAGGCTGATCACCTCGGAAAGGTCCGCGGAGACCAAAAGCACCGCCAGGCCCCGGTCCCGGGCCTCCACCAGGCGCTGGTGGATGAACTCAATGGCCCCCACGTCCACGCCCCGGGTGGGCTGGGCGGCGATGAGGAGCCTTGGCCCCCGCAAGAGCTCCCTGCCCACCACGATCTTTTGCTGGTTCCCCCCGGAGAAGCGCCGGGCGGAGAGCTCGGTGGAGCGGGGACGGACATCAAAGGTCTCCACCAGGGTCCGGGCGTGCTGCTCCATGGCCTCCCCGTCCAGGAAGCCCAGGAAGCCCCGGAAGGGGGGGCGGTGCTGGTCCCCAAGGATGGCGTTTTCCCGCACGGAAAAGTCCAGGACCAGGCCCCGGGCGAGCCGGTCCTCAGGGATATGGCTTACGCCCGCCTCCCGCACCCTTAGGGCCTGGTGGGGAAGGGGGCGGCCTAGGTAGCGCACCGTGCCCCGGTACCTGCGCAGGCCCGCCAGGGCCTCCACCAGCTCGGTCTGGCCGTTCCCCTCCACCCCGGCGATGCCCACGATCTCCCCGGCCCGCACCCTGAAGCTCACCCCCCTTAGCCTAGGGGGCGCCTCGAGGCCCTCCACCTCCAGCACCACCTCCCCCGGCTTGGCCGGCCCTTTTTCTACCCTTAGGACCACCTCCCGGCCCACCATCATCCGGGCCAGCTCCTCCAAGGAGGTCTCGGGGGTCTTCACCGTGCCCACCACCTTCCCGTCCCGGATCACCGTGACCCGGTCGGACACGGAAAGCACCTCCTTCAGCTTGTGGCTGATGAAGATGGCGGCGTTCCCCTTGGCCACGTAAGCCCGGAGGAAGCGGAAAAGCTCCTCCGCCTCCTGGGGGGTGAGGACGGCGGTGGGCTCGTCCAGGATGAGGATTTTGGCCTCACGGTAGAGGGCCTTTAGGATCTCCACCCGCTGTTGCAGGCCCACGGGCAGGTTCTCAATGCGCTCGTCCAGGGGCACCTGGAAGCCCAGTTCCGCCATGAGGGCGGTGGCCCGCTTCCGGGCCTCGTGGAGGTTGAGGTAAAGGGGGCTTCCCGGCTCGAGGCCCAAAACCAGGTTCTCCAGCACGGTGAAGGGCTCCACCAGCATGAAGTGCTGGTGCACCATGCCGATGCCGTGGGCGATGGCGTCCAGGGGGCTTTTGGGCCGGTAGGGCTGGCCGTCCACCCACATCTCCCCTTTGTCCGGCGGCTGAAGGCCATAGACGATCTTCATCAAGGTGGACTTCCCCGCCCCGTTCTCCCCCACCAGGGCCAGGACCTCGCCCCAGTTCAGGTCCAGGCTGATGTGATCGTTGGCCAGGACCAGGGGGAAGCGCTTGGTGATGTCCTTCAACACCAGGGCCTTCCGGGTAGCTCCGCTCGCCTCCACCCCCGGAGTATACAAAAAGGCTGGGGAAGGAACCCCAGCCTTGGGCGAGGCTTCCCCATTTCGGCTAGGTCAAGCCCTGGAAAGGTGGAGGGGCTGACCTAGCCTGGGTGGGGCGGCCTTAGCGCTTCTCGGGCACCTTGAGCTGCCCCTTGACGATCTGCTGCTTCAGGACCTCCAGCTTGCTCACCACGGTGGCGGGGATCAGGGCCTTGTTGTACGCATCCAGGGCGTAGCCCACCCCGTTGTTGGCCAGGCCGAACTCCCGCACCCCGCCCTTGAAGGTCTTCTGCACCACGCTCTTGATGACCTCGTAGGTGGCCACGTCCACCCGTTTCATCATGGAGGTGAGGCCGTGGTTCAGGGTGTTGGGGTTGTTGTCGGTATCGCCCAGGTAGTTCTGGTTGGCGTCCACCCCGATGAAGAAGAGGGGCGTGGCCTTGGTGCCGTCGGTGCCGCAGGTTTTGGTGTAGTCGGCGTACTTGGGCACCTTGGCGTAGGGGTCGGCCTTGCGCACGAAGCGGATGGCCCCGCCCTCCTTCAGGCACTTGGCCTGCTTCACGTAGTCGATGAGCCCCAGGCCCGAACCCCCCGCGGCGGCGTAGATGATGTCCGCCCCTTGGCGCACCTGGCTGGCGGCGATCTCCTTGGCCTTGGCGGGGTCGTTCCAGGCAGCGGGGGTGTTGCCCACGTAGCCCACCAGGACCTTGCCCTGGATCTTGTCCTCCTTGAAGGCGTACTCGGCCCCGGCGCGGAAGCCCGCCTCAAACTTGTGGATGAGGGGGATGTCCATGCCGCCGATGAAGCCCACCACCCCGGTGCGGCTCATCTTGCCGGCGATGTAGCCCACCAGGAAGCTCCCCTCGTGCTCCCGGAAGACCAGGCCCACGGCGTTGGCGAGCTTCCCTTCGCCGGGGACGGCGTCAATCACCGCAAAGTTCACCTTGGGGAACTCCTTGGCGGTGGCGGTGATGGCGGGCTCGTTGGCGAAGCCCACTCCGATGACCAGGTCAAAGCCCTCCTCGGCGAAGGTGCGGATGCCCTGGCCCACCTGGGAGGGGTCGGCGGGCTCAAAGTCAAAGAGCTTGATGCCAAAGTCCTTGGCCGCCTTCTGCGCCCCTTCCCAGGCGGACTGGTTGAAGGAGCGGTCGAACTTGCCTCCAGCGTCAAAGGCAATGCCCACCCGGACTTGGGCCAGGCTCAGGCCTAGGGTCAATACCGCCAAAAGGGCCAGGATACGTTTCATCTGCCACCTCCTATGGCATCTCGCCGGAAGGCATTATACCCGGTTGGGTAAACTCAGGGCATGACCCTGGAGGAGGCGCGCAAACGCATCAACGAGCTACGGGACCTGATCCGCTACCACAACTACCGCTACTACGTCCTGGATGCCCCGGAGATCTCGGATGCGGAATACGACCGGCTTCTTAGGGAGCTGAAGGAGCTGGAGGAGCGTTTCCCCGAGCTCAAAAGCCCCGACTCCCCCACGGAGCAGGTGGGGGCGAAGCCCCTGGAGGCCACCTTCCGCCCCATCCGCCACCCCACCCGCATGTACTCCCTGGACAACGCCTTCACCCTCGAGGAGGTCAGGGCCTTTGAGGAGCGCGTGGAGCGGGCCCTGGGGCGGAAGGGGCCTTTCGTGTACACGGTGGAGCACAAGGTGGACGGGCTTTCCGTCAACCTCTACTACGAGGAGGGGATCCTGGTCTGGGGGGCCACCCGGGGGGATGGGGAGACGGGGGAGGAGGTGACCCAGAACCTCCTCACCATTCCCAGCATCCCCCGGAGGCTTAAGGGGGTGCCGGGGCGCCTCGAGGTCCGGGGGGAGGTGTACATGCCCATAGAGGCCTTTCTCCGCCTCAACGAGGAACTGGAGGAAAAGGGCGAAAAGATCTTCAAAAACCCCAGGAACGCCGCGGCCGGCTCCCTTCGGCAGAAGGACCCCAGGGTCACCGCGGGAAGGGGGCTTAGGGCCACCTTCTACGCCCTGGGGCTTGGCCTGGAGGAAAGCGGGGTAAGGACCCAGTTTGAGCTTCTCCATTGGCTAATGGAGAAGGGCTTCCCCGTGGAGCACAGCTTCGCCCTGGTCCAGGGCGTGGAGGGGGTGGAGGGGGTTTACCAGGCCTGGCTGAGGGAGCGGCGGCACCTTCCCTTTGAGGCGGACGGGGTGGTGGTGAAGCTGGATGAGCTTGCCCTTTGGCGGGAGCTTGGGTACACCGCCCGGGCACCCCGCTTCGCCATCGCCTACAAGTTCCCCGCGGAAGAGAAGGAGACCCGGCTTCTGGAGGTGGTGTTCCAGGTGGGCCGCACGGGCCGGGTGACCCCGGTGGGGGTGCTGGAGCCGGTGTGGATCGAGGGGAGCGAGGTGAGCCGGGTTACCCTTCACAACGAAAGCTACATTGAGGAGTTGGACGTGCGCATCGGGGACTGGGTCCTGGTGCACAAGGCGGGAGGGGTGATCCCCGAGGTCTTAAGGGTTTTGAAGGAGAAGAGGACCGGGGAGGAGAAGCCCATTCGCTGGCCAAAGACCTGCCCCGAGTGCGGCCACCGCCTGGTGAAGGAGGGCAAGGTCCACCGCTGCCCCAACCCCTTGTGCCCCGCCAAGCGCTTTGAGGCCATCCGCCACTACGCCTCCCGCAAGGCCATGGACATCGGGGGCCTGGGGGAGAAACTGATTGAGAAACTCCTGGAAAAGGGCCTGGTGAAGGACGTGGCCGACCTTTACCACCTGAAGAAGGAGGACCTGGTGGGCCTGGAGCGCATGGGGGAGAAAAGCGCCCAAAACCTCCTTCGCCAGATTGAGGAGAGCAAGGGGAGGGGGTTGGAGCGCCTGCTTTATGCCCTGGGGCTTCCCGGGGTGGGGGAGGTGCTGGCCCGCAACCTGGCGGCCCGCTTCGGCACCATGGACCGGCTTCTTCAGGCCTCCTTGGAGGAGCTTCTGGAGGTGGAGGAGGTGGGGGAGCTCACCGCCCGGGGCATCCTGGAGACCCTCCAGGACCCTGCCTTCCGCCACCTGGTGCGCCGCCTAAAGGAGGCGGGGGTGGAGATGGAGGCCAAGGAGCGGGGCGGCGAAGCCCTGAAGGGCCTTACCTTCGTCATCACCGGGGAGCTTTCCCGCCCCCGGGAGGAGGTGAAGGCCCTCTTGCGGCGCCTTGGGGCCAAGGTGACGGACTCCGTGAGCCGCAAGACGAGCTACCTGGTGGTGGGGGAAGCCCCGGGGAGCAAGCTGGAAAGGGCCCGGGCCCTGGGGGTGCCCATTCTCACGGAGGAGGAGCTTTACCGGCTCCTGGAGGAGCGCACGGGGAAGAACCGGGAGGCCCTGCTGGCCTAAGGCCCGCGGGCCACGCTACGTGGGCTCCGGTGGAAAGAGCTTGGTTAGGGCCTCCTCCAGCCGGGAACCGGAAAGGCCAAGCTCCTTTAGGGCCTTCTCGTAAAGCTCGGGGGTGAGAAGCCCCCGCAGGGCCCTGAGCTCCGTCTGGGAGAGATGAGCCCCCTTGAGCACATGCTCCTCAAAGCTCTGCCAGGCCAGGGGCACCTTGGCCTTCACCAGAAGGGCGATGGCCTGGGCGTACTGCCTGATCTCCCACTGGGCGTGGGGGTCCAGGCGCAGGGCCAGGAAGTGGAAGAGGTTGTGCAGGTCCTGCTTCCAGTAGAACTCCGTGTAGAGGTTTAGGGGGAGGACCATCCGGGCCATCTCCCGGGCGATGCCCTTTTCCAGGAGGGTTTGGTAGGCCTCGTAGGCCTCCTTCTCCACCCCCTGCAGGAGGCGTAAGGCCTCCTCGTCGGTGAAGGCCCCCTCCGAGCCCTGCTTGTTCCTCCGGGCCTGGCGACGCCAGGCGGGAGGCTCGTAGAACTCCTCCTTTAGGATGGAATACCTACCAGAAATCTCGTTCACGCTGGCGGTGCGGTGGCGGAACCACTGGCGCACCACGAAGAGGGGGGCCTTCACGTGGAACTTGAACTCCACCATCTCAAAGGGGCTGGTGTGGCGGTGGCGCATGAGGTAGTCGATGAGGGCGGCGTCCTCCCGCACCGTCTTGGTGCCCGGTCCATAGGAGACCCTGGCCGCCTGGACGATGGCGGCGTCATCCCCCATGCAGTCCACCAGGCGCACGAACCCCTTATCCAGGACAGGAATCTCAGGATGCGCTTCCCCGTGACCCATGCCCTTGAGTCTACTTGTCCTTTGGCCCAAAGGGGTCTACCCTAAGCTCATGCGGGTCCGCACCCCCTTTGCCTACAAGTGGCGGCATGGGCGCTACAGGCCCTAGGGCCCTTGGCTATAGGGCTTGCGGCGTGTAGGATGGATAGGCTTTGTGGCGCCAGGGCGCCCATTTGGAGTAGGTATGTTGAGGTTGCCAGACTTTCCCTTGCCCGATCCTCGAGGACGCTTCGGTCCCTACGGAGGAAGGTACGTTCCCGAGACCTTGATCCCGGCCCTGGAGGAGGTGGAAGCCGCCTACCGGGAGGCCAAAAAGGACCCCGCATTTTTGGCGGAGCTGGAGTACCACCTGAGGACCTTCGCTGGCCGGCCCACCCCCCTTTACCACGCCAAGAGGCTTTCCCAGCACTGGGGCGGGGCCCAGGTGTACTTGAAGCGGGAGGACCTCCTGCACACCGGGGCCCACAAGATCAACAACACCCTGGGCCAGGCCCTTTTGGCCCGGCGTATGGGCAAAAGGCGGGTGATCGCCGAAACCGGGGCCGGGCAGCACGGGGTTTCCGTGGCCACGGTGGCGGCCCTTTTCGGCTTGGAATGCGTGGTCTACATGGGGGAGGAGGACGTGAGGCGGCAGGCGCTGAATGTCTTCCGCATGAAGCTCCTGGGGGCTGAGGTGCGGCCCGTGGCTGCCGGAAGCCGCACCCTGAAGGACGCCACCAACGAGGCCATCCGCGACTGGCTCACCCATGTGCGCACCACCTTCTACATCCTGGGCTCCGTGGTGGGCCCCCACCCCTACCCCATGATGGTCCGGGAGTTCCAAAGCGTCATCGGGGAGGAGGTGAAGGAGCAGAGCCTGAAGATGTTCGGCCGTTACCCCGATGCCCTCATCGCCGCCGTGGGCGGGGGGTCCAACGCCATCGGCCTCTTCGCCCCCTTCGCCTACCTGAAGGAGGAAGAGCGCCCCCGGCTCATCGGGGTGGAGGCGGCGGGGGAGGGGCTTTCCACCGGGCGGCATGCCGCCAGCATCGGGGCGGGAAAGCGGGGGGTGTTGCACGGGAGCTACATGTACCTCCTCTACGACCACGATGGCCAGATCACCCCGGCCCACTCGGTTTCCGCCGGCCTGGACTACCCTGGGGTGGGGCCGGAGCACAGCTACTACGCGGACCAGGGCATCGCCGAGTATGCGGCGGTCACCGATGAGGAGGCCCTGGAGGGCTTCAAGCTCCTGGCCCGCCTCGAGGGGATCATCCCCGCCTTGGAGTCGGCCCACGCCATCGCCCACGCGGCCAAGGTGGTACCCGAGATGGACAAGGACCAGATCGTGGTCATCAACCTCTCGGGCCGGGGGGACAAGGACGTGACCGAGGCCATGCGCCTTCTAGGAGGAGAGCGATGACCACCCAAGAAGCCTTTGCCCAGGCCAAGGCCGAGGGGCGGGCGGCCCTCATCCCCTACCTCACCGCAGGCTTCCCCAGCCGGGAAGGCTTTTTGGAGGCGGTGAAGGAGGTGCTCCCCTACGCCGACCTCCTGGAGATCGGCCTTCCCTACTCCGACCCTCTGGGGGATGGTCCGGTGATCCAGCGCGCCAGCGAGGTGGCCCTCAGGAAGGGCATGAGCGTCCAAGGGGTCTTGGAGTTGGTGCGGGAGGTGCGCCTCCTCACCGAAAAGCCCCTTTTCCTCATGACCTACCTGAACCCGGTGCTGGCCTGGGGGCCGGAGCGCTTTTTCAGCCTCTTTCGGCAGGCGGGGGTCACGGGCCTGATCCTTCCCGACCTGCCCCCGGACGAGGACCCGGCCCTGGTGCGCCTGGCCCAGGAGATCGGCCTGGAGACGGTCTTCCTCCTGGCCCCCACCTCCACGGACGGGCGGATCGAGACCGTGGTCCGCTACGCCACGGGCTTCATCTATGCGGTGTCCGTCACCGGGGTCACGGGGGAGCGGGAGCGGCTTCCCGAGGAGGTGCGGGACCTGGTGCGGCGCATCAGGTCCAGGACCTCCTTGCCCGTGGCGGTGGGCTTCGGGGTTTCGGGGAGGGAGACCGCCGCCCAGGCGGCGGTGGCCGACGGGGTGGTGGTGGGAAGCGCCCTCATTCGGGCCCTGGAGGCGGGCCGCCCCTTACGCCCCCTCTTGGAGGAGATTCGCCAGGGGCTTGTCCAGAAGGAACCGGTTTAGCAAGGGGGCCCGTCGCGGCGCAAGCCGCGACGGGGCCTTAGAGGGGCAGTTCCACCGTTTCCGCCAGGATGGCCTCGGGGTCCGGGTAGCGCAGGATGCGGTACAGGGGGTCCCGCTCCGCGGGCCTAAACCCCGCATCCACGATGTGGCGCACGATTTCCCGCACCGTGGCGTGGGTGCGCCCGTGGCCCCCGGCCGCCGAGACCACGTTCTCCTCCAGCATGGTGCTGCCGAAGTCGTCGGCCCCGTAGTAGAGGGCGGCCTGGGCCACCTTGAACCCCAGGGTGGGCCAGGAGGCCTGAAGGTGGGCGAAGTTGTCCAGGGCCAGCCGGGCGATGGCCAAGGTTTTCAGGTACTCGTGGGCGGTGGCCCCCGGGGCCTTGCCCTTCAGGCGGGTGTGCTCCACCTGCAGGGTCCAAAGGGCGAAGGCGGCAAAGCCGTTTTGGTATTGCCGCAAGGCCTTGTCCTGCTGGGCGCGGAGGCCTAGGAGGTGAAGGGTGCGCTCCCTGGGGCCTTCCCCGAAGCCGATCACCATGCTGGCCAGGGTGTAAAGCCCTAGGGACTGGGCGGCGTCCACGATGCGGTACCAGTCGGCGGTCCTGATGCGGGCGGGGGCCGCCTTTTGCCGCACCTCATCCACCAGGATCTCCGCCCCTGCCCCCGGCATCCCGTCCAGGCCTGCTTCCTGGAGTTTCTCCAGGATGTTTTCTGCCGGCAGGCCGGTGAGCCGCTCTAGGCCAAGGATCTCCTCGGGGCTGAAGGCGTCGATGCGCAGGTCGGGGAAGCGCCCCTTGAGGTAGTGCAGGAGGTCCAGGTACCACTCCAGGGGAAGCTCCGGGTTCACGCCCCCTTGCATGAGGATGCGCCTTCCCCCCACCTGGTAAAGCTCCTCCACCTTCTTGGCGATCTCCTCGTAGGAGAGGGTGTAGGCGTCCTTCTGCCGCTTGGTGCGGTAAAAGGCGCAGAAGGCGCAGGCCACGGTGCAGACGTTGGTGTAGTTGATGTTGCGGTCAATGAGGAAGGTGACCACCTCGGGGTCGGTCTTCTGGAGGCGCACCTCGTGGGCCGCGGCGGCCAGCTCCGGTAGGGGCAGATCAAAAAGGGCAAGCACCTCGGCCTCGGTAAGCCTCTCTCCCCCTACGGCCTTCTCCAGGACGTCCATGGGCTCCATGCTACACCTTCCGCACCCCCTGGGGTTGGGTCTTGGGCCACGGATAAAATGGGGGCATGGAACTCAAGCTCATCCCCATCCAGAAGCCGGAAAACCTCAACGTCATCCTGGGCCAAGCCCACTTCATCAAGACGGTGGAGGACCTGCACGAGGCCTTGGTGACCGCGGTGCCGGGCATCAAGTTTGGCCTCGCCTTCTCCGAGGCCAGCGGCAAGCGCCTCATCCGCCGCTCCGGCACCGACCCCGAGCTCACCGAGCTGGCGGTGAGGAACCTCCTCAACCTGGCGGCGGGGCACACCTTCCTCATCGTTTTGGGGGAGGGCTTCTACCCCATCAACGTCCTGCATGCGGTGAAGGCCTGCCCCGAGGTGGTCAGGATTTTTGCCGCCACCGCCAACCCCCTCCAGGTGGTGGTGGCGGAGGAGGGGGAGCAAAGGGCCATCCTGGGGGTTATGGACGGGTTCAAGCCCCTGGGGGTGGAGGATGAGGCCGAGGTGGCCTGGCGCAAGGACCTTTTGCGGCGTTTTGGGTATAAGCTTTAGCGGCACCGCGGGCCTGGCGGGGACGGGTGCGGTATCATGCCCTACATGGAAGCGGGAAGCCTTGCGCCGGACTTTGAACTCCCCGACCAGGAGGGCAGGCTCCACCGCCTCTCCCATTACCGGGGGAAGTGGGTGGTGCTGTACTTTTTCCCCAAGGACGATACCCCTGGCTGCACCAAGGAGGCCTGCGGTTTTCGTGACCGCATGGGGGATTTGCAGGCACTGGGTGCCGTGGTCCTGGGGGTGTCCGCGGACGATGTGGAGAGCCACCGGCGGTTCGCCGAGAAGTACGGGTTGAACTTTCCCCTTCTTGCCGACCCGGAGCGCAGGGCCATCCAGGCCTACGGGGCCTGGGGGAAAAAGAACCTTTACGGCAAGGAGTACGAAGGGGTGTTGCGCCAGACCTTCCTAATAGACCCCGAAGGGCGCATCGCCAAGGTATGGAAAAAGGTCTCCCCTGAGGGGCATGCCGAGGAGGTGGCCGAGGCCTTGCGGGGCTTAAGGGGGTTTTAGCCGTGGAGAGGCCCTTGGAATCCTATAAGAAGGAGGCGGCCCACGCCGCCGTGGCCTATGTCCAGGATGGCATGGTGGTGGGCTTGGGCACGGGGTCCACGGCCCGGTACGCGGTCTTGGAGCTGGCCCGGCGGCTCAGGGAAGGGGAGCTTAGGGGGGTTGTGGGGGTCCCCACCTCGGAGGCCACCAAGGACCTGGCCCTTAGGGAGGGGATTCGGGTGGTGGATTTGCCCCCGGATGGGGTGGACCTGGCCATAGACGGGGCCGATGAGATCGCCCCCGACCTCTCCCTCATCAAGGGCCTGGGCGGGGCTCTTTTGCGGGAGAAGATCGTGGAGAGCAACGCCAAGGAGTTCATCGTGATCGCCGACCACACCAAGAAGGTGCCGGTTTTGGGCCGCGGGGTGCTGCCGGTGGAGATCGTGCCCTTTGGCCATCTGGCCACCTTGAAGGCCATCCGCGCTCTGGGAGGGGAGCCGGAGCTGAGGATGGAGGGGGATGAGTTTTACTTCACCGACGGGGGGCACTTGATCGCCGATGTGCGCTTTGGCCCCATTGGGGACCCCCTGGGTCTGCACAGGGCCCTTCTGGAGATCCCGGGGGTGGTGGAAACGGGCCTTTTCGTGGGCCTGGCCACCCGGGCCCTGGTGGCGGGGCCTGCGGGGGTGGAGGAGATCCTCCCGTAAGGTGTAGAATCGGACCCATGAAGGGCATGCCCCACCCTTAGGGCGGGAGGAGCCTCCCGCCCGGGGCGCATGCCCCGGTTTTTCTTGGAGGAGGGATGGAAAAGGTCTTTTACATCACCACCCCCATCTACTACGTGAACGCGGAACCCCACCTGGGCCACGCCTACACCACGGTGGTGGCGGACTTTCTGGCCCGCTGGCACCGGTTGGATGGGTACCGGACCTTTTTCCTCACCGGCACCGACGAGCATGGGGAAACCGTCTACCGGGCGGCCCTTGGGGCGGGGGAGGATCCCCAGGCCTTTGTGGACCGGGTATCCCAGCGCTTTCGCAAGGCTTGGGAGCTTCTGGGCATCGCCTACGACGATTTCATCCGTACCACGGAGGAGCGGCACAAGCGGGTGGTGCAACAGGTCTTGCAGAGGGTCTACGAGGCTGGGGACATCTACTACGGGGAGTACGAGGGGCTTTACTGCGTAAGCTGCGAGCGCTTTTACACGGAGAAGGAGCTGGAGGGGGATCTTTGCCCTATTCACGGCCGCCCCGTGGAGAGGAGGCGGGAGGGGAACTATTTCTTCCGCATGGAGAAGTACCGTGAGTGGCTCATTGACTACCTCCAGACCCATCCCGACCTCATCCGGCCCGAGGGGTATAGGAATGAGGTGCTCTCCATGCTCTCCGAGCCCGTGGGGGATCTTTCCATCTCCCGGCCCAAGGCCCGCGTCCCTTGGGGCATTCCCCTGCCCTGGGATGAGGCCCACGTGACCTACGTGTGGTTTGACGCCCTCCTCAACTACGTTTCCGCCCTGGGCTACCCCGAGGGGGAGCGGTACCGGGTCTTCTGGCCCCAGGCCTGGCACCTCATCGGCAAGGACATCCTGAAGCCCCATGCCGTCTTCTGGCCCACCATGTTGAAGGCGGCCGGCATTCCCATGTACCGCCACCTGAACGTGGGCGGCTTCCTCTTGGGGCCGGATGGGCGCAAGATGAGCAAGACCCTGGGGAACGTGGTGGACCCCTTTGCCCTAGCGGAGAAGTACGGGAAGGACGCGGTGCGCTACTACCTCCTCCGGGAAATCCCCTACGGCCAGGACACCCCCGTGGGCGAGGAGGCCCTCAAGAACCGGTACGAGGCGGACCTGGCGGACGACCTGGGGAACCTGGTGCAACGCACCCGGGCCATGCTCCTGCGCTACGCCGGGGGGCGGGTGCCGGAGCCGGTGCCCGGGGAGGGGTTGGAGGAGGGGAGGCTTCTCGTGGAGCGCCTCCGCCTCTTGGTGCGGGAGCTCAGGTTCCACGTGGCCCTCGAGGAGGTCATGGCCTACGTGAAGAGCCTGAACCGCTACCTCAACGAACGGCGCCCCTGGGAGCTCTATAGGCGGGATCCGGAGGGCGCAAAGGCGGTGCTCTACCGGGTGGTGGAGGGTTTGCGCATCGCCTCCATCGTCCTCACCCCGGCCATGCCGGAGAAGATGGCCGAGCTTCGGCGCGCCTTGGGGCTCAAGGAGGAGGTGCGTTTGGAGGAGGCGGAGCGTTGGGGCCTGGCCGAGCCCCGCCCCATTCCCCAGGAGGTCCCCCTGCTCTTTCCCAAGGAAACGGCCGGGGGCGGCCCGTCCCCGGCCGGGAAAGGAGACCGGGTGGAAGCGGCAAAAGCGGAAAACGCCCAGATTGGCCTCGAGGACTTCGCCAAGGTGGAGCTCCGGGTGGCGGAGGTGGTGGGGGCGGAAAAGCACCCCAACGCCGACAAGCTCCTGGTGCTCAGGCTTTCCCTGGGGAGCGAGGAGCGCACCGTGGTTTCCGGCATCGCCCAGTGGTACCGCCCCGAGGACCTGGTGGGGAAGAAGGTGGTGGTGGTGGCCAACCTGAAACCGGCCAAGCTCCGGGGCATAGAGAGCCAGGGGATGATCCTGGCGGCTTCGGAGGGGGATAAGCTGGCCCTGGTCACGGTGGAAGGGGACATTCCCCCTGGGGCTTGGGTGAAATAGCCTGGCGCGAGGGAAGGGAAAAGGGCCGGGTTTTTCCCGGCCCCTTGGCTTTCAAAGGGCTAGGTGCCGATGCAAGAAGAGCGAGGCCCAAAGGCTTTCTAGGGTCCCCGCCGTGGCGCAAGCCACGACGGGGTACTTAGCGGGTGGCGTTCAGCTCCTCCAGGGCCCGCTTGAGGATGGCGTCTTGCTCCAGGTCCAAGACCGCCTGCCCCCGGTCCTCGGGGAGGGGGCGCTGGCGCTGGGGTTCGGCGTAGGTGAACTTCCCCTCGGCATCGGCCTTGACCTTCACGGTCTTGCCGTTTAGGGTCACGGAGATCTCGGCGCCTGCCGGGGCCCCGGCCCCTTGCAGGGAGAAGGGGGTGGGGAAACGGGTGTCCTTCACCTCGATGTCGGGCTTCAGGCCCTCCTTGTTGATGGCCCGGTGCTTGGGGGTGAGCCACTCAAAGGTGACCAGGGTGAGCTCGCCTCCGTTGGCCAGGGTGTAGGGGGTTTGCCCCACGCCCTTGCCGAAGGTCTTTTCCCCAATGACCTTGGCCCGGCCGTAGTCCTGCAGGGCCCCGGCCACGATCTCGCTGGCGGAGGCGCTGTTCCCGTTGACCAGGACCACCATGGGGCCATCCCACAAGGGTTTCCCCGCGGCCTCGCACCAGACCCGGGTGAGGTTCTTGGTGCGGGTGTAGACGATGGGGCCTTCCTTCAAGAAGGCGCTGGCCACCGCGCAACCCTGGTCCAGGAGGCCTCCCCCGTTGTCGCGCAGGTCAAGGATGAGCTTCTTGATGCCCTGGGCCTTGAGCCCGTCAATGGCCCGCTTCAGCTGGTCCTCCACCTTGAAGTTGCCGAAGGTCTCCAGGGCGATGTAGCCCACGTCCCCGATCTTCCCCGTGGAGACGGAGATGATCTCCACCTTCTCCCGGATGAGCTCGAAGACCAGGGGAGCGGGGGTCCCCTCCCGGCGCACCTTGATGGTGACCTTGGTGCCCTCACGGCCCCGGATTCTGGCCACCACCTCTTGCAGGGGAAGGCCGGTCACATCCTCCCCGTCCACCTCCAGGATCACATCCCCCGCCCGCATCCCCGCCCGCTGGGCGGGCAGGCCCTTCATCACCCCTTCGATCTTGGCCCCCGTGCCGTCGGGGTTGGCGGGGGTGAGGGTGGCCCCGATGCCGAAGAACTCCCCCCTCAGGTCCTCCTGCCGGAGGCTTGCCCGTTGGGGCGGGGAGTAGCTGGTGAAGGGGTCCTTCAAGGCGGACACCATGCCCCCGATGGCCCCCTCCAATAGGGCGTTCAGCTTCTCCCGGGGCAAGGGTTCCAGGTAATCCTGCTGGATCCTTTGGTAGACCTCCAGGAGGGCCTGGCCGTTGGGGTTTTGCAGGGGGTTTTCCGCCTGGGGACGAGGAAGCTGGGCGTACACCAGGGCCAGGACCACCCCGAGCCCTGCGATGAGCCATGCGCGTTTTTTCATCTCTTCCCTCACCTAGCCTCCACTATAGCGCCCGAGCATGAGAAACAACCGTGGTCTGTCTTCCGTATAGTAAGGGCATGATCGCCTTCCACCGGGTGGGCCTGGAGTACCCCCGCACGGGGACCAAGGCGCTTTACAACGTGAGCCTCGAGGTGAAAAAGGGGGAGTTCGTCTACGTGGTGGGGCACTCGGGGGCGGGGAAGTCCACCCTGCTGGCCCTGATCCTGCGCCGGCTTCTGCCCACCCAGGGGGCGGTGTACTTTGCGGGCCAAAACCTCAGGCTCCTGAAAGGGGACCAGGTGGCCCTCCACCGCCGCAGGATCGGGATGGTCTTCCAGGACCACCGCCTCCTTGCCGACATGACGGTGGAGGAGAACCTGGCCTTTGTGCTCCGGGTGCAGGGGGTTTCCCCCAGGGAATGGGGAGAGCGCATCGCCATAGCCCTAAGGCGGGTGGGGCTTTCCCACAAGAAAAGGGCCTTTCCCGATGAGCTTTCGGTGGGGGAGGCCCAGCGGGTGGCCATCGCCCGGGCCTTGCTCCTGGACCCCCCGGTGATCCTGGCGGACGAGCCCACGGGAAACCTGGACCTGGACAACGCCCTCCAGGTGCTGGATATCCTCAAGGCCGCCCATCAGCGGGGGGCCACGGTGGTGGTGGCCACCCACAGCCGGGAGCTTTTGGAGGCCTATCCCGCGCGGGTGGTGGTGCTGAAGGCCGGGCAGGTGGTGCGGGACGAACGCCCTGGGGAAGGTGGTAGCATAAGGGTAAGGGAAAGCCCTGACCGGGGCGGAAAGGAGGGTGTATGAACGTCTACAAACTCATCGGCCGCAACCTGGAGATCACCGACGCCATTCGGGACTACGTGGAAAAGAAGCTTTCCCGCCTGGACCGCTACCAAAATGGGGAGCTCATGGCCAAGGTGGTGCTCTCCTTGGCGGGCAGCAACCACGTGGCCCGCAAGGCCAAGGCGGAGGTGCAGGTGGACCTCCCCGGGGGGCTCGTCAGGGTGGAGGAGGAGGATCCGGATCTCTATGCCGCCATCGACCGCATGGTGGACCGGCTGGAAACCCAGCTGAAGCGCTACAAGGAGCGGCGCTTCGTGGGCAAGCGGCACACCTACCAGGGGCCACCGCCCCCTGAGGTGCGGGACCTCGAGGCCCTGCGCAAGCCCGAGGAGGAGGAGGGTCCCAGGATCGTCCGGGTGAAGCGCTTTGAGATGAAGCCCATGGACCCGGAGGAGGCGGCCTTCCAGATGGAGGCCTTGGGTCACGACTTCTTCGTGTTCCGCAACGCCAAGACGGACGAGATCAACGTGATCTACCGCCGCAAGGACGGCAACTACGGGCTGATTGAGCCCGCGTGAAGGCCTTCAGTAGTAGGCGGAGGGATCCACAAAGCGGGTCTCTCCGCCTACGCGTACCGCCACCCTGAACTCCATCTCCTCCGGGCGGATGAGGAGGCCTCCCCCCGTGTAGCCGAGAAGCTGGCCCCTTTGCACCCTTTCCCCTTCCTGGACCAAGGGCTCCTGCAGGTTGGTGTAGACGGTGGAGAGGGTTTCCGTGTGCACCAGCATCACCGTGTAGCCCAGGTTGGGCAGGTAGAGGATTCCCGCCACGTACCCGTCGGCGGCGGCCTGGACCGGGCTTCCCGGGGCGGGGCCCTGGATGACCTGGAAGGGGCCTTCCTGCCCATAGGGCACCAGGATCCTCCCCCCGGGCACGGGGAAGGCCAGCCGGCCCACGGTGGCGGGCAGGGGGGGAGGGGGCACCACCACGCTCACCTCGGGCCCTCGGGGCCCTGGCTGGGCCGCTAGGCGGCGCCTCTCGGCTTCCTGCCTCCTTCGCGCCTCCTCCTCCCGCCTTCTTCGCTCCTCCTCCTGGCGCTGGAGTTCCAGGAGGCGTTGCCTTTCCGCCAGGACCCTCGCCTGTAGCTGGGCCAGCTGGGCTTGGAGGCGCTGCCGCTCCGTCAGGGCCTCCCGGAGAAGGGCCCTCTTGCCCTGTTCCTCCCGCCTGAGGCTCGCCAGGGTGGCCTCCAGCTCCCCCTTCTGTGCCTCGAGGGCCCTTTGGGTCTGCCCCAGGGCCTCCTCCTTGGCGGTGAGGTCGGCAAGGAGGAGGCCAAGCCGCTCCCGTTCCTCCCTCAGGGCCTTCAGGGTGGCCTGGAGGGTGCGCACCAAGGCCGCGTCCTGTTGGGAGAGGTAGCCCACCCAGCGGGCTCGCACCGCCAGGTCGGTGAAGGACTGGGCCCTGAGGAGGGGCAGGTAGCGGCCCGCCTTTTCCCTGTGCAGGCTTTGCATCAGCCTCCGTAGCCGCTCCTTGAGGTCGGCCAGGTCCCGCTCCAGCTTGGCGATGCGGGCCTCGGCCCGGGCCACCTCCGCCTTGAGGCGGGCGATCTCCTGCCGGAGGGCGGTGCGCTCCTTCTCCAGTCGGGCGATCTCCCCCTCGAGGCGGGCCTTCTCCTTGAGGAGGTTCTGCACCCGGTCCGTGAGGCGGGAAAGCTCCCGGTTCAGGGCCTGGATCCGGGCCTGGCTTTGGGCCTCCAGGGCCTTGGCCCGGGCGGCCTGTTCCTGCAAGCGGCGAAGGGTTTCCTCCTGGGTGGCCAAGCTCTGGCCCTGGGCGAGGAGGAGGAATAGGAAGGACACGAAGACCCAAAAACGCACTAGACCTCCCTCAGGTAGGCCCGGCTCGCGGCGTAGGCGCCCCCCGCCCCTAGGACCGCGGCCAGCAGCAGGACCACCCCCCCCGTGCGCCAAAGGTCGGGGGTGCTGAGGATGGGCAGGAAGGGCAAAAGCCCCTGGACCGCCTGCGCCAAGGCCCGGTAGAGAAGGCCCCCAAGGAGCACCGCCAAGACCCCCGCGCTTAGGGTGAGGATCACCCCTTCCCAAAGGAAGGGCCCTTGGATGAAGCGGCGGGTGGCCCCCACCAGGAGCATGATGCTCAGGGCCTCCTTGCGGCTTTCCACCGAGAGCCGGATGGAGCCCATCACGCTGAAGAAGGTGTTGAGGAGCAGGAGGCCCACCAGAAGCCCCATGGCCAGGCGGCTTCCCGAGAGCACCTGCACCAGGCGCTCGGTGAGCTCCCCGCCGTACTCCACCCCTTCCACCCCGGGAAGCCTCTTGAGCCTCTCCGCCACCTGGCGCACCGCCCCGGTTTCCTTAAGCCTCAGGCGCAGGGTATCGGGCAAGGGGTTTTCCACCAGGTCCTTGGCCTCGGCCAGGTAGGGGTAGTCCAGGACCAGCTGGGCCAGGGCTTCCTCCTTGCTCTGAAGCCGCACCTCCCCCACCTCGGGCCAGCCCTGGATCTCCGTGAGCAGGGCTTCCACGTTGGCCCCGCTTTGCAGGAAGGCCGCCACCTCCAGCTCCCGCTCCAGGGTCTCCACCACCCGCTCCAGGTTCCAAAGGAGGAGGCCCAGGAAGTAGAGGAGGGCAAAGGACACGAGCGCGGTGAAGAAGGTGGCGAGGCTCGAGGTGGGGTGACGGCGAATCTGCCGCAGGCCCTCGCGGATGGCGTACACGCCCTATATCTTACGCCTCTTGCGTGAGAAAGCGCTTTGGTCGGTAGCGGGCGAGGAGAACGCCTTGGGGAAGGGTTTCCGCGTCCAGAAGCGTTAACTCCAAGAAATCGTCCAGGAACCGCCTTCCCTGGCCTAGGACCACCGGGCAGTAGGCGAGCCGCACCTCTTCCAGGTGCGCCGTGAGGGCCTTGGCCAAGGTGGGCCCCCCCACGAGCCACAAGGCGGCGAGGCCCATGGCCGTGGCTTGGGGGAAGAGGGCTTCGGGGCTTGGCACCCGCACCCCGGGGCCCCTAAGGCCAGGCCTTTAGCTCACCACCAAGGCGGGCTTGTCCCCAAAGACCCATCCCAGGTCCAGGGCCTCCTCGTAGGTGCGCCTTCCCATCAGGAGGCCATCCACTTCTGCCAGAAGCCTGGGGATGTAGGCCTCGGCGGCTTCGGCAAAGGGCTGGAGCCAGCCCGGCCCCGCGGGATGGACCGCCACCCCGTCCAGGCTCACCGCCAGGTGGTAGATGACCCTCACCGTAGCCGCTCCTTGAGGTAGGCCAGCACGGTGTCCGCATCCTTGAAGGGGTTCACCCCCCGCCAGACCCGCTCGATGCGCCCCTCGGGGTGGATGAGGAAGGTGTCCCGGCTGTAGAGGCCGAAGAGGCTCCGCACCCCGTAGGCCCGGGCCAGCCGCCCGTCCCGGTCGGGGATCATCCCCCCTTGGAGGGCCAGCCGTTCCAGGAAGGCGCACTGCTCGGAGGCCGGGTCGTGGCTCACCCCAAAGACCTGGACCCCAAGCCGCTGGAACTCCCCGTAAAGCTCGGAGTAGCGCTTGGCCTGGGCGGTGCAGCCGGGGCTTCTGGCCTTGGGGTAAAACCAGAGCACCGCCCAGCTTCCCCGCAGGTCCACGGGGCGGCCGTAGCTATCCCGGGCCTGGAGGATAGGGGCCTTGTCCCCCGGGGCGAGGGGCTGGGTCCGGAGGAAGCCCAGGAGGAGGAGGTTGCGCACGCCCCCAGCCTAAGGGGGATGGGGAGGGGCGAAGGTGGCCGGGGCCGCAAAGGCCCAAAAGGTGTCCCCACCCTCCCACGCTGGGGAAAGGCTTGCTACCCTCAGGGCATGAGGTCCTTCCTGCTGGGCCTGTTCCTGGGGGGACTCCTGGGGGCGGGGATGGCTTGGGTGGCCCGGGGCCCTGGGGGGGTAGGGGGCTTTTCGGCGGGGGTTCCCGTGCAGCTTCCCCTGCCGCTCCAAGGCGGGGATGCCTGCGAGCCCCAGGTCTACCTCTTCCTGAACGGCCAGTTCTTCCGGATGCTCCCTGTGCCGGGGGGCGAACCCCAGGAGCTCTTCCCGGTGGAACCGGTGCCTAACCCCTTTGGGGGCTCCTGAAGCCCTTGAGTCCCCGCCCTTAGCTGGGGCTGAGGTAGCGCCTGGCCGCCAGGGCTAAAAGGGCCAGGAAGCCCCCCAGGAGGCCGAGGAGGCCGGTGGCTTCCTGGGGCTCCACCTCCACCCTTACCGCCTGGGCCAGTTCCCGGTAAAGGGCTAAGAGTTCCCCCTCGGAGGCCACCAGGAAGTGGCGCCCTCCGGTGAAGGCCGCCAGGGACCACAAAAGCTCCTCGTCCACCTCGTAGGCCCCGGCGAAGAAGCCGAAGGCGCTCACCGGGTCCTCGGGGCCTGGGGTCCAACCGGGCACCCCCACCCCCACGGCGAAGATGCGCACCCCCATGCGAGCCGCCTCGTTGGCGGCCTCCAGGGGGTCGGTACCGGTGCGGTTGCGCCCGTCGGTGAGGAGGAGGATGTCCCCTTTGCCCCCTGCCTGGCGGATGTTGTTCAGGGCCTCCAGGATCCCCTCGCCGATGGCGGTGGAGCGTCCGAATTCCAGGCTTTCCAGGCTTTCCCAAAGGCGCTTGCGGTCCGCGGTGGGGGGGTGGACGGTGTGGGCGTAGCCGCTGAAGGCCACCAGGGCCACCCGGAGGCCCCGGGGGGCCTCCTCCAGGAAGGTTTTGGCCGCTTGCTTGGCGGCCTCGAGGCGGTTGGGCTTCAGGTCGGAGGCCATCATGCTCCGGCTCACGTCCATCACCAGCACCACCACGTTCTCCCTGACCTGCCCGGGAAGCGGGAGGAGGGGCCTGGCGGCCCCCAGGGCCAGGAGGAGGAGCCCCAGGAGGAAAAGGGCCGTGGGCAACCAGGGAAGGGGTCCCCGGGCTTCCTTGGCCGCCTCCTTGAGGAGGGGCACCAGGGGGTGGGGGAGGCGTCCCTTGGGCCGCCTCCGGTAGAGGCCCAGGAGGAGGAAGGCCACGAGGAGCAGGAGGCTCAGGGCCTCAGGGGCCAGGAGGCTCACGGCCACCTCCCTTCTTGGGCCAGGTTCCGGTAGGCTCCGAAGGCGAGGAGCAGGAAGCCCGCCACCACCAAGGCCTGGGAGAGGTCCTGGTTCTGGATGCGCCAGACGTACCGGGGCCGTAGGGCCTGGTAAAGGGGTTGGAAGTCCTCCCCCAGGGCCGCGCCCCCCGTGGCCTGGGCCAGGCGCAGGAGGCGCAGGGGGTCGGCGGGCACGAAAAAGAGCCCCTGGCCGATGCGGCTCACCGCCCCCTGGGGATTTCCCAGGGGGCGCACGAAGACGGGCAGGCCGGCCCGCGCCAGCTCCGCCCCCACCTCCAGGGGGTCCTGGCCGGCGTTGGCCGCCCCGTCAGAGAGGAGGAGCAGGGCGGCGGGGGGCTGGGCCTTGGGCAGATCCCCCTCGGGGCCTTCCGGCCGGAGGGTGCGCTTGGCCTGGAGAAGGCCTTGCCCCAGGGGGCTCGTCCCCCCAGGCTTCAAGGCCTCCAGGGCCTGGAGGAGGGACTTGCGGTCGGTGGTGGGGGAAAGGACCAGGACCGCCTGGGGGCCAAAGGTCACCAGCCCCACCCTTACCGAGGGGTCCAGGCCCCGGAGGAAGGTTTTGGCGAGGTCCTTGGCCTTTTCCAGGCGGCTTGGGGTTTCGTCGTCCGCGGCCATGGAGTGGCTGGTGTCCACCACCAGCGCCACCTGGGTCAGGTTTTCCCGCCAGGGGAGGGGGGCCTCGAGGCGGCCCGCGGCAAGGAGCAGGGGGAGGGGGGCCAGGAGGTAGGGCCAGGCCGGTGGCCTAGGCCGGGGGGCGAAGGCGGGGTCCAGGCTCCTGAGGAGCCGCCTCCTGCCTGCCCGCTCCCCCCAGAGGAAGAGAAGCCCCCCAGCCCCCAGGAGGAGGAGGCCTAGGAGGAGGCCGGTGGGGTTTTGAAAGGCCACCTTCGCCTCCTTTCCACCAGCCCCAAGAGAAGGGGCACCAGGTCGTTCTCCGTGGAGGCCAGGAGGGGATGGGCCCTGGCGCGCTGCAGGCCCCTTATCCGCTCTTGCCGCAGGGCCTCGGCCCGCCTCCGGTAGGCCTCCCGCACCCTCCGGTCCAGGGCGTTCACCTCCACCGCCTCCCCCGTTTCCGGGTCCAGGAAGGAGAGCACGCCCGCTTCCGGGAGCGCCCGCTCCCAGGGGTCTTCCACCAGGACCGCCACCAGGTCGTGCCGGGCCGCCAGGCGGGCGAGGGGGGCCTCAAAGGGGTCCAGGAAGTCCGAGAAGACGAAAAGGAGGCTCCGCCGCCTGGCCACCCGTCCCAGGAGGTCCAAGGCTTCCCCCAAAGGAGCCCCGCGCCCCGGTTTAAGGGCTTCCCGCGCCAGGAGCAGAGCCTGCGCCTTGCCTCCTTTCGGGGGCAGGAGGCCGGTGGGCAGGATGGCCCCCACGCGGTTCCCGTGGCGCAGGGCGATGTAGGCCGCGCAGAGGGCCAGCTCCAGGGCCAGGGCGTACTTCTCCCGCCTCCTGGAGCCAAAGCGCATGGAGGGGCTGCCGTCCAGGAGCAGCCATAGGGTGAGCTCCCGCTCCTCCCGGAAGCGGCGCACGTGGAGCTCCCCTGTCCTGGCGGTGGCGGGCCAGTCGATGCGCTCCGCCTCGTCCCCGGGGCTGAAGGGGCTCACCTCCGCCAGGTCCAGGCTGCGGCCGTAGAACACCCCCCGGTAGTCCCCGAAGAGGAGCCCGTCCAAGGGGCGGACCACCTCAAGCTCCAGCCGGGCCAAGAGGGCTTCGGGCGTCTCCATACGGGTCATGCAGGGGCACGAAGGGCGGGGGCAGGCGCTGGAGGATGGCCTCCAGCACGGTTTCTGCCCTCACGTCCTCCGCCAGGGCCTGGTAGGAGAGGACCAGGCGGTGGCGGAGGGCGTCCAGGTAGAGGTCGCGGACGTCCTCGGGCAGGGCGTGGGCCCGGCCCCGCACCAGGGCCAGGGCCTTGGCCCCTTGCACCAGGGCCAAGGAGGCTCGAGGGCTGGCCCCGAAGGCCACGAAGGGCTTGAGGTCCCCAAGGCCCACCCTTTCCAGATGGCGGGTGGCTTGCACCAGGGCCACCGCGTGCTCCGCCACCTTGGGGTGCACGTAGACCCGGTCCGTCAGGCGGGAAAGGGAGAGGAGCTCCTCCAGGCTGAGGACCTGCTCCACGTGAATCTCCTCCCCCGCGGTCATGCGCTCCACGATGAGGAGCTCCTCGTGGAAGGCGGGGTAGTCCACCACCACCTTGAGGAGGAAGCGGTCCAGCTGGGCCTCGGGCAGAGGGTAGGTGCCCTCGCTTTCGATGGGGTTTTGCGTGGCCAGAACCAGGAAGGGCTGGGGCAAGGGGTAGGTCTCCTTGCCCAGGGTTACCTGCCGTTCCTGCATGGCCTCGAGGAGGGCGGACTGCACCTTGGCCGGGGCCCGGTTGATTTCGTCCGCCAGGAGGAGGTGGGCGAAGATGGGGCCAAGCTCGGTGCGGAACTCCCCGTCCTTGGGGTTGTAGATGCGGGTTCCCAGGAGGTCGGCGGGCACCAGATCGGGGGTGAACTGGATCCGCTGGAAGCTACCCCCCACGGCCCGGGCCAGGGTTTTCACCGCCAAGGTTTTGGCCAAGCCGGGCACCCCCTCGATGAGCAGGTGCCCCCGGGCGAGAAGGGCCACCAGCATGCGCTCCAGCAGGTGGTCCTGGCCCACGATGACCCGCTTCACCTCCTTCAGAAGGGCCCGGAGCTTCTCCCCCGCTTGCACAAAGGGTTCCTCTTCCCAGACCATGCCCACCCCCTGCGGTTTCCAGCCAGTATAGCCCCCCGGTGGGGGAGCGGTGGCCCTTAGGCCACATTTGGCCGGAAGAGGGCCTTGCCCTGGGCCTTTAGGGCCTCCCGCCAGGCCTCCAAGGGGAAGGCCCCCGCCACCAAGCGTTCCAGGCCCCCAAGCTCCGGGAGGAGGGCCACCGCCTGGGCGAACTCCTCCCGGGTGTAGGTGTAGCTTCCCGAAAGGGCCACCTCCTTGAACCAGAAGGGGGAGAGGTCGGCCCACTCCAGCCCAGGGGCTCCCAGGAGGAGCACCCTGCCCCCCTCTTGGGCCAGGGTGAGGGCCTGCCGGAAGCCAGCCCCGCTTCCCGAAGCCTCCACCACCGCTTCATACCCACCCCGGTACCCCTCAAAGAGGAGGTAGCGGTAGCGCCGGGCCCGGTCCTCGAGGGCCTCCTTGGCGCTTCCGTAGACCCGATCCGCTCCGAAGGCCAAGGCCCGCTCCGCCTGGTCGGGGTACTTGGCCACCGCGTGGACCTTCCCGGAAAACCCTAAGGCCCGAAGCAGCCTCACCGCGAGGAGGCCCAGGGTGCCCATGCCCAGGACGAGGATCTCCTCCGGCCAGGGGTGGAGCTTCCCTAGCCCCCGGAGCACCACCGCCAAGGGCTCGGCAAGCACCGCCCGCCCCTCGGGTACGCCCTCGGGGATGGGGTAAAGCCTTTCGGGCCGGGCCAGGATCCACTCCCCCCATCCCCCGGGGAGGTCCCGGTTGTAGCCCAGCATCCCCGGGGCCAGGGCCCCTTCGGCCACGTTCTGGCAAAGCCCCTCCTCTCCCCGCTGGCAGGCGGGGCAGGGGGCAAGCCCCCGGTCGGCGCAGGCGAGGAGGGGGTTTACGGCCACCAGGCTTCCCTCCACCTCTCCCAGGATCTCGTGGCCCAGGACGGCGGGAAAGGAGAAGAAGGGGCTTATGGAGGGGGGGCTTTTCCCGTGGAGGAGGGCGAGGTCCGAGCCGCAGACCCCGCTTAGGCGCACCCGCACCCGCAAGAACCCCTCCCGCTCGGGCAGGGGCACCTCCGCCAGGCGCAAGGGGAGAAGCCCCTTGGGAAAGCGTTTGCCCAGGGCCCTTGCGGCGAAGAAGCGGGGCAGGGAGGGGGTGTAGAGGAGGGCCTTCATGACATGGGCACGGTGCGGATGAGCTTGCCCTCAATCCGCTCCATGATCTCCTCCAGGCTGCGCCCGGTGATGGTGAGGCCGTGGTTCTTGAGGCCCACCACCGCCCGGGTGGGGTCGGGGGCCTGGCGCACCTTCTCCGCCACCGCCTGGGCCAGCTCGTAGGTGCCGCAGGGGTAGTTGAAGGGGGTGGCGGGCACCCCTTCCATCCAGGCGTGCACGTGCAGGATGGCCCCCACCCCGGGGTGTTCCCGGTAGATCATCCAGTGCTCAATGGCGTCCACGCTCACCCGCCGGGGCTCCACATGGGGGGGGACGGAGAGGAGGATGGCGTTCTGCTCGGGATCGTAGTCCTTCACCATGAGGATGTCCCGGCCGATCTCCTTTAGGTTGGCCTTGTCCACCCCGCTGGCCGACATCCAGAAGCGCCCCTTGTCCTTGCGCACGGAGAGGTTGCCATACGAAAGCCCGCCGATGCCATAAAGCCGCTTCACGTGGCGGAGGTCCTCGGGGGGAAGGATCTCCTCAATGGGGAAGGGGGCGGGAAGGAGGTCCCACTCCTTGAGCTTTTTTCCCGCCCAGTACATGCTTTCCGTGAGCTCGTCCCCTTGCCAAAGCTCAGGCTCGAGGTCCTTGTGGAAGACGTTGTTGATGACCAGGCGGCTACAGGCGATGGGCCTTAGGCGGGCGGCCACCCTTTCGTAAAACCCCTCCCCTATGGGTTCGTCGTAGTGCCCCAGCTCCAGGGTGAGGAACTTCACCCCTTGGCCGGGAACGTAGGCCAGGAGCACGTTGGAAAGGGCGCGGACCAGGTAGGGGTAGAGGGCTTGCAGGGGTTCTTGGGGGAACTCCGAAAGCTCCAGCACCGAGGCCACGAAGGTGGCCTGGGCCCGCCGGCGGTAAGGGCGCGGGTTTTCCAGGGAAATGGCGTTCAGCACCAGGTTGGGGGCCTGGGCCTTGGGGTTGTGGCGGAACCCCTGGGCTTCCAGGGCTTTGCCCAGCCCTTCCAAAAAGGCTTGGACGGTGGGGGAGGCCTCGCCGTGGATCAGGTACTCCCACATATGCCCTCCTTGTTCTGCTCCCTAGCCTACCCGATACTTGGCTTATGGCGGAAGCCTTGTGGGGTAAGGCGGCCCTTTGGCCGGGGATCGGGGTGGGGCATTTCACCGACCTCGAGGCCCTCACGGGTTGCACCGTGGTCCTGGTGGAGGAGGGGGCTGTGGGGGCGGTGGACGTGCGGGGGGCGGCCCCCGGCACCCGGGAGACGGACCTCCTCCAACCGGAAAACACCGTGGAAAGGGTGCAGGCCGTTCTCCTCACCGGGGGAAGCGCCTTCGGCCTGGCGGCGGCGGAGGGGGTGGTGCGCTACCTGGCGGAGCGGGGGAGGGGCTTTCCCACCCCTGGGGGTGTGGTGCCCATCGTGCCCGCGGCGGTGCTTTACGACCTGGGCCGGGGCAGGGTCCACCGCCCTCCCGATGGGGAGGCGGGCTACCGGGCGGCCTTGGCTTCCGGGTCTGAGCCTTGGGAGGGGAGCGTGGGGGCGGGTACCGGGGCGGTGGCGGGCGGGGTCAAGGGCGGGGTGGGCCTGGCGGGGTATGCCTTGGAAGAGGGGTACCGGGTCCTGGCCCTGGCGGCGGTGAACAGCCTGGGCCGCCCCTTTGACCCCAGGACGGGGAGGCTTTACGGGGAGGAGCTTTTGGCGGAAGAGGAGAGGGCCCTTTTGCCGGACCGCTCCCGCTACCGGGGGAGGCCTGAGGACTACCGCTACCCCTTCCTCCTGGGCCAGAACACCACCCTGGCGGTGGTGGCCACGGACGCCCCCTTGAGCAAGGCCCAGGCCAAGAGGCTTGCCATCATGGCCCAGGATGGCATCGCCCGGGCCATCCGGCCGGCCCACACCCCCCTGGACGGGGACCTGGTCTTCGCCTTGGCCCTGGGGGAGGGGAAGGGGGTGGACCCTTACGCCCTGTTGCGCCTTGGGGCCTACGCCGCCGATGCCGTGACCCGGGCGGTCCTGCGGGCGGTTTTGCTGGCGGAAGGCGTACCGGGCCTTCCCGCCTACCGGGACCTTGTGGGCTGACTACCGCCCGGGGAAGGGGGCGAGCTCCACCTCCAGGCGGAAGACCTCCCCGCCCCGGCGTACGGTGAGGCGGACCCTTTCCCCCACCTGGTGGCGGCGGACCTCCCGAAGGAGGTCCTCGAAGCTGTTCACCGGGACCCCGTTGACCTCGAGGATCACGTCCGGTACCCCTCCCGATTCCAGACCCTTTAACCCTGCCCGGTGGGCGGCCCCGCCCGGCACCACCTCCCCCACCACCACGCCCCCTGGGGGTAGGCCCAGCTCCCGGGCCAGCTCCGGGGTAAGCCCCCGGGGGCCCCTAAGGCCCAGGTAGGGCCAGTAGCTCCTTTGCCCCTGCTCGAGCCTGGCCAGGACCGGGCCCCGGTCCGCAAGGGGGGTGAAGAAGCTCCGGAAGCCCTCCTCCGTCTGGCCGATGGCCACCGCCACCCCCACCACCTTCCCCTCCAGGTTCAACACGGGCCCCCCCGAGTCCCCAGGGGATAGGGGGAGGGTGGTCTCCACCAGGCCTTGGGGCAGGAAGGGAGAGGGGTCTGCGGAAACCCGGGTGACGCGCCCATAGCGGGGGGCGATGAACTGGTCCCGGCCGTTGCCGATGTGCAGGAGGGCTTCCCCCACCTGTGGGCGCCTTTGGGTTTCCAAGGGCAGGAGGGCTGGGGCCTGGGCCGCCGTGGCCAGGACCGCCAGGTCCAGGGGCTCGGCGAAGCCCAGGAGGGTGGCCGTGGCCCGGCTCTGGTTGGCGAGCACCAGGGTGTAGGGCCCCCCCTCCCCCACCACGTGGTAGGCGGTGAGCACCAGGCCGGGGGCATAGAAGAACCCCGTGCCCCGGCTTCCCTCAGGGCCATCGATGCGGAGGACCGCCGGGTGGGCCCGGGCATAGACCTCCTGAAGCCCCGCGGGCGGGGCTTGCACGGGCTCGGCCCAGCGCAGGCGCGGCTCCGTGGCCAGGAGGGCGTAGAGGGCTAGGCCAAAGGGTACCAGAAGGGCAAAACCCCAGGCTTGCCTCATGCCCCCATTGTGCAACCCCCTGGCCGCAGCAAAGGAGCCTTCCCCACCATCTGGGCCTCAGTGCCAAAGCAGGAGGAGGCCCAGGAGGAAGAACCCCGCCGCCGGCCAGGGGTGGGGCCGCCGGAGGAGGAGGTGAAGGAGAACCACCCCGATGAGGGCCAGGAGGGGGTGGGGGAGGGGTTGCCACACGAAGACCAGGTGGAGGAGGCCCAAAAGGGCGTTCAGGTCGTAAAGCCCCAGGAGAAGGCGGATGGGCCTGGTGACCTCCTTCCGCAGGAAGAGGTAAAGCCCTGCCACGAAGGCGAGCCCCACCAGGGCCCACCCCAGGAACCGGTGGAGGGCGGGTACCCCCAAAAGGGCGGTGGGAAGCCCCTGGAGGGTGTAGCCCAAGGCGGTGGCCAGGACCACCAGGAGGCCAAAGCCCATCTGCGTCCAGCCGATGACCCGGGCCTCCACCGGGGGCCTGAGAAGGGCCAGGCTCCCATAAAGGGCCAGCAGGAGAAGGGCGAGGGTCGTGGGAGCGGGAAGGAGCCCTTGGCCTTGAAGGAGAAGGGCGAGAAGGGTAGCGGTCCAGAGGGCCAGGTGGGCGGGGTAAGCCTTGGGGTGGCCTCCCCGGGCCCGGAGGACCTGGGTGCGGGCGTAGTAGAGGGCGGCGATATCCCTCAGGGCCAAGGCCAAAAAGCTTCCCCAGGCGATCTCTGCTCCCAAGCCACCTGCCAGCACCCCCGCTGGGGCTAAGGAGGCCATGGTCAAGGCGGCGGCGATCTCGGGGAAGAGGTCCCGGGAGCGGTTGGCGGCATCCGCCCAAAGCATATAGGCCCCTAGGGGTAGGGCGAGGAGAAGGGGAAGAAGAAAGGGGCCTTGCGCGGTTAGGGCCGTAAGGAGAAGGCCTAGGGAGGCCAAGGCCGCGTAGCCTCCCCCCACCTTCAGGGCCAGGCCGGTTCGGGGATAGCGCCTGCGCTTCCGCAGGTCCTGGTAGGCCAGCTTCAAGGGGTGCCGGGCCAGGAACCCGAAGAGGCCCAGGAGAAAAAGGCCCAGGGTGTGGGGTCCTGGCGAGAGCAAAAGGCCCAGGAGGAGGGGTTCCAGGGTGAACCCCCAGCCCCCGTGCTCCGTGGGGAGGGCCACGGTTTTCAGGGGAACACCTGCCGCACGCATACCGTTCTCCAAGATGGGGTTCCCTAGCCCCAGAGTACCTCCAGCATGAGGAGGGCAAAGAGCGTTCCGGCCAAGAGGGAAAGGGTGGCAAAGACCCCCCATAGGGGGTTCCCAAGTCCCAGGCCCCAGGCCAAGGCCATGCCCAGAAGGCCAAGATTGGCCAGAAGCACCTGGAAGAGGGCCAGTCCTGGCCTGCGGAAGACCACCCCCCGGAACCGGGGCAAGGCGTGGTAGGCCACCCCGTAGATCATAAGGCTCACGAAGCCTAGGAGTTGCAGGTGGGCATGGGCGGGCCGCCAGGTGTGGGGAAGGAGGCCCAGACCGAGGAGGAGGCCCACCAGGTTGGCGGCCAGGAACCAGAGGAGGGCGGAGGTGAGGGCCAGGCGGCTTGCCGGGATCATGGTCTGGGGGTGATGATGCCAAGCACCAGAAAGCTTCCCTCCCCGGCTTTGGCCCCGTGGGCCTCCCCGGGCTCCGCGGCCAGGAGGGTACCGGGGGTGGCGGGAAGGCTCCGTTCCCCGGCCCAAAGGAGGCCCTGCCCCTCGAGGCAAAGCAGGTGGACCCGGGGCTCCCCTTTGCCCCGCACCTCCTGTCCCCCCTGCAGGCTGAAGAGGACCAGGCGCACCTCCGGGTGGTCGGCCAGGAGCTCAACCCCCCGCACCGTTCCGTAGCGGGCCTTCTCCAGGAGGTTCATGCCCTTTCCCCCTCTAAGAAGGCCTCCAGGGCCCGAAGCACCGCCTCTGGCTCCCGGCCTGCGGCCTTGGCCGCCTCCCCCAGGGGTTCCGCCCCGCCGCAACAGGTGTCCAGGCCTAGCCCATTGAGAAGCTCCACCGCCTTGGGGAAGCGCCGGAGGGTCTCGTTGACCGTGGTGTTCAGGGTGATCCCCTCCATGCCCCTTAGCCTTGGGCGTCCAGGGGTTTTCCCGCCATGACCTCGGTCAAGCCCTCTGGGGCGCTTCGGGGAGGAGGTCCTTGAGGGTGAGGCTGGAAAAGGCCTTGCGGATCTCCTGGTTCATGCGCACCAGAGTGGGCTTGAGGTAGCAAAACCCCCGCCTTTCCTCCGTGGGGCAACGCCCCAGGGTGGCGCAGAGGTCCAGGGCCACGGGACCGGAGAGGCTTTCCATCACCTTGAGGAGGGAGATCTCCTCGAGGGGAAGTCTGAGCCACACCCCCCCGGCCCGGCCCATGCGGCTTTCCACCAGGCCGGCTTTGGCCAGTTTGGAGAGCACCTTGGCCAGGAAGGCGGGCGGGGCCTTGAGCTTCTTGGCGATTTCCGCCGCACCAAGCCCCGGTTCCTCTGCCAACAACAAAAGCGCATGAAGGGCGTAGGACTCTTCGCGTCTCAAAAGGCTCCGCACCGGCATGTCCACATAGTAATTCCCTTGGATTTAGTCCCCCGGGGGATGCGGGGAAGGGCACTACCTTCCCCCGGTGAACCAGGCCTGGGACAGGAGTGGTGGTAGAGGTAGTGGAGGAGGGGTTCCATGGCCTGAAGAGGGGTGTCCCGGGGAAGCCCCCCGGGGACATTCGCCCTTGACCCAGGTCATGGAAACCAGGCTGGTAATGTCCGAGTTTATGAGCTGGAGGTGAAAGGAGGGTAAGGTATGGAGATCGGCTGGATAGAAACCACCGTCGGGGCCCTTTTCGCCACCGTGGTCCTCACCCTGTGGCTTTCGCGGGGGTCCGGATGGCTCGAGCCTCGTTTCTGGCGCAACGCGGCTGTGGTGAGCTCCCTGATCATGACGGGCGTCCTGGCC